>CAYVGC010000096.1:0-15506 GCA_964449815.1 uncultured Bifidobacteriaceae bacterium
GGCGGAACTTGGCCGAGGATAGGCGCAACAACCGTCTGTCCATTATCTGTTAGGCTGCATGAGCGTTTATGCCACTTTTCATCCAGTTTTTACTTTGCATACCGATTTATCTGAGCGGCATTTTGCTTTGGCCACTGCGTCGTTGGTTGACTCGTGAGCGGAAATTCCATGGCAGAGCATTAGGAGTCATTGCTCTGTTACAAGTTTTAGCGTTTGCCGTTGATGTCGCTTTCGAGATTTTCAAGCCGCAGATTTTTGACGTTGGTTATGGATGGGCAGCAGTATTGCTTGAGCTGAATTTTTTATTCACGATTTTTGGCATATTTGCCTGGATTCGTGATTCGCGATATGAGCGACAGATGGAGTCAAACCACGCAACCTAACAAGTCGCCGGAGCCAACCGCCGTTGGCGCTGGCAGTTCCGCTATCGCGGTTCACGCCGCGAGTCGGCGGTGGCTCAGATTTTTTCGTTAGACATCATCAGGCGCTATGAAAAGATTCAGCATCATCGTGGTGGCCGTTCTCGTGGCCGTCATTGCACTACTCTGGATATACATCAAGCATCCCAGCGACCAGCAGATTCAGGGTGAGTTGGCGGGGACATGGGTTTCGCATTGGGGACCCGGCCTCACGACCACAGGCATCATTACACCAGATGGCAGCTTCAAAAGTCAGGTGAGCGGCATGAGCAATGGCAAGACAGTCCAGAGTGAGGGGACATTGGCAGTCAAAAGCGGCACTGTGATTACCACACAGACGAACGACGGCCAGACGATTGTTATGCGGTGGCATATTATCCGATTGAATAGCCAAGAGTTGGTTTGGAGCAACATTGACGGAGCTACCCAGCCGGCATTGCAGAAATTTCAGAAGGTTACAAAATGATGCCTAACAAGATTAGATGAGAAGGCAGACGACCGACGCAATAATGCGTTGGTGATATAGTCTGCTTATGAAAACAAAAGTTCCGTCCATCGTATCCGCTTCACCCGCTGCCCTCGTCAACGGGTTCACCATCGGCCTTGATCTTGGTGATCGGGCACAATATGTCTGCGTCCTGGATACTTCCGGCCAGATGATCCATGAAGGCTCCTGGTCCAACACCCGGCCCGCGCTGGCCAAGTTGCTGGCCGATTTTCCCCGAGCCACCGTGGCGATGGAGGCCGACACGCACAGCCCGTGGATCAGCCGGCACCTCACAGGACTCGGCGCCACGGTTTTCGTCGCCAACCCGCGCAAGCTCCACGCCATCTCCCGTTCCGAGCGCAAGTGCGACCAGCGGGACGCCCAGATGCTCGCCCGGCTTGAGGCGCTTCCCACGGGCTGCGGCTGGTCTTCGACCCAGCCGCACTCCTGTTTGCCATTTTTGAGGAGGTGGTGAAGTCGGCGCAGGCGGCGGCGGTGCTCATTTTGGTTTATTGAAGCATCCCCAAGCCGTCTTGCCGGCATGAACATTCACCCCGGTTCACAGGCCCAGTTCTTTTTTCACGGCGGCAAAGGCATTCATGGCCAGTTCCAAATCCGGCCGCGAGTGGGCGGCGGAAATCTGGGTGCGGATGCGCGCCTTGCCCGGCGGCACCACCGGATAGGAAAAGCCAATGACATAAACACCGTGCCGCAACATGGCGTCGGCGAATTTTGTGGCCAGCGCGGCGTCGCCGAGCATCACCGGACAAATCGGATGCGTGCCGGGCAGAATATTAAAGCCGAGCCGGGACATGCCGGCGCGGAAAAACCGGGTGTTCGCCTCCAACTGGTCGCGCAGCCCGGTCGAACCGCTCAACAACTCCAAAACTTTTATGGAAGCTCCGGCGATGGCCGGAGCGAGGGTGTTGGAAAATAAATACGGCCGCGAGCGCTGGCGGAGAAATTCGATGATCTCCTTCCGCCCGCTCGTGTAGCCGCCGCTCGCGCCGCCCAGCGCCTTGCCGAGCGTGCCGGTGATGATGTCCACGCGGCCCATGACGCGGTTATATTCGGGCGTGCCGCGTCCGGTCTGGCCCATGAAACCGACGGCGTGCGAATCGTCCACCATGACCAGCGCGCCATGTTTGTCGGCGAGGTCGCAAATGCCCTTCAGATTCGCAATGAAGCCGTCCATCGAAAACACGCCGTCGGTGGCGATCATTTTGAAACGCGCATTTTTGGCCTCCTCCAATTTCGCCGCAAGGTCGGCCATGTCGTTGTTTTTGTAGCGCAGGCGCTGCGCCTTGCAAAGCCGGATGCCGTCAATGATGCTCGCGTGGTTCAGTTCGTCGGAAATAATCGCATCCGGTTCACCCAGCAAGGTCTCGAACAATCCGCCGTTCGCATCGAAGCACGATGAATAAAGAATCGTGTCCTCGGTGCCAAGAAACTCGCTCAACTTCGCCTCCAGTTTTTTGTGGACGCCCTGCGTGCCGCAAATGAAACGCACGCTGGCGCAGCCATAGCCCCATTCGTCAATCGCGGCCTTGGCGGCGGCGGCGACGGCAGGATGCTGGGCCAGGCCGAGGTAGTTGTTGGCGCACAGATTTAGCACCGGCTCGCCGTCGGCGACACGGATGGCGGCGCCCTGCGGGGTGATGATGACACGCTCGTTTTTGTAAGTGCCCGCCTGGCGGATTTCGGCGAGCTGCGACTGCAGATGTTTTTTGAATGCGGAGGACATAAATCATTTTTCGGGAGTTGCCGGCGGGACAAAATCCACCGGCGGCTGGCCGGTGGCCGGGCGGGTGAACTTCCCGCCAAATTTTGTGAAGCCGGGAATGAAGCCGCCGGTCGAGAGAAAAAATTGTCCGTTCTCAACGCCCATGAAGCGGTCGAAGCGGTCCGCCTTGCCCGTCAGATCGCAACTGAAACCGGCCGTGGTCACCTCGTGCCACTGGCCGTCGGCGGTGCGCAGCCATTGGTTGCCGTAAAGCGCCTTGCGGTTGAGCTGTCCGTTGTCGCCGCCAAAATTCTCGACGAAACTGTAAAGGCCGTGAAGATAAGCGCCGTCCTTCGGCGCCTTCCAACTGGAAATCAGCAGCCATTTTTTTTGTTCCGGGTGAAACCAGCAGCCGGCATAAATCGTGTGCGTGGCGTCCGCCGGCCTGGCGGTGACGAGGAAGCGCTGTTTCTCGCCGGTTTTCCAGTCATAAACCAGATGGCTGTGACCGCCGGTGCCTTCGTTGCCAAAGTCGCCGCTGAAAACATTTTCGCCCTTGGCCACCAGCGTCACCCGGTCTTCCTGGCCGACCTTGCCGCGGTTTGCGGCTTCATTGCCGCTGTCCCAAACGGAAAAAATAATGCGGCGCTCGGCCGGGCTGTTGACCTGCATCCCGAAATAACCGCGATGCCAGCCGCAGGCCTCGAAGTAAGTCCACAGCGGAGTTTCCACGCCGGTCACTTCGCAATAAAAAGCGTCCACATTGGTGAAACCCGGCGTCGGATAAGCAAGATGCACCGAGGCGGCGTTGCGACGTGGTTTCAGATTAAAATGCGCGTCCTGGGCCGCCGTGCCGTCCAGTCGCAGCGCCTCAATCTCACCGGCCGGCTGGCCGGCGGCATTGAGCGATTCGAGCGTGAACTTTTGATAGCCCGTTGCGGCGATGGCAAAGGAGCCGAACGGCACGTTGACCCGCGCGTCGCCCGCGCCTTTGGCCGTGGCCTCGCGGGATGTTCCGGCGACAGTCAGGCGCAGTTTGGTTTCCGCGCCGGCGCGCAATCGCAAGACAACCGAGCAATCGAGCCGGCCCGGAGTTTTGATTTCACCAAACCAAAGAATTTTTTGCGCGGGATTGTTCCAGCCAGAGATGCCACGGAGATCTGAAATCTCCGCTTCGCCGGTGGCGGGTTCAAAATAAGCCGTGAACGCCGGCACGCGGAGTTTGTTTTGCGCCTGGGCGGTCAGGCCGGCCAGCATAAAAATGGCGAGGAGCCGGTGTAATCTCATTTATTGTTTATTTTTTGAATTAAACCGGGAGATTTCCTGCGCATCAAAAAGCGGCGTGCTGAAATAGCGTTCGGCACGGTCGCAGAGCAGCGTCACCACCGTCGCGCGCGGGCCAAGCTCTTGCGCCAGACGGAGCGCGGCGGTGACGTTCGCGCCGGAAGAGGTGCCGACGAGCAGGCCAAATTCGCGGTGCAGCCGGCGCGTCATCGCCATGGCCTCGGCGCTTTTGATTTTCACCTCGCCGTCCAGCGGCGCGTTTCGCAGCAGCGGCGGGATGAAACCGTCGGCGACGCCTTCGATAAAATGGCAGCACGGACATTCGCCCGCGAGGAGCGCCTGTTCGGCGGGTTCCATGGCAATGATGCGCGCGTCCGGCCAGCGGCGTTTGATGGCCCTGCCGCAGCCGGCCAGCGTGCCGCCGGTGCCGAAGCCGGTCACAAAAGCGTCAATCGGCCCGGGCATCTGCTTGAGAATTTCCTGGCCGGTGAAATGCTCGTGATCCTCGGCGTTAATGGAATTATCAAACTGACGGGGCAGAAAAACGCGCGCGTCCTTCGCCGCCATTTCGCGCGACATCTCAATGCCCGTCTCATATTGCCCGGCGCTGTCGAACAAGATCAGTTCCGCGCCGAGCTGGCGGATAATTTTTCGCCGTTCCTCGCTGGCGCTGGCGGACATGAGGATTTTCACCTGGTAGCCCAGCGTCGCGCCGATCATGGACAACGCGATGCCGGTGTTGCCGCTGCTGCACTCCACGATGATGGAATCCGGGCGCAGCAGGCCGCGCCGTTCCGCGTCGAGCAGCACGCATTTGGCGAAACGGTCCTTGATGCTGCCGCTGGGATTCAGACTTTCGCATTTGGCGTAAATCGTGAGGCGCTCGGCTTCGAAATGCAGCGGCACCAGCGGCGTGTTGCCGACGAGCGACAACACCGCTTCGCTGCGGCTGCGGATCTGGGAAGACCGGTTCATAAGTCAGCGCCAGTTGAGCACCACCTTGCCGGACTGGCCGCTCAACATGGCTTGAAAGCCTTTTTCAAACTCGGTGTAGTGAAACCGGTGCGTGATGACGGGCCGGATGTCCAGCCCGCTTTCGAGCATCACGGTCATCTTATACCACGTCTCATACATTTCGCGGCCGTAAATGCCCTTGATCGTGAGCATGTTGAAAACCACCTTGTTCCAGTCAATGGCAATCGGCTCGGACTGGATGCCCAGCATCGCGATTTTGCCGCCGTGCGCCATGTTGTCAACCATGTCACGGAACGCGGCGGCGGTGCCGGACATTTCCAGTCCGACATCAAAGCCTTCCTTCATGCCCAGCTTTTCCTGCACGTCCTTGAGCCGCCCCTGGGTGACGTTGAGCGCGACGTCCGCGCCCATTTTCTTTGCCAGGCCGAGCCGGTAGTCGTTCATGTCCGTGATGACGACATAGCGCGCGCCGGCATGCTTGGCGATGCCGACGGCCATCACGCCGATCGGCCCCGCGCCGGTGATCAACACGTCCTCGCCGAGCAGATCAAACGAAAGCGCGGTGTGCGTGGCATTGCCGAACGGGTCAAAAATGCTGGCCACGTCGCGGTCAATGCCCGGCTGGTGGTGCCAGACGTTGGTCATCGGCACGGAAATGTATTCGGCGAACGCACCGGTGCGGTTGACGCCGATGCCCTGGATGTCCTTGCACAGATGCCGGCGGCCGGCCAGACAATTGCGGCAGCGTCCGCAGACGACATGGCCCTCGGCGCTGACCACGTCGCCGGGCCGGAAGTCGGAGACGTTCGAGCCGACCTCGGCGATTTCGCCGACGAACTCATGCCCGATCACCATCGGCACGGGAATGGTTTTCTGCGCCCAGGCGTTCCATTTGTAAATATGCACGTCGGTGCCGCAGATGCTGGTGCGGTCCACGCGGATGAGCACGTCGTTGATGCCGGTTTTCGGTTCCGGCACGTCCTGCAGCCAGAGACCGGGTTTGGATTCTTTTTTGACCAGTGCTTTCATAATGGGATGGAGAATTTTCTATTATCTTGGAACCAGTTCCGATATAATAGACGCAGCCAGTTCCGATATGCAAGAAAAATATCCACTATATTGCACAACATGAATCCCGCACCTTCACCCCGGAAAACCGCCCCGGCCCCGGCGGCCAGGCCGCCGGAGGCCATCAGCCGCGACCTCGGCGGCCGCGTCCGGCAGTTGCGCACCGCGCGCGGCTGGTCGCTCGAATCGCTGGCCAGCGCCAGCGGCGTGAGCCGTTCCATGCTGAGCCAGATTGAACGCGAGCAGGCCAACCCCACGCTGGCCGTCACGCTGCGAATTGCCCGCGCCTTCGGCCTGTCGCTGGGCGAGCTGCTGGAAATGCCCGGCGCCGCCACGACGGTCAACGTCATCCGGGCCGAGGATCACGCCTACCATTACCGCTCGGACCAGGACTGCCGCATCCGCACGCTCTCGCCGTTGAACCTGGAAAAGGACGTTGAATTTTACGAAGTCCGGCTTCAGTCCGGCGGCGCCCTGCGCAGCTCGGCGCATTTCGAGGGCACCCGCGAATTCATCACGGTGCAGAAAGGCCGCATCCGCGTCGAGTCGGCGAGTGATGGCGAGGAGCTGAACGCCGGCGATTCCGCCAGCTACCGCGCCGACGTGCCGCACGCCATCATCAACGCCGGCAAAGGCGAGGCGGTGATGTTCCTGATTGTGATTTACCGCTGATGGGCATTGCTCCGGCCGCGCCGATGGATTGTGCAACGTCAAAATTCAGCTTCTCACACGCCGGGCAAAAGCTGTCCGCCTTGCGCGACGCCGGTGACGGCCACTTGGTCATTTTCCAAAGTGAACTCCGCCGCGCGCACCGGCGCGCCGGTAAAAACAACCACGGCCCGCAGCGCCGCCGCCATTTCGAGGTTGCGGAATGGTTTTATAATTTTTTTGTTTTTGGTCTGCCAATGAGGCGGTCAGCCCCTGGCCCGGTTTTGAAAAAATTGAATCGTCGCCGCCAGCCCGTCGGCAAGATTGCCCGCCGGCGCAAAGCCGGCCGCCCGCAGCTTGCCAATCGCCGCCAGCGAATGTTTCACGTCGCCCGGACGTTCCGGCGCGTGCTTGATCTCCGATTTCGAGCCGGTGAGCGCGCAGATTTTTTGCGCGAGTTTCTTGATGGTGATTTTTTTCCCGTAAGCCACGTTGAACACGCCGGTCGAATTCGACTGCGTGGCGAAAAAGACATTCGCCGCCACAATGTCCTTCACAAAAATAAAATCGCGCGTCTGCTCGCCGTCGCCATAAATCGTGATCGGCAGGTTTTTCACCGCGCGGTCAATGAAGATCGGCACGGCGGCGGCATACTGGCTCTGCGGATCCTGGCGCGGGCCGAAGACGTTGAAGTAGCGCAAACACGCCGTCGGCAGCCGGCCTTCGTCGGCGAACAGCTTGCAGTAAAATTCGCCGTCGAGCTTGGTGATGGCATAGGGGCTTTTCGGCTCGGCCAGCATCGTCTCCACTTTCGGCACGACCGGATTGTCGCCGTAGATCGCGGCGGACGTGCTCAGCACCAGTTTTTTCACGCCGGCCTTCGCGGCCTCCTCCAGCACGACGAGCGTGCCGGTGGTGTTGATTTCATTGCACTCAACAGGCTTGGCCACGGACTCCGGCACGCTGATCATCGCGGCCAGGTGAAAAATGTAATCCACCCCTTGCACCGCCTGGCGAACTGCCTTGCGATCCAGAACCGAAGCCTTGATGAACTCGTGCCGGAAACCGGCGAGGTTGCGCTTGAAGCCGGAGCGCAAATTGTCCAGCACGCGCACCTCGGCCCCGTCCTGGAAATGTTCGACGATGTGGCTGCCGATGAAACCCGCGCCGCCGGTGACGAGAATTCTCATTTCAAATGGCCTCCACCAGCTGGTTCATTTTTTCTTCCTGCTGCTCGATGGACTCGACCAGCTTGAACTGCGTGCGGCAGCGGTCGAGGTTGTGGCCGGCGCGATGCACTTTGAAATAAGTGTCGCCCGCCAGAAAATCCGTCAGGAAGCGGATGCCGGTCTCAAACGTGATGAGCCTGCCGGAGAACGGCAGGAATTTTTTTTCCGCCGGTGTCAGAAAGTCCGCCGCCGAACTCAGGTAGCCGCGCGCCAGCGCCTCGAACATCGGAAGCTGCATCCGCACCTTGGACAAATCCCGCTCGTCCTCCTGCGCCGGGCTGGTCGTCGTGCGCACCATGTCGCCGAAATCATATAACGCCAGGCCCGGCATGACGGTGTCCAGGTCAATCACGCAGAGGCCTTCGCCCGTCGCGTCATCGAGCAGCACGTTGTTGAACTTCGTGTCGTTGTGCGTCACCCGTTCCGGCAGTTTCGCGTCCAGCAGCACGCGGCAGATCGCCCGGTGGCGCAGGGCGAACTCAATTTCCGGCTTCGCCGAAACCGCCCGGTTGACCGCGTCGGCGGCGACCGCTTTTTCCAGCGCGGCAAACCGTTTCGGCGTGTGGTGAAAATCCGGAATCGTGTCATGCAGGCGCGGCGCCGGCAGGTCGGCCAGCAGCTTTTGGAAACGGCCGAACGTCCTGGCCGCCGCCCGCGCCTGCGCCGGAAACTGCACCGCGTCGAGGCCGCGCGCGGCCTCGATGAAGACATAGGCCCGCCAGTAGTTGCCGGCGTCATCGCGGAAAAACGCCGCGCCGGAGCGCGCCGGGATGAGCGTCAGCACACGGCGGCCGGCGTCGGGTTCGCCGGCCGCCTTGCCGAGGAGATGCGCCGTGACGCGCTGGACATTTTCCATGAGCGCCACGGGCTGCTTGAAGACGCCATGGTTGATGCGCTGGAGAATATGGCGGGCGCGCGTGCCGCCCTGGTTGAACACGGCGCAATAGGTGTCGTTGATGTGACCGCTTCCGTAAGCCCCCGCCTCCAGAAACTCGCCTGGAATTTGAAACTGCTTTACAATCGCGCGCAGGTCATGGTTGGCTTTGTCGCTCATGTCAGATTTTTTACAACCGGGGTCCTTGACGATGCGGTTTGAGGATTTCAACGTCCGTGCCGGTTGTTTCAAAAGTATTTGGTTCATGTAAGTCTGGCAACTGGTTCCGGTCATCTTATATCAGGCCGGACTGGAATCGGGAATCCCGCATTTTTAGGGGGGCGGCTCTAAAATTCCAACCAACCCCACCCAAATTTCGCGCTCCGGGGCCGGACGCAGGGTGGCCGGCTGCAAGAATTCCCCGAGTTTAAATTGCGCGCGTTGAACCCCTGAACCGACGCCAAGGTGGCGCTGCCGTCCCCGGCGGCGAGTGTCGGCGGCGTCTCGCCGCCAGTTCTATCACCGGGCGAGACGCCCGGCCAGTCCGCCGGCGGGACACCTGCGCTACGAGGTTCATGGGGAGGACCGGGGCAAAAGGCCGGCGGCCAGGGCGTGGTGAACGGCCGGATGTATCAGGTGCGCACGAGCACGGACGGCGGCAAGACGTGGACGCTCTGGCCGGTGTTCACCGGCGCGCGCCTGATGGTGCTCACGCCGACCGTGCCCGGCACGGTTTACCTGGTGGAGTTCTGTGCGCTGGGCGGCAGCACCAAACAGGGTCCATGGAGCAATCCCGTCTCCATCATGTCCACCTGAACGGCCGGGCCGCGCTGCGGCGCGGCCCAAATTTCATGGCGGCGCAACCATATGCCGCCCTGCCGCAGGACCTTGGCCCGCACCACCAGTCTGGCGCGATTCCTGGTCAACCGGATAATCCCGGCGCAGCAAGAAAGAGCTGGCAAACTATAAAAATTGAGACCTCTGCAAAACCCGGTAATTTCCGGCATTTTCACACCTTGGCGGCGCTCTGTGAGCGCCGCCACAGGGTTTGGCAGGGGCGTTTGCCGGATGCCCCTGGTTTGCGCTGTAAATTAAAATCAAGCCGGAAAGTTTTGTTGGTTGCATGTTAAACGAAAACGAAAAACTTTTCGTCGGGAATTCCTTCTGCCGGTTGACAGTCCGGGCTTAATGGGTGTTAGGCCGCATGGCGGAAATATAGTAATCCGATGGAATCGTCCAGGAAATGCGCAACGACAAGCGGCCAGAGTTGTTGCCACCGCCAATATGCCAGACCGAACAGTATGCCTCCCGCAAAAATGGCTGCTGCCCCATTAAATCCCTGATACAAGTGCAATGCTCCTCTGAATACGCTGCTCGCTAATACGGCGATCCAAATCCCATACCGCTGCAACGAATGAATGAAATAGCCGCCCTCCAACAATTCCTCGAAAAAAGGGTTGATGAGCGCCAGAAGAATGATAACCGGCACCGTAAGCCCGGCGATGACAAGTCCCGGCCCCGGCGAATGGATGCGAGCCAGCGAAATAAGCGCAAGAATCTTTACCATCGCTGCGGCGATAAACAAAAGAATGCCTATTGCGGTCCCCTTCCATGAAATCTGCCATCCAAATGTGGAAACAGACCATCCGCGGATTCGACCAATCCACAAAATGACCCCAAGCTCCAACAATTTCAGAACCAAAAGCCCCAGCGCAATGCCGTCGCTGATCGTCATCACGCCCTGTCGTGCCATCGTCCATACGATGTAGATATTGCCCAAGCCAAAGCCGACAAACAGGACGAGACAAAATTCTGCTGGCACCGGGAGGTTGCGAATGAATGTTTTCACACGATGAATGCAGGCTGTGGGTTAATGCACATATAAAATAGTGTCTCGATAGGCGTCAATCAATGCATGAGCCACGCCCGGAAGCAGCAAAGTGCCGCTCTTCCTCCAGCAAAACGATAGTGGCACTCCCAATGCGAGTGTAAGCGCAAAGTCCAGCAATACCTGCGTGTGCCACATGTGCCAGAAGCCCCACAATGCCGATATAAAAACCGCTGAAATCCATTGCCCCCGGCGACTGCCTGATGATGGCGCGACATACGGATCCAGCAGCCCGCGAAAGACAACCTCGTCAACTATGAAAACGTAGGGTAACACCCTGATGAAATTCTTGAGCACCGCCAGCGGGAGCACAGCGGTCAAGCCCATTGAATGTTTTAACGTCCAGACCAGAATACAGCCAACGAACAGCGCAATTGCAAAGCTCGGAAGTGCCTGCTTGAACCTGTCGGCGCGCTGTTGGCGCAATGCATAGGCGAACCCCACACTGCCGATGATGATGACAAACAAGAACAGCACTCCCCAGATATGCCATGGCAGAAGGAACTGCCAAAATAAAGCAGCCTGCATAGCAATGATCGTGATGGCCAGCAGAATGCCGATCCGGTCCAGGTGAAAACTCTCCACGTCGCGCACCCATAGTTGGTGAATAGGACGACGACAGATCACAAGCTGAAAAGCCACGACAAAGGGTGTCCCGATAAGGCTATAGCTGGCCGGTCCGAGGCGGAGCATCCAACCGCAAGCCAGCCATGCCGCGACGAAGACCGTGCTGATGATATAAGGTCGAAGTATAGTTGTGTTCATGCGATGTACGAAAGCAGTCTAACGAAAAAGCCGAGCCACGCCGTATTTGTGACGTGAACCGCGACAGCGGAACTGCGGTGGCCAATAGGGGCTCCAGCGAATTGTGACTTCCAATAATCAATTTGCACTCCACTGGTAATCATAGCCATCTGGCGGATCGTAATTGCCGGCATAGCCATCTGGCGGGTCGTAATTTGATGTTAGCGGCCATGAAGTTTTCCAAAACACATTGACATAGCTGACATGTCCATCCACAAAACTAACCATGTTCATTGCATTGTTAAAGATGAGGTTTGAAGGAATATCCAGAGGCCGCTTCGGCTTGTGCCACGAAAATGGAACGAGAGCCGGCACTTCGGCCGCCAGAACCGTTCTTGCTGGACGTTTGATGGAACTGAGGGGTAATCCGGCAATGCCCGGCCTGTTGGCTGGATGCTCGTTGTCGCCGACCAGGTTTCCTGCGTTGAATGCATAACTTGAAAAATCAAAATCTGGACGGGCACAAATGCCCCCTGAAACATATCCCACCAACGGAGCGGAATGCGGATAATGTCCCAGCCAATAATCGCAATAAAAAGTGTCGGCTGGACAGACGAACAACTTCTCCTGTTTGGAGGACTTGCCTTTCAAACCCACATAGCTTTTCATCAGCTCCTTGTAAGCATCATACGGATTCAAAACCGCAGCTACAGGTTTGGGTGTCTTGTCGTTTGAGTCGTCAGAATACATCCGCACTCCCAGATTGATTTGTCGCAGGTTGTTCAAACAAACAATCCGCCCCGCCTTGTCTTTGGCGAGGCCAACTGCTGCCATCAATAACGCTGCCAGAATGGCAATGATCGCAATGACGACCAAAAGCTCAAGCAGCGTAAATCCTGTTTTCAATTTATGTCTCATGCCAAGTTGAACAATGCAGAGCAGCGCGCCTCACGTCGCCTAGACGTAGAAAACTGAGCCACCGCCGATTCGCGACGGGAACCGCGACAGCAAAACTGACAGCGCCAACAGCGACCGGTTAGGCTGCCAGGAGCAATTGCAAATAGATTGCATCGAACCTTTGATTGAATTTTTGGCCGACTTCTCGCAAATGAGCGACCTTCTGAAATCCGAACTTCTCGTGCAGCCGAACGCTCGGTGTCTGATCTGCAGAGATGTTCGCCAGAATGGAACGAAGGCCGGAGTGCCGTGCCGCCTCAATCAACGCTTGGAGCAACCGACTCCCAATCCTCTGGCGGTGATAATCATGATGCACATAGATCGAGTCTTCCAACGTGCCGGCGGCGGTATAGGCGGCTCGGAATGAACCAAGTGCGCTCCAGCCGACGACGCGTCCGCTATTTTTGGCAACCAAAACAGGCATGGACGGGCCGTGCTCCTGATACCACGCTATGCGTTCTGCTTCCGAACACGGCTGCGTCGTCCAAACGCAAGTGGAGTGCGCCACGTAATAATTGTAAATCGCGTTGATGGCGTTGAGGTCATCAGGCGTGGCCGGGCGGATAACTACCGGCGTCTGTGAAATGTCTGGTGCTTTCATGAACAGTGTGGCGACGCAGCCTAACAGTATTATTAGCCTAAAGAGCGTGCATGATTGCACTTGTTTAGCTCTGCTATCACAGTGAGTTTATGAAAGCAGATTTGTGAATTTCCGTCAAGGATTGCAATCGGAACAAAAACTTCAGAGTCCAGCTTTCGCGCGTGCTCTTCGCCAGCCACCGCCAGTTCCGGGTGCGAATGAATGGCCATCCCCGCCGTCTCCCGTTCTTCCACCCGCTGCGAGCTGGGACAACTCGCGCTCTGCCAGAAATGCCGCCACATCTTTTCGGCGAATTCCTTGAAATGTTTTCCCGCAGGATTTTTCTTTCGCCGGCGCCGGTTTGCCCTTTCAATTTGCGCCATGTCGCATGAATACGTCCTGAAGCCCTTCACGCCGGAGATCCGGCTGAACATTGACTATGCGCGCGAACTCAACGAACAGCAGCTTGCCGCCGTCACCGCGCCGCCCGGCCCGGCGCTGGTCATCGCCGGCGCGGGTTCGGGCAAGACGCGCACGCTGACTTACCGCGTGGCGTATCTGCTGGAACAGGGCATTCCCGCCGACCGCATTTTGCTGCTGACGTTCACGAACAAGGCCGCCGGCGAAATGATGCGGCGCGTTTCCGATCTGCTCGGCCACGAACTGCGGGCGCTCTGGGGCGGCACGTTTCATTCCATCGGTGCGCGGATTTTGCGGCTGCACGCCGGGCTGCTCGGCTACCAGCGTGATTTCACGATTCTTGACCGCGACGACGCGAAAGATTTGATCAAGGCCTGCCTGGCCGACGCGAAGATTGACAAGAAGGACAAGCATTTTCCCAAGCCCGACGTGTTGAACGAAATTTTCTCGCTCGCGGCCAACACGCACCGGACCACCGCCGAGCTGGTGGAGGGACAATTCAGTTATTTCTCGCAGTTCGCCGCCGAGATTGCCGATCTGCAAAAGCGCTACCACGCCCGCAAGCGCGCGACGAACGGCATGGATTTCGACGACCTGCTCGCGCTCTGGCTCAAGCTGCTGCAGGAGCGCGCGGACATCCGGGAGCATTATCAGCACCGCTTCCAGTTCATCCTGGTGGACGAGTATCAGGACACAAACAAGCTGCAAGGCGACCTGATTGACCTGCTGGCCGCGCGGCATCACAACGTCACCGTGGTGGGCGACGACGCGCAAAGCATCTACGCCTGGCGCGGCGCGAACTTCGCGAACATCCTGGATTTTCCGAAGCGTTATCCCGGTGCGAAAGTTTTCAAGATCGAAACGAACTATCGCAGCACGCCGGAAATCCTGAACGTGGCGAACGCCGCCATCGCCGCGAACGTAAACCAGTTTGCCAAGGAACTCGCGCCCGCGCGCAAATCCGGCGTGAAGCCTGCGCTGGTGCAATGCCAGGACGCCGCGCAGCAGGCGGCGTTCATCGCGCAACGGGCGCTGGAACTGCGCGATGAAGGCACGAGCCTGAACCACATCGCAGTGCTGTATCGCTCGCATTTTCACGCGCTGGAACTGCAGCTGGAACTGACGCGCCAGCAGATTCCGTTTTCCATCACCAGCGGCATCCGTTTCTTCGAGCAGGCGCACATCAAGGACGCGACGGCGTATCTGAAATTTGCCGCCAACCCGCGCGATGAAGTTTCCTTCAAGCGGCTGGTGCAGTTGATTCCCGGCATCGGCGGCAGGGGCGCGGAAAAACTGTTTCAAAGTTTTCAAAGCAGGAGGCGGGGTGACGAGGCTCAACTTGAAAGCGGAAAGCGGAAAGCGGAAAGCGGAAACAAGCCAGAGACGCCTCACGTCGTCTCCTGCGAAATTGCCGCCGCTTTGCAGGGCTGCGCGAAGGCCGTGCCGAAAAAAGCCGCCGTGGCGTGGGCGCAGTTCATCGCGACGATTTCGCAACTGGAAGCCGAGAGCACGCGCCGGAACGCGGCGAAGATGCTGCGGCTGGTCATGGACGCGGGCTACGACGACTACCTGAAAGAGACTTATGACAATTACGAACGGCGGCTGGACGAAATCCAGCAGCTTGCGGAGTTCGCGTTTCAGTTCGGCAGCGTGGAGGAATTTCTCACGCAGCTCGCGCTGCTCACCAACGTCGAGGCCGAGGATGATCCGGCGGACGACACGGAAAAAATGAAGCTCTCGACCATTCATCAGGCGAAGGGACTGGAGTTCGAGGTCGTGTTCGTGATCATGCTCTGCGACGGCTTGTTTCCCTCCGCGCGCTCCACCGAAAGCAACGACGGCGAAGAAGAAGAACGGCGGCTGTTTTACGTCAGCATCACGCGCGCGAAGAACGAGCTTTACCTGACCTACCCGCTGATTCGCGGCGGCTTTGGCGCTTCCGGCGCGGACACCTATCAGTCGCCGTCGCGCTTTCTTTCGGAAATCCCCCAAGACCTTTTGAACGAATGGAATCTGCGCTGACGACTTTGTCCATTCGCAATCTGGACATGCGGCCCGCGTTTTGGAAGACTGCGCGCCCGTGAAACAAGCTATTGTCACTCTCGACATGGAAGGCGTCCTGACGCCGGAAATCTGGATTGCCGTCGCCGGGAAAACCAAAATCCCGGAACTGCGCCGCACCACGCGCGACGAACCGGATTACGACAAGC
>CAYVGC010000097.1:0-15329 GCA_964449815.1 uncultured Bifidobacteriaceae bacterium
GACCGTGGATGCTTCACCGAGAATCAAAGATGCTTCACCGAGAATCAAAGATGCTCCACCGAGAACCAAAGATGCTTCGCCAAGAACCATGGATGCACCATCTATGGTTATGGATATGACCGGTTTTGGCATGACGATGACGGATTTAACGATATTTTGATGTTCTTTGCCGATTTCAACCCTGAACTGGCTAAATTTATACATCAAGCAGCAACCGGTCCTGCGTGTCAGACAATTTCTGGCACCGGGGTGCTGGCGCACGGACACCCATCCCAACAGGCCTCGTGGCGCGGGCATCCCGCCGGCGGGCTGGCCGGGCGTCCCGCCCGGTGATAGAACTGGCGGCGAGACGCCGCCAGCACTCGCCGCCAGGGACGGCTGCGCCACCTGGGCGTCGGTTCAAAAACCCGAGCGCACCATGCCGCGTCCCCGCGCCGGGCCGCGCGGCTGCGCGACCCCAATATCCCGGCGGCGCCGCCCTGCCTTGCTGGTCAACCAACCGGACAAACACAGTTCGATCAACCCGGTGGCAAGAGCAGGTTAAAGCCAGGGAAATCAGGCAAAGCTTGCGGCCAGCTCAGATTGTTTTAAGCTCGCAGCCATCGTGCCGCCGACCCAACCCAACACCATCGCGCCGTCCGCCGAGGGCAAGCCGGACCAGCGCCTGTGGCCGGTGGCGACGGTGATGGCCACCGGCATTTTCTCGACGACGTTTGTGCAGACACAGATGCTCGGCTACCTGCCGTTCAACCATCTGCTGACCAGCATGGGGTTGGACAGCGACAAAGCAGCGACATTTTTTTCGCTGTGCATCCTGCCGTGGACCTTCAAAGTCATTGCCGGACTTTTGGTGGATGGCGTGCCGCTGTTCGGTTCACGGCGGCGCGCGTATCTGCTGTTGAGCGCGCTCACCGCTTCGGCGATGTGGCTGGTGATGGGACTGGCGCCGGGAAACTACAATCTGCTGCTGGCGCTGGCCATCGGCATGAATGCGGCGATTGTTTTTGGCAGCACGACTTCGGGCGGGCTGCTGGTGGAGGCGGGACAACGATTCAACGCCAGCGGACGGCTAAGTTCGCTGCGGGTGTTCGCGCAGAACCTCGGCGCCAGCCTGGGCCTGCCGGTCGGCGGACTGCTCGCCGCCCATGCGCTGGGCTGGACAAGTGCGGCGGCGCTGCTGCCGCTGCTGTGCCTGTTTTGCGCCGCGTGGTTTTTGCTGCGGGAACCGCCGCTGCCGCCGCCGGTGGAACATGGACGCTCGTTTGCCGGCCAGTTGCTGCATGTCAGTGTTTCCATCTGGCACCAGATCAAAAACGTGCTGCGCCGGCAAATGCTCGTGCCCGTGCTGCTGCTGTTTTTTATCCAAGCCGTGCCGACGTTCCGCAGCACCTGCCTGTATCAGTATCAAACCGTGACTTTGCATTACAGCGACGCGGCGCTCGGCTGGCTGGGACTGGCGGGCTACGGGGCGGCGCTGCTGAGTTCGGGCGTGTATGCCTGGTGGTGCCGCAAAGTCCCGCTGCGCGTGTCCTTGTATGGCGCGATCATCCTGACCTACCTGTCCGCGCTGCCGTATTTGTATTACCCGGCTTACACGCCCTACATGCCCCGCGCGGTGGCCATCGAAGGCGCCGGAACCTTCCTGCAATATCTCGCCTACCTGCCGCTCTTTGATCTGGCGGTGCGCTGCACGCCCAAAGGCAGCGAGGCGCTGGGCTATTCGCTGCTCATCAGTGTGTGGAACATCGGGCTGATGATCGGCTCCAAGACCGGTCCGATGCTTTACGAACATGCGCTGAACAAAAATATGAACAGCCTCATCTGGCTCAACGCCGGCGTCACCCTGGCGGGGGTCGTGATCGTGTTTCTGCTGCCAAAGATCCTGCTGGATGCGCGCGAGGGGAAATGAATTCCCAGCTCAAACGGAAAACCGCCGGCGCGCCGTCCGGAATATGCCTATGGAGAAGAGGAAATTGCAGGCGTCCGGCGGCTTGAAATTTCCCAAACCGGCCGGATTGCCGTTACTTGCCGCAGCATTGTTTGTATTTCTTGCCGCTGCCGCACGGACACGGGTCGTTGCGGCCAACTTTCGGGCCGGAGCGGACAGGTCTGGCCCTGGCCTGGGCTTCCGCCGCCTGCGCGGCTTCGCTGACCACGTCGCTGGCCTTGGATTTCGGCTGCGAGCCGCCGGTGGAACCGGTGCTGGTGCCGCCAAACGCGCTGGTCGGCGTGTGCAAGGTTTGTCGCGGCGCGGCGCGCAGAAAATTTTCAAACGCCATCAGGCTGGACGCGCTGCGGAAGACATTATGGCAAATCTCCGTTTTGACGCTGACCATCAGCTCGTCGAAAATCTTGAACGCCTCGGCCTTGTATTCCAGCAGCGGATCGCGCTGGCCGTGGGCGCGCAGGCCGATGCTGGTGCGCAGGCTGTCCATCTCGTAAAGATGCTCCTGCCACAGCTTGTCAATCGCCTGCAAGATCGTGTAACGCTCGACGGTCGCCAGCTTGTCCGGCTCCTCGAAGCTGACCTTCAACTCGTAAGCCTTGCGGATGCTGTCGCTGATGAAGTTGCAGACGGCAAATTGCGCGGCGCTCAAGCCTTCATAAAGCGAGCCGTCCACCGGCTCTTCCTTGCCGTCGGCGGCGGCCTTGAGAATTTCCGCCTCCGGCAGGCCCAGCGGGAAATTCAAGTTCACCCAGTCGGCGAGCGGACGCACGCGCCATTCAGCCGGCTCGGCATTGGCGGCGGTGAATTCCTCGACTTTGAGGATCACCACCTCCTCGATGATGTCCATCAGGCGGTCGCGGACGTCGTTGCTGGTGATGATTTCGTTGCGGAAGCCGTAGATGACCTCGCGCTGCTTGTTCATCACGTCGTCATATTCGAGCGTGCGCTTGCGCTGCTGGAAGTTGTGGCCCTCGACGCGTTTCTGCGCCTGCTGGATGGAGCGGTTGAGCAAACCGTGCTTCAGTTCCTCGCCTTCTTCAAGCCCCATGCGCTCCATCAATTTCACGATGCGGTCGCTGCCGAACAAACGCATCAAATCATCTTCCAGCGAAATGAAAAAGTGCGAGCTGCCGGGATCGCCCTGGCGCGAGCAGCGGCCGCGCAACTGGCGGTCAATGCGGCGTGATTCGTGGCGCTCCGTGCCGAGCACGTGCAACCCGCCCACGCCGGGGACGCCTTCGCCCAGCTTGATGTCCGTGCCGCGGCCCGCCATGTTGGTGGCGATGGTGACGGCCCCGCGCTGGCCGGCGCGAGAGACAATTTCCGCCTCCTGCTCGTGATACTTGGCGTTGAGCACCGAATGAATCAGCCCCTCCTTCTTCAACATGCGCGACAGCATTTCGCTGGTCTCGACGGACACGGTGCCGACGAGGACCGGCCGGCCTTGCAAGTGCAGGGCCTTGATTTCCTTGACGACGGCGTTGAATTTTTCGCGGCGCGTTTTATAGACGGAGTCGTCGGCGTCCTTGCGGATGTTCGGCTTGTTGGTCGGAATGGTCATCACGCCGAGCTTGTAGATGTCGAGAAATTCCGCCGCCTCGGTTTCCGCCGTGCCGGTCATGCCCGCAAGCTTCTGGTAAAGGCGGAAATAATTTTGAATGGTGATGGTCGCCAGCGTCTGCGTTTCGTGCTCGATTTCCACGCCTTCCTTGGCCTCGACGGCCTGATGCAGCCCGTCGCTCCAGCGGCGGCCCGGCATGAGCCGGCCCGTGTGCTGGTCCACGATGACGACCTTGTTTTCCTGCACGACATATTCCACATCGCGCTGGTAAAGGCTGTAGGCCTTGAGCAACTGCGAGATCGCGTGAATCTTCTGCGCCTTGGCCTCGAAGTCGGACTGCATCTTCGCTTTTATCTCCAGCCGTTTGCGCGCATCGGTTTCGGGGCCGACATCCACGTCGTGCAGCATGGTGTTCAAGTCCGGCAGCACAAACGCGTCCGGGTCCTGCGGGCTGATGAAATTGCGGCCTTTCTCGGTGAGATCGGCGTCGTGGCTTTTCTCGTCCATCGCAAAAATCAATTCTTCCTTCTCGCGATAGAGGTCCACTTTTTTCTGATCCTTGTGCAGCTCCAGTTCCGCGTGGTTCATCAGGCCGGCGTTCTCCGGATTTTCCAGAATTTTCATCAGGCCTTCGGAACGCGGCTGGCCGCACTTCACGCGGAAGAGCAGCAGGCCGATTTGATGCTCCAGCGCCTGGACATCCGTCACGTTTGAGCCGTCGGTCGGATGCAGTTTCTTGAGGAGTTCCTCGGCTTCTTTCAGGTAACGGTTGCAGAGCTGCTGCTGCGCGCGCACCAGACCGTCCACCGTCGGCTTCCACTGCGCGTATTGCTCGTCAAACGTGTGCATGGCCGGGCCGCTGATGATGAGCGGCGTGCGCGCCTCATCTATCAGAATGGAATCCACTTCGTCCACGATGGCGAAATAATGACCGCGCTGCACCTGCTCCTCCTTGCGGAGCGCCATGCCGTTGTCACGGAGATAATCGAAACCGAATTCTGAATTGGTGCCGTAGGTGATGTCGCAATAATACTGCTCGCGGCGGATTTTTGGCGACTGGTCGTGCAAAATCACGCCGACCGTCAGGCCGAGAAATTTATAGACCGCGCCCATCCACTCCGCGTCGCGGGCGGCGAGATAATCGTTCACGGTCACGACGTGGACGCCCCGTCCGGTGAGCGCGTTGAGATAAACGGGCATGGTGCTGACCAGCGTTTTGCCTTCGCCGGTGGCCATTTCCGCAATGTGGCCGCGGTGCAGCGCGCAGCCGCCGATGAGCTGCACGTCGAACGGCACCATTTCCCAGCGGATGGGATGTTCGCGCACGATCACGTCCTGCCCGCAGAGCCGGCGGCAGGTGTTTTTCACCACGGCAAAGGCTTCCGGCAGGATTTCGTCGAGCTTGCGGGCGAGTTCGGTCTTGTCCTCAATCGGCGCAAGCTCGGCCTTCCACGCGGCTGTTTTGGCGCGGAGTTCGTCGTCGGACAGCTTTTGCAGGCCGAGCTCGATTTTATTGATTTGATCCACCACCGGGCGGATTTTCTTCACGTCGCGGTCGTTCTTCGTCGGAAAAATTTTTCGGAAAAAATTCACGGTTTGTCTTTCAATCACGTTGGTTAAAACGAATGGATACGCTACGCTACGCGGCGCGCAGCGTCAAAGCGAAACGGCACCCGTCCGCCAGCGCCCGGCTGATGACGGCGAACACGACGAAATTGCATTGACCGTGATTTGAAAGCTGGAACTATTAAACGCAACCAGATTTTGATCCGCGATATTTTGACAACGCAGCACAATTAACAAGCTCCTTCCGCGCATGAATTCTCAACAACATTCCCGCCGTTCGTTCCTCAAATCCCTGGGCGCGGCGGCGCTCGCGTCACCGTTCATCACGCACAACCTGCTTGCCCAGCCGCCGAGCCGGAGGCTCCGCCACGCCAGTTTCGGCGCGGGCGGGATGGCATGGGCCGATCTCACGCAGATTGCGAACTGCGAGAACGTTGAGATTGTCGCGGTTTGCGACGTGGACCTCAGCCATACGGTGGATGCGCGAAAACAATTTCCGAACGCGAGGATTTATCAGGACTGGCGCGAACTGCTCGACAAGGAGTCCAGGAACATTGATTCGGTGAATGTCTCCACGCCCGACCACATGCACGCCCCCATCGCCGTGAGCGCGATGCAGCTTGGCAAACACGTCTATGGGCAGAAGCCGCTGGCTCATGACATTTATGAGGTGCGGCGGATGACCGAGATCGCACGCCACAACAAGCTCGTCACGCAAATGGGCATTCAGATTCACTCCTCGGTCTATTACCGCATGGCGGTGCGCCTCGTGCAGGATGGCGTCATTGGCCGGATCAAGGAGGTTCATTCCTGGTGCGACAAGTCCTGGGGCGACCTTTCCGCGAGACCGGACAAGGCGGATCCGGTGCCGGCGGGATTCGACTGGAACCTCTGGCTCGGCGTGTGCGCGGAGCGCCCGTTTATCGGGGGTGAGTATTATCATCCCGCCAACTGGCGCAAACGGCTTGATTTCGGCACCGGCACGCTGGGCGACATGGGCTGTCACATCTTTGACCCGGTGTTTGAGGCGATTGGCCTGACGGCACCCATTTCCGTTCGTTCGGAAGGCTTGGTCCCCAACCAGTGGAACTGGGCGCTCAACGGCAAGATTGATTACTGCTTCGCCGGAACAAACCGGACAGCCGCCAAAACCCTGCCCGTGATCTGGTATGATGGCGCGTCCAAGCCATCCGCCGAAGTCATGGCGTTGATCGAAGGCGAGGAATTTCCCGCCGCCGGCTCCATTTTCATCGGCACGGAAGGCGTGATGTTGCTGCCGCATTACAGCCTGCCGAAAATGTTCCCTGCGGCGAAATTCCGGGATTTCAAATATCCGCAGGTCAAGGGCGCCAAACACTGGGAACAATTCGTCGAGGCCTGCCGGGATGAGGGAAAAACCACGGCGGACTTCGCCTACGCCGGCCCGCTCACCGAAACCATTCTGCTGGGTGGCATTGCCTCGCGCTTTCCTCACATTAAATTGGAGTGGAATGCAAAGAGGATGAAATTTAACGTCCGCGAAGCCACCAATCTGGTCCGTCGGAAATACCGCGAAGGCTGGTCGGTTAACGGACTCTAACAATTTTTAGCATGGCACGGCTGACATCGAAGACATCGCGCTGTATTAAAAACGATGTGGTTGGGCTGGATGGACCTGTTGGTTGTCGGGGACGAATTACCCAAGCAGCATTGGCACATAATATGATCACGTTTGCTGCCGCCGTTCCATCTGCTTAACTTTGGAACCGACACCGACACGAACTTGAACAGCGATTGAACTTGCGTGGACGGCCAAACAAATTTAATTTATGCAACCTTTCACGGCGGGGTAGCCAAGTGGTAAGGCAGGGCTCTGCAAAAGCCTCATCGTCGGTTCGATTCCGACCTCCGCCTCCAATCCTAACCGCGTGTGCGGCAATGGATTAAGAGCGTAGGCGTCCGCAACGGACACCAAAACGGACACCTGATTGACTACCCCGTTTAACCCGCGATAACCCGCGATAACCCGCGCACTACTCGCTAACTACACGGAAGCGGTCTGAATTATTCTTGCGGTTGCATGAATAAAATGAAGACCCGTTACCGTCTCACCTGCGCGGCATCCGTGGCGGAATGTTCTATTGCGTGGACAAAACCACCGGCAAACGCACCAGCCTGCAAACCACGAACCCCGACGAGGCGCGGCAGATCGTGGAGGCGAAGAACCAAGCCGA
Source organism: uncultured Bifidobacteriaceae bacterium (assembly GCA_964449815.1). Classification (GTDB taxonomy): domain Bacteria; phylum Verrucomicrobiota; class Verrucomicrobiia; order Limisphaerales; family UBA11358; genus UBA11358. Next base: position 7,289 of record CAYVGC010000097.1, read on the forward strand.
GCGCCAGCCCGTGCTCAATCTCCAAATCGCCAAGGCGTATCTGGCCGGCACTGACAACGGCATTGCCACCCGCACCTGGCAGAACGCGCTGGACAGCCTGATCAACTCCAAGGAAGGGGCCAACCAGCACCGCTGGCGCACCGTGGCCCGCGACAAGGCGCTAGCGCCTCTGTTGCCGCGTGTCATCATTGAGACGCCGGGCGAACTGCTGTTGAAAGTGATGCAGGCGGGCACGGTGTCCACGAATGTTTTTCTCCGCCGCTTGCACAATTTCTGCGTGGATATGAACTGGCTACCGTGGCCGGTGGTGCCCAAACGGCAATGGCCCGCCGTGAAGTTCAAAGAGAAACGGGCGATTACGCTGGACGAACATCAGCGAATCATTGCCGCCGAGGTGAACCCAGAACGAAAAGCGCTTTACCAGTTGTGCTGGCACTTGGGCGGCAGTCAGGGGGACATTGCCCATTTGAAAGGCGAGGACGTGGACTGGGAAAACCAGACGGTGAGTTTTCGGCGGCAGAAGACGGGCGTGCCGGTGGTGGTGCATTTGGGTGCCGAGGCGTTGAACGTGTTCAAAGACCTGCCGGGCGAGGGGGTGTTGTTTCCGTATCTGTCGAGCGTGCGGGCGAACGACCGGGCGACGGAGTTTCGATCACGCTGCCGGCAGCTTGGGATTAACGGCGTGACGTTGCACAGTTACAGATATGCGTGGGCGGAACGCGCGAAAACGGTGGGCTACCCGGAACGGTTTGCGCAGGAGGCATTGGGCCACAACAGCAAGGCGGTGCATCGGGCGTATGCGAAACGCGCCTTGATGAAAATTCCGTCGCTGGAGGATTACGAACAACTGGCAAGTTTGCCGAAAGAAGATGGCATGCATTAATTCTCCAATGCGTGAAATTCACGCATTATGCGTGAAGTTCACGCATCACCAAACCCTTCACCCGCAAAAAACCAATAAAAGCGGCAAAATCAAATTGGCACGTTTTATGCCCTTAACGAGGCAATCATGAAAACCCTTTCAAACCGGATATGTGGTTTCCTGCTCCCATTGCTTTTACTGTTGACGCTGCCCGCCTTGCTGCAGGCGCAATTCATTTTCACGACCAACAACGGCACCATCACCATCACCGGGTTCACCGGTTCCGGCGCAGTGGTAATCCCTGATACAACCAATGGCTATCCGGTCACCGTCATCGCCGGGGATAAAGGTGTATTCAGCAGTTCCGCCGTGACCAGCGTTACGATCCCCAACAGTGTTACCACCATCGGAGCATTTACATTCTCAAGTTGCACCAAATTGACCAACATTGTTATTCCTGACAGCGTTGTTATTGTCGGAAGTCAGGCATTTAGTTTTTGCTCAAGCCTGACCAATGCCGCATTCGGGAGCAATGTTACCAGTGTCGGGGATGCTGTATTCCGGGCTTGCAACAATCTGATCGCAATAACTGTGAGCGCACTAAATACAAATTACAGCAGCGTAGCCGGAGTCTTGTTCAACAAAAACCAAACGGCACTTGTCGCATATCCCCCTGGCCAAAACGGCAGCTATGCAATCCCCGGCAATGTAACCAGCATCGGAGAAACTGCGTTTGAGACCTGCGCTGGCCTGAAGGGGATAACGCTCCCCAACAGTGTTACCAATATCGGATTGAGTGCGTTCGATTCCTGTTCCGCGCTTACCAACCTTATCATCCCTCCTGGCGTGGCCAGCATCGGAGAGGACGCATTCTATAATTGCACCAGCCTTAGCCACATGACAATTCCCAACAGCGTGACGAACCTTGGAATCTATGCGCTCGAATCTTGTGTGAACCTTACAAATGTCACCATCGGAACCGGCCTCACCAGCATCCCGGATTATCTATTCTACAACTGCGCCAGCCTGACCACCGTCACCTTCGGGAGCGGTGTCACTAATATCGGGTATTCTGCGTTCGGCAATTGCATCAGCCTGACCAATATTACGCTTCCCAAGACCATTACCTGTATCGGGTTCGGCGCATTCGCCGACTCCTGCTTGATTAGCATTGTCATTCCCAACACTGTTACGAGCATCGGGGAAGCGGCCTTTTGGTCCTGTCCCCGCTTGACCAGCGTCACGATTCCCAACAGCGTCACCAGCATTGGAGGCTCGGCGTTCTATTACTGCACCAGTTTGACCAGCATCTATTTTCAAGGTAACGCCCCTAGCGTTGATGGGAGCGTGTTTGAGAGTGATAACAATGTGACCGCCTATTACTTGCCGGGAACGGCGGGTTGGGATGTCTTCTCCGCCGATACCGATGTTCCTACCGCGCTATGGTTGCTTCCAAACCCGGTGATTCTAAACAATGTTCCAAGCTTTCGTGTCCAAACCAACGGATTTGGTTTTACAATTTCCTGGGCAACAAACATCTCCATCGTAGTTGAAGCCTCGACGAATCTTGCCAACCCCGTATGGCAGCCGGTGCAAACAAATACGCTCGTTAACGGCACGGCCTATTTCAGCGATTCGCAATGGACAAATTCTCCTGCCCGTTACTACCGCCTCCGCTCGCCATGACGTGGCCGTTCTGAGAACCATTCGACAAACCATTTTTCTTGGCGGCATTCTTCGTTTGCCAGTGCTGGTTCAACGCATTCGTGACCTTGGCCAGCCACGTCCGATCTTTGGCCAGTTCCAGCAGTTCCAGCGTGGCAAAGAACTTCACGCTGTTCGGCGGCGGATTGCTCAGCGGTTTGAGCAGCTTCACCCCCACCAGAATCCGCACATCACTCGGCTGGCAGATCAGCACTCATAATCGCCTTTAGTTGGCACTCCCAGCGCCGAAGTAATCTTCCGGCACGGTGAAGCCCGTCGCCTCATCCTCAATCGCCCACCAAGCCCGCGTGGCCGTCTCCTCATCTTGAAATGCCAGCGGCGGAAACGGCAGTTGCATCCCCGTCCGCTCACTTTCGGCCAGAATCGCGTTGATCTCCAGCCCCTTCAACCAGCGGAACGTCGCCACCAATTCCCGCTCATACTTCCGCCGCGCTTCGATGAGTAAGTTCTGCGCCAGGAGAACCGCACGCGGCGTCATGGTCAACACGTCGCAGTAATCGCCCCACACCTGGCGCAGGATGTTCGTTCCGGTGTAGGCCCAGCGCGGGCCGAATGTTTCACGCAGCATGGAACCGTTGAAACATTTGGGCCGAATCTTGCCCGCCGACAGGTCGCAATATGCTTGCACCCGGCTTTCAACGTCATTGGCCGAATTGTCCCACACCCGCAGCCCGCCAATCTTTGCCAGTTGCCCCATCTTGCTCCGCCAAGTTTGACCGCCTTTGCTATTCCATTCAAATTCATTCGGCTTCAATTGGCTTTTGCCCCAGCCGAAATAGCGCACCAGCTTTTTGCCCTTGTCTGACGCTGGGCGGTTCATCACGTTTTTCTCAATGTATTTTGAAATGTAACTGGCCACCGCTTCGCCGGTTTTCCTGATGGGCATCAGTTCGGCACGACCGAAACCATATTTCGGCAGCACCCGGCGCAACTCGGCCCAGATGCCGCGCAGTTCTGCGCAGACGCTGGTATAGTTTCGCCGCTTTACTTGCTCAAAATTAAAGCCGGTGCGAATATCCCAATCGTGGAGCAGCACACCCAAAATGTGAAAATGAATCGCGCCATTCTGACAGCGTTCGGTGACGATGATGCCCAGTAGGAAAATCAACGGCAGCACCCGGCGCAACAGGTTGTGCAGACGACGCGAGGCTTTTTCCATGTCGAAGACCTGTTTGAAGGGCATCTTTTTTTTGCAGCAGGGGCACTGGCCCCGCCTGCCGGTCGGAATCTGTTTGCCGTGCGTGGGACAGATCCAATCGCCGACGGTCAAAGTGAGAAAGCCACTGCGGTTGACGCCGTATTTTTCGACCATGTAGGCGCAGTTCAGCCGCAGCGCAAAGGCCGTCTTGGCTTGCGAGCCAGTCAATAGCCGGGTTTCCGCAACCAACTGGTTGCCGTCAAGGAGTTCAAAGTCCATAAGCCCTCCGTTGAAACGCCAGCTTTTCAGCGACCGTCCACACCCGCCCCCGCAAGCGCAGTTTCGCAATGGGTGGACAGCCGCCCTGGGCACGGAACGCAAAATGGAGATACTCAAGGTGTGCCAGCACCTCCGCTTGGCTGCGGTAAAAATGCCAGGTGAAAAACTTGCGGTCGTGCGTGTAGTAGGCGACGCAGTAACCGTGGGCGATACACCAGCGCCGCGTTTTCTTCTCCGCGTGCAAGGCCGCCAGCGCTGCGGGATAACTGGCCAGGCGCAGCCGCCTTTGCCGTTCCCGATCCAGGGTGAGAAACGTGATTTGAGGGCAAATCTTCGTTGTCGCAGATGTGACTCTTTGATAAAGAAGGGCGGACGCCACGCCCGCGCTCCGCGCGGGCGCGCCATCCGCCCGTTCCTTATGCGCGTGTGTCTCGCGGGTGGCGAACAGTAATTGACTTTGAATTGCCTTCATTCACCGGTAAGTGTGAATGAATTTTTCGGGGGAGAGTTAGCGAGTAGTGGGCGAGTTATCCGGGGTTATCGCGGGTTAAGCGAGATAGTAAAATCATGCCCGCGCGTGACGGTTCGCGCGGGCTATCCGCACGTTGCCATTGGTTCGCGGACTATCGCCGAATGGCTCTTTAGCGAACTGTGCGCCGAACCGTTTTTCTTGGCCGCATTTTTCGTTTGCCAGTGTTGGTTCAAGGCGTTCGTGACCCTGGCGAGCCACGTCCGGTCTTTCACCAGTTCCAGCAGTTCCAGTGTGGCAAAGAATTTCACGCTGTTCGCCGGGGGATTGCCCAGCGGCTTGAGCAGCTTCACCGCCACCAGAATCCGCACATCACTCGCCTGGCAGTTCAGCACCCACGACGCCTGCTCCGCCGTTAGACGGGCCGGCAATTGTCCCAGCAACGCCAGGAAACGATTTTGATCGTCGCGCATCGCGTTACGCCTTCCCTTCCGTGGCATCCGTGACCAACGCCGCTGGACTCGGCGGCAGGAACAATGCCTCTGGCTCGACGCCACCCATGAGCGGCACCGATTCACGGTTCTGCAATTGGCCGGTGATCTCACCGGCAGAATAATTTTTCACGACGACTCCCACGATTTGGGCGTGGCGGCTCCGCATCATCGGGACACGGAGCCGCACACGCTTGGGTTGAGCGTGGCGAGTTCAAAGAGACTGGCTTGCCAGAAATGGCACAGCCCGGACATTGCGACAATGGCCGGGCCGGAGAGAAGACCGTAGGTAAATTTTAAATTTTAGTGCTTTAGGTTTTGGAAATTTTAGTTCAGTGCGGGATTTCTTTGATTTGATGGTGCGCCCAAAACTTGGTGTGAAGATCAGTTCGTATTTTGGCCGCGATTATTTTTTGAGACCCTGTTTTAATAGTAAATTTGTTTGAGTAAATATTTTTAGATGAGTCACGGTCGTGACCCCTCGCAAACAGTATCAAAGAACAAACCGCACTGGAGAAATTATTCTCCGCCTGGTAAGACACCGGCACAAGCAAAAAGTTTCAAAAAAGTTTCGGGCCACAGCCGCGCCTATTCTGGCGGGCTGTCCGAGTCCGTTACGCGTGGCGACCGGCGGCAAGGCGAACTGGAGTTCGAGCGTCCCTTGCCGCCGCTCGTCAGCCCGCCAGAATAGACGGCGCGTTCACGGCTTCCCCGTTCGTGTTCCCGTGCTTGTCATCTGGCTTGCGGAATGGAAGGCCAAGCCAGTTGCCAATCACGCGAACACTCACCCCCAGGCAAGACTGGTCGTGACGCATTTGCCACCAGCACCGCGCCCGTGTGACCCTTCGCGGAACTGGTGTCAAATCCGCCACCACCAGGACAAATTTCGCGCGCACGGGTAGCCTTGGCTGGCGGTGGTCATGGCCGCGATTCTGAACAGTGCTTTCTTGGCAACGGGTCAATTGGGGTGTATTATATTTGGCATGACGAACGACAACCTGCTTTCACGCATCACGGTGGATGCCAATATTTGTCATGGCAACCCGTGTATTCGCGGCTTGCGTTATCCGGTGGATTTTATCCTTGAACTGTTGAGCAGTGGCATGACCACGGCGCAAATTTTGGCCGACTATGCCGACTTGGAAGCGGATGATCTGCGTGCCGCCTGCGCCTATGGTGCGCGCCTCAGCCGCATCAATCGCGTGGAACCCGTTACGGCATGAAATTTATCGTGGACGCGCAACTGCCGCTGCGTCTCGCCCGCGATTTGGCCGCAGCGGGGCATGATGTCCGGCACACTTTGGATCTGCCGCTCGGAAACCGCACGCAGGATAGAGACATTGCGGCGCTGGCTGCCCACGAAGGCCGGGTGGTCGTCACCAAGGACAGTGACTTTGTTGCGACTTTTCTCTTGCATGGCTCGCCGCCAAAACTGCTGCTGATTTCAACGGGCAATATTTCAAACGACGCCTTGTCCCATCTCGTCGCCGCCAATCTGACCACGTTGGAAAATGCCTTCGTCAAACATGACTTTATTGAACTGAATGTTTCGGCAATCACCATTCATGCCTGACGGACACCAAAACGGACACCAAAAGAGTTATCCGGGGTTATCCGGGGTTATGCAGGATTAGCTTGTGTAGCCAATGAAAACGGGTATATTTGAGTCGCAACAGCGGATAATTCAGACCGATTCCGACCCTCGCCTCCACTCAAGGAATCTCCTGATTCCATTGAGTTTCTCAGCCGAGGCAGGGCGGAAAACCCCTCAAAAACCCCCAATGTGCACCTAAACGTGCACCCAAACGGCTAGGCGCGCCGAATCCCGCTTAATCCGGCGTAATCCGGAAACAAAGTGGGGCCGCCGGCCGTGGGCGGAATCGCTCCGGACCTATACTTCATACAAGTATATGACGGACAAGCGTTATCGAGTGGTTTGTTTGGGTGAGCGCAATGGCATGTGCTATTGCATGGACACCCAAACCGGCTCCCGCACCAGCCTCCGCACCAAAGACCGCAAGGAAGCCGAACGACTCGTCCAGCACAAGAACGAGGCGCTCAAGAACCCCGGCATCAACCGCACAATTGGCATGGCCTACCTGTCGGCCGTGGATCCCAAGCTGGTCACGCGCATCTGGGAGGAGGTGATGGCGGACATCATTCTCGACAAAAAGGGCCCCACGCTGCATCGCTGGAAAACCGCCATCAAAGATCCGGCGTTTGATCTCATTCGCGAAAAGGTCGTGGTGACCACCATCGCCGAGGATTTTCTCGCGGTCCTGCGCACGGGTACCGTCAGCACCAATGTCTACCTCCGCCGCCTCCAAAACCATTGCCTGGATCTGGGCTGGCTACCGGTGCCGATTTTGCCGAAAAAGAAGTTCCCCAAAATCAAGCACGGAGAAAAACGTGCCATCACCTGGGACGAACACTGCCGCATTATCGAGCGCGAAGGCAATGCCGAGCGCCGGGATTTTTACGAGTTTTGCTGGCATTTTGGGGGTTCCCAATCCGATATCGCCGGCCTCGATGCCACCGATTTTAACTATGAGAACCGCGGTTTTGCCTACGATCGGTTAAAAACCGGGAACACGGGCGGCATGCGGATTGGCGATAAAGCATGGGAGGTGGTCTTGCGCCGTCCGCGCACGGGACCTCTTTTTCCCTACCTCATCACTGTCCGTGAAGCGGATAGGGCTACGGAATTCAAGCAACGCTGTGCGGGACTGGGAATCAAAGGCGTCACCCTGCATAGCTACCGCTATGCCTGGGCCGAACGTTCCGCCAATGCGGGCTATCCCGAGCGCTATGCCCAGCGGGCGTTGGGGCAGAATTCAAAAATTGTTCACCGCGCCTATGCCAAGAAAGCGCAAGGCCAACTCCCGTCGCTGGAAGAATACGAGCAAGCCAGCCGGCAGGCCAAGGCAGACGGGAACATTTTGGTGCTCAAACACGAAACCGAGGTGCCCATGGTAGCCTCGCTCAAAACTGAACAAACCCATGGAAACGACAAAAAGAATAATTGAGACCTCTGCAAAACGTTTTTGAACGGATGATTTGATGATGCGTCAGAGAGA
>CAYVGC010000098.1:0-15275 GCA_964449815.1 uncultured Bifidobacteriaceae bacterium
TGGCTTTCTGATTCGTTTGCACACGCATCCGTTCAAATACTTTTGCAGAGATTTCAGTAGGTGTTATACAACACCTCCACCCCGTCCAACGCCGCGGCCAGCTTGTCCGGCTCGTCAAACGCCAGCGGAAAGGCACAGACCTTGTCGCCGAATGGATTCGCCCGGTTCGCCGAATTGGTCAGGGTGACAACCGTCCGCCCTTGCGCCAGCAGCCGGGCCGCAATATAGCGCCCGGAATAGCCAAACGCCCCGGTGACTGCATGAATATTAGTGTTCAAATCTCTATTATAGTTTTTCCTGTAATTAGAGGAATTCAATTCTAAAAAAATTTACCGCAGCCAGCCGCGCAGCTTGGACGCCCATTTCACCAGCTTCACCCGCGATTCCAGCGGCATGCGCCGGACTTCCCCGAACCAGCCGTCCATTTGCTCAAAAAACACCAGCATCTCCTTCACCCGGCCGGCCGTGTGCGCGTCCGTCTCCGCACCCTCGTTCAACAGCGCCTGGGTTTCCCGGAGCATTTTGAGGGTGGGATCCATCTCGCGCCGCTTGCGTTCATCCAACAGAATTTCAAATAATTGCCACACATCCTTGATAGATTGGAAGTGTTCGCGGCGGTCGCCCATCACATGAACCACCTTGACGACCCCCCACGTTTGAAGCTCCTTGAGACTGTTGCTCACATGGGAGCGCGCGACCCCCAGCGCCTCCACAATCTCATCTGCCGCCATCGGCTTGGGCGAAAAATAGAGCAGCGCATGAATCTGCGCCACCATGCGGCTGATGCCCCAGCGCGCGCCCATCTCCCCCCAATGCAATACCAGCTTCTCGATGACGGGATTTAATTTCATTTCTGTTTTTACAGGAAAATAATACGGATGGAGAATGCCGTCAAGCATTTGTTGCCGGCTCGGCACGATGGCGGGCTGACCCGGGGCCAATATCCGAAGCGTCTGGAGCGCAATGTCATCCGTGCCGATCTGTGGCAATACGGTCTTTCCCTGACTTGACGCGGCACGCATTCCTTCTATTTATTAGATATGCAACTCGACAAGCTGACTATGAAATCGCAGGAGGCCCTGCAGGAGGCGCAACGGCTCGCCCGCGAACAGTCGCATCAGGAGATGGACGGCGAGCATCTGCTGCTCGCGCTGCTCGGCCAGGCCGAGAGCCTCGTGCCGGAACTCTTGGCGCGCATCGGCGTGCCGCCCGCCCAGCTCCAGCCGGATCTGGAAAAGGAACTCGCGCGCCGGCACAAGATTCAGGGAGGCGGCGATCCCTACGTCGGGCGCGATTTGCAAAAGGCGCTCGACGCCGCACAATCCGAGGCGGGCAGGCTCAAGGACGATTACGTCAGCACCGAACATCTGCTGCTCGGCCTGCTGGACGAGGCCGGCCCGTCGCTCAAGAAAATTTTCTCCGTGCATGGACTCAAGCGCGACGCGGTGCTCAAGGCGCTGGCGGAATTGCGCGGCAACCAGCGTGTGACCGACCAGCAGCCGGAAGGGAAATTCCAGGCGCTGGAAAAATACGGGCGCGATCTCACCGCGCTCGCCAAGCAAGGGAAGATTGATCCGGTCATCGGGCGCGATGAGGAAATCCGCCGCGTGATGCAGGTGCTCACGCGCCGCACAAAGAACAACCCCGTCCTCATCGGCGAACCGGGCGTGGGCAAGACGGCGATTGCCGAAGGTCTGGCGCGGCGCATCGTCAGCGGCGACGTGCCGGAATCACTGAAAAACAAGCGGCTCGTGGCGATGGATTTGGGCGCGATGATTGCCGGCGCAAAATATCGCGGCGAATTTGAAGACCGGCTCAAGGCGTTTCTCAAGGAAATCACCGCGAGCGAGGGGAAAATCATTTTGTTCATAGATGAGTTGCACACCATCGTCGGCGCGGGCGCGGCGGAAGGTTCCAGCGACGCGGCGAACATCATGAAGCCGCAGCTCGCGCGCGGCGAGTTGCGCTGCATCGGCGCGACGACGCTGGACGAATATCGCAAGCACATCGAGAAAGATCCGGCGCTGGAACGCCGTTTCCAGCCGGTGCAGGTGAACGAACCGACGGTCGAGGCGACCATCGCGATTTTGCGCGGGCTGAAGGAGCGTTACGAGGTGCATCACGGCGTGCGCATTCAGGATTCCGCGCTCGTAGCGGCGGCCACGCTTTCAAATCGTTATATCACGGACCGGTTTTTGCCGGACAAGGCGATTGACCTGGTGGACGAAGCGGCGTCGCGCATCAAGATGGAACTCGACTCCAAGCCGACGGAACTGGACCAGTTGGACCGGCAGACGTTGCAACTGCAGATTGAGCGCACGTCGCTGGCGAAGGAAAAAGACGCCGCGAGCAAGGAGCGGTTGAAGCGGCTCGAGAAGGAACTCGCCGACCTGAAGGACAAATCCAAGGCGCTCACCGCGCAATGGCAGAACGAAAAGGCCGCCGTCAACGCCGTGAGCATCGTGCAGTCGCAGTTGGAGCAGGCGAAGATTGAACTGGAACAGGCGCGGCGCAAAGGCGATCTGAACAAGGCGGCGGAGATTCAATATGGCAAGATTCCCGATTTGGAAAAGAAGCTGGCGGTGGTATCGGCGGCCATCGAAGGTGGTGGCAGTGGTGGCGGCGACGCCCCGTCGCCACAGAGTGGCAGCAGCGCCCCCGCTGCTGGTTCTGCGACGACGGGGTCACCGCCACCCTTTGTCGGTTTTGATCCCAAAGCTCCGGTTGGTTTTTTACGCGGCGGCAAACTGCCGCATTGGCGACAGGATGGCGTGACCTACTTCGTCACCTGGCGGACGGGTGATTCGTTGCCGAAAGCGCGGGCAGATGAATGGTTCGCAGAACGCGATCAATGGTTGAAGAACCATCCCGAACCCTGGACGTCAAAAGTTGAGGAAGAATATTACCAGCGTTTTCCCGATCGCTGGGAAAAATGGCTGGATGAAGGCCATGGCGAATGTCTGCTGGCGCGGCCGGAATTACGGAACATTGTTGAAGATGTTTTGCGTCATGACGACGGCGTGAAGTATCGCCTAAAAGATTTTGTGGTTGCTGCGAATCATGTTCACGTTCTGGTCATACCAACCGGTGGTGAAAATACGCTTTCCGATGCAGTGCAAAATTGGAAATCCGTTTCCTCACATCGCATCAACAAGGCATTGGGGCGTAAAGGTGAATTTTGGCAGAAAGAATACTTCGACCACATCGTCCGCAGCCCGGAACAATTGGTGAAATTCAGAAGCTACATTCAAGGCCATCCACATAGTGTCAGTGTTGGTGGCGGCGACGCCCCCGTCGCCAGAACCCACGAAAAAGGTGACGAGGGCGTCACCTCCACCCTGCGCGACGGGGCGTCGCGGCCACGCTTGCTCCGCCAGGAAGTGACGGACGAGGACATTGCCAAGGTTGTCGCGGCGTGGACGCATATTCCCGTTTCGCGGATGCTCGAAGGCGAGCGGCAAAAGCTCGTGAAAATGGAAGAGCGTCTGGCGCAGCGTGTCATCGGCCAGAAAGAGGCGCTCAAGGCGGTTTCAGATGCCGTGCGCCGCGCACGGAGCGGATTGCAGGACCCGAACCGGCCCATCGGCTCCTTCATTTTTCTCGGCCCGACCGGCGTGGGCAAAACCGAGACCGCCCGCGCGCTGGCGGAATTTCTTTTCGACGACGAGAACGCGATGATTCGGATGGACATGAGCGAATACATGGAAAAGTTTTCCGTGCAACGGCTCATCGGCGCGCCACCCGGCTATGTCGGCTACGAGGAAGGCGGGCAGTTGAGCGAAGCCGTGCGGCAGCGTCCGTATTCCGTGGTGCTCTTTGACGAGATTGAGAAGGCGCATCACGACGTCTTCAACGTGCTGTTGCAGGTGCTCGACGACGGCCGCCTCACGGACGGGCAGGGGCGGACGGTGGATTTCAAAAACACCATCGTCATCATGACCAGTAACCTCGGCTCGCCCATCATCCAGGACTATTTTCTCGACGGCAAAACCGACAAGGCATCGCATCAGACGATGGAAGACAAGGTGCTGGCCGAGTTGAAAAGAAATTTCCGGCCGGAATTCCTGAACCGCGTGGACGACGTCATCATTTTCCAAAGTCTCGACGAAGAGGAACTGGCGCGCATCGTGGACATCCAGCTTGGGCGGTTGGAGCAACGCCTCGCGCAGCAAAACCTCACGCTCGACGTGGACGACCGTGCGAAAAAACTGCTGGCCAAGGAGGGCTACGACCCACAATTTGGCGCGCGCCCGCTCAAGCGCGCCGTGCAGGAGCAATTGCTGAATCCGCTGTCCATGAAACTGCTCGAAGGCGAGTTCAAGCCGGGCGATAAAATCAAGGTGACGGCGAAGGACGACGAATTGGTGTTTCAGCGGAAATAACTTTGCCAACCCAATGCACTAGACAATCAATCTAAAATAATGTCCCTTTTATGCTGTCGGCGAATCAAATCCAATGTCTTTTAGATAACAGCTTTTCTTTTATCTGGCAGCATTCTGTTGCGATGATTCTTTCGCCTGATGTTACGCCTAATGTTGTCTTTTCAGGCACGTTTGTTAGCTGCTTCGGTTATGTGGGTATTCTCACCGCAGGACATTGTGCGTCTGCACTCATGGAAAGTAGTGAGTTTTATTTATTAATCAGGAAAGATGCACACAGGTTTGAAGTTCAACCCAGCCAGTTTTTTCATTTGCGAATAGGTTATGATGAAGCAGAGGGGCATGCCTTAAGTCAGCCTGACCTGTCGTTTCTCATCATCAAGGACAGAAGAATATTAAATATGCTGATAGCAAATTCCCGATTCTTTTATGAAATGTCGAAACTCAAAATCGAAGACACTGGTTTAGTGGAAGGGAGATTTAACAGTAATAATTGGATTATTGCAGGCAGCGCTGCCGAAGATACAAAAACGCAATCATTGTTGATAAGTGGGCAGACCGAAAAGTTTATTACGCTTGGGGCATCGGTCATAAAAGGAAACTTTGTCGGTCATGATTTGCAGAGCGATTATGGATTTGACTATATCAAACTAAAAGTTGTCTCCAGTTCTCATGGATTTCCAGATAGCTACAACGGTGTCAGCGGAGGCGGAATATGGTATTTAAAATTTACAAAAACAGCAACAGGTAGAGATGTTTTTAAGCCATTGTTGATAGGTGTGGCTTGCTGGCAATCTCGAAAGAAAATTAGCCATGAGCATACCGAGCGAATTATTTCTGGGCACGGGTGGGTTTCTGTATATGGGCATTTTCGGAAAGCTCTATTTGAGAAATCCCAAACTGATCCGCGGCAAATCAGAGACCGATTAAGACTTAATAACTACTGATATTCTTCGTCGCTGACCTTTTCCAGCCAGTCCACAGCCTTTTCCTAAGCAAAAAGCGTCACCAAAGCGGTGACGTTTTTGCAAGGAAAAGGAAACCTGCTTTGCCGTCGAGCTGTTCCTGAATGGCGATGTGCGTCAGGGCTGTGGTGGGCGCGGCTCCGTGCCAATGTTTCTCGCCCGGCGGAAACCAGACGATGTCGCCGGGCCGGAGTTCTTCAATCGGTCCGCCCCAGCGTTGCGCGCGTCCGCAGCCCGCCGTCACGATGAGCGTCTGCCCCAGCGGATGCGTGTGCCACGCGGTCCGGGCGCCCGGCTCAAACGTGACGATTGCGCCGGCAACCCGCGCGGGGTCGCTTCCCTTGAACGGCGAGTCAATGCGCACCGTGCCGGTGAACCAGTCGGCCGGTCCTTTGCTGGAGGGCTGTGAGCCGCTTCGTTTGATTTCCATATTTTGAATTCCTTTCCTTAACGCGTTGTTTACCGGGCATTCTATTTCACAAATCGTTCGAGCCGGTTTATCGGACCAAATCATTTTTCCCCCGCGATCCGGCCATACCAGATTCCCGACGCAAAGAAGACGAAGCTGCAGCCGGCGGTAAACCAGACCAGGAACGGCACGGGCAGATAAAACCACGCGCCAATCGCGCCCGCCGCCGAAAGTCCGCCGCAGAGATAGGAATTAAATGCGCCGGCCCGCGCGCTTTGCAGATTTTTCTGCAAAATCAGTTCCATCGCCCGGTCGGCGCGGGCGATGGCGGCAGCGCAGTTGTCGGAGCAGATCATGCGTTGCGTGGCGGAAGATTGGGCGCATTCAGCACACAGCCCGCGTCCGCAGTAAGCGCACACGGCGACGGCTTCGGCATGGTGCATGGAGCATTTCATGGTGTGCAGAAGTTGCGTCATAAAAGGGGGAACTGCAAACGGAAGGTTCTTCCCGCTGGCAATTCATGCCAAGTTTTTGCCAATAGCGGTTTGGAATATTCCCCCGGTTTGTGCGATGTTAGACTCACTATGAAAAAGCTTGCTCTTCTCGCACTCCCGGCAGCGTTCGCGCTCGCCTTGACCACCAACGCTTTTGCCGCCGACGGCAAGGCGGTTTATGCCGACAACTGCGCCAAATGCCACGGTGACGATGGCAAAGGCGCGACCAAGATGGGCCAGAAACTTGGCGCGCGTGATTACACCGACGCAACCGTGCAGGCGGCGTTCACCGACGACCAGGCCTTCAAGTCCATCAAGGACGGCATGAAGAAAGACGACAAGACGCTGATGAAGCCGTCCGAGCTTTCGGATGATGACATCAAGGCTTCCGTCGCTTATCTGCGGACGTTCAAGAAATGATTTGCGGCGGCCGACGTGAGCCGGCTCCGCCAAATCTTTTCAGTCGGGATTCACCCGTTCCGTGATGGGGGGGCGGGATCTCCATTTGCGAGCCAAACCGAGCGAAGAATTGCCGGGCGATGTTTGGTCGCGCCTGCCGGCTGGTTTTTCCGGAACTGGTTGGGAGTTTGCTGGCGGCGAATTTTGGACCGCCGGAACCAAAGGGCGGGCGCAATTGTCAGTTGCAAAACATACCCGCCACCGGCAACATCATGCACATCCAAAACGGATAATTTTTATGCTGCGCACACTCCAACTTTTTTTGCCCGTTTTTTTCCTCCTGGCTTTTTCCTTGCGCGGAGAAAACGCGAATGAAGCGATTGCCCGCGCGACGGCTGCCGTCGAGTCCGCCGTGCCGCGCGCCCAGGCCGATCCCGCCCGGCCGGTTTTTCACGTCGTGTCTCCCGCCCAATGGATGAACGATCCGAACGGCCCGATTTTTTACAAAGGCTATTACCATCTGTTTTATCAGATGAACCCGTTCAGTGATGACAGCGGTCCAAACGCTTTAAGATATTGGGGCCACGTCCGCAGCCGCGACCTGGTGAAATGGGAGCCGTTGCCGATTGCGCTGTGGCCGAGCGACGAACTGGGCGAGGAATCCGTCTGGTCCGGTTGCTGCACCATCAATGGCGACGGCCAGCCGATGGCTTTTTACACCAGCATTGGCAGGGGAAAACCGGCGTTCGATCAAGCCGTGCAATGGGCCGCGATCGGCGATGAGGATTTGATCCAGTGGCACAAGTCGCCCGCCAACCCCGTGCTGCCTGAAGCCGTGAATGGCGGCACGAAAATTTATGACTGGCGCGACCCCTTTATTTTTCACGACAACCACAAGACTTTTCTGGTGACAGGCGGCCACATGGCGAAAGACCATCAGGCGGCGGTGAACATTTACGAGGCGGAAAATCCCGGGCTGACCCAGTGGAAACATCGCGGTGTGATGTTTCAGCATCCCGATGCCGATGCGCCCACGGTGGAGTGTCCCAACTTCTTCAAGCTCGGCGACCAATGGGTGCTGTTCGTGTCGCCGTATGGCAAGGTGCAATACTTCGTCGGCGATTTTGATGCGGCGACCTGCCGCTTTCAGATGCACACGCGCGGGCTGCTTGATTACGGTTCGAGTTTTTACGCGCCGAACACGATGCAGGTTCCCGACGGACGCCGCCTCGTCTGGGGCTGGCTGAATGGTTTTCCCGGCGGGCACGGCTGGAATGGCTGCCTGAGTCTGCCGCGCCAGTTGAGCCTGACGCGCGACGGGCAGCTCCGGCAAAATCCCGCGCCGCAGTTGAACAGGCTCCGCGGCAAGCCGGTCGAGTGGAAAAATATCCGGCTGGAAAATGGCGGCGAAACTCTGACGCTGCCGAAAACGAACACGCTGGAAATCCGGGCGGAATTTGATTTGCAGACGGTGAAAGGCATTGAGATCGAAATTAAGAGCGGCATGAAGGGTGCGCCGCCGATTGACGTGAACTTCGACGGCGCGGAACTCCAGGTGATGGACGCAAAAGCTCCGCTGTCATTGGCCGACGGCGGGCGGAAATTGACGCTGCGGATTTTTGTTGATCGCTCCGTGCTTGAGGTTTTCGCCAACGGGACTGCGTGCATCACCAAGATTATTTCTCCACTGGATGCGAGTTCCACTTTGGAAATCCGCGCCGACGGAGGCAGGGCCAGGGCAAAATTGATCCAAGCGTGGCCCATAAACACGATCTGGTAGCAACGGTGTGCAGCCAGCCGGCCAGCGGAGTTGTGCCGGCCTTTTCAATTTCCACCGCGCCGCAGCTCAACCCGCGTTGCCGGAGCGGTTCATCAACTGGGTTTTGAAATCCGCCAGTTGGTTGTCGTAGTAATCAATGGATTTTTGCGTGGTGGTGATGGTGGAATCATAATTGACCAGCGTCACCAAGGTGCTGTAGGTGGCGGTGTCGTGCAGCGGCACCACGGCGCGGATGCCGCCCGCCGGACCGAGGCGAGAATAACAATCCTGTTCGTGGATCTGTTTCACCACGTCCACGCGAAAGCCCAGCTTGCCCAGAAACATCTGGTAAGTGTTGGTCGTGATGAGCGCCGCAACCTTCATCGCGGTGTCCGCGCCGAGATGGTCGAACACGGCTTTCAGCGGCTTGAATTCGGCGCGCAACAGGATGCGTTCGAACCGCTGCGGTTCGGTTTCTTTGTCCGGAGCCGGGCTGGCGGCTGGTGTGGTGGCTGGTTTTTTGATCATAAAAATTTTGGGCGAAAACGATTCCGTGGTCCGGCTCGTCAAACGGGAACATCACCATTGTATCCCTGCTGGCGGAAAAGTCCATGAATCCTTTCCGGGCGGCTGCTTGCACTTTTGCGGTTCCCGCATAACTTGTTCCCGCTATGGATGAAAATTCGACATCTGCACCGCATCTGTTTCAACCGTTCACCGTCCGCTCCGTCACGCTGCGCAATCGCATCGGGGTTTCGCCGATGTGCCAGTATTCGGCGGCGGACGGCGTGGCGAACGACTGGCATTTTGTCCATCTCGGCTCGCGCGCGGTTGGCGGCGCGGGACTGGTCATCGTCGAGGCCACGGCGGTCGCGCCCGAAGGCCGGATCACGCCGGGCTGCCTCGGTCTGTGGAACGAGAAACAGGTCGGGCCGCTCGCGCGCATCGCAACCTTCGTGAAACAACACGGCGCGGTGGCGGGAATCCAGATCGCGCACGCGGGCCGCAAGGCGTCAGCCGATCTGCCGTGGCGCGGCGGCGCGCATTTGTCCGCGGCGCAAGGCGGCTGGGAAACGATTGCGCCGAGCGCAATCCCGTTTGGCGGTGAACTGGCCAAAGTTCCGTGCGCGATGACCGGGGCGGACATCCGGCGTGTGCAAAATAATTTTGTCGCGACGGCGGAACGCGCGCTGACAGCGGGCTTTGAATGGCTGGAACTGCACGCCGCGCACGGTTATTTGTTCAGCGAATTTCTCTCGCCGCTCACGAATCACCGCACGGACCAATATGGCGGCAGGTTTGAGAATCGCGTCCGGCTGCTGCTCGACACGCCGCGCGCCGTGCGAAAAATCTGGCCGGACAAACTGCCGCTGGCGGTGCGCATCTCGGCGATTGACTGGAAGGAAGGCGGCTGGGACCTCGAACAGAGCATCGCGCTGGCGAAGCTGCTGAAAGCCGAGGGCGTGGACTTGATGGACTGCAGTTCCGGTGGCGTCGTGCCGGATGCAAAGATCACCGTGGCCCCGGGCTACCAGGTGCCGTTCGCTGAAAAAATCCGCCAAGGCGCGGACATCGCGACCGCCGCCGTGGGTTTCATCACCGAACCGAAACAAGCGGACGACATCGTGCGCCACGGCCGGGCGGATGTGGTGCTGCTCGCGCGGCAAATGCTGGTGGACCCGTATTGGCCGGCGCACGCCGCCAAGGCGCTGGGTTGCAAGCTGCCGCCGCCGGACCAATACGCGCGGGCTTGGTGAGGAAAAATGCTTTTCCGGCAGAATCATTGGGACTGGCCGCCCGCGGGGAAGGCCTGGGATAACTTCAGAAAATCACTTTTTTGGTAGGCGACAAACCGGTTTTCAATTAGCATGATCCAATCTTCACCAGCCACCCATGAAGACATGGCGGGTGAATTCGGCAAAATCATCCATCGAATCCAATAAATGAAAACACCGTTCATCCCCATGCTGGCTGTCGCCGCAACCTTGTCCGCCATCACCGCAGCCGCGATGGAACTTCCCATCACGCCCGGAAAATATGCCGGCACGATGGAGTCGCTCACGAATTATTCCTGCCCGGAATGGTTCCGCGACGCGAAATTCGGCATCTGGGCGCATTGGGGGCCGCAGGCGGTGCCGATGGAAGGCGACTGGTATGCGCGCCAGATGTATCAGCAGGGTTCGGCGGATTACAAAGACCACCTCGCGCGCTTTGGTCATCCCTCGACCAACGGCTGGAAGGACATCATCCCGCTCTGGAAAGCCGAGAAGTGGGAGCCGGAGAAATTGATGGAGCTTTACAAAAAGGCCGGCGCGAAATACTTCGTCAGCATGGGGTCGCATCACGATGATTTTTTCCTGTGGAACTCGCCGCTGCACAAATGGAACGCCGTGAACTACGGCCCGCACCGCGACGTGGTGGCGGAATGGCAGAAGGCCGCGAAGAAAAACGGCCTGCCCTTCGGCGTCTCGGAGCATCTCGGCGCGAGCTTCACCTGGTTTCAAGACGCGCACAAAGCCGACAAGACCGGTCCCCTCGCCGGCGTGCCGTATGACGGGGCCAATTCCAATTATTGGGACCTGTATCATTTCCCCGCCGAGCCGGGCGACACTGGCTGGTATTCCAACAACCCGCGCTGGCAGCAGCAGTGGTATTACGAAATCAAGCAGCTCGTGGACGATTATCATCCCGACCTGCTTTACAGCGATGGCGGCGTGGCGTTCGGCAACGAAGTCGGCTTGAGCCAGATTGCGAATCTCTACAACGACAGCCTCAAATATAATCACGGCCGGCTGGCGGTTTACAATTGCAAGCAGCCGTCCGACGGCCGCTGGGTGCAGGATTACGAGCGCGGCGTGAACGGCGGCATCAATCCGCATCCGTGGCAGACCGACACGTCCATCGGCGACTGGTTTTACAACCGGCACTGGAAATACCAGCCGTTGAGCTGGACGGTTCACATGCTCGTGGACATCACCAGCAAGAACGGGAATTTGCTGCTCAACGTCGTGCTGCGCCCCGACGGCTCGCTCGACCCCGAAGTGGAAACCATGCTGCATCAGCTCGCCGACTGGACGGTGGTGAACGGCGAGGCGATTTACGGCACGCGCCCGTGGCTGGTTTATGGCGAAGGCGCGGTGCAGGCCAAAGGCGGCGCGTTCAAGGAAAATTTTTCATACTCCGCCAAGGACATCCGCTTCACGACGAAAGGCAAAACGCTTTACGCGATTGCGATGGGCTGGCCGGACGATGGCAAATTCGTCATCAAGTCGCTCGCCCGGACGGATGACATGAGCGTGAACCAGATCAAGCGCGTCGAATTGCTGGGCCACAAGGGCAAATTGAAATTCACGCAGACAGCGGACGGCCTGGTGGTCGAATTGCCGGGCGAAAAGTTGAGCGACCTGACCTGCTCGCTGCGCATCACCGGCAAAAACCTCAAGCCCGCACCCATTGTGTCGTCCGCGACGGTCGTCACGCCGGACAGCCAGGGCCGGCTGACCTTCAGTGCGGAAGCCGCCACACTGCACGGCGAACAGCTCAAGCTGGAAGAACAGGGCGGCAAATCTGACATCGGTTACTGGGACAGGGGTGATGAATGGGTTTCGTGGCCGGCGCAGATCGCCCGGCCCGGCGCTTATCAAGTCAGCGCCACCGTCGCGACCATTTCCAACGACGCGGGATTTGTCGTGGACGCGGGCGGCGAGACGCTGGCCGCCAAAGTTCCGGTGACTGGCGGCTGGGACCAGTTTCAAACCGTGGACCTCGGCCAGATTCAAATCAAGCAGGCCGGCGAAGTGGTGGTAAAGGTCCGGGCCAGAGATGCCGCCGGGTGGCAGGCCATCAATCTAAATTCCCTCATGCTGGTTCCCGTGGCGCAGCCGTGAGTTTGGTTTCAAGATCATCCGGTCCGTCCGGCGGAAACAGGTCAGCCATCAGCGCCAGCACGAGACGATGAGGTTGCCGGCGGAGAAAGATCCGCTCGCGCTTGGACAATTATTCGGCCAGCCAGTTGTGAATCATCGCGGCGGCAACTTCATCGCAGCCCTGCTCCGCATCGGTGCCGGCAATGTTCGTTCCCACAATCACGGAAAAATCCTTTTCCGGCGCGAGCCACATCACGACATACCACATTGTGTTCGAGCCGTTGTGCATCAAGGCGTTTCCGCCGGCCCAGCCGCGTTTCAAGACGACCCAGCCGCAGGCGTAGTCGCCGCCGGCGGGCGGCGTGTGAAGTTTGACGAGCGTCTCCGGTTTCAACAAACCGCCGGTCTGGCCGCGCTGCAGGTGGAAGATGGTGAAGCGCGCCAGGTCATCAAGGGAGCAATGGACACGGCCGCCGGGCGCGATGGCGGGCGGGTTGTCAGACTGCAACGGTTCCGTGAGATTCGCTTTGCGCGTATGTCCCCAGGGCTGATCCACCGCGCCCGTGGTTCCTGGCGGCCCGAATCCGGCAGTATCCATGTGCAACGGCTTGAAGAGCCGGTCGGTGATCAAGGTTTCCCACGGCGTGCCGGTGAGTTTCTCCAGCATCGCGCCGATGATGGCGTAGCCTTGGTTTGAATAAATCATCTTCGTTCCGGGCGCGGCCTCCGGCGGTTGCCGGAGAACGGCCTCAATGAATTCCCGGCGCTGCTGGGCGGGCGTGCCTGTTTGTTTCCAGGCGCGTTCCCAGGCGGCGGCGGGCGGCGCGCCGGGCACCCCGCCGCGATGCCTGAGCAACTGCCCGACCGTCACGGTCTCATATTGCTTGTCCATCTGGCCTTTCAACTCAGGGAACACGTCCGCAATCGTGGTGTCCCAGCTCAGTTTGCCTTCCTCGATCAACCTGGCCGTGAGCGTGGCGGTCATGGCCTTGGTGCAGGAACCGATGTGAAAAACGTCGTTCGTGGTCACCGGCGTCGGGTCGCCCCATTTGCGGACGCCCACGGCGACGCGGTCGCAAATCCGTCCGTCTTTCACCACCACCGCCGCCAGGGCGGGCAGGTCATGCTTTTTGCGAATGGCTTCAACGGCTCGCGACATGTCTGTGGATTCTGGCAATGCTGCCGGCAGGCTTTCAGCGCCCATGTTCAAGGCGGCAACCAGCAGGATGCCAAACCGGATTTTGTTTTTCATGGTTTGAATTGGCGTTGTCACCCTAGCCGGAAGCGGCGGCCGGCGAAATAAAAATTGAAGCTGGCTTTGGCGGACTGGCCCCGCCGAAATGCCGGGGCCGCGCGACGGCGTGAAAATAAACCCGGTCGGACGGCAATTAGAATCCAAGAAATTGCCCGCCGCCCACCGCCCGGAAACGCTCTGGGCAAGTCTCGTTTTGAAATCAAGGCGCGGACGGCGCGTGGTGCCGTCCGCGCCGGTTTGCGGCGCAAGGTTGAATCCTGCTTTATTCTTCATGCCACCTTCATCCTTGCCGGCATGACCGCTGATTTCTGTTTTCAGCTTTCAGCCTTTCAGCGTTTGTTTTCAGGTGCAGACGATGCTGCTGGAGACGACCCAGGCACTCGACCCCGTGCTGCCGCCGATGGCCCGCGCCCGCACCAGATACGAACCGGCGTTCCGCACTCTGGCCAGCCGCAGCCGCAACTGCGTGGAGCCGTTGTTATACAGGCCCAGGATGGCCGTGTCATCGAGGGGCGAGGACGTGCGGTTGGTGCTCGCCGGCAGATAGCCGGTGTTCAGCAGCATTTCCAGGTCGCTGCCGACCGTCAGCTCCACGATGTTTGCGTCGCTGTTGAGGGCATCCACGAGGGCGTCGAACGCCTTGGCCTGGGCCGCCGTCGCCGCCGAACCGCCCGTGACCCGGTCCGCAATCTTGGCGGTCAGGGTGTCGGCCAGCAGCTTGAGCTGGTCCGGGGCCGCCGGCAGGCTGGGGAACAGTTTCACGTCCAGGTTCACGGACACATTGACCCCGAACGGGGCCAGTTTTTGCGCGGGACAGCCGTAGCAATCCCGCAGCACCTTGAGGTCTGCTGGTTTTGCTCTGCTCCTTTTGGGCTGATCCGGTTGGTTGACCGGCAAGGCAGGGCGGCGCGGCGGCGCCGCCCTGCCAGAAGGGGCTTGGTCAGCCAGCCAGATAAGCCTGGTTGCCCGAACTATGTGATTATACAAATCGGCAGCTTTTATGCCGGCTTTAATGGAATCTCACTCTTTTTGGAATATTTTTTCACCGTGGGTGCGAACCGGCAGCCGCCCGGTGGAAAAACCCATGAAAACCAGGAAAAATGGCGTTTGCAGAATACTGCGGACGCAGTTCTTTGTATTGAGAAATGGCCCCGGAAACCAAAAGTTCGGGCCAGATGTCCTGTTTATAGACACCACCGGGCCTGGGCCGGCTTCGTTTTCACTCCCCCTGCATATAATATACGCGAGACCTCGGCAAAAGTCGGAACGCCGGCCTCCGGCACGGCTCGAAACGGTTGAATTTCCAACGCGCCGTGCCGGAGGCCGGCGCTCCAAACGTAACCACGGTGCCTTTTGCCGAGGTCTCATGGCGGCACTCCCGCCTTCAGCGGCGTCCCCCGACCATCGCCCGGCCATTCCTGGCTGGGCATCGCG
Source organism: uncultured Bifidobacteriaceae bacterium (assembly GCA_964449815.1). GTDB lineage: Bacteria > Verrucomicrobiota > Verrucomicrobiia > Limisphaerales > UBA11358 > UBA11358. Next base: position 14,961 of record CAYVGC010000098.1, read on the forward strand.
TCAACCCAATGCAAAAGTCCCGCGAGGGACGGCGGAAAAACCGGGCCGGGCAAAATCATCCGGCAACGGGCTTGACAATTGGGCCGCCGCCATGTGACAACATGGCGATGGCCGCGGGCGGCCGGAACGGTGGGCGCGTCTGAACCTGCGCCGTGTTTCCTGAGCGCGGATTTGGCGCTTTGACCGGGCTAAACCGTTGCGGACAAATGAGCAAGTTAGAAAAATGATTCAAATCCTCAAACCGGACAGGCGGAACGCGACCGGGGATAGGCGCAACAACCGTCTGTCCATTATCTGTTAGGCATCATATGAAGT
>CAYVGC010000099.1:0-15270 GCA_964449815.1 uncultured Bifidobacteriaceae bacterium
TCGGGATTGACACAGCCGGAAAGCAAGACCGACAGGACCGCCACCGATAAAATCAAGGAATTTTTTGTTGTATTCATGTTCAAAATTTTAATTTCCTGCAAGTAACCAGACAGTTACAGGATACATAAATTCAAAAATAAATCAACTTGCCGGCAATGATGCAATCGCAGCCTGACGGAATCATTTGATTTGTTGTGCCGCTGCCGCTTCAATGTCCGCATGATTGCAAAACGTGTCATCCCGTGTCTCGACGTTCACGCCGGCCAGGTCACGCGCGGCGTCCAGTTTGGCGTTGCCGAAAAGGGTGGCCTGCGCAATGTCGGCGACCCCGTGGAACTCGCCCTCCGCTACAACGAGCAGGGCGCGGACGAAATGGTCTTCTTCGACATCACCGCCACCGCGCACGGCCGTGGCACGATGGTCGAGGTGATCGAACGCGCCGCCGACCAATGCTTCATGCCCCTCACCGTCGGCGGCGGCATCAAGTCCGTCGAGGACATGTTCACCATGCTGCGCGCCGGGGCGGACAAGATTTCCATAAATTCCAGCGCCATCGCCAATCCTGAACTCATCCGGCAAGGCGCGGAAAAATTCGGCAGCCAGTGCATCGTTGTCTCGATTGACGCCAAGAAAATGGCGCCGGACAAATGGGGCGTGTTCTCGCACGGCGGCCGCAAATCCACCGGCCTCGATGCGATTGAGTGGGCGCAGCGCGCCGTGGCGCTCGGCGCGGGTGAAATTGTTTTGAACTCTATTGACGCGGACGGCACCAAGGCCGGGTTTGACCTCGTTATCACGCGGCGCATCAGCGAGGCCGTGGGCGTGCCGGTGGTGGCCAGCGGCGGCGCGGGCACGCTGCAGCACATGGCCGACGTGCTGCTGGCCGGCAAGGCCGACGCCGTCCTCGCCGCAAGCATTTTTCATTTTGGCACCTACACCGTCGGCGACGTGAAACAGTTTTTGAAGCAGCAGAATATTCCGGTGCGATTATGAAAATTCAATATTTGCACAGTTATTTGTCGTTATGAAACCAATGAATTTGTTGAGCCCAAATTGACGACAGCAAGCCGGAGCGGTTTTTTAATTAGGAAAGCGGAATTCAGAAAAGTGGTTTTTTGTTTTCTTGCTTTCCTTATTGGAATCTGCCTTGGAGCTGCTGCACACGTCAGGCTCTACTTCATCTGCGCGAGAATCTGGTCGGTGATGGCTTTCACCGCCGCTTCGGCTTCGGGGTCGAGACCCACGGTGGGTTCGCCGGACGACGGTGATTGACCGGTCGCACCGGGACGCCATTCGCCGCTGTCGCAAAGTTCACATTCCTTCATGCCGAAACGCGGGTCCACGAAGCCGAGGCTCTGCTTGATGTTGAGCAGTTCCTTCATCTGCGGGCCGGTGAACGTGTTGATCGGCTTGCCAAGCTGTCCGGCCACCACGATGGTGCGGCAATAGGCCTCGATGATTTCCGTGCGCCAGTAGGCTTCCTCGATGGTGTTGTGGCTCCAGGTTACGACGCCGTGATTGGCCATGAGGATGGTGTTATATTGATCGGTCAGGTCGGCGACGAGCCTGCCCATTTCCGGCGAACCGGGCGTGCGATATGGCGCCACGCCGACGGCGCAAAATACTTCATACTCCGGCAACATGCACGTCGGCGGCGCGATGCCGGCGACCGCGAACGCCGTGGCGTAGGGCGGATGACAATGGCAGGAGGCGATGATTTTGGGCTGGCGCTTCATCATCTGCAAGTGCATGAGTATTTCGCTCGTGCGTTTTTTGGTGCCGCAAAGTTGGTTGCCCTCGAAATCCACGAGGCACATGTCTTCCGGCTTGAGCGAGCCTTTGCTGACGAGCGTGGGCGTGCAAATGGCGATGTCCTCGCCGACGCGGATGGCCATGTTGCCGCCGTTGCCGTCCACATAGGCGCGCTGCCAGAGGCGATGGCCCATTTCGCAGATCTGCTCCTTCAAATTTTGCGCGTAAGGCGAATTGAAGAACGCCTCCAGCTCCGATTTTGGCGACTTGGAGTTTAACGGCTTCGTCGGCGGAGAAATTTTGTCATTCCCTTTTGCCCCGGCAAAGCTTGAACTGGATCTGATTGCCGCCGCTTGCACACCGCCGCCGGATTGCAGTTCATGCAAATAATCCCGGGCCGACGGCGTGATGATGGCTTCGGACGGAAGATTGTTCACATCCTGACCGTTGCGGACCATGTCCTGCAAATCTCGAATGCTGATGACTTGGCTCATAAAAAAATTATTTCACCCATTCCACGGGCGGTAAAACATCTCGTCCACCAGCGCGACGTTGATCGCGTCAATCGGCGGATGCACATCAAACGGCTGCGCGGCCTCACGGCCTTCCTCGTAACCGATCACGTCGCCCACGCCGCCGCCGAGGTCGTCATACACGACGAGGCTCGGATCCTTGCCCATGCCCGCGCCGGCGGCGATGCCCCTGGCGTATTGCTCGCGGCTGAACGGGCTGACAACGAGGAAGCGTCCGCCTTTGAGCAAATCCACCGACCTGCTCAACGTGACACGACCGATGACAGTTCCGAGTTTCAAATTAAATTCTCTTCCCCGGCTCGTGTTCGTCCACGATGCCGATGACCAGCCAGCGCGCGGGACTTTTGTCCACGCCCACGGCCTTGCGCGCAGCGATTCCGTCCGACGAAATCACCACCTGCTGGTGCATCCCCGCGCCGTGCGAATCAATCGCCACGATTGGCGAACCCTCCGGCTGGCTGTTTGTGCCGAGCGGCTGGCAGATCACCAGCCGCCACGCGTCGAGACTCGGATGTTTCCGGGTCGCCACGAGGTTGCCTTCGACGCGGGCGAGCAGCATTTAATAAATCCTCAGATTGTCCACCATCACGCAGCGCCGGACGCGCGTGAACGTGCGCGGGTTTGTGATGCCTTCGCCCGTCGGCGTGGCGATGGAATAGCTCAAATAACCCTCGCCGCCGAGGCCGAGGCCGGTGGGCGACGGGCCGTTCTTGATGAACAACGTCGTGTCCAGCGCGCGCGCCATCGCGGTGATGGTTTCCACGTCGTGCGAATGGATGATCGCCGTGTGCTTGTAATTGTGCTCCGCGACCAGCGAGCGTTCGATGCCTTCCTCGACACTTTTCACACGCACGATGGGCAGAAATGGCATCATCTGTTCTTCCTCGACGAACGGATGCCTCGCGTCCGTTTCGGCAAACAAGAGCTGCGTGCCGGACAGCAAATTGATTCCTGCGGCCTGCGCCAGCACGGACGGGTCTTTGCCGATGAAATCACGGTTCACGCTCGCGTGCGCGCAGCCGCCGCCCTGGCCTTCCTTGAAGGTGAACGCCGCCTTTGTCAGCCGGTCGAGCTGCGCGGAATTTAATTTTACTGCGCCGTTCTCGGACATCTGTTCCATCAGCTTGTCGGCAACATGATCAAGCACGAAAATTTCCTTCTCGCCGATGCACAGCAAGTTGTTGTCGAACGCCGCGCCTTCGATGATGGCTTTGGCAGCGCGCGTCGGGCAGCAGGTGTCGTCCACGAACACAGGCGGATTGCCGGGACCGGCGCAGATGGCGCGCTTGCCGGTCTGCATCGCGGCCTTCACGACCATCGGCCCGCCGGTGACAAGCAGCAGGCGGGTGAATTCGTTTTTGCAAAGCGCGTTGAACGAATCGAGCGACGGCTTCTCGATGATGCACGCGATGTTCTCAATGCCTGTTTCACGGTAAACCGCCTCGTTGTAAGCGCGCACCGCCACGGCGGCGCATTTCGCCGCGCCCGGATGCGCGTTGAAGACGACGGCATTTCCCGCGGCGCAGATGTTGATGATGTTGCCGCTCAACGTGGGAATGGAATGCGTGCTGGGCGTGATCGCGCCGACAACGCCGAACGGCGTGTATTCCTCCAGCGTGATGCCGTGATCGCCGCTCCGGGCGTCCGGTCGGAGCCAGTCCACACCGGGAACAAGCTTGATGATTTGCAGCTTGGCGATTTTATGGTCCAGGCGGCCGAGCTTCGTCTCTTCGAGTTCGATTTTGCCCCATTGCGCGGCGTTTTTTTCGGCGAGCGATTTGACGACTTCCTCAATTTTATGCCGGGCGGCCACGCCTTTTTGCTTGAGCTGCAAATACGCTTCCTGCGCCGCTGCGCATGCTTCGTTCGCGTCCTGAAACACGCCAAATTTTCCGCGCAAGGCGGCATTTTCGGCGGAATTTTTTTTCACGCTGCAGCCACACGAACTCGGTTTCGGCGCGGAAGCTGGAGATGGTTTGGCGGTGGCGGTCGCCGTGCCACCGTTCAAACGGCCCAGCACTTCGGCCACCACGTCACGGATCAAAGTTTCATTCACGGCACTCATGTTTCAATCACCACACTTTCGCACTGAAAATTTCTTTTCCGAAAACATCCACACTGTCCACGATGCCGATGACGACGGCGTCAATCGGCGCCTCCTTCATGCCGGGCGCGAGCCGCGCGCTGCTGCCCTGGCAGAACAAAACCATTTCGCCTTCGCCCGCGCCGAGATTGTCCACGGCCACGATTGTGTTCGCGCCCGGACGGAACTTTTTCGGATCTTTTTCGTCCACGAGCTGCGGGCGGAGCAGCAGCAGTTTGCGGCCAGACATGTTCGGGTCTTTCTTGGTGGCGACCACCTGGCCTTCGACTTTGGCTAAAAACATAGCAGTTGGGGGTTGGAAGTTGGGAATGGAAGCAGGCGTTTGCCCATCTGCCATCTCCCATTTTCCATCTGCTAATTACTTTTTCTTCGGCAGCACCGCCTCGACGTCCGCGTGCGGGCGGGCGATGACGTGGACGCTGACCAGTTCGCCTTTGATGGCTTTGATGGCCTGCGCGCCGGCGTCGGTGGCGGCCTTGACGGCGGCGACGTCGCCGACGACACACGCGGTGACGAGCGCGTTGCCGACCTGCATCATCGGGCCGGCGAGCTCGACGTTCGCGGCCTTGAGCATGGCGTCCGTGCCTTCGACGAGCGCGACCAGTCCGCGCGTTTCAATGAGTCCGATTGCTTGTGGCATAGTTTTACTTTGTTGATGGTTGAGAGTTGTTCGTTAAATCAATTTTTCTTCGTTTCCAGAAATCGCCTGGCTTCGCGCGCCACGACGAGCTCCTCGTTCGTGGGAATCACAAAAATCTTCACCTGTGAATCCGCCGAGCTGATGACCGCCTCGGTGCCCCGCGCCAAATTATTTTTCTCCGCGTCCAGCTTGATGCCGAGATTTTCCAGGTTCGCGCAGATGGCCGCGCGCAATTCCGCGCGGTTCTCGCCGATTCCGGCGGTGAACACGATGGCGTCCGCGCCGTTCAATTCAAAAAAGTAGCCGCCGATCCAGTGCCGCGCGCTGGCGACGAAAACGTCCAGCGCCAGCTTCGCTTTCGCGTCGCCGTTCGCGGCGGAGGCGGCCACGTCACGGATGTCATTGGAAATGCCGCTCAAGCCTTTCAAGCCGGATTCCTTCGTCAGTTGTCGCTGCGCTTCTTCAATCGTGATGCCCAGCGTTTTCACCGCGTAGGGCAGGGCTTCGGCGTCGAGATCGCCCACGCGATTATTTTGCGGCAGGCCGGACTGCGGACTCATGCCCATGCTGGAGCCGATGGACACGCCGTTCAAAATGCCGGTGACACTCGAACTGCCGCCGAGATGGCAGGAAATCACGCGCAACGGCTGGCCGGAAATTTTCGCCGCGCCGTTGTTGACGTAAAGCTGGCGGGCGCGTTCGGCGACATCAGGCCGGCAGAGCAGTTCCGCCGAGCGTTCGGCGATGAACTTGTGGCTTGCGCCGTGAAAACCCCAGCGGCGCACACCGATCCGCCGCCACGACTCCGGCACGGCGTAGTTGACGGCGGCCGGCGCGGCGAACTGGTGAAACGCCGTTTCAAACAGGGCGATGAGCGGCACGTTCGGCATCCGCTGCGCGAACAGTTTGATGCCGGTGAGGTAGGGCGGATTATGCGCGGGCGCAAGACCGTTGTAATCAGCCATCGCCTGCAGCACGCGCTCGTCCAGCCGCACGCAGCCGGTGACGTTCCTGGCGATGATGGTTTTGAAACCGACGGCGCTCAATTCGCTTTCATTTTGGAGTGCGTTCGCCTTTTTCAATTCAGCGAGGCAGTCCTCAATCGCCTTGGGATAATCGGTCACGCGCTCAAAGCCGCCCTTGTGCAACAGGCGTTCGGCGTTGTTCGAGAAGTCGAACAAGCGCCACTTGAGCGAGGTCGTTCCGAGGTTGGCGACGAGAATTTTCACAAATTTCGAATTGAGAATTTCAAATTGCGAACTTGTCATTCGCAATTCGTGATTCAAAATTTATTCGAGCCATTTGCCGAGGCCGCTCAATCCGTCGTGCGGACGCGGAATCACCTGGACGCTGACCACCGTGCCAACCTGCGCGGCGGCGGCGGCTCCGGCATCGGTCGCGGCCTTCACGGCGGCGACGTCGCCCCGGAAAAACACGGTGACGTATCCGCTGCCGACTTTTTCCCAGCCGGTGATGTGGACGTTCGCGGACTTGAGCGCGGCGTCGGCGGATTCCACGGCGGCGCAGAATCCTTTGCATTCAATCATTCCAACAGCTTGCTTTGACATATTTGTAAAAAGTTAAAAGTGGTGGTTGATTATTTTTTCACGCCGTTGCCGAGAAAAGCTTCAAGCAGTTCCTCGTGCGGGCGCGCGATGATGTGTGAGCCAACGAGTTCGCCGACCTTGGCGGCGGCCTTCGCGCCGGCGTCCACGGCGGCCTTCACGCTGCCGATGTCGCCCTGGGCGATGACGGTGATGAGTCCGCCGCCGATGGCGATGGTTTTGACCAGCGTGACGTTGGCCGCCTTGACCATGGCGTCGCTGGCTTCCACGCTGCCGACGTAGCCCTTGGTTTCAATCATTCCTATTGCTTCGTTCATATTATTTTTGGTTGATGGTTGGGAGATTCGAGAGATTTATTTGACCAGTTCCACCGGCGTGTGCGGCTGTAAATTGCACGCGTTGCCTTCGTCGGTGTCAATGTGGACTTCCAGTTTGAAACCCTGGTCCACCCGGCAAAGCATTTTGTCGAGCGTGATGGCACAGTCGCCGCCGATCTTGAGCTTCATCCAGTCGCCGTGTTTCACGCCGTAAAATTCCGCGTCGGTCGGACTCAGGTGCGCGTGCCGCAAGGCGCGGATGACGCCGTCGGGCATCTCGAAAAATCCCGCCGGCCCCATCAGCATCGCGCCGGGCGTGCCTTTGATGTCGCCGGATGCGCGCAATGGAATGTCGAAGCCGAGCGCGATGGAATCCGTGTAGGCCAGCTCGACCTGGTTCAAACTCCGGCACGGGCCAAGAATCCGCAGATTGGAAATCACCCGGCTGCGCGGGCCGATCAGCGTGACAGTTTCCTTCGCGGCGAACTGGCCGTCCTGATACAGCCATTTGTGAACCGTGAGCTGATGGCCTTTGCCAAAAAGAATTTCCACCGTTGCGGGCGTGAGATGACAGTGCCGCGCGCTGATGTTGACGACGAGCGGATTGACTCCGCTCGCAAGGCGCGGAAGCGGCTTGCCAAGTCTGGCATAAACCGCCTGTCGGACGAGGTGTTCGACAACGGCTCGGTGTGGTGCTGATGCTGCAACAGCCATAAGATTTGACTGACTTTGACATTTTTTGGATTAAAGTCAATATTTTTCTTGCAAAATATATCAAAATCTTCCAAAGTCGTGCAGTAATGACCGCAGAAGAGCGCAAACACCGCATTGAAGCCTACCTTCAACGTGTGGAATTCGCATCGCTGGAAGAATTATCCCAGCATGTGGCGGCGTCCGTTTCGACTGTCCGGCGCGATTTGACGACGCTCGAAGCGTCGGGCAATTTGCGGCGCACGCACGGTGGTGCGCGCATCGTCGCGCCGAAGTCGGATGAATTTGCCTTTTCCGCGCGCGATGCACACCAGCTTTCCGAAAAAGAGGCGATTGGCAAGGCGTGCGCGGAACTGATCGGCGCGAATCAAAGCGTGATTCTCGACGCCGGCACGACGGTGTATCACGTCGCGCGGCATCTTGAAGAAAAGGCGCCGCAGGTCGTGACCAACTCGTTGCCGGTGGCAAATCTGTTTGCGTCGGCGAACAAACTGGAAGTGATTCTGGCGGGCGGTGTGATTTATCCCCGGCTCGGCGTGCTGGTCGGGCCGATGACCGTCGAGGCGTTTTCCAAAATGCGCGCCGACGTGGCGATCATGAGCGCCGGCGGCATCACGCTCGAAGGCGTGACAAATTCGCACGCGCTCCTGATTGACATCCAGCGCGCGATGCTCAAGGCCGCGCAGAAAATAATTTTCTGCCTCGACCACACGAAATTTGGCCGGCAATCCGTCTCGCCGCTGTGCGGTCTGGACATGATTGACGTGGTGGTCACGGATGGCAACGCGCCGCAGGATTTAGTTCACGGTTTGCGTGAGCACGGAGTGGAAGTGGTGGTTGCGCCACATCCGAATGCAAATGGCGCGGAAAAAATTTAGCCGCAAAAATGCGCAAAAGGCACAAAATGAAAACCGGAATCTGAATGGCAAACAAATTTCCAGTTTCCTTAGGCAACGATGTTCTTTACGAAATGTGTCGTAATCAACCACAGCATACAATGCCGCCAAAGGACAAGAAACAATTGGATATTATCGCAAGCAAAGTCTGGATTATCGGTCGTTCCTATGCTGCGGCCATTGAACGGGGCGCAGGAGAAGAAATCGAGCAAGGCAAAGATTTCTACATGACAAAAGTTGCCCCGGCAATTTACGATTCACCGATTGACGAATGGCTTGCAAGCGTCAAACACATCGAACGGCTGACAAAAGAAAACTTGGTTGACAGTTTGCGGTGTCACAAAAACGTGATGGATTTATTCACAAAGATTGCCGGTGGAACGACCAAGCGCTCACTTGCGTCGAAATATCTCCATTTTCATGCGCCCAACGCTTTTTTTATTTACGACTCACGCGCAAGCAGCCGTGTCGCTGAAGAATTTTCCGGCAAGCGTAAATATCGCGATTCGGCGCTGTCTGGTTGCGATGAGGAATATCAAGTGTTTTGTTATCGTTGTCTGCATTTTCGAGAAAAGTTAGAAAAAGAATTCGGAGAAGGCATCAGTCCGCGCGATCTCGATTCGAAACTTTTGAATTTTCAATTTTAGTTTTGCGCATTATGTGCCTTTTTGCGGCCAATAAAATTTGATTTAACATGAATCTCGCAGAAAAAGTCCGGCAGGCCGGCGTCGTGGGCGCGGGCGGCGGCGGATTTCCGACGCACGTCAAGCTCAACGCCAAGGCGGAAACCGTCATCGCCAACGGCGCGGAATGTGAACCGCTCCTGCACAAGGACGCCGTCATCATGGAACGCCAGGCCGCCGAACTCGTGCGCGGCATGACGCTCGCGATGGAAGCCGTTGGCGCGCGCGAAGGCGTCATCGGCGTCAAAGGCAAAAAGAAACACGCGGTCGCAGCGGTGCAAGCTGCAAGCAAAGGCACGAACATCCGCGTCCAGTTGCTCGGCGATTATTATCCGGCGGGCGACGAATATGATCTGGTTTACAATGTCACGGGCAAATTGATTCCGCCCGGCGGCATTCCCATCGCCGTCGGCGTGGTCGTCAACAACGTCGAGACGTTCGTGAACATCGCCGCCGCGCACGACGGCAGGCCGCTCACGCACAAAATGCTCACCATCGCCGGCGCAGTGAAAACGCCCGCGACTTTGCGCGTGCCGATTGGCATGACCTTTCGCGAGTGCATCGAATACGCCGGCGGACTCACGACCGACGATCCGGTGCTCTGTCTCGGCGGACTGATGATGGGCACGCACACGGACAATCTCGACACACCCGTCACGAAGATTTCCGCCGGCGTCGTGATTTTGCCGCGCACGCATCACGTCATCGAACGCAAGCTCAAGCCGCACAAGGCGCAGGCCAGGATCGGCAAGTCCGCGTGTGACCAATGCCGCTATTGCACTGAGTTTTGTCCGCGCTTTCTGCTCGGTTATGCCGTCGAGCCGCATCAAGTCATGCGCACGCTCGCGTTCAGCGGCACCGGCGAAGATTATTTTAATCAATGGGCAGCGATGTGCTGTTCTTGCGGACTCTGCACGCTTTATTCCTGCCCGGAAGAATTGTTTCCGAAGGAAGCCTGCGACGACGCGAAGGCCGTGATGCGCGCCAAACAAATCAAGTGGACCGGCCCGATGAATCCCAAGCCGCACGCGATGGCCGACGGCCGCCGCGTGCCGGTCAAGACGCTCGCCAGAAAACTGCACGTCCTCAATTACGATCTGCCCGCGCCGCTCGTCGAAACAGAAATTTCCTCGGACCGTCTCGTGCTGCCGCTCAAGCAAAGCGCCGGAACGCCTTGTATTGCCAAAGTAAAAGTTGGCGAGCGCGTCAGCACCGGCCAGATCATCGGCGAACCCGCGCCGAACGCGCTGGGCGCGATTTTGCACGCGCCGATGTCCGGCACGGTCCGTGAAGTGAACGACAAACAGATCATTTTGGAGAAATAATTTTATGGCCGAAAAATCCGTTGGATTGATTGAACTGTCGAGCATCGCCGCCGGCTTCCAGGTGGCGGACACAATGCTCAAGGCCGGCAACGTGCATCTGATTTTGTCGCGCTCGATCTGCTCCGGCAAATACATGGTGCTCATTGGTGGCGAGACGGCGGGCGTGACTGCGGCCGTGGCGGCGGGCTGCGAAGCGGCGGGCGGCTGCCTGATTGACAGCTTTGTCATCGCCAATCTGCATCCCGATGTTTTCGTCGCGCTGGGCCGCACGCAGCCGGCGGCAACGAACGGTGCGCTCGGCATCATCGAGTCGTTCAACGTCGCCACACTGATTCAGGCCGCCGACGCCGTGGCCAAAACTTCCGACGTGCAGTTGCTCGAAGTCCGGCTGGCGATGGCGATGGGCGGCAAGGCCTTCTGCTCGATGACCGGCGACGTGTCGTCCGTGCAGGCGGGCGTGGCCGCCGGCCGGGCCGTGCTCGCCGAAGCCGGCGTGCTCGTGAATGCCGTGGTGATTTCCCGTCCGCACCCGGATGTTTACCGCGAGGTGGTTTAGTTTCGTCCGAGCAGCGTCAGCACGATGCCGACGAGGATGCCGATGACGGCGGGCAGTTTCTTCCACGCGTTCAATTCCCGGAAAAGGAGAATGCCGCCCGCGAACGCCACCAGCGTGCTCGCGCGGCGCAGGCTCATCACAACAGCCACCAGCGCGGCGGGATGCCGCAGCGCGCTGAAATAAAAATAATCCGCCACCAGCAGAGCCAGCGCGATGAACGGGACGCTCCAGCGCCAGCGGAATTCGTTGCGCGTCCACAGCCGCAGTTTCCAGCCGAGTGCGAACGGCGCGAAGAACACCAGCAGGTAGATCGAGAACCAGCATTGCACCGTCGGCACGGAAAATTTCAGCGTGCCCAGCAGGTATTTGTCGTAGAGCGAGCTCACCGCACCGAACAGCGTGCCCATGATGAGGAACCACACCCACTTGTTCCGGTGAAAATGCACGCCTTCCTGGGCGCCAGCGACCGACAGCCCGACGAACGACGCCAGCGTGGTCAGAATGCCGACCGTTTCCAGCCCCGTCGGGCGCTCGCCCAATATCAAAATCGCGCCGCCCAGCGTCCACAGCGGACTCGTCGCGCGGATGGGCGCGCCGAGCGAGAGCGGCAGATGTTTCATCGCGTAATAGGTGCCGATCCACGAGGCGGCGACGATGCCGGATTTCAGCAGCAGTTGCAGATGCTGTTTCCCGGTGAGCGTATCCGTGACGAGCATGGCCGGCAGCAGGCCGGGATGAACCGCGTCCACCGTGAGCAGCGCCGTCCACACCAGCGCGCCGGTGAGCGTGCTGAAAAACAAAACCGGCGTCACGGCATTCGCCTGCACCGCGTGCTTGGTGCAGAGATCGTAGAGGCCGAGGAAAAATGCCGACAACAAAATGGCGACCACCCAGTTCATCAAAAACAGGCAGGATAAATTCCGCGCCGGCAGAAAGCGAACTTTTAGGCGGGGCACTGATGTGGCCGGCAGGCATCTTAAAGCTTGGAATCTTTGAAGACGAATTTCGCAAAATAATTTCCCCCGCCGGCGGGAACGGGTGAGGCTATCCGCATGACAACATTTCTCCGGCGTTAAATTATTTTGGAACCGTTCCGTCCCGGTTTTTTGCCTCCAGAAGTTCCATCTGCTGCAACGCCTCGTCATGGCCCAGGGCCAGCGCGGCGGCGATCAGCTTCGGCTCAACGGTGAAGGAACCCACCGGCATGGCCCGGAGCGGACGGAACACCTGGATTTGGATTCCCGGCGGCGGTGTTTTCATCAGGTCGAGCGCGTCGTTGTAATTCACATTTTGCCGCGCCGTCCAGACGCGGGCCACGGCGGGAAATTCCGGGTAGGCCAGCTTCCCCATCCAGCGCGGAACCGGCTTGAGCCGGAAGGCGGGATTATGCGTGAGCACCACGGTGATGTCTGCCGCGCCGTCTTCGATCGCCCGGCGGATGGGAATGGGGTCCGCCACGCCGCCGTCGGCGTAAGGCCGGCCGTCCACAAAATCAAACCCGCGTGTCACCAGGGCCATCGAAGCCGTGGCGCGGAGGGCCGCAAACACGCGGTCATCGCAGACGTGGAAATAAACCGGTTCGCCCGTGTGGCAGTCGGTCAGCACGATGTAGAATTGTGTGGGCGCCTTTTGCAGCGCCTCGACGGACAGCGGAACGCGGGTGCGGATGACATGGTCCACCAGATAGGCCAGGTCAATGATTGGTTTGCGCCGGAGGAAATTGGTTTTGCAAACCACGTTGCAGGCCAGTTCGCGCCAGATGGCCAGGCCTGGTTTCCACATGTCGGCAACAAAATAGGCCGCCGAGCAGGCACCGGAAGAAGCCGCATAGACGAGATCGTATTGCCGCCGGCCGTGCTCCTCCAGATAGGCCAGCACTCCCGCCGCCCACGCGCCGCGCATTGCTCCGCCTTCCACAATCAATGCTGTCTTGCGGCGGACATCCGGCCCCGCGCTTCCAAGATTTAACGGCGACATCCCATTTGTTTTCACCGGCAATCCGGTTGTATCCTGCGAGTTCCCCGACGGGATTCCCATGGTTCAACCATACCACACTTCTGGCGGAATCATAGCCGGCCATCATTGGCATTGGTGTGACCCAGTTAAAACAGGACAGGTGTCTAATCCAACAGCCTGGACCCGTGCCGGAAAAAACACGCCGGATGAAAATTACTTCATCCGGCGGCAAGTTGAAGCACGGCTGCGTTGCTTTGTCCGGCATTATTTCTTATAGTAGCAGAGATAGGCCACGTCGCCGGCGGCTTCAACGTCAAATTTCACATGCGGCGGCACGACAAAGAACTGGCCCTGGCCATGGCTTTTCCAATCGCCGCCAGGGAGCCTGGCCTTGAGCGTTCCGGCGACCACATGCATGTGCTCTTCCGAATCCGTCCCGAAACTGTATTTGCCCGGTTCGATCACGCCGACCGTGGCCGGTCCTTCAGACGTGTTGACGACCAGGCTTTGGACTTTTCCTTCAAAATAAGAATTGTGTTTCATGCCTTTTTAATGCCGGTTTTCCGGCCCGTTGACAACATAAACCGGAGTTCCAACCCCAAAAAAACAAACGCGGATATGATCACGACCGGCTTATTTGCAACGTGGCCGGTGTTTCGCCGCCCGCCAGATGCCTGGCCTGGCGTTTGGGCAATGCGATCCTGGCGGCGCGCGAACGAACGGACGTTTCCACCGGCAAAAATGCGCGGAGAAATTCCGGGGCATCACGCCGGCCACCGCGTTGCCAGTCCAGCCGCAAGCTTTCGGCGGCGAACCGGGTTTCGAGTTTCAGTTCGGCGGTGAGAAATTCAAACACCAGTTCCGCCAGCCGCGCCAAGGCAATGCTGTCCGTGCGGCCAAGCCGCGCGTAAAGCCAGTCGCTGAGGCGCAGAAACGAATGGAACGGCGACGCGCCGTTGCTCCAGATCAGCGGTGCGGTGGCGATGAAATTGCCGCTGTTGCCGACGAGGTCCCAGTATTTTGCGAAGCGGCGCAGGCGCTGCATCGTGACGAAATCAATCAGCTTGTTCTGCAAAATTTCGTAAGGCGGGTGCAGGTTGTAAATCATCCGCCAACCGGCATCGTGCCGGCCAATCGGCGTGCCGCGCAACCGTTTCAAAATGCCGACCTGGATCTCCTGCGGGCCGAGCGCGATGAGCCGGTCAAAACCGGCGGCAAAGCCTTCCAGCGTTTCGCCGGGCAGCCCGACGATCAGATCCGCGTGGAGGTGGACGCGGGTTTTGTTCCGCAAAAAATTAAAATTGTCCGCGAGCCGTTCGTAATTCTGCCGGCGGCTGATGCGCGCGCCGACTTCGGGATTAAAGGTCTGGATGCCCACCTCGAACTGCAGCGAGCCGGGCGGAAATTTCGCGATGACCGCGCGCAGCTCGTCCGGCAGCCGGTCCGGCACCAGCTCGAAATGAAAGAACATGCCTGGCTGATGACGCGCGAGGAAAAATTCCAAGATCGCCTTGCCCGTGGCGATGTTGAGATTAAACGTGCGGTCCACGAACTTGAACTGTTTCAGTCCGCGATCCAGAAGTTTCTGCATCGCCGCGAGAAATTTGTCCAGCGGCGCCGGTCGCACGGGAATGTCCAGCGACGACAGGCAGAACTCGCAGGTGAACGGACAGCCGCGCGACGCCTCGACATAAATGATGCGGTGGGCGATGTCCGCGTCCGTGTAAAAAGCATAGGGCAGGGCGATGCGTGAAAATTCCGGCACCTCGGCGGGGATGATTTTGGGCAGGCAGGGTGCGTCACTCCAGGCGTGCCGTTCTTCATTCTTGGGTTTGCCGACGGCGGGCAGGGGACCGCCTGCCCCGCCAGCCAACAACACCCGGCACACCTCGGCAAATTTCAAATCGCCTTCGCCGGTGATGACGTGGTCGGCGAGCCGGATGATTTCCTGCACCTCGGTTTCGTAGCTGACTTCCGGGCCGCCAAGGATGATTTTGATTTCCGGCCGGACGCGTTTGACGATGGCGATGACCTCGGTGGTTTCCGTGACATTCCAGATATAGACGCCGAGGCCGATGATTTTTGGATTTTCCGCCAGGAGCTTTTCCGCGATGTCGAGCGGGCGCTGGTTGATGTCGAATTCCGTGATGGCGGCGCGCGGTTGCAGCCCGCCGAGATTGGCGAAGAGATAGCGCAGCCCGAACGCGGCGTGGATGAACTTCGCGTTGAGCG
>CAYVGC010000100.1:0-15132 GCA_964449815.1 uncultured Bifidobacteriaceae bacterium
CGGACATCATCCAGCGCCACTACAAAGGCTTGGTGAAGCAGGCGGACGCGAAGGAGTTTTGGACGATCAAGCCGCAAGACTGACGACCCGCGCTGCCTTGAGCCGGTGGAGATTGACCGGGATATTTGCCGTCAAAATAGCGGCGAATGAAGCGCAGATAGTCCAAACAGCAATAAAAAAATCCGGCTTGAAAAAGCCGGATTGGGCGAGAAACGTATTGGTTTCAGCGGCCAAACCTCACGGATGATCTTGCTTCAATACAATGCTTGGGAGCTTGTCCGTTGACGCGGCGGGTCGCGTTGCGCTCGTCTTTTTCCGAAGGAAAACTTACAACCCCTCCCCATTTTGAATCTCTTTCTTTTGAAAGGTTCACAGCGGATTGAACAGCAATTCCGCTGTTTTCTGGGGTCATTAATTCGTTTTCTGGCAGTGTGGCGTGTTTCATGGTTGCACCTCCACCAGTCTTCCCATTATTGTCAGGCTGTCAAGAAATGGCTGCATTTTTTCAAAAATGCTTTCGATTTCTTTATTGTATGGCTGGATTTTAAGACCCAGGCCAAACGACTCACCGTTTATTTGGGGTGACTTTGCTTCCTGCCGGTCAACAACAAATCCGTGCGTGGGGTATTTGCCAACCAAATGCGCCGCGATACTTTTTGCCACATCAAGCCTGTAATTGCTTTTCATCAAGCGCACCGCATATTCTTCAGCGACCTTCAATTCCCTCGATTTTTTAGTATAATCCACGGTGTCAATTTTTTCAAGCAGGGGGCGAACGAAATTGTTGGCATAATCAAAAACCAGTGGCAGCAACGTATCAATTTTCTTTCCCGTCCTATTCGCCATAAGGAGCATCAATTGATCAATGGCTTGCATTGAAAAGACATTCAATTGTTCTAATGACTGCACGGCGTCCAATGCCGATCCAACGTCTTCTCTTTCGCGGTCAAGCATTTGAACGTCAAGCGGCCCCAGTTCTGCGTCTCGGCCAAGAATTAAATCGGTCGCGCCAAGTGCGAGCAGCGTGGCCGCGCTTTTAGCATATTGTGGTATAATTACCGTAAAATTTCTTGTTCTCCGTTGAATGAGCCGCGCGATGCGATAAGCCATGTGCGCGTCACCGCCGGACGATTCAATCAAAAGGGCAATCGGTTTATCTTCCAAAATTGCGGCCCGGTCAGCTTGAAAATTTTTGTATAAATGAATGCAGATAGAATCACAACAGCCCGGATCGCCATTTTGCATCAATAACCAAACAGGCATTTTAAGCAAGCTTTCCAACTTCTTGACCAACCTTGCAAATTCGTCTGGAATTGGCTGCTTTTTGAGCGGAAAATAAGATGATGCGAAATATTTTTTCCCGGCCTTAAGCTTTGACCTTGCGGCGACCGGGGAGCGATGATGTCCGTTTCCGTTTCTCGCCGTTTTTGGATTCGGCGTGGCCAATCTGTTCTGTTTGGCGGTTTCCGGCATAATCTTCTGTCTCAAACACTGCGCTTTTTCGGCACGGCTGTCTAGCGTATTTTTGTCCAATCTTCGGGCACATATTTATAATCTTTTTCAAATAGGAGCCTGACAAATAATTGCAGGGTTTAATATGGGGTGAACACCCCAGCAACAAACCAATACACAATACCTAGATCGGGAACAAAACTTGGCGATGGCGTCCAAAACCTTTTGCTTGGACGATTTGAACACAGATTGACGCTCGCCGATTTCCAGCGCAAACTCATCCGCCAACGCGCAATGCCAAATCAATCCGAACTCACCGCCTTGCTGGATCGTCTCCGCGCCGAGCCGCGTGAGACGGAATGGCTGGAGTTCAAAAACAACCGGTTTGAACCGCAGGCGCTGGGCGAATACCTGTCAGCTTTGGCGAACGCGGCCAGTTTGCTCGGCAAACCCCGCGCCTACCTTGTGTTTGGCATCGAGGACGGCACGCACGCCGTCGCCGGAACCACTTTTGATCCCGATGCGGAAAAGGGCTGTGGCAACCAGCCGCTTCAAATCTGGCTAACGGTTCACCTCCGCCCTAATGTCGGCTTTGAGATTCGGCCCTTCGATTACCAGGGCAAACGGGTGGTGTTGTTTGAAATCAATCCGGCGATTGACCGTCCGGTGGAGTTTAACGAAAAAGCCTACATCCGCGTCGGCAATGCCAAAACCGATTTGAGCAAACATCCCGACAAGGAGCGCCAGCTTTGGAATCGCCGGGTGGATTGGAGCGCCCAAATTTGCGAAACCGCCACGCTTGCCGACCTCGATGATGCCGCGTTGGAAAAAGCGCGGAAAGAGTTCACCGTCAAGTTTCCCACCCAGGCGGAAGCCGTGGCCGGCTGGGACACCACCACCTTTTTGAACAAGGCGAAGCTGACGATTCACGGGCGCATCACCAATGCGGCCCTGTTGCTGCTGGGCAAACCGGAATCGTCCACGCTGTTAAATCCGGCGGTGGCGCGGATTAGCTGGCTGCTCAAAAACGAGCGCAACGAAGAACTGGACTACGAACACTTTGGCCCGCCGTTCCTGATGGCTGGCGACCGGATTTTGGCCCGCATCCGAAATTTGAAAGTGCGGGAATTGCCGGGCGGCACGCTGTTTCCCGTGGAGCTGACGCAATACGATCCGTGGGTGATACGCGAGGCGTTGCAAAACTGCATTGCCCATCAAGATTACGGTTTGCGCGGGCGCGTGCTGGTGGTGGAAACGCCCGACACGTTATTGCTGACCAACGTCGGCAGTTTTCTACCCGGCTCCGTGGAAAAAGTCATTCACCAGGACGCGCCGCAGAATTATTATCGCAATACGTTTCTGGCCGATGCGATGGTGAGCTTGAACATGATTGATACGCAGGGCGGCGGCATCAAAAAAATGTTCCAGAAACAGCGCAGCCGGTTTTTCCCGATGCCGGATTACAATTTGACCCAGCCCGAACACGTCGAGGTAAAGCTGGCCGGACGCATTTTGGACGAACGCTATGCCCGGTTGCTGATGAGCCGGACGGATCTCGGCCTGGAGGAAATCATCCTGCTGGACCGGGTGCAGAAACGGCAGCCGATCACCAGAGAAGAACACAAACGGCTCAAATCGCAAAAGCTGGTGGAGGGGCGTTTTCCCAATCCCGTTGTCGCCGCCGAGATTGCCGCCGCCACCGATGGCAAGGCGAGGCACATTCGGGACAAAGGTTTTAACAACGAATACTACCGCGACCTCATCGTGAAAATCATTCGCGAACATCAACCCGTCTCGCGGAAGGATATTGATGAAATGCTTTTGGACAAATTGCCAGAGGTGTTGAGTCGGGAGCAAAAATTGATGAAGATTCACAATCTGCTTTACGATTTGAGCCACCGGCAAAAATTGATTCGGAACGCCGGCAACCGCCGGTTTCCCAAATGGGTTTTGATAAATGAGCCAGCCGATAAGCAATAAAAAGCCATGATTAAGCAAATGACCTGACCGGAAAATGCCCGTTTTCAAAGGGTTTTGATTTGCTAAAGCGCTTTCGGTTTAGCAAAAGAAACCGGGGGAAAATGGGCGGCAAGCCAAATTCAAATGACTGTTTCTGAAATCATAGAAAATCTGAAAAAGCTGACCGGCGCGATCCAGCCGGACGAGTTTATTTATGATTTCCTCACCGCCTTTGGCACGCCCAAGGCCACCATTTCGCGGCTGAAATCCGGCGATTTGAATCTGGCGAAAAAGGACGGCTGCACGTTGCTCAAGGCCAAAATCTATTTTGAACCGCTGCTGCCGGACTTGCTAAAATCCTACACGCCCGCCGAAGCCATCCAGTCGGCGCAGCGGACGCGGCAGATCATGGGCAACAAACCGCGCTTCATTATCGCCACGGATTTTCAAAATCTCGCTGCCTTTGACACCCGGAAAAACGAGACGGTGACGTTTCCCATCGCCGAGTTGCACGACCACTACGCTTTTTTCCTGCCGCTGGCCGGGATGGAGCGCACCGTGTTTCAGGCCGAGACCGAGGCGGATGTCAAAGCCGCCGAGCACATGGCGAAACTTTACGACCTCATCCGGGCGGACAATCCGCCGAAGTCGCGGGAGCAACGGCACGCGCTCAATGTCTTTCTCACGCGGCTGCTGTTTTGCTATTTCGCCGAGGACACCCTCATTTTCCCGGATCAGGCGTTCACCAAAGCCATTGACGCCTACACGCAGGTTGACGGATCGGATGTCGCCGAATTTCTACGCGAATTGTTCGTGACGTTGAACACCGAGCCAAAGGCGCGGCACCAGACCAAGCCCCATTTCAAAGTTTTCCCGTATGTGAACGGCGGCTTGTTCACCGACACGCACGCCCGTTGCGCCGACGTGCCGTTTTTTTCCACCAAGTCGCGGGCGCGGCTCATTGACCTCGGCACCAAAAGCTGGAAAGAGATCAATCCCGATATTTTCGGCTCGATGTTTCAGGGCGTGGTGGATGACGAGAAGCGCGCCGAGCTGGGGATGCACTATACCTCCGTGCCGAACATCATGAAGGTCATCCGTCCGCTGTTTCTGGACGAACTTTATGAGGAATTTGAAAAAGCCAAAGGCTCCGTCGCCCGGCTGAATAAATTGCTGAATCGCATTTACCGGCTCCGCATTTTTGACCCCGCTTGCGGTTCCGGCAATTTTCTCATCATCGCCTACAAGGAATTGCGGCGGCTGGAAATGCTCATTTTCAAGGAATTGGAAAAGGCGGAAAATCGTCCGCTGGTGGAAGAACCCCAGCCCGACTTTGAAGGCAAAGGTTTCCACGCCGCCAATGAGCAGACGGCCCTCAAGGTCAGCCAGGCCACCATGCGGCTGCCGGGCATCCACGTCAGCCAGTTTTACGGAATTGAACTGGATGATTTCGCGCACGAGGTTGCCATTCTGGCGCTTTGGCTGGCGGAGCATCAGATGAATGTCGAGTTCAAGGCGGCATTTGGAAATGCCCCGGCATCGTTGCCGTTAAAGGACGGGGCGAAAATTAAATGTGGAAATGCGCTTCATGTGGACTGGCAGACGATATGCCCCAAGGAAGAGGGTTATGAAATTTTCTTGATGGGAAATCCACCATACTATGGTGCGCGGAAGCAGACCGCCGACCAAAAGGCGGACATCGTTCGTGTAGCAGGGAGTTTTGACGGCCACAAGAATCTTGATTATATCGGCGGGTTTTTTCTCAAAGCTGGTGATTACGTCCGGGCGACCAATGCCGCAGTCGCCTTTGTCACAACAAATTCAGTTTGT
Source organism: uncultured Bifidobacteriaceae bacterium (assembly GCA_964449815.1). Taxonomy (GTDB): domain Bacteria; phylum Verrucomicrobiota; class Verrucomicrobiia; order Limisphaerales; family UBA11358; genus UBA11358. The sequence goes on from CAYVGC010000100.1 coordinate 5,242, forward strand.
CAGGGCGAGCAAGTCGCGTTGCTATGGCCGCACGTTTTGCGAGATGACCTTGAGTTCCATTTTGCACACCAAGCGTTCAAGTGGTCGAACAGCGCAAAGGCAAACGCGGGTGTTACCTGCGTCATCATTGGTCTCCATTGGCGGGGCAACCAAAGCAAAAGACTTTTTAACGGCGAAGTTGTTCGAAGTGTGGCCAACATCAATCCATATTTGGTTTCTGGACGCACGCTATACGTCCATAAGCGACGGGATTCAATTTCACAACTACCACCATGTGACTTCGGCAATATGCCGAACGATGGCGGAGAACTAATGCTTACGCAGGAAGAAAAGGACGCACTGCTGCAATCTCATCCATCCGCCGCAAAGTTTGTTCGGAGCCTGCTCGGCACGGAAGAGTTCATTGACAATAAGAAACGCTTTTGTTTGTGGATAACGGCCGCGACGCTTAAAGAGGCAGATAGTATTTCATTTATTAAAAAGCGTATTGAGTCAGTTAAAAAACATCGTGAGGAAAGCGACCGCGAGGCCACTAACCGATTGGCGGAGAAACCTTACCAGTTTGGAGAAGTCCGCCACCAAGATGGCCCAGCGCTTTTAATCCCACTCCATACCTCTGAAAATCGCGAGTATATTCCAATTGGTTTTATTACCACTCCGTCAATTATTACTAATTCCGCGATTGCAGTTTATCAGGCCAAACCTTGGGTTTTCGGCATAATATCCAGCAAGATGCACTTGGTCTGGGCTCGTGCAGTGGCAGGAGGGTTGGAAACTCGAATCCGTTACTCGTCGTCCATTTGCTACAATAATTTTTGCTTTCCCGCAATCGGCAGTCTGCAAAGAGGCGAGCTAGATAAGTGTGCAGAAGTAGTCCTAAAACAACGAGAAAACCACCCCGAAAAAACCATCGCGCAGCTTTACGATCCTGACACGATGCCAGCCGAGCTTTTGAAAGCCCATCGTGCATTGGATACCGCCGTGGAGAAATGTTACCGCGTCAAAGCGTTCGCCAACGACGAGGAGCGGCTTGAATTTCTGTTCGCTGAATATGAAAAAATGACAGCAGCAGGTCAGGCCGACTTGCTGGCAGTGGAACCGGCAAAAAAGTCAAAAATGCGAAAGCAAAAATCCCATGCCTGACCTGATAACCGTCCATTACGAGACCACCGGCAAAAGCACCTCGATTGACAGCCTGGGAATGCGCGAAATGCAGGCCCGCGCTTATGCCGCGCGTGCCAGCCAATACCTATTGCTCAAAGCTCCGCCGGCATCCGGCAAATCGCGGGCGCTCATGTTCATCGCGCTGGACAAACTGCAAAATCAGGGGCTTCGCAAGGCCATCATCGCCGTGCCGGAGCGTTCCATCGGCGGCTCATTCGGCAACACAACCTTGAGCAAATTCGGTTTCTTCGCCGATTGGATCGTGCCGCCGGAGCATAATCTTTGCACGCCGGGTGGCGACAAAGGCAAAGTTAGCGCGTTCAAAAAGTTTCTGGCCGGCGATGGCCGCATTTTAATTTGCACCCACGCCACGCTGCGGTTTGCCTTTGATGCCCTGGACAGCGCCGCCTTCAATGATTGCCTGCTGGCGGTGGATGAATTTCATCACGTTTCCGGCAACGAAGACAGCCGGCTGGGCGAACTGGTGCGCGGCATCATGTCCGGCAGCAACGCGCATATCGTGGCGATGACAGGCAGCTATTTTCGTGGCGACTGCCAGCCGGTGCTGTTGCCGGAGGACGAAGAAAAGTTCACCGCCGTCACCTATAACTACTACGAGCAGCTTAACGGCTACGAATATCTGAAATCTTTGGGGATCGGCTACCATTTCTACCAAGGCCGCTATCTGACGGCCATCGGCGACGTGCTGGACACGGACAAAAAAACCATTCTGCATATCCCGCACGTCCGCGCCGGCGAATCCACCAAAGACAAATATGGCGAGGTGGACGCCATCCACGACATAATCGGCACGGTGGTTTCCACCGACCCCGAAACCGGTGTGCTGAATGTGGAGCGGAAATCAGACGGTAAAATCATCAAGGTGGCCGACCTCGTGGACGACGATCCCGTTCGCCGCGACCGGGTGGTTGCCTATCTGCGAAAAATTGAAAAGCCGGAAGATTTGGATTTAATCATCGCGCTCGGCATGGCGAAGGAAGGATTTGATTGGAAATTCTGCGAACACGCGCTGACCGTGGGCTATCGCGGCTCGCTGACGGAAGTGATCCAGATCATCGGACGATGCACCCGCGACAGCGTCGGCAAAGTCCACGCGCAATTCACGAATCTCATCGCCCAGCCCGACGCCAAGGACACCGACGTTGCCATTTCGGTGAACAATATGTTGAAGGCCATCACCTGCTCATTGCTGATGGAACAAGTATTGGCCCCGGTGATCAAATTCAAACCCAAGCAGGATGATGAAGAAACGCCGCCGGGCGAATTGCGCGTGAAGGGTTTGAAAGGCGCGACGACCGACCGCGTGAAAAAAATTCTGGCGGAGGACATCAATGATTTGAAAGCCGCCATATTGAGCGACGATTCCGTGAACAAAGCCATCACCGGCGCGGTTGACCCGGAAGTGTTGAACAAAGTTTTAATCCCAAAGGTGATTGAAACCAAATACCCGCAGCTAACGGACGACGAACGGGAGCAAGTCCGTCAGCATGTGGTGGTGGATTCCGTGGTGCGAAACGGCGAAATTGAAGTCCAGGGCGACAAGAAATTTATCCGCATGGCCGGGCGGTTTATCAATATAGATGACTTGAGCATAGACCTGATTGATTCCATCAATCCGTTCCAGCGCGCCTACGAAATCATTTCCAAGACCGTGAACGCGCCGACGTTGAAGGCGATTCAAGATTGCATCGCGGCGACGCGCATCTCGATGACCGACGAAGAGGCGATTTTACTTTTTCCAAAAGTGAAAGCGTTCGTTAAAGAAAAAAACCGCGAGCCGATGATAAATGCGCTGGACCCGTTGGAACAGCGAATGGCGTCGGCGCTCATCTACATCAAAAAACTCCGGCAGCAGCGCGGCCAGTAGGCTATGACCGACGACCAACTCGCAAAATTGATAAGCGCCGACGATCTGGGCTTGCTCACAGTCAAGCCCAAGCGCACGCCGCAATCCACCGAGGAAGAGCGGTTGATGGACGGCTTCCGGCAGATTTTGAAATTCGTGGAAACCACCGGCGCGGCCCCGGCGGAATTTGCCGACGATATGGGCGAACGACTCCTATTTGCCAGATTGGAAGCCATCCGCGCCAACCCGCAACAGCGCGAACGGTTGCTGCCGTTCGATGAATTTGGCCTGCTAAAAGAAGTGGCGAAATTGCCCGAACCGGCGGAGGCGTTGCCCGCCACGATTGACGACGTGCTGAATGATGATTTTCTCGACAACCTGAACCCGGCGGCGGAAGCGATGTTCAAAATCAAACACATCCCGCTAACCAAAGATGTCGAAAGTCCCGATTATGTGGCGCAGCGGAAGTCGTGCAAAGATTTCCATTTGTTCGAGGAACAATTCCAAATTTGCCAACAGGAAATCAAAGCCGAGAAACGCCGGTTATTGCCGTTTGCGAACGAGCAGCAAATTGAAGTCGGCCATTTTTTTGTTTTGCACGGGATTCTTTTGCTGGTGACGGAGGTTGGCGAAAGGGTGGAAAAAAACGGCAAATGGAATGCACGGCTCCGCTGCATTTTTGAGAACGGCACCGAGTCGGATATGTTGCTCCGATCACTGGCAAGCGAACTTTACAAAGACGGCCGCCGGGTGACTGTGCCGGACGAGGAAACGCTGAATACCATGCTGGTGACGGACGACGACAAGGCCACCGGCTACATTTATGTGCTGCGTTCGTTGAGCCAGCACCCGGACATCAAGGCCATCCCCAATCTTTACAAAATTGGCCTTGCCCGCCGCAGCATTGAAACCCGCATCCAAAACGCGGCGAACGAGCCGACGTATCTCATGGCTCCGGTGGCACTGGTGAGCACGTTCCAATGTTACAACGTGAATTTGCCGAAGCTGGAAAACCTGCTACACCGTTTCTTTGATCCGGCGGCGGCGAAAATTCAGGTGACAGACGCGCAAGGCAACTACCACACGCCGAAAGAATGGTTCAGCATTCCCCTCGACACCATTGAAACAGCCTTGCGCCTGCTGATTTCCGGCGAGATCGTGAATTACAGCTACAATCCCAGCACCGGTCAGATTTTGCTGAATGAGTAATGGCACAACGGATGAAAACCCGTGGCCGCGCAGGGTAGCCCCTGCGCGGCTGGGTTTCCTCTAGTTGAGGTTCAGGTTAAGCTGATCGCCATTTGTTTTGATCCAAATGGGAAACACCTTGCCCCGCTTCGGATATATGACCTTTTTCGTCACTGGATGGATAATCGAGCGACGGAAAATAAGGGCATAACCCGGACGTGACTCGCTACGCTTGTGCATAGAAGCTCCTTGGTTATTAACTCTGTAATTGACTGGAGAAGGAGCTTATGGCAGATTTGTTTTGTATTGCAAAACTGCGGGCTTTGCCCCAGTTCCATCCGTGAGTTCATTACGGCTGGAAAAGCCCCGCGTGGTTTGCGCCACGCGGAGCCTGCGAGATCACCTCGCCCTGTGAGAGAGTTCCCTAGACAGTTACACTCTCACAGGACTTTTATCTTCGCCTCTCCCGTCGGCAACCGGAGCGGGGAGGCTTGATGCCCTTCTTTTCATAATTTCGTTTCGTTGGTTCTTGTTACGGCGGCTACATACGCAGCCACCAAAATCATTGCTGTTCAGGATTGGCGCTTGTCTCCTGAATGATCAATTGAAACCCAAGCCAGGCGCGAATGCGTTCCAATTCTTCTTTTGTGACCGCGAACGGTGACTTAATCGTAATCTTCCGTTTGCGCTTATTGTCCAAATAAAGCGTCTGAACTTGGGATTCTTCATCAGCTTCAAGCTCTTCACCCTTCGGTTGATTTTTTGGCGGAGTCGGTTCAACCGGCAGTGCAGCCGCGACCGGAGAAGAAGTGGTTCCAGAAGGAATCACAACCGTTCCGTCCGCTGCAATAAATCCGGCAAACTTTATGGAACTCACAAATACCCCAGCGCAAACTTTGGCGCAGGCTTTCGTGATTGAAAGCGTGTCGTCTTTCTCAAGTTTATTGGCCAGAAGATCCACGTTGAGTTTTTTCCCGGCATAAGCAGTCACAATGTCCGCATAAATTTTGATACCCATTATGGAATGGGCTAAAGCGGCTTGTTTTGCGCCATCCGTATCGGGTTTGAGGTAATCCAAAGCCAGCTTGGTGAGTCCCGGCTTGGGCGATCCCAAAAAACCGAATAAGCGGGCAGCGACGATTCGCCGATAAAACGGCGTCGAAGTGGCGTTGGCGAATCCGCACCCTTTCGCCACGTCAAGCATAGCTTCGGTTTCAAGCGCCTTGTCGTGAATCTTGACGACGATGTTTATCGCCTCCTCGATGTCAATCAGCGGGAGCGCGTTCGTTGAGTCTTTTTTCGATGTTTCAGACATGCGAGGAAATTCGCATGGAAAAACCAAAACGTCAACAAGGAAACCAAGAAAAAAGATTGCAGCTAGTTTTGTTGGTTTTTAAGGGCCGCTGCGGATTGAGTGAATTTAGATGATTTCAGATGGCTTCGCGTAGCCTTGAACTTGAGAATCACTTTTGAAGTCATGGGCGGCACCACTGCCCAAATCTGACGCCAGCCGCTTGCGTTCCTTGATGGCAACTTCGTCCGCAGCAAGATTGTCCCTGATTTTTTCAACGAGCAGAAAACTACGGGCCAGCCAGGCGGAACACGCGAGAGCCAAAAACAACGCCACAAAACCGACCCACAAAAATTTTTCGATGTTTCCGACGGTGAGCGTTTCTTTTTGCAGGATCACCGCGCACACGGCACTGACAATTTTCAACAATTGAGAAAGCCACCAAAGCCGCCACAATCGTTTCTTGAATGGCAAAACAACATCCCGAAGCCGCTCCATCTGCCAAACGGAATAACCAGTAGCACGGAGAACGCCATTTAATTCCGTCAGCAACCGAGAGAAAAACCCTTCGCTGATGGCAAACAACACGGCACCCGCGCCTAAAATCCATCCATTCGTGGATGCCGATAAACCCCGGCACGCAAAAATAACGCCCCATGTTCCAATGCCTGCAAACGCACAGGCAAGAAACACCAACAGGAGCGAACGTGTGCCGTGCCGCATACTCATTTGACGTTACCGAATTTTTCCTGTTCGATTATTGTTTGGCTTTCCACAAGCTCATGGAAGAAATCTAGCATAGTTTTGAACATTGATTCAGGAATCGGCAGCTTATCTTGGCAGTCCATCTGAAATCCTTTTTCGATTTTGATGTCTTGGCCCTTGATTACCGTGCCATCGGTGAGTTCCACCGAGTAAAAATCGCCGTCAGAATTTCGCAAAGCATGACCCAATTTCCCCAGCACTTCACCGGCGGAAGATTCCGCTTTCTTTTTTGTGCAGAACAATTCCAAACGAACCCGCAAGTCGCGGACATCCAAAGCCCCGTCCAATAAAATTTCGTCAGGCAAGGGAATCTTCATGGCAGCCAAAATTGATTTTATCCCGTCCCAAGCTCCGCCAGATGGCGTGAAATTCACTGATGCTGACTGCGCCGCCGGCAGAGATGAAATCGGTTTGGATTCAAGACCGCTGGCTATCGTGATATGTTTCACCGGGCTACTGTCTTTCTGTCTGATACGTTTGGGGAGCGTATCGTCAAGACTGATCAGCGGCGTTTCATTTCCCGCACCGCCGCCATCCGCGTGAAGTTTTGCGGCAAGCCAGTTCAGATAACCCTCAAAATGTTCCGCGCGACATGACATCGTTTGATGCAAAACAATGTGGTTCTTGAAAATCCCAAAAAAGAGCGTTCCCTCGATAAATTCACCATGCGGACGTTTCGCAGATTTGGCCGTTACGGGCGCAACCTCCCATTGATCTCCCGCCATTTCGATCACCAATTGCGCGGCCCCCTTGGTAACTTTATGAAAAGTCCCAAACGTCACGCCATGATGTTGGCGTATCAGATTGATAAAACGCACTTCGCCATCGCTGACGCCAAGGGATTCAAGCCTGTCGTCAGGTTTAGGAAATTTTTCGATGATGCGTTTTACCATGTTTTGCAAGTTGTCTGGCGAAGCCAGGCCGCCAGCAAGTTTGTAGATCAACTTTTTGGTTTCGCGTTGCATGGCGGGAGGCTACGCCTACGAGCCTAGCCAACCAAGTCCAAGTTTTAGTCTCAATCCGTTTATTCATGCCCTTACCAGCCGCACCGCGCCGCTTTTGGCGGACACCAGCGAGCCGAATTTAATCAGCATCGCTTGCGCGACGCGCGAAATGATCGGGCGTGTGTCGGTCTTGTCATACACCGTCGTCTTGCCGGCGGTGGTATCGGAGTAAGATTTCAGACCTTCGCCCGGCGCTGACGCCGTGCGGTCGGCAATCAAAAGCTCGCGGGCCAGCTCGCACGTTGCTTGAACCACAGCCAGCGGCACGATGGAAAACGGCACGAACGGATCGTAAAGCAGCAGGCTGGTGAGGACGGGAATCGGCGCTTTGTCCGGGTCGGGACAATTCACACGCGGCCATTGCAAACCCTGATCGGAATGCGACCGCAGGCCGTTGAATTGATATTGCCCGTCAATCAGCCGCGTCGCCATCACGAGCGCAGCGGCCTTTTGATCGTCCGTCGCGCCCGTCCATGCCGTCGCGTATAAATGGCCGGCATGGTAGGCGTCGCCATCCGCCGCGCTGGCGTAAGCATTGGCGTTTGCCAAGCCGGTGCCATCTTCTTTGACGAGCGTAATTGCCATGATGATTTACAAACCGTCCGAGTGAACCGCGTTCGAGTAAGGCGGCACGTCGTAACCATTCCAATCGCAAATGCAGATGCGAAAATAGCCCGCGACACCGCTGCAATCGCGATTGCCAGAACCCAAGTCCCAGCCATCGAAAGGGGAACTGCCCCACGTCACACTGTCACTGGAAAAGTAGATGTTGATGCTGTCGTAAGGCACGCCCGGTTGAGAATTGTCGCTGGGCGGAATGAAGTTATATGTCCAGGTCAAATGCCCGTGACCATCCGACGAGAGCAGGATGGCCGGGAGACGTTCACGCCGGCGCTTTTGCAGGAACCAAGCGAGCCAGCCGCGCCGGTCAATTTTTGGTTGCGACATCACGCGATTTTTTCGGTTTGGTTGCTGGCACGTCCGGCACGGACTCCGACACCGCTGCCACCAGTGGCACGACCGCCACCGGCGGCAGGCGATCCGGTTTCAATGCGAGAGGATTCACCGCAGGCGACCCGTCCGGCACGGCCAGCGGACGCCGCTTGCGCCGGATGATTGGAAACAATCCATTCATGGCTCAAATGGCGTTGACGCCAATGGCGACTTGCCGCCAGTTCGTGCCATCGCTGACGGCGAGACACGGCACGGAGCCAGTGCCACCGGCGGACAAATAGATGATGCGTTTCGGGAACTTCGCCGCCGTGACGCCCGCCGCGACCGCTGCCGCGACGTTGGTAAAAGTTGGCGGTTGGATTTGTTCGCCACTGCGGATAGCCGCAAAACTGCGTGGTAAAAGTTTGCCCATATATTTATGTGGTTAAATCGGCGTGCCGATACGGACACCGGCACGCCTTTGGTTCAGATGTTGTGAGTGACCGCGACGACGCGGACGTTTTTGTTTTCCCAAACGCGCGTCCAGTTCGCCGCGTTTTCCAATTCCGGGTTGGTCGGGTTGGCACCCGCCACGCTCGCGCTGGTGAACTTGACGCCGCGAGGATGGAGGATGAAGCGGCGACGGTTGATAAGATTGGTATCGCTGTTCAAAGCGTCACGCGCCATTTCAAATCCTTCCGTGCCGTGACCACCCTCGACAGGTTGACCGTTCAAGTCGGCGGCACCCATGCCGAACGCGCCATTACCGAAAAGGTAGGTGGTATAAACCTGCCCGTCCGTGGTGCCAGCGCGCGACGGGCAACCATCGTCCACGATGACACGCCGACCTTGGAACGTGCGGATTTGCGCCTCACCCTGGCTGTCAGGAATGAAGTCAATCAGATCGAGTTTGCGGAGCGCGGCTTCCGTCGCCGAGTGCATCGCCACGGCCACGAGCCGGTCGCCGCAGTCGCCGAGGCGTTGAGTCGCATCCACGAAGGTTGAGCCGTTCAGCCGCGTGGCGGTCGTCTGGTTGGCGACGCTTTCGCTTTGAATCGCCAAGAGGTTGCCCGCCATGCCAGCCGAGGCGAACACGCCTTTGAGAGATGAGATCAGCATATACTGGTTTTGGCGGTTCCAGTAGCCAGCCATGAAGTCCGCCAGTGCCAGCGCCGGATCGTCGCCGGAGACGACGGTTGCCAGATGATTCCAAGACCACGCATTGCCGTCGTTATGGATTCGGGCGATGTCTTGATCCGCCGCGATCTTCACCGTGACCAAAGGCGACGAATCGCTCAATGGTTGCCGGAGGCCGGTCAGGTCATTCCAATGCGGCATGTTGACCTGTGTGCCGCCGAGTGCGGCGCGGGTGTCGTAATCAGGATTTGCCTCGACGATGCCAGATTGAAACAAGTCCGATTTCTCCGCCGTGCGTTGCAGCACATAAGCCGCGAACTGTGCGGGGATGATGATGTCTGCCAATTGTGTTTTAGCCATGATAGTTAATGATGTGTTGTGACCCGGTTATGCCGACGCCTTGAGACGTGCGGCAAGTTGCGGATCGGATTTTTGCAATTTCATTTGTTCCGTGAGATTCCAGCTTTCCTTGCGGAAGGGATTCTTCACGGACCGGTTGCCAGCCCCACCGGAGCCGGAGCCAGCGGCACCGCCGCCAGCGT
>CAYVGC010000101.1:0-14882 GCA_964449815.1 uncultured Bifidobacteriaceae bacterium
CGGTTTAATCTCCGCCGCATGAAACAAAAAGCTTACGCCGCCGCCGGCGTTGACATTGATCTCGGCAACCAAGTCAAAGCCACGCTGCCGCAATTGCTCGCCGCCACGCATCGGCGCGAGGTGCTCGGCAAGGTCGGTGGCTTCGGCGGCCTGTTCGCGCTGGACGTGAAAAAATATCGCGAGCCGGTTCTCGTCTCCTCCGTGGACGGCGTCGGCACCAAGCTCAAGATCGCTTTCCAGCAGGGCAAGCACGACACCATCGGCGCGGACCTCGTGAACCATTGCGTGAACGACATCGCCGTGCTCGGCGCGGAGCCGCTGTTCTTCCTCGATTATCTCGGCACCGGCAAACTGGAACCGCACGTTTTCACCGACATCATCCAGGGTTTCGCCCGCGCCTGCGCCGCAAACAACTGTGCGCTCATCGGCGGCGAGACGGCGCAGATGCCCGGCTTCTACCAGCCCGGCGAATACGACGTGAGCGGCACGATCGTCGGTGTGGTGGAAAAATCGCGGATGCTCAACGGCCAGAAAACCGTGAAGCGCGGCGACGTGGTCATCGGCATCGCCTCGAGCGGCCTGCACACGAACGGCTATTCGCTCGCGCGTAAGATTTTCTTCGAGCAGTTGAAGCTGAAGCCGGCCAGCCGCGTGCCCGGCCTCAAAGGCACGATTGGTGAGGAATTGCTGAAGGAACACATCAGCTACGGTCCGCTGGTGCAAAAATTAATCAAACACTTCAACCCGATTCACGATTCGCGATTCACGATTCGTGCCTTTGCGCACATCACCGGCGGCGGTTTCGTGGACAACATTCCGCGCGTGCTGCCGAAGACGCTCGACGTGGTCATCAAGAAGGGTTCATGGGACATGCTGCCGATTTTCCAGATCATCGCGGAAAAATGCGGCGTGCCGGACGAGGAACTCTATCAGGTCTTCAACATGGGCATCGGCATGGTCGCCATCGTTGCGGCGGATCAGGCGGACGCGGCGCTGAAATTCATCAATGCACAAAAACACCAGGCGTGGCGCATCGGCGAGGTCGTCAAAGGCCGGGGCGAAGCACGGATGGAATAGGCAGATGCTTTATTGCGGGATTATGCACATGACAAACAAAACGGCATTTGCCTCCGCAGATTCCGCCGAGGCACGCAGATTTTCTGGCTTTTATCGGCGAAATTCCGCGTCATCTGCGGATAAAACTCGGATTGTTTGTCAACGACATAATCCCACTTTATTGAACGAACGCCTGGATTTATGAAGAACCGAATTGCCGTCGTTTGTCTTGCCCTGCTGTCGTTTTGCACCGGACTGCCCGCCGCCGATCTGACGCTGTGGTATCAGCAGCCCGCTGCGGACAGCAAGCCGATGGACGAGGCGCTGCCCATCGGCAACGGGCGTTTTGGCGCGCTGGTCTTTGGCCGGCCGGAGCGCGAGCGCATCAGCGTTAATGAAAGCAGCCTCTGGACGGGCGGCGAAAATCCCTCCGGCGATTATGGCTCGATGGGCGCGTATCAGGTGCTGGGCAATGTGTTTGTGAACCTGCCGGGACATGCGGGTGGCGCGGATTACCGCCGCGACCTCGATCTCGCGGACGCGCTTTCGCATGTCGGCTACACGGTGAACGGCGTGAAGTTCCGGCGCGAATTTTTTTGCAGCCATCCGGCGGAAATTCTGGCGGCGCAATTTTCGGCGGACCAGCAGGCGGCCTACACCGGCAGCGTCGAACTGGTTGATTCGCACAACGCCAAAATAACCGCGGCCGGAAACCGGCTCACGGCGTCCGGCACGCTGGACAACGGCATGAAATTCGAGTGGCAACTGCTCGTGTTGAATCAAGGCGGCTCCGTTTCGCCGGCGGCAGACACGAAGGCGACCCGCCTGGAATTCAAGGACTGCGACGGCCTCGTTCTGCTCATCGCGGCGGGCACGGATTATGTTTTTGATCACGCCAGAAATTATCACGGCGCCGGCCCGCACGCGCGGGTGACGGCGCAGATTGACCTGGCGGCGAAAAAAAGTTTTGCCGCGCTGCAGGCGGCGCACATCAAGGATTATCAGACGCTGTTCAACCGCGTCAGCCTGGAATTGGGCCGTTCCACCGCCGCACAAACGGCGCCGCCAACGGATCAGCGCAAGTTGCAGGCCTTCCAGACCGTTGATCCGGGACTCGAGGCGCTGCTGTTTCAATATGGACGCTACCTGCTGATTTCGTGTTCCCGCCCCGGCGGCCTGCCCGCGAATTTGCAGGGGCTGTGGAACGACAACAACTCGCCGCCGTGGCACTCCGATTATCACGCGAACATCAACATCCAGATGAATTACTGGCCCGCCGAGGTTGCGAATCTCGCCGAGTGCCACACGCCGTTTTTTGATTTGATTGAGAGCCAGCTTCCCGCGTGGCGCAAGGCGACGACGGCGGCGGACGAATTCAAGACGGCGGACGGAAATTTCGCCCGGCGCGGTTTTGCCATCCGCACCTCGCACAACATCACCGGCGGCATGGGCTGGAAGTGGGACAAGACGGCGAACGCCTGGTATTGCCAGCATTTGTGGGAGCATTTCGCGTTCGGCCCCGACAAAAATTATCTGCGCGCGACGGCGTATCCGATCATGAAGGAAACGTGCGAGTTTTGGGAAGACCATTTGAAGACGCTGCCCGGCGGGAAACTGGTGGTGCCAAACGGCTGGTCGCCGGAGCACGGCCCGGACGAGGACGGCGTGACTTACAACCAGGAAATCGTCTGGGACTTGTTCAACAATTATGTGCAGGCGGCGGACGCGCTTGGCGTGGACAAGGATTACCGCGACAAAATCGCCGCCATGCGCGACCGGCTCGCGACACCGCAAATCGGCAGATGGGGACAGCTTCAGGAATGGATGACCGACCGTGATGATCCCAATGATCATCACCGCCACACGTCGCATTTGTTCGCGGTTTATCCCGGCGCGCAAATCAGCGCGAGCCGGACGCCGAAACTGGCCGAGGCGGCAAAAGTTTCGCTCGATGCGCGCGGCATTTCGCCGGACAGCGACGTGCGCGAATGGTCGTTCGCCTGGCGCGCGTCGCTTTATGCCCGGCTGCACGACGCCGAGAGCGCGCACCAGATGCTGCAGCAGCTGTTTTCGGAGCGGAACACCTGCCCGAACCTTTTCGGCCTGCACCCGCCAATGCAGATTGACGGCAACTTCGGCATCACCGCCGGCATTGCCGAGATGCTGATGCAAAGCCAGGCGGGCGACATCGAATTGCTGCCGGCACTGCCGGCCGAGTGGCCGGCCGGGAAAATTTCCGGCCTGCGCGCGCGCGGCGGCTGCGAAGTCAGCCTCGAATGGAACGGGGAAAAACTTGTTTCCGCCACGGTAAAAAATGTCAATGGCGATGGGAAAGGCAAAGTGCGTTATGGTGGCAAAACGGTTGAATTTGCCGTGAAGCCAGGCGCGACAAAAACCCTGGACACCGTGCTTGAATAGAATTTTTTGCCGCGGCATATTCGTCTTCACATTGCTTCGCCGCGCCGGACTGCGTAACCTGCACCCGGCCTTTTCATGAAAATACTCGTCATTGGTTCTGGCGGACGCGAACACGCCCTCGTCTGGAAACTCACGCAGTCACCTCACGTCACGCAAATGTGGGGCGCGCCTGGCAACGCGGGCATCGCGCAGGAACGGCTCGCGAAAAACTCCGCGCCGGTTGAGTGCGTGAACATCGGCGCGGAAGACCTGCCCAGGCTGCTGGCGTTCGCGCGGGAAAAGAGAATTGAGCTGACCGTCGTCGGCCCGGACAATCCGCTCGCGCTGGGCATCGTGGATTTGTTTCAGAAGAACGGCCTGCGCATCTGGGGCGTGAACCGGAAGGCCGCGCAGTTCGAGTCCTCCAAGGTTTTCTCCCAGAAATTCATGGAGAAACACGGCATCCCCACGGCGGCGGCGGGAACCTTTGATGACGCCGTGGCGGCGAAGAAATTCTGCGCGACGCTTGGCGGACGCTGTGTGGTGAAAGCCGACGGCCTCGCGCTCGGCAAAGGCGTCTTGATTTGCACGAACCAGACTGAAGCCGACCAGGCCGTGGACGAAATCATGGTTGGCAAAGCGTTCGGCGCGGCGGGCGCGCGCGTCGTCATCCAGGAATTCCTCGAAGGCGTCGAGATTTCCCTGCACGCGCTGTGCGACGGCAAAACGGCGAAGATTTTCCCGACTTCGCAAGACCACAAACGCGCGCTCGACGGTGATCTCGGCCTCAACACCGGCGGGATGGGCGCATATTCGCCCACGCCATTTTTGACGGACGCGCAGCTTGCCGAGGCCGCAAACAAAATCCTCGACCCGTTCCGGCGCGGCTGCGTGGCGGAAAGCATTGATTATCGCGGCATTTTGTATCCCGGCGTGATGCTCACGAAGGCCGGCCCGAAAATTCTGGAGTTCAACGCGCGCTTCGGCGACCCGGAAACCCAGGTTTACCTGACACGCCTGGAAAACGATCTCGTCGAACTGCTCGACGCCAGCGTGAACGGCACGCTCGACACCATCGAATTGAAATGGAAGCCGCAGGCCAGCGTCTGCGTCGTGATGGCGAGCGGCGGTTATCCCGGCCATTACGCGAAGGGCAAGGGCATTACCGGCCTCGATGCGGCGAACGCCCTGCCCCACACCAAAGTGTTCCACGCCGGCACGACGTTGAAGGCTGGACAATTGGTCACGAACGGCGGGCGCGTGCTCGGCGTGACCGCGCTGGGCAAAAACTTGAAAGCCGCCCTGGCCGCCGCCTACGCCGCCGTGGAGACGATCCATTTCGACGGCGCGCATTTCCGCCACGACATTGCGGCGAAGGCGTTGTGACGACACGGAACTATGAATACACCAGAATTTTTCAATTTCACCCGCGACGTGCTCGACGGCTGGGCGCGCACACGACCGGAAGGTTTGGGCCTTTGGTGTGTTGACGGCGTGACCGGTGCGGAAAAGAAATTCACTTTTGCCGGGCTTTCCCGCTTGAGCGCGCAGGCGGCGAACGTCTTTCGCGCCCACGGCGTGCGCCGGGGCGACCGCGTGCTCGTCATGCTGCCGCGCATCTGGCAATGGTGGGTGGCGATGCTCGGCCTGATACGCCTGGGCGCCGTGCCGGTTCCCGCGACTTTGCTGCTTACGCTGCGCGACGTGGATTACCGTCTGGAAACCGCGCGCATCCGGGCCGTGATCACCGACGCCGAGGGCACGACCAAGCTGGACGGCTTTGACGGCCTGCGCATGGCCACCGGTCCGACGCCCGCCGGCTGGGTGGATTTCAATGCGGCTTTGAAGTCAGCATCCACGAATTTTTCCGGCGACCCGACGCCCGCCGGCGATCCGGGCATCATTTATTTCACCAGCGCCACGACCGGCGAACCCAAGATGGTGCTGCACACCCAGGCCAGCTACGGCCTCGCGCACCGCGTGACCGGCGAACTGTGGCTCGACAGCCGGCCCGGCGATGTTCATTGGAACGTCTCGGATCTCGGCTGGGGCAAGGCCGCGTGGTCGAGCTTCTTCGGGCCGTGGCACATGGGCGCGTGCGTGTTTGCGGTGGACAGCCACGGCAAATTCGATGCCGCCCGCACGCTCGACGTGCTGGCGCAATTTCCCATCACAACCTGGTGCGTGCCGCCGACCGCGCTGCGCATGATCGTGCGGCAGCATCTGGCAAAATGGAGTTTTCCGCACCTGCGCCATTGCGTGACGGCGGGCGAACCGTTGAATCCCGAAATCATGAAGCTGTGGAAGACCGCCACCGGCCACGATTTTTACGAAGGCTACGGCCAGACGGAAAGTGTCATCCTCATTGGCAACTTCCGTTCCTTGCACCAGGCCGTGCGGCCCGGCTCCATGGGCAAACCCACGCCGGGTTATCAGCTCGCGCTGCTGGACAAGGAACTGCGCGAAGTGCCCGCCGGCCGCGAAGGCGAGATCGCCGTGCGCGTGGCCCCGGAACGGCCGCTCGGCCTGTTCCGCGAATACTGGCTCAGCCCGGCGGCGACCGCCGCGCAATTCCAGGCCGGCTGGTATCTCACCCGCGACCGCGCCGTGCGCGACGCCGACGGCTATTTCTGGTTCGTCGGCCGCGCCGACGACGTCATCAAAAGCTCCGGCTACCGCATCGGGCCGTTTGAAGTGGAAAGCGTGCTGCTCGAACATCCCGCCGTTTTGGAAGCCGCCGTGGTGGGCAAGCCCGACCCGGTGCGCGGACAGATTGTCAAAGCCTTCGTCATTCTTCGCCCGGAAGCCACCGGCGGCGACGACCTAAAACACGAGTTGCAGCAGCACTGCAAACACGCCGCCGCGCCTTACAAATATCCCCGCGAAATCGAGTTTGTCGCCGAGCTGCCCAAGACCATCAGCGGCAAGACGCGCCACGTCGAACTCCGCAACCACGCCGGCAGCGCGGCGGCCTAGACGGAATCTGATTTCCCGCGTCCCGGCTTTGGGAACGGATTGCGCGCACTTGCGCCGCGACATCGCGGCGCAAGCACTTTTACCATGATGGTTACGGATCACTCAAACCTGATTTAGTGCTGTCATCGAGGAGTTTTTACAACGATATAATTATAATGCCGGTGGCGCTTGGGAATGGAGAACGCGAAATCCTGCCAGGTTTTTGCGGCATTAGTTCGACTGGTCAAGATTAAATACGCGTTCCAACAGGTCAGGCGCGATTGGATGGGTGAAATAAGGCGCGAGATCGGATGGCTGTGATGGCTTTTGCCCGTTGTGCGCTTCTTTGTATGCCTTGACAGCATTGGGGGCTTCGGTCGCAAAGAAGGGACTGGTGCCGGTCGTTGAATAACCATTGGCTCCAACCGTAAAAAGGACATCAAAATCGTTATCCACACCCGCTTTCTCGGAAATCAGCCGGTTGCTGCGTTGCTCTTCCGGCACATCTTGGAGAAATCCGCTTTGGGCCATGGTGTAGCGGTCGAGAACGGCGTCATCCACGGGAGAAGTGAAAAACGGTTTAAGTTCCGCGACCGTGCCGGGTAGGAATCCTTCGTGAGCGCGGGCGAATCCTCCAAGGGCAGCCTGTAGCATTGAAACCAACTTCATTTTAGCCTGGTAACGCAAACCGGCAAATGCAGAACGGTAATCGTCCTCAGTTTGCAGGTTTGATGTGCTGGCGTTCAGCCAGTCGCCTTCCGTCAGGAGTTGCAGTTCGGGAATTTTCTTGTCGGGGGATTGATCAAGCCTCAGCTTCAGGAGGGTGGCCTTTTCTAGTTTGGAGATCAGACTTGGATTTGCGGAAACGGCGCTATTTATGCGGGGCGAGGACGATGCTTGGTTTCTCAACCAGGTGACTTCACCGCGCAGTTTCAGCAGTTCAAGATTATTGCTTTTTGTTTTTGCCAGTTCATCCATTAGTGACTCCAGCCGGTTCGTCGCATCGTCGCGCTCGCGTTGCAACTGCCGGATTTTTTCGGCCAGCGGCGCTTGCTGTTGCTGAAGCGTCTGGTTTTGCTCGCGCAGTTGCGCGGCATGATGCGCTTCGTAGATTCCCGCACTGGCAACCACGGCGAGCGTAACGGTGATGAGAGTTTTTGAGATGGTGGTCATGGCAATGGCTTTGGTGGCGGTAATTACGGCTGAAGTGTGAACGGCGGTTCCGGTTAAAACGGCGGCGGCGGAAATCGTGGCAGCCAGTCCGACGGGCGCGGATTGAACGGCGTTGGCGGAAATCAAAACGGCCAGTCCGCCCGCACCAATAGTCACGTTGCGCTTGGAGAAAAATTCGCGCAGCCGCTCCACGGCCCGGCTCACGCGCTTTTGCGCGGCGTCATCATTCGTGCCCAAAGCTTCGCCGACTTCGCGCAGTCTTTTGTTTTCAAAATAGCGGAGCAGAATTGCGCTGCGGTCGGTTTCGTCGAGCGCGGCCATCGCGTCGTCGAGCAGCGGCTCGATGTGCGTCCAGTCATTTGCGGTCGCATTCATGTTGGTCATCTCCACGGCGATTTGTTCGCGCAACCGGCGGCGCGATTCTTTGCGGATGGCGTCAATCGCGGTCCGGCGCGTCACTTGATACAGCCACGCGGTCAAAACCGGCGCGCCGCCGGTGGCCTCATTCAGCCTGCCGGCGGCGCGCGCGAGGTCGGAAAAAACAGACTGCGCGATTTCCTCGGCGAGCTGCGGCGAGCGCACCTGGCGCAGCGCGGCGGAATAAACCAGGTTCACATGCCGGTTCACCAGCACGGTGAAGGCGGCCTGCGAATGGTCGCGGGCAAATTGCCGGAGCAAATCAAGGTCGTTTGCGGTCATGTTCACAAGCATATCGCCGCCGGGCCGCGAAATCCGACAAAATTTATTCCTGGCCGTGCGCAAGCCCTTTACTTTCCGCGCCGGCTCGCGCATTTTCCCACCGATGAAGCGATGTCTGATTCTTTTTGCGGCGCTGTTCGCAGCGACCGCCGCCGCCCTGGCGGACAGCCCGGTGGTGACGGCCTCCCTTTGGGAAACGAACGTGCTGTGCATCCGCGCCAGTCACGTGACGGAAAGTTTCCCCGACCAGCTTCGCGTCAGCCAGCCGCCGGGCCGGACGACGGGAACGGTTTTGGACCTGCGCTTTGCCGACGGCGACAGCGGCGCGGATACGGCGGCAAAATTATTTTCCGCAAAAAAAACGCCGCTCGTGATTCTGGTGAACAGCCGGACGCGCGGGGCGGCGGCAGCGCTGGCGGCGCAACTGCGCGCGTCAGCGGCGGCCATCATCATTGGCAGCACCAACCCGCCGGGGGAAATCACGCCGGACATCGCCGTGGCCGTCAGCATGGACGACGATAAAAAATTTCAGGCAAACCCTTGCGCCGCCCCGGTCACGAATGGCCCCGCCGCCTTGCCGGCCACCAATAGCCTGCTGGCGTTTGTGGATCACATGAGCGAGGCGGAGCTGGTGCGCAAAAGGATCAAGGACGGCGAGGAGGATGGCGATCTCGCCACGCCGCGAGCCGAGCCGCCGCAACCGGTCATCGCCGATCCGGCGCTGGCGCGGGCGGTGGATTTGCTCAAGGCGCTGGCGGTTTTGCACCAGTCCCGCGGCTGACTCCGTGATTTCGGATTGACGACCGGCCTCCGGCCAACCACCTTTAGCCGCTCGGTTTTTGATGAAGACAATTCTTTTTCTCTGCACGGGCAATGTTTGCCGCAGTCCGATGGCCGAAGGGCTTTTCCGCCACGCCATCAAAGGACGCGGCGACTTTCGGGTGCTGTCGGCGGGCCTCGGCGCGCTGGACGGCCAGCCGCCCACGCATCATTCGGTGCAGGCGATGCGCGAGATCGGCATTGACATTTCCGGCCAGCGCAGCCGCGCGCTCACGGCGGAGCTGGTGCGCACGGCGGATTACATTTTTGGCATGACGCACGGCCATGTGGACACCGTGGCGCTGCTCTATCCGCAAATGGCGGAAAAAACGTTTCTGCTGCGCGAATTTGACGAGACGCCGGAGCCTTACGAAAAGGACATCAGCGATCCCATCGGCAGCCCGTATGAAGTTTATGTCGAATGCCGCAACCAGATCGAGCTGGGCATCGCGGCGCTTTTGAAATTTATGGAACAACAAAATCTTTTGTCGAAAACGGAAAACCCGGCCGCCGCCGGCCTCGCCAGTTTTGCGCTCGGCGCGGATCATGGCGGACTTGAACTCAAGGAAATCCTCAAGGCCTGGCTGCGCGAACGCGGCCTGGCGGTCGCGGATTTCGGCGCGGCCACGAAAGATCCGGCGGACGATTACCCGGATTTTGCCAGGCCTGTCGCCGAGGCCGTCGCCGCCGGCAAGGCCGGGCTTGGCCTGCTCGTCTGCACCAGCGGCGTGGGCGTGACCATCGCGGCCAACAAGATTTCCGGCGTGCGCGCCGCGCTGATCGGCGACGTGGAATCCGCCGCGCTCTGCCGCCGGCACAACGACGTGAACGTCCTTTGTTTGAGCGGAAAAAACACCGCACCCGACCTCGCCAAAAAAATTCTCGAGGCGTTCATCGCCGCCAAGTTTGAAGGCGGACGCCACGAACGCCGCGTGTTGAAAATGGATGCGAAGTTTGCGCCGGCCAGTTTGCGCCTGCGCAATGTGGATCCGGAAATCGCCGCGGCGATTGAACATGAACGCGGGCGCCAGCAGGAAAACATCGAGCTGATCGCGTCGGAAAATTTTGTCAGCCCGGCGGTCTTGGAGGCGCAAGGCTCGGTGCTCACGAACAAATACGCCGAGGGCTATCCGAAGAAGCGCTGGTATGGCGGCTGTGAATACATTGACGTCGTGGAACAGCTCGCGATTGAGCGCGCGAAAAAACTGTTTGGCGCGGAACACGCCAACGTCCAGCCGCACTCCGGTTCCGGCGCAAACATGGCCGTCTATTTTGCCATGCTCAAGCCCGGCGACAAAATGCTGACGATGGATCTGAGCCACGGCGGCCATCTGACGCACGGCAACAAGGCGAATTTCTCCGGCAAATTTTTTGAGATCGTCCACTACGGCGTGAGCAAGGAGACCGAGCTGATTGATTACGATCAGATCGCCGCGATGGCGCGCGAACACAAGCCGAAGATGATCACCATCGGCGCGAGCGCGTATCCGCGCGTGATTGATTTCAAGCGCATGGGCGAGATCGCCCGCGAAGTCGGCGCATATCTGCTCGCCGACATCGCGCACATAGCCGGCATGGTCGCGGCTGGAATCCATCCCAGCCCGATGGAGCACGCGGATTTTGTGACGACCACGACACACAAGACGTTGCGCGGCCCGCGCGGCGGCTTGATTTTAACGCGCGAAAAATACGCGAAGGAAATTGATTCGCAGGTTTTCCCCGGCATCCAGGGCGGCCCGCTCGAACACGTCATCGCCGGCAAGGCCGTTTGTTTTCACGAAGCCTTGCAGCCGAGTTTCAAGGCGTATCAGCGGCAGATCGTGAAGAACGCCGCCGCGCTCGCCGACGGCATGAAACGCAACGGCTACCGCCTCGTCAGCGGCGGCACGGACAATCACATGATGCTTGTGGACGTCGGCGTGAAAAACCTCACCGGCAAGGATTCGCAGATCGCGCTCGACGAGGCCGGCATCACGGTCAACAAAAACACCATTCCGTTCGAGACGCGCTCGCCGTTTCAAGCCAGCGGCATCCGGCTCGGTTCGCCCGCCTGCACCACGCGCGGCATGAAGGAGGCGGAAATGGCCGCGATCGCCGACATGATTTCCGAAGTGCTGATGGACATTAAAAACGTGGACGCCGCGCACAAAGTCCGCGCCCGCGTGCGCGAGTTGACGGCAAAATTTCCGCTGCCGTATTGATCAAGACTTGTTTGCAGATTTATGTTCAGCGTCGGACAAAAAGTGGTGTTGGTGGATGACAAGTGGCCGGAAACGGTCAAGCAGCTTTACCTCGCACTGCCGGTGCTGGACACCGTCTATGTCGTCCGCGCCGTGCGCGTGGGTGTGAAGGCGGACGAACTCATCATGGACATGCGCCGCGTGCTGGAGCCGTCGCTGCTGCTCGTAGGCATTTACAATCCGACGAACAATCTTGGCGTGGAAGCCGGTTTTGCCGCCAGCCGCTTCCGCGCGCTGGATGAGTTGAAAAAGGAAAACGTCGAGAAACAGGAAGCGGTGGCGTGAAAATTTTCGTTCGCAGCCGCGAAGTGGCCAAAGGATATTAGCCCGGCGCAGCGGGCCGGGTTCTGGATCTAAAAACCGAAACCGCCCTGAAAAAAGGCTGGAAACCGGCAAGGCTTTCCCACCGTCCAGTCAGGAAGCAAACTTTTGTCCACGTTGAATCCAGCCACTTCGTGCCTGGCTAATTTTCCTCCGTCGCTACGCGATTCGGCGACGCGTCGGGCACGAACAGACGGCGATGTTTCTGCCGGCTCATTGATTCGGCGACGGCAGAACCATGTGTTCCTGTTCCCAAACGTCAAAGCCTTCTTGCGGAAGGCGCTTCAGTTCGGCATGACCATCAGCAAATCCATAGGCTTTGACCCAATTTCCATCCCACTGATGAGCTTCAGTTTCGCGGATTAAAATGGTTGTTGATGGATTCGTAATTCCAGCCAATAAACCCTGGGCGACAATTTTAAATTGGTTGGTTCCCGTAAATGCGGGTTGGCCGTTGGTCAGTGTTTGCGAGATTTCATTGAAATCAGAGGGAAGTTGGCCTTGGTGGTCCGATGCATACATTATGAATCCCAAACACACCAATTTTGCATCGTTCATTTTTGAAATTGCGGCTTGTCGTGCGGCGTTTTTATCAGAGTCTGCTTCCGGGTCCGATTGTTGAACTTGCTGATTCGCTTTGGCAAGCAACATTTGGAGTCGCTGGTTTTCCGCTCGCAGCTTTCCAAGGTCATTTGTTCGTTGGCGAAGCACCCCAACTTCACCGCGCAATTTCAACAATTCATTAAAATGGTCGTCCGACGCTTTTTGGGAATCGCCGACGTTCGCAAGTTGGTTGGAATAATTTGCGTTGTCGGTTTGGAGCTGGGTGATTTGCTGTCGCAAGGATTGATTCTCCTCGTTGAACTTGGTTTTCGCTTGGTGTTGCACCACCAGAGCGGTCGCCGCGCCGGCCACGACGAGCGCTGTGATTCCGAGTTTGAATTTGGCTGCAGTCATAATTTTCAAAAGGGTGAAGGTTCCGGTTCCCGCCGAGATAATGGAAGCGGTCGTCAGTGTTGTCGCCAGGCCGGCGGGCGCGAGCTGCACCGCGTTGGCGGAAATCACGGACGCCAGCGCCGTCGCCGTGGTGAGGCCGTGGGCGGTCAAAATGCCGCGCAATTTTTCCAGCGCTCGTTCCACGCGCATCCGCGCGGCATTTTCACCGAGGCCCAGTTTCGCGCCGACTTCGGCGAACGGCCGGTTCTCAAAATAGCGCAGCAAAATGGCTTCGCGGTCGGCTGTTTTCAGTTCGAGCATGGCGGCGTCCAGCACGGGGCGAAGTTTTTGCCAGTCAGGTTCTGGCGCGGACTGGCCGGGCGAGACTCCAATTCCGCTTTCGTTGGTGGCATCGCGCGTAAAATTTCCCTCGCGGTCGCGGCGGCGGGTTTCTCCGCGCACGATTTTGGCGGCGGCGAAGTGCGCGCTGGTGTAAAGCCAGCCGGTCAAACTTTCGCGGTGCGCGAGCAAACCGGCCTTGCGCGCCAGATCGGCAAAAACGTTTTGGGAAACGTCTTGAGCCAGATACGCGTCGCCATTGACCTGCCGGAGCGCGGCGGAATAAACCAGGTTCACATGGCGTTTCACCAGTTCGGCAAAGGCTTCCTCGGCGTTCGTGCGGGCAAATTCTTGGAGCAGTTCAGAATCGGGCGTCATCGTTTTTCAAGTTATAGCACCCGCCCAAAGGGAAAGCGCACAAGAAAAATCAGGTTTGACTTGCCGGCCAAAGTGGGCAAGACTGTTGACGGGCTGACTGCGAAATTCCCCCTGATGTGTTGAGGACAACCTCAAGCGCTCGGTTAAACAAATCATTTTGAACTTTTTCCGAAGCTGTGCGTCCAATGCGTGACCCTTTCGTCGCGCCAGATGGCGGCAGCCGGAATTCCCCGTCGCTCACAACCGATTAAATTTTATGGCCAGAGTTTCCACTAAGAAAACGACTACAAAAAAATCCGCCAAGGCCGCCAAGGCCGCCGCTGCTGTCGAAACACCAGCGGTTGAAGCCCCGGTGGGCGGGACGCCGGTGGTTGAAAAACCGAAAGCCGCGCCAGTTGAAGCCCCGGCTCCAGTTGAACCGGAATTGCCGGCGGAACGCACCGTTGACAGCATCAAGGCCGCCGCGCAGGCGGATGCGCAAAAAGATGCCTCCAGTTTTTCCGCGCCCAGCACCTCGGCGGAATTGCAGCCGCCGTCCGCGCCGATGGAGCCGACGGGCGAAGATATGCGGACTGATCGCCGCACCGGCTATCAGCGCGACAAGAT
The DNA here is from genome assembly GCA_964449815.1 of uncultured Bifidobacteriaceae bacterium. Taxonomy (GTDB): domain Bacteria; phylum Verrucomicrobiota; class Verrucomicrobiia; order Limisphaerales; family UBA11358; genus UBA11358. The sequence continues at coordinate 13,920 of CAYVGC010000101.1, forward strand.
CGCGACATCGCTGAACATCGCCAAGCTGCAGGCGATGAGCATGATGGAACTGAACGCGATGGCGAAGGAATACGCCGTGGAAAATTACGGCACGATGCGCAAGCACGAGGTCATTTTCCACATCCTGGAAAGAAACGCGCAGCGCGCGGGCGTGCTGTTTTCCGAGGGCGTCATTGAAGTGCTGCCGGAAGGCTTCGGTTTTTTGCGTTCGCAGAGTTTCAATTATCTCCCCTGCCCGGAGGACATTTATGTCTCGCCGTCGCAAATCCGCCGGTTTGATTTGCAGACCGGCAATCTGATCGCGGGCCAGATCCGGCCGCCGAAGGAAAAGGAAAAATTTTTCGCGCTGCTCAAAGTGGAGGCCGTGGACGGCGAGGATCCAGACAAGGCGAAGGACAAAACACACTTCGACAATCTCACACCGCTGTTTCCGAACAAGCGCTTCATCCTCGAAACGGCGGCGGATGAAATGAGCACGCGCGTTCTGGACCTAGTCTGTCCGATTGGCAAAGGCACGCGCGGCCTCATCGTCGCGCCGCCGCGCACGGGCAAAACGGTGATGATGCAAAAGATCGCCAACGCGATTCTGAAGAACAATCCGGAGTCGTATCTGTTCATCCTGCTGATTGACGAGCGGCCCGAGGAGGTGACGGACATGGAACGCTCCTGCAAAGGCGCGGAGGTGATTTCCTCCACGTTCGACGAACCGCCGGAACGCCATGTGCAGGTCGCAGAAATGGTGATTGAAAAAGCGCGCCGCATGGTCGAGCACAAGCGCGACGTGGTGATTCTGCTCGACTCGATCACGCGGCTGGCCCGCGCCTATAACACCGTGCAGCCGCATTCGGGGAAAATCCTTTCCGGCGGCGTGGACGCCAACGCGCTGCACAAGCCAAAACGTTTTTTCGGCGCGGCGCGAAACATCGAGGAAGGCGGCTCGCTCACGATCATGGCGACGGCGCT
>CAYVGC010000102.1:0-14607 GCA_964449815.1 uncultured Bifidobacteriaceae bacterium
ATTCAAAGCGCGCCTTGGAGATGGCGTTGTCGCGGTATTGCGCGCCGGGATGGCCTTTGGCGAGGTCGGCGGCGTGCGCGGCGATCTTGTAGGTGATGACGCCGTCTTTCACGTCCTTCTTGTTCGGCAGGCCGAGGTGTTCCTTGGGCGTGACGTAGCAGAGCATCGCGCAGCCATACCAGCCGATCATCGCCGCGCCGATGCCGCTGGTGATGTGGTCGTAGCCGGGCGCGATGTCGATGGTGAGCGGCCCGAGCGTGTAGAACGGCGCTTCGCCACACCACTCGAGCTGCTTCACCATGTTCTCCTCGATCATGTGCAACGGCACATGGCCGGGACCTTCGTTCATGACTTGCACGCCCTTGGCCCACGCACGCTTGGTGAGTTTGCCCTGCGTTTGCAATTCGCCGAACTGCGCGCGGTCGTTCGCATCGGCAATCGAGCCGGGGCGCAGACCGTCACCGATGGAGAATGAAACGTCGTAGGCGGCCATGATGTCGCAGATGTCGTCCCAGTGCGTGTAGGTGAAATTTTCCTGATGATGCGCGAGGCACCATTTAGCCATGATGCTGCCACCGCGCGAAACGATGCCGGTCATGCGGTTCGCGGTCATCGGCACGAAACGCAGCAGCACGCCGGCGTGGATGGTGAAATAGTCCACGCCCTGCTCGGCCTGTTCGATGAGCGTGTCGCGGAAAAGTTCCCACGTGAGATCTTCGGCGCGACCATTGACTTTTTCGAGCGCCTGATAAATCGGCACGGTGCCGATGGGCACGGGCGAGTTGCGGAGAATCCATTCGCGCGTGGCGTGAATGTTTTTGCCGGTGGACAAATCCATGACGGTGTCCGCGCCCCACTTGATGGACCAGCGCATTTTCTCGACTTCCTCCTCGATGCTCGACGCCACGGCGCTGTTGCCGATGTTCGAGTTGATCTTCACGAGGAAATTGCGGCCGATGATCATCGGCTCGGCTTCGGGATGGTTGATGTTCAGCGGAATGATCGCGCGACCGGCGGCCACTTCGCTGCGGACAAACTCCGGCGTGATTTCCTTCGGGATGCGCTGCGAAAATTTGCGGAAGACGGACGGCGTAAATTCGCCATTCGCATTTTGCTGCGAACCGGCGTGCTGTTTGTCAAGGTCGTTGCGAATGATGTCGTTCGCCATGTCCGAGATTTTCGCGCGCCCCATGTTTTCGCGGATGGCGATGAACTCCATCTCCGGCGTGATGATGCCGGCGCGGGCGTATTGCAACTGCGTGACGACCTTGCCGGCCTTGGCGCGCAACGTGCGACGACGCTGACTCTTGAGGCCAGGAAACTCCACGAGACGGTTTTTCTCCGCCGCGCTGGCGAACTCGGCGTGTTTGCCGGAAAGATAGCCGTTGTCCATCGGCTTCACTTCGCGACCGGCGTATTCCTCAACGTCGCCACGTTGCAAAATCCAGTCGCGGCGCAGCGCGGGCAGGCCTTCCTCGGACGTGCCCTTGAAATCAGGATCGCCCCACGGACCGCTGCAATCATAGACACGCACCGGGCGGTTCACCCGCACATCGCATTCAGAAACCTGCGTGGGCGTGAGCGAGATTTCGCGCATCGGCACGCGCACGTCGGGATGAATTTGTCCTTGGACGTAAACGCGTTTGCTGGCGGGCAGTTGCTCGCGGCTGTGCGGCTCGAACGAATCTTTGGTGGCGATCATAATTTTTGGAAGGAAAGCCGGAGAGAGGTTTTCTTTGCGCCAGTATTATCCGGTTCAAGTTCACGGGTCATTCGCGCTTCCGCGCAAAACTCTCAGCGTCGCCCAAAGGCGATTTGGCTCCCCGAACGGCATTACACTAGCCGATTCGCCCGAAACGCGCAAGAAAGGGAATTGCCGTGTCAAAACTCCCAATGCACCCGGGCAGCGAAAACCGACACCGGTCCGCGGTCCTGGTTGAACGCGGGGTCGCTGATGAATTGATAATCTAGTGAGCTATGAATGGTCTTCCAGATTTTGAAATCGTAATACGTTTCCAGAATTTTCTCCCAGCCGTAATTCAATTGGCCATCGCCCGCCAGAATTCCAACGCCACCGGCCTCAAAAAATTCCTGATGCGATTTGGAAATGCCGCTGAGCACGCCGGCAAATCCAAACGTGTCATCCGGCCGACGCCACGCTTCGCCTTTGAAGCTGACGCCGGCGGTCGCGGTGTAGTCCACGTCGCTGAACACCCAGCCTTGCGTGTGGCCGTCGCTCCAGCCGAGGCGGGAAAAGACGCCGATGTTTTTGAAAATTTCCTGTTCGGCGTTCAGGCCGAAGCCGTATTTGTAGCTGAATTTTTCCACGGCGTTGATGTCCGCCGGCCGAACCGGATCGTCCACCGCGTCCTGATAACTGCCCATGTTGGCGCGATTCACAAAAGCCAGCAAACGCACCGCGCCGGGATGCGCGTTGAGTGTGAAACGGCGCTCGAATTCCGTGACCATGCCCCACGACTCCAGCACCGGTGTGTCCTGCGCCGAATCTTCAAACGGCCATTTCAAAAGGCGGTCTTCCGCCGTCAGCGAATTCGCATAGCGCGGCAGCTGGAAAAATCCGTAGCGCAGCGTCCATTTTGGCTGGTTCCACTCAATCGCAATGCCGGTCGTGTAGCCAATGGCATCCGCCGGATAATCCCACGCTTCGTTGGCCATCAGCGCCCAGTTCAGGAACTGCGTGCGCGGGTCGTTGGCATAGGCGTTGTTGTCAAAAATATCCTTCGCGCTGAAACGGCCAAGCGTAATCGTGACCCGCGAAATGTCCTGCTTGCCGGCCAGCGTGAACTGGTCGTCGGCCACGTCCTCCTGCTCGCCGCCCAAGCCGATGGTCTGGCGGATGAACAGGCGTGAAATCGTGCCGTTGGGAACGCTGGTGCCGAGGCGGAACGCCTCGCCGTTGGGAAAACCCTCGACGCCAAGCGTGTCGTTCAAGCCAAAGCCCTGCCACATCATGCCGTCCACGTGCGCCTCGGCACCGGGCCACAAACGAACGCCAGCCATCAAGTCCAACGAAACCGATTCGCGGGTTTCGCCGCCGGACGGCAGGCTGTTCGGCCCGGAATAATTTGCGCCAAAGCCGGGATAGCCCTGCATGATGTCCGTGTTTTGAACGTGGAAATTCCAATTTTGCCGCGCATTGGTCGCCGGCGCGCTGGTGGAAAGTTCCTGCGCCTTAATGGCAGCATCGGCCAGCACAGCAACCATCAAAAACGAACGGAACTTATTGGTCATAGATAAAATTGTAGCCAAAGCTACATACCGCCGCCGGCGGCCGTCAAGCAGAATTTGTAGCCGGAGCTACAACAGGACGGGTTCAATTCGCGCCTGTCCGCGCCCGCACGAACTGGCAGCCAAACAAAAGTTGATTTGACAAAAGTCACGCCGCCATATACCCCTACCCCCCATACACGGTCAAGCGCCATTTTTAGGATGGCGCATCCGTTGAAAAATGCTAAAGCTTTTGCCATGAAAACAAAACACGCCCGCCCCGGCCTGGAAAAACGGGCGCTGGTTGTCCGTTTGCGACGGATCAAGGGCCAGGTCGAGGCGATTGAGCGCATGGTGGAGGCCGACGCTGAAACCTCGGACGTCCTGATGCAGGTCGTTTCCGCCCGCCGCGCCTTGAAATCGTTCAGCGAGGAAATGATCGAATCCCATTTGCAGGAATACGTCGCCAGCACCGCCAACCAGACCGGAGGCCGCCGCGAACTGCATTCCCTGCTCACCGTGTTGAAGCGTTACGCCGTCTGAACCCCTGAAAACCATGACCACCATGAAACCATTGGAAGGCCAGCAAGCCACCGACTTGATCCGCGATGCGGCAACCAACGACAGCGCCGCCATTCTGGAGCGGCTGCAATCCGCGCCCACCGGTTTGACCGAGGAGGAAGCCGCCGAACGGCTGGAGGTCTTCGGCCCCAACGAGGTCGGCCAGGAAAAAAAACACGAGTGGCTGCACCGGCTGTGGGTCGCCGTCCGCAACCCGCTGGTGATTCTGCTGACCGTCCTGTCCATCCTGTCCTACGTCACCGATGACATTCCTGGCGGGACGATGATGCTGATCATGGTGGTTCTCGGCGTGACGCTGCGCTTCGTGCAGGAAACGAAAGCCAACAATGCGGCGGCCAAACTCAAGGCGATGATCAAGGTCACCGCCACCGTGGTGCGCGACGGGCAGCAAAAGGAAATTCCGCTGCGACAGCTCGTCCCCGGCGACGTGGTCAAGCTGTCCGCCGGCGACATGATTCCCGGAGACGTCCGGCTGATGGCAGCGAAGGATCTGTTCATCATCCAGGCCACACTCACTGGAGAATCGCTGCCGGTGGAAAAATCCGATGCGCGCGATCCGCGCACCAGTGTTTCGTCCATCGAGCACACGAACCTGTGCTTTCTCGGCACCAGCGTGGAAAGCGGCGCGGCCACGGCCGTGATCCTGGCGACCGGCGCGCAGACGTATTTTGGGAAAATGGCCAGCAGCCTGGCCGGCCAGCAGACCGAGACGGCCTTTGACAAGGGCGTGAAAAAATTCGTCTGGCTCATGCTGACGTTCATGCTGGTCATGGTGCCGATGGTGTTTTTCATCAACGGCTTCATGAAGCACAACTGGAAGGATGCGTTTTTCTTCGCGATGGCGGTCGCCGTCGGCCTCACGCCGGAAATGCTGCCGATGATCGTTTCCGTCTGTCTTTCCAAGGGCGCGCTGGCGATGTCGCGGAAAAAAGTCATCGTCAAAAAACTCAATTCCATCCAGAACTTCGGCGCGATGGACGTGCTCTGCACGGACAAGACCGGCACGCTGACGATTGACCACGTCATCCTCGAATTGCATGTGGATGTTTTTAAGAATGAAAGTGAAGCCGTGCTGCGCGACGCGTATCTCATCAGCCATTTTCAAACCGGCTTGAAAAACGTGCTCGACCGCGCGGTGCTGAAATACAAGGAACTGCACGGCGAACTGGGCATTGATAAATACCGGATGGTGGACGAAATCCCGTTCGACTTCTCGCGCCGCATGATGTCGGTGGCCATCGAGTTGCCGACAGGCGAGCGCCAGTTGCTCACCAAGGGCGCGCCGGAAGCGGTGTTCGCCAAATGTTCGCACTTCGAGAGCGACGGCGAAATTTTGCCGATGGAACCGATCCTCGTCGGCGACCTCGTGCAGCAGGTGAATGATTTGAGCGAAGATGGTTTTCGCGTGCTCGCCGTGGCGACGAAAAAACTCGGTGCACAGACCACGTTCACCAAGGCCGACGAAAGCGAACTCGTCCTGACCGGCTATCTCGCGTTCCTTGATCCGCCGAAGGACTCCGCCGCCAAGGCCATCACCGCGCTGCGGCAGAACGGTGTCACCGTGAAAGTGCTCACCGGCGACAACGACCTTGTGACACGCAAGGTTTGCACCGAAGTCGGCATCCATGCGGAAAAGATTTTGCTTGGCAGCCAGGTGGAAAATCTGACCGACGAACAGCTCGGCAAAGAGGTGGAAACCACCGACGTTTTCGCCCGCCTTTCACCGGCGCACAAAAAGCGCGTCGTGCAGGCGTTGCAGCGCAACAAACACGTCGTCGGCTTCATGGGCGACGGCATCAACGACGCGCCCGCGCTGCGCGCCGCCGACGTGGGTTTGTCCGTGGACAACGCGGTGGACATCGCCAAGGAATCCGCCGACATGATTCTGCTGGAAAAAGATTTGATGGTGCTGGAAGAAGGCGTGCTCGAAGGCCGCAAGGTGTTCGTGAACATCCTGAAATACATCCGCATGGGTGCGAGTTCCAACTTCGGCAACATGTTCAGCGTGCTCGGCGCGAGCGCACTGTTGCCCTATTTGCCGATGCGGCCAATCCAAGTGCTGTCAAACAACCTGCTCTACGATTTTTCACAGGTGCCGATTCCGACCGACAACGTCGGCACCGCGGTCATTTCCAAGCCGCGCCCGTGGGCCATCGGCGAGATCGCCAAGTTCATCGTGTTCATCGGACCGATCAGCTCGATCTTTGACTATACAACTTTTGGCATCATGTGGTTTTATTTCAAATGCAGCAACCTAACCATGCTGCCAGCGGAAATGGCCAGCCGTTTTGCCGGCATCACTGACCCTGACAAAATTTATGCCGCTTCCCTCTTCCAAACTGGCTGGTTCGTCGAATCTATCATGACCCAGACGCTCATCATCCACGTCATCCGCACGAACCAGATTCCGTTCATCCAGTCGCGCGCGAGCTGGCAGCTCACGATGACGACCATCGCCATCATGGGCATCGGCGCAATCCTGCCATTCACGCCGCTGGCGCGTTATCTCGGCTTCGTGCCGCTGCCGTGGCAGTTCTGGCCGCTGCTGGCGCTGACGCTGCTTTGCTATGTCGGCCTGACCCAGCTCATCAAATCATGGATGGTGCGGAAAAACTGGTTCTGATTCCGGCCAACAGCCAGACGCCGTTCCGCGCCAAGCGGAACGGCGTTTTTTGTTCCTGAAAAATCAGGCGTTGAAAGATTTGCCGCAGTCGCAGCTTTCCTTCGCGTTCGGATTCGTGATCTTGAAACCGCCGCCGGTCAGCGCGTCGCTGAACGTTCCGCGCAGATATTGCGCGCTGATGTATCCACCAGCACGGTCACTCCCGGCTGGTCTGAAGCAAAATCACCGTCGCGCTTTTCGTCGAAGACCATGCCGCATTGCATGCCCGAACAGCCGCCCTGCTCCACAAAAACCCGGAAACATTTTCCCGCATTTTCCGCGTTCATCAAAAGGCCGCTGACCTCGGCTGCCGCGCGCGGCGTCAGCGTCAAAATGGTTTCGGTGGCCGCTTCGATCATCATCGGCGGGTTAATTTCAATCGGAGGACAAGTTAAACGCCGTCAGTTTTGCAACGCAAGCCGTTTCAACTCCTGAGAATCCTTCAACTGCGGAAAAGTTTTTTTCAGCCTCGTGATAAAATCCGCCAGGGCGTCGCCTTTCAAAATTCCCGTCCTGGCGGCCAGCGCCAGCATTTGCAGGCCCGCTTTTTTCGTCCAGAACTCATTTCTGAATTCAGTTTCCGCATAAAAAACGTCCTGATAATTCTCCCGCGCCTGGTCGAGCAGCGGTTTCTGGGCGTCGGCTGACAGGCCTTCCGCTTTTTTTTCCAGCACCGTGCCCAATCCAACCTGCGCCCGGTCGCGAAGGTCCGGGCCTGCCGCCGGCGAATCCAAAACCTGCGCGTAGGCGTTCGTGGCGGCGTCGAGCGCGCCGAGCTGCAAATCGCAGTCGCCGATTTCGCTCCAGGCCAGCGCCCCCGCCACGTTCGTCGCGGCCAGCGGACAGAGCTGGCTGAGGATGTTCGTCGCCAGTTGCAGGTTCGTGTTGCTCGTGTCCGAGGCGGCCATTTGTCTCAAGGCGTCACTGTAGGCGAAGTGCGCCTGCACCCACAGTTCTGCCGGGCAGTTCGTGTCATTGATCAGCGGGATCAAATAGGAACGGCTGGCTTCGGAATAGCTGAACCGGCCCATCGCGGCGCGGCCGGCCATCAACTGCGCCGGACAGGCGAGTTCGTTGGTCGGGAAATTCTGGAAGATCAGTTCATAATGCCGCTCCGCCTCCACAAAATTTGTCCCGCCGAGCCGGAAAAAATGGTCCCCCACCCACATCTGCGCCAGCGGCGTGAGCGGGTTGGTCGGGAACTGGCTGATAAACGCCGTGAACTGCGCCAGCGCGTTCGCCTCGTTGCCCGCGTGATAATTGGCCAGCGCCAGCGCGTATTGCATCTGCGGATACAAATTGCTGGTCGGGAAATCGCGCAGCCAGCCCTGATAGTTCGTAATCGCCGCCGGCCAGTTTTGCTCCTGCTCATAGGTCCGCGCCACGGCCATCCGCGCCTGCGGGAGCAGTTCGGAATGCGGATACCGTTTTTCAAATTGTTCGAGCAACGCACGGGCGACGGCGGGCTGGCGGGCATCATCCGCCTTTTCTGCAACCAGCAGGATGGCGTTGTCCGAAAGATCGCCCTCGGGATATTGTTTCAAGATTCGCTCCAGCGCGTCATTCGCGCCGGCGGCGTCGTTCAACGCCAGGTTTGCGCGCAGGCATTGGTAAAGCGCCAGTTCACCGAGTGAGCGGCCGACGGCGGGAAGATTCGTAAAATCATCCAGCACCGCCTGGTAATCCTGCCGCGCCCTGGAAAAATCCCCGAGCGCAAACCGCGCGTCGCCGGCCTTGAATTTCGCCACGGCCAGGTCGGTCGAGGCCGGCAGCCGTTGCGCGGCCTCCTGGAAATCCGCGAGGCTGGCATTGGTCTGGCTGGCGAGCCATTCGCACCAGCCACGATCCAAAAAGGCCTTGCCCGCCAGCGGACTGTTCGTGAACGCGCCGATGAACTGGTCGAAATTGGTCTGTGCCGCCGCGAGATAATTGGTCGCCGCCGGTTGGGCGGCGAAATCCTTCAAATACATTTCACCCAAGGCCAGCAAGGCGGTTTCCGCCGCCGGTGAATCGGCAAACTGGGCGAGATATTTTTCCAGGCCTGCTTCCGCGTTGGTCAGGTCGTTTTGCGCCGCCGCCAGTTCGGCCATTTTCAAAACCGCCTGCCGCTGTTGCTCCACGGGAGCGCTGCTCGTGAGATTTTCCTGCCAGGCCGCGACGGCCTCGGTCAGCCGGCCTTCTTTTTCAAGCACGTCGGCGTGGCGGGCCACGCTTTCCGCCAGATTGGCCGCCCAATGGCCGCCTTGGCCGTGGCGGGCGGTTTGGAGCAGGTTGGTCGTGGCGGTCAAAGCCGCGTCCAGATCGTTCAGGCCCAGGCTGGCCCGGTAAAGCTGAAGCGCCCGCTGCCAGTCCTGTTCCGGCGTGAGCGTCGCCGGATTCAGCAGATGCAACATCCTACTGGCCGCGGCAAAATCCTTTTGCACACATTTTGATTCCGACTGCAACAGCCGTCCGTTGGTGACGAGTTCGTTGGCCGGGTCCAGCCGCGCCGTGCGCTGATACAGGCTGTTCGTGTTCTCCAGCAAATCGTCCACCTGCGCCCATTGGCCAAGTTTTCCAAAGGCCGCCGCCCCCTCCACCAGCGCGCTCAGGCCCAGCGGGGATTCGGGAAAATCGTCCACCAGCGAAATAAAAGTCCCCGCCGCGCCCTTGAGATCGCCGCCGGCGAACTGCGCCTCGGCCTTCCAATAAACATAACGATCCGTCAACCCGGCCGCTTTCGCCCTGGCCAGATTGCCGGGGTCGGTCAGCCGGGCGATGGCCGCCGGATAATTTCCAAGATAAAATTCCGACTGCGCCAGCAGCAGCACGGCCTGCGGCGCATTGCCGGATTTGTGATAGTTTTGAAGGAACTGCGTCAGCCCGTTGGTCGCCCGGTCGTAAAACTGGTCGCGAAACGCAGCGAGCGCGGCGGCATAGGCGCGCTCCTCGCGCGTGCCGGCGGCGACAAGCTGTCCGCCGCCCAACACGAGCGCGGACAAAATCAAAAACCATCGCCGCAAATATGACATAAGCCAAATCTAAACGACGCCGCGAAGCGACAAAAGCGGAAAACCGGGAAAGATTTAATGAACCCAAAAAAAACCAAAGTTGGGGACGGTTGGAAAACCAAACCGCCGCCACGGTGGTCCGCAGCGGCGGCTGCCCAAAAGAGACTTTTGCTCAATAAACTTCGTCGTGCGTGCCAAGGCTTTCGAGCAGGATTGCCTCCGTGCCCTTGTGCTGCACGAACTGGAAGACCACCCGCAAATCATAACCCGCTCTGCACGCCCACGAACCAGCAAGTTTGCCCTTGAGCTTGTGCGTCTTGAGTTGTGGATGAAAGGCGTCTTCCGCCAGCAAGGCCAGCGCCGCTTGCAATTCCGCCGCTAACTATGACTGCTTGCGGGCGAACCGGCGGCCGGAACAGACGAACGCCGTGGAAGGCAGGAGCAGCCGTTTCAAGCAAAGATGCGTTTGACGATTTGCGCGGGCGTGGCCGGGCGGCAACGCCCCGCCTTGAATTCCTGCCGCGCCGCTTTCACCGCCACGACCAGTTCCGCCCGGCGATGTTCCGCCAGCCGGCGCTGGAGCACTTCCACGAGCGATTCCTGCTCCTCAAACGCCAGCCCATCGGCGGAATCCAGAACTTATGCGAACATGGTCATGGCCACAAAGTAGCAGACCTCCGGACTTTTGGGAACACTGCTTTTGGTGGCGCGGAAATAAAACCGCCGCCGGTTTATGGTTTTAACAACAAAGTAACCAAGCGACAAAGTCAGCAAAACTTTGTTCCTTCGTTGTTCAATAAACCAGCACTAGCACCGCCGCCGCCTGCGCCGGCTTTGAATCCACGAATTACGCGAATTTGCGCGAAGGAAAAACCAATTCGTGTCAATTCGCGCAATTCGCGGATCAATCAATAAACTAAAACCAATACAGCGGCAGCTTGGGCGGACTTCACCACCTCCTCAAACGCCTCATCCTTCGCATTCGGCTCTTTCAGTTTGGTGTCCATCTCCGGCACCGACTCCAGGAATGGCAGGGTTGCGGTGCCCCGCAGCCGCAAATAACGGGCGGCGCAGCCGCGACCGCCCGGCCGCTCTTCCCGCGTCATTCACCTGCTCAATTTATGCTGTTTTCAGCCTTGCCTTGCGTTACACAGCATGGCTGTGCTGGCTGGTATTTACCGGGCAAAACTGCATTTTAAGCGGTTTCAATCAGGCAGGGCAGCGCCCGCCGGGCCACCGGGGCGAGTGGCGCTAACTGTGGCTCCCGGCAAAGGCTTGGCTTAATATCGGAAGCAAGCTGTTTCGCCTGTCAATACATCAGCACACCAACCGCCTCCAAGACGGGGCAATGACTCAAAGAGATTGGAATTTATAAACGCCTGTATTTCATCATGTAGCGGCTATCTTCTTAGGGGGCGGAAGCGTCATAGCTTGTGTGGCCAAAGATAATAGGCCTCAATTCCACATAGCACCGCGATGACTGACCAACGCAGCCCCCAATGCAGTCGCTTCCCGACGGGCGCATCATTTTGTGGCTTGGCTCGCCAACCCCAGCGAATCCCCACGGCCAGACCGACAGACGCAAACAGCAACATCCCGTAATACAATTGAAAAAAATATCGGCTATCAACCAACCAAGAATAGGCACCGATTGCGTGTCCAAGCGTGAAGATGATAGTCACTGCAAGAGCCACTGTTTCCGGTGCCAGCAAAATCATGCCGACAAAAGCCAGAACCCAGCCCGCTAAACCGGCGATGTAAGCTGCAGGACTATGAGTTAGCAATATGCGAAAGAATGGCGTGCCCTCGATTACATGGGAATAATTACCAGCCCAATAGTCTTGGGGTTGGCCGTGCAGCGTCACCCAACCATCCAAGGCCGCGAGGAGAACTGGAACTAGGCACAGCCCAAACAATCTGCGTCGTAAATGTAGCATAGCAATCTCGGCCTAACATAAAATGGGCCGCAGGGTGTTCAGGACCCCGTGCCTGGCTGGCTGGTTTAGTCTGCCGGCCACCATGAGGTCATGTAAGCAGGTTTGCGCATTTCGGTCAATGCTTATCCCCGGCGCAAAAACCTTGAAACCCAGCTTGCGCGCGGGCCGTTCCACCCTGGAATCTTACACAGCAGACATATTTCCCGTCCGCCCGCAAGCGCCGTCGCCGCCGCTGAATGGTTTTACGTCCTCCCTCACCCAGACCCCACGGAGAGGGTTTTCACGTTCCCCGCGTCGGTGGCAAAACCGGCGGCGGGATTGGCCGGACAGTCTGCCCAATATACCGGAAGCGTGGCTGGTGAAATCCTCTCCTGAGGGAGAGGACACAGGTGAGGGCGGGCGTCCAAACTAAATTCACCCGCGTGCGTCCATCCCAAACCGCCTTGGGCCGGGGCTTGGCAGACGGCCACCACGGCGACCGGATACTGGGTCAGCAACCGGGCCAAGGCCACGCGGTCATTGGGCAGCGCCCCTTCGTGAATAATCTGGCCCGTGGCGGCGAGCACACAGACGTAATGGCTGCGGTCGCCGAGATCGAGGCCGAGGGTGAAGCAGCCGGGGCGGCGGGGGTGGAAACGATGGACGGAGTGGTTTTAGTTGTTTTTTCATAGGCAGAGAGGATAACCCAGCAACCGACACCGGGCCTCTGCCTTCTCATTCTATCTTGTTAGGCTGCACCTTCACAAACTCGCTCATCCAATGTCTTTCTGAACTGAACTGTCTCGACTGCTCCATAAAAACTCTGGCCGGTCTCTTGATAGCCGTGCTTGCGATAAAACTCAAGTGTCAACGGACGCCTTCTCGCCGTGTCCAGGCAAAGCGTGCGAACGCCAAACTGAAATGCTCGCCGCTCCAACTCACACAATATGAGCGTGCCGTAACCTCGACCTTGAAGATCGCGCGAAATCCGCATACGCCGCAACTCAGCCAAATCATCCGAGAGCCGCTTGAAACCACCCATCGCAATAAGCCTCACGCCGATGAAACCGAGGAGAAACTCACCGCGGCTGCGCAGATAAATATCCTCGACTGCCACAAGGTCAGCCTCGTCTTGCTGCTGGCTCATGCCCAAAGTGAATCCCTCAATGGCACTGCGATGAAGTGCCAACATCGGCTCTTGGTATTCTAGTTGGTAGCGGATAAGGCGCATGGAACGCTCGGTGTGCTCGTGCAGCCTAACGTAGAAAGCCACCGCCGACTCGTGGCGTGAACCGCGACAGCGGAACTGCAAGCGCTAACGGTTCCGGCGACTTCCATGAGAAGGCAGTCAAGTTATAAATCAAGGGCACATTGGTTTATTTAGCCGGCAGCCGGTCTTTTGGCAAGACGGAAAAGGATCACGCTTCCATCCGGACTCACTGTTGCCAGCGGTCCATGATTGGATCCGGGTGCTTCCAAAAAGCGCCGGGGGCCCATCTTGTTATCGCGCCCGCCTCGCGGCGGCGCCGTCGCCAGGCCGGCCTCCCTGCTAAAAGTCGGCGGGCACCTCGGTCAGGATGTTTTTGTGAAAGGATTCGGACGAGGGGTTGCGGACGTGGTGGCCCAGGCTCTTGAGCGTGAACCGCACGGTGTTGATGAGGTCCACGCGCGGGCGCACCAGGCGGTCGCGCAGCTTCAAGCCCAGCAGATCGTGCTGGGCCTGGGCGGTGCCGTGTTGAATGGGATGCAGCAGGGCCGCGTCCGCGCGCGCCAGCCGGGCGAGCATCTGGGCGTCGCGCCGGTCGCACTTGCGCTCGTGGCGGGTGATGGCATGGAGCTTCCGGGGATTGGCCACGATGACCGTGGCCCCCAGGCCGGTGAGATGCCGGCTGATCCACGGGCGGTGCGTGCCCGCTTCCAGCGCCACGGTGGCGGCGGGATACTGTGTGAGCAGCCCCGCGAGGGCCGCGCGGTCATTGGGCAGCGGCCCTTCGTGGACGATCCGACCGGTGGCGGCGAGCACACAGACGTAATGGCTGCGGTCGCCGAGATCAAGGCCGAGGGTGAAGCCGCCGGGCGCAGCCGGGGTTGGCGTGGAAGTGGAAACGACGGACGGAGTGGTTTTAGTTGTTTTTTTCATAGGCAGAGAGGATGACCTAGCAACCAACACCGGGCCTCTGCCTTCTCATTCTATCTTGTTAGCGGGCCAACCTGGTGCGCTACGCCAGCCAGCAGGTCATGCAGTTGCACAAGGCGCTGACGCAAATGAACGTGCAAATTCACAACGTCATCAGCGACATCGTGGGCGTGACCGGACTGGCGATCCTGGACGCGGTGCTTGGCCGGGGAACGCAACGGGCACAAGCTGGCGCAGTTGAAAGACCGCCGGATCAAAGCCAGTGGCGACCTGATTGCGCGCAGTCTGGCGGGTGGCTGGCGGGCCGAACATCTGTTTGCGCTACGGCAAGCCCTGGCGGCCTGGCGGCACTATCAACAACTCATCACCGAATGCGACACCGCCACGGCGCAGGCGCTGGCCGGTTTTGAAAGCCGGGTGGACGTGTCGGCCAATCCGCCGCCGCCCTCGACCTTGCGGCACAAAACGCCGCACGCCAACGAACCCCGCTTTGAGGCGCGGACGGAGCTTTACCGGATCACCGGGGTGGAGCTGACGCAGGTGCCGGGATTGCAAGTCAGCACGGCGCTGGTCTTGTTTGGCGAACTGGGGCCGGACTTCGTGCAGCGGTTTCCAACGGCCAAATGTTTTGCCTCGTGGCTGGGGTTGTGCCCGGACAACCGGATCACGGGCGGGCGGGTGCTCTCGGTCAAAACCCGCGACGTGAAGAGCCGGGCGGCGGAGGCGTTGCGGCTGGCCGCGCAGGCGCTCTGGCAAAGCAAGACCTATCTCGGCGACTGTTTCCGCCGCTGGAAGGCGCGGCTGGGCACGCCCAAAGCGATCACCGCGATGGCGCACAAGCTGGCGCGCATCCTCTGGCATCTGCTGAAATACCGGGAAGCCTATGACCCCAAAGTTTGGGCGGCAGCAGCAGAAAAAATGCGGTGGAGAAAAATCAAACGGCTCGAACACAACGCCACCGCCCTCGGCTACAAACTGATTGCGGCTGCTTGAATGTTTACGCCTAGTTTCTTAGGAGGCCAGGTTGCAGCGCGAGCTCATTGCGCACGATGACAAACACGCCCGTGCCGTCCTTGCGCTTGAGCGCCTTGG
>CAYVGC010000103.1:0-14322 GCA_964449815.1 uncultured Bifidobacteriaceae bacterium
AAAAGAATACCAGCAAACACCCGTTGCGTCTATCTAAATAGAAAATGCTCTAGAAAATTTATGATCAATACCATTTACAAACCCGCTGGCTCGCGGATCTGGCGCTGGAAATTCCGTCAGCAGCCCGCCGACGGAAAAATTGAGGATATTTCGCTGGGCACGTCGGAAAAGCAGGTGGCGGAACTGCTGCGCGAACGGCAGTTTGAACGTGATGGCCTGATTCTGCCCAAGTCCGTGCGGGAAGCGGCACAACGCAATCTGGCGGACCATTTGCAGGATTTCTTCAGTGATGGCCGGCGGCTTGGGCTGTCGGAAAAACATCTGTCAAATCTCGAATTCCGCGTGAATCGGCTGATTGCCGAGTGCCATTGGCATACGGCCAAAGATGTCAGCGCTGATTCCTTTCAAACCTGGCGATGTGGCAAACCTGAACTTGCGCCCAAAACCATCAATGATTATTTGGAAGCTGTCCGGTGTTTTTTCAACTGGCTGATCAAGAACGGCCGGGTGCAGGCAAATCCGCTGGTGACGGTCGGAAAAGTCAAAACCGAAGGCCGTCAAACCCGCGAGCGGCGCTCGTTCACCGTTGAGGAAATAAAGCGCCTGCTCGCAGTGGCCGGCGAACATGAAGCGGTTTACTTGATGGCCGTCCATACCGGCTTGCGGCGGTCAGAACTGGCCAAGCTCAAGTGGGCGGATCTGCTATTGGACGAGGCAAAACCGTTTGTCCTGGTTCGTGCTTCCACCACCAAAAATAGCAAGGTCGCGCCAATGAGCCTGCATCCTGAAGTGGTGGCAGCCTTGCGCGACTTGAAAAATGAAAGTCAGCCGGGCGAATTGGTCTTCAAGCGGTTTCCACGCATCGAACGACTTAAACGCGACTTGAAGGCGGCTGGCATCCCATATCAGGATGCCTTGGGGCGTTATGCTGATTTCCATTCGCTTCGCAAGACACTCTGCACCAATCTTGCTAGAGCCGGCGTGCCACGCCGAACCGCAATGGCGGTGATGCGCCATTGCGACAGCAAACTGACGGACAAGGTTTACACGGATGAGAACCTGCTGGGGGTTGAAACGGCCATAGACGTTTTGCCGACCTTCACCGGAACACCATCACAAGGAGCCTCACACAAGCCAGTCATCGGGTGGCATGGCGTGACACCGGCTGTCGCAATACCGACGTTGAATGAAGTGATTAAACCCATTGAAAACAAAGGCGAAAGTCATGTTCTGGCACACGCTGGCATGGGGTGTCACGAGGGAATGGAATGGTGCGCGCGGTGGGGGTTGAACCCACAACCTTCGGCTTCGGAGACCGACGCTCTATCCAATTGAGCTACGCGCGCAAACTATTAATAAACAATGACTTTATGCGAATGCTGGCTGCGCTTAAATTTTCACTTGCAACCTGTTTTTACAACCCCGTAATTCTGGATGAATGCAAATCATTCCACATCACCTTCAATGGCGGTCTTTCACAAAGTCGCGCAGAACCGGCATTGGCTCGAATCAGCAGGAACATACTAAGCCTTCTTCAAACGAGGCGGCAAGCAAATCCGCAAGTGTCTGAGAACCGCCGACACCGCCCTGGCCCGGGGCTGGCTGAACTCGGGGTCAAAGTTTCCCGCCTCACCCGGACCGAAGGTGCCAGCAAACTCACATTTGGCGAACTTGCTGGAATGGCTTGAAAAACAAGCAGGGGAATTTTTTTGAAGACCCGAAAAATTCCTTTAACCGCTGCGATGAAGTTGATTTAGCCCCGGCTGTCCCCGGCCATCCTTCCAAAGTTTAACCTCAACGAGGCCATCTGGCCGGGGCAAAGGAAACTTCTGGTAGCTATTAATAAAACTTGCATTGTATCGAACCTTGTCTTATGATATAGGTTGTCAGTAAGATTGTTAAAACCAGAGTAGGCAAAAAACTTCATTTATGGAAAAAACAAAACACTATGAAAACAAATCTCAAACAAATCGTGTCCGTGATAAGTGGTGTCATGCTGCTCGCCGGTTGCGCCTCAACACCGCCAAACGTCAGTAACGACAATCATCCCAGAGACAATTATGCCGGCTCCAGCATAGACGAAACAAGGGCGGGGTATGACACTTTCGGCCGCAAATGGAATCAGGAACCGGCCCCCGCGCCGGTCCCAACACCGGCTGCCGCCCCGATGAAGCCCGGCAGCACGTCGGCTTATTTTCCGAGCGGCAGGCCCGAAGGCAGCGGCCTGCTGCTTGAAAAATTTGCCCCCGCTCAAGTTCTTGCCGGCCAGCCCTACCAATATTCCTACAAGGTCAGCAACCTGACGGATGCGACGCTGGAAAACGTCGTGGTCAGCGACCGCGTCAGCAGCGATTTTGCCGCGACGGATTCCGATCCGAAAGCGACCAGCATGGGCAGCGGCACGGCGACGTGGAATCTCGGCACGTTTGGACCGAAAGAAGTCAAGACCATCACGGTCAATGGTTCCAGCCCCGATGAAGGCGTGGTGACCACCTGTGGTCTGGCCACCTATAATCCGGTTGTCTGCCAGGACATCCATGTTGTGAAAGCCAACATTGCGTTGACCAAGTCCGAGTCGGCGGATGAAACTATTTGCGATGCGATCCCCGTCACGCTCGACGTCAAGAACACCGGCAGCAGTGCCCTCACCGGCGTGCAGATTGCTGACACGCTTCCTGCCGGCATGACCAGCGACGGCAAAAGCAGCCTGACCTTCGACATCGGCAACCTCGCTCCCGGTGAAAGCAAGGAAGTCAAATACAACGCCGCAGCTTCTTCCCCCGGCAAATTGGTCAACACCGCGAAAGCCACCTCCACCGAAGGCGTGAGTGCTGAAGCTTCCGCCACCACGACGGTTCACCAGCCGATTTTGGCCGTCACTTGCAAAGCACCGGATCAACAGTTCATGGGCCGCAAATTTGACGTCTGCTACACGGTTGCCAACTCTGGTGACGCGGCGGCGGCTGGTTCGACACTCGCAGTCACTGTGCCGGCGGGTCTCACCGTCGCCGGCACGACCGGCAACGGCCAGGTCAAGGACAGCACCATCGTTTATGACCTCGGCAGCATTGATGCCGGGGCTTCGCAAAATGTCTGCGCCACCTTTGTGAGCGCCAATGCCGGCACCTTTGACTTCGCCGGCACGACCAAAGGCGCGTGCGCGGCGGCGGCCTCGACCAGTTGTGAAACCAAGGTCATCGGCATTTCTGCCATCTTGCTGGAAAAGGCCGACAATCCTGATCCGGTGGCCGTCGGCGACACCACAACTTACACCGTCAAAGTCACCAACCAAGGTTCGGCCAACGACTCCAACGTCCATGTGATTGTGACGGTGGACAGCGAACTGGTGCCGACCAGCTCCTCCGCCGGCACCATCAACGGCCAGGTGGTTGATCTCGGCGTCGTGCCGACGCTCGCGCCGAAAGACGCGGTCACCTATACCATCGTGGCCAAGGGCGTGAAAGCCGGCGGCGCGGTGACCAAGTTCTCGCTGTCGTCCGACATGCTGATCTCGCCGATCACCGCCGAGGAAAGCACCACGGTTTATTGATCCGATTCTTCACGAGGCCGCCAAAGCAATTTGGCGGTCTTTTTGTTGGCAAAACCAACCACCCGCCCACGCAAAAAATTAATTGGCGGGCGCCCGGATTTTAACCAAAGCCAGCTTATGAAAAATCATTTTCCCCGCAGCACGGCCATCGGGCTGGTGCTGCTGCTTTCGTTTGCCGCCAGCGCGCGGGCGGAACATCACCGCGCCACCCGCCTCGGCAATCCCGCCACGCGCTTTGCGCCCACAATGCATACGCCTGACGATCTGCGCGCGCGTTTTCGCGACCCGAAATTCCACCCGGATTTCATCGAGATTTTGCACCAATGGGGCTGGCCGGGAAATCTGGACGATTTTTTCGCCGCCGGCCTGACCAATGAAATCTCCGAGTGGCAGATCCCTGTCGGCGAAACCATGCCGTTCATGTCCTCGCGCGAGGACGGCAAGCCCATCTGCCTGCGCAACGTGACCTGGGCCGGCAAGGAGCCGATTTCTGCCTACGCCTTTAATTTCACGTCCAAAGGCGAGCGCTACCGCTGCGTCATCCCGAAGCCATGCAGTAATTTTTTCATGGAAGACCTCGGCCCGGAACCGCGCGCCGGTCTGGCGATTGATTGCAGCATCCCGGATAAAATCATCGCGGGCAGGAAAATGGAAGTCTGCCTGACGATCCACAACACCGGCAACGTTGTGGAATCAAACGCCGTCGCCACGCTGCCCTTGCCGGCAAATGTCGTGGTCACCGCGACCACCGACGGCGGCATTCTCACCAACAATTCCGTGTCGTGGCAAATCCCCGCGCTGTCGCCGGACTCGACGAAACAAGTTTGCACGATGTTGAAAACAGTGCAGCCCGGCACGCTGGTGTTCAACTCTTCGGTCACCAGTGAAAGTGTTCCGCCGGTGCAAAGCTCCTGTGCCACGGAGGTGGACGGCATTCCCGCCATCCTGCTGGAAAAAGCCGACGACCCCGACCCGGTTTCGCTGGGCGACACCACGACTTACACCGTCAAAGTCACCAACCAAGGTTCGGCGGATGATTCCAACGTGCTGGTCGTCGTGACCATCGCGGCGGAACTCGTGCCGGTCAGCAGCAGCGAAGGCACGATTAACGGCCAGACCGTGACCATGCCGGTTGTGCCGACGCTCGCCGCCCAGCAGGCAGTCACTTACAAGATCGTGGCCAGGGGCGTGGCTGCCGGCGACGGCCACACCAAATTCACGCTCTCTTCGGACATGCTGCAATCACCGATTTTCGCCGAGGAAAGCACAAGGGTTTATTGACTTGATTGCAGCTCGGCAGGCAAATCCGGCGAACTCGGCAGCGGGGTTCCGGTCTCAATCAAACAATGGGTGCGAGCAGCCGCACAATGCCGGCAATCCGTTGGCCCCGGCTCAGAAAGGCGATTGTCCAAATGTAAATTCAAGGTTCCGCGCAAAATCCGCCGCCTTGGCCAACAATCCGGATTGAATTTTTCGCGTCGCGGTTTTGGGAAAATTTGACGGATAGTAATAAATGAAAAAGGGACGGCCTTTTGGCCGTCCCCGTGACATAGTTTTGAAAGGATTTTATTGCGGCGGCTTGGCATCGCCGGCGGGCGGCGGGGTGCCGGCACCACCGGGCGGACGACGATTGCCTTGCCCCATCTTGGTCCATTTGTCGAGCTGTTCGGGAGTTAGAATATCCTTGAGCTTGGCGGTGGTCGCGTCGCGGATTTCCTTCATTTTGGCGCGGCGGTCGGTCGGATCGGTGATGCTGGTGTCCTGGCGCAGATCGCGCATTTTTTTCATCATTTCCTCAAACACCGGTTTGACCTTGGTCTTCTGGTCATCCGTCAGCGCCAACCGCGTGGCGATTGAATCAAGGTTCATCCGGCCGCGGGCGGCCGCGCCCGGCGGACGTGCGCCAGCGGGAGGCGGGTTGGTGGCATCTTGGGCGCGCACGGCGACATCCGCCGCGAACACGCTGCCGGCAATCAGCGCGGCTATCATCAATGTTTTGTTCAGTTTCATGTTTTTACAATCAGGTTATCAGGTGCAAACCGCCAGTTGTTGTCGGCGGGTTGTTTGGTCAGACGGTCAAAACGGCGAAAGGTTACAGCGCCCGCAGCACTTGGCCCCACCGTCCGCAGACCAGCGGCCGCAATCAGATGCTGACTTTCGCAAGTTTTCCGTGTTTCATTCGGGCGATGTCCGATGCGCGCAACACATTGCCGGGTGATTTGCTCAAGGCGACTTCGCGCTCGTTTTATCTGACGCTGCGAGTGCTGCCGGCGGCGGTGCGCCCGCAAATCGGCCTGGCGTATCTGCTCGCGCGCACGACCGACACGATCGCCGACACGGGAATCGTCCCGCTCCCGCAACGGCTCGACGCGCTGCAAAAAATGCGCGCCCGGATTCTCGGCCGGTCTTCCGCGCCGCTGAATTTTGGCGAACTGGCCCGGCAGCAGGGTTTGCCTGCTGAACGCATGTTGTTGGAACAGGTCGAGGCCAGTCTGGCGCGGCTGCAAACGCTTTCGCCGGCGGATTTGAAATTGGTGCGCGAGGTTCTCTCGACCATCACGGACGGACAGGAAATGGATTTGCGCCGGTTCGGAAGTCTGGGTCCGGCTTGTTCCGGCCCCACCGGTCAAACCGTCATTGCGCTGGAAACGGCGGCGGAACTGGACGATTACACTTATCGCGTGGCTGGCTGCGTGGGCGAGTTCTGGACGAAGATGTGCCGGACGCACCTTTTTCCAAACGCCAGGCTGGACGAAAAACAATTCCTCGCCGACGGCATCCGTTTCGGCAAAGGCTTGCAGCTCGTGAACATCTTGCGCGACCTGCCGGCGGATTTGAGAAACGGCCGCTGCTATCTGCCGGCCCAGCGCCTGGAGGAGGCGAAGCTGCCGCCGGAAGTTTTGTTGTCGCCCGCGAATGAAGGAAAATTTCTGCCGCTCTATCACGATTATCTGGACAAGGCGGAGGCGCATCTGACGGCGGGCTGGCGTTACACGAACAGCCTGCCATTTTCCCAGTTCCGCATCCGGCTGGCATGCGCGTGGCCGATTTTGGTTGGCCGGGAGACGCTTGAGAAGCTGCGGGCGGCCAGCGTGATGGAACTGCAACAGCGCGTGAAAGTGGCGCGCGGCGCGGTGCGCGGGCTTTTGCTGCGCTCGCTGCTGGCGTGTCCGTTGCCGTTCCTCTGGCGCAAATTATATGCGCCCGCCGCAAAAGCTGTTGCTTCCGGCGGCGATTTGGCGTAAGAAATTGGCATGAAAACTTCCAAGTGGCTGCGTGTCCTGTGCGCGCTCGCAATGGTCGCGACCGGTTTGGCCATCCGCGCCGCCGACAATCCGGCGCAAGCCGCCGCGCGCATCGCGCTTGCGAAGCAATTATTTGAGTTGAACGCACACCCCGCCACGACACACGCCGAAGCCCAGGCAAACCAGGCGTCCGCCAACGCAACCGCCAGGCCGCTGGATGAAAAACAACGGGCGGCGCAAATGGCCGCCCTCGCCGCGGCCACGGCGGCAAAACCATGCGCGGAAACGCTGGCCAAGGCCGACAGGCAGATTGCACACGCCACGCCACCGGCCAAACCGGTTGTCGCGGCCAAACCGCAGCCGGCCCCGCAGCCTGCCGCAGCCGCCCCGCAGCCGGCCAAGCCGGTGGAAGCGGACTATGTGGGCAAGGACCTCGGCATGAAGCCCATTGTGGCGCCGGCCCTGCCCATTTCCGCCGGCAAAGAGGACCGGCTGCAGGCGCTGCTTATGAAATACAAGACCGACCAGATTTCGCCGGCGGAATATCAGAAGCAGCGCGCCGCTATTCTGGCCGAGCCGTAAAGACACTTTTCCGCAAACCCGCCGGAATTTTTCCGGCGGGTTTTTTATTTCCCATCCTTGAACTTTGGCGGCGGCCGCCTAAAATGAAACTTCATGCATCAATTTCGTTACGTCGGGAACAAACTGTTTTGTGAGAGTGTCGCCATCGAGTCGCTCGCGGAAAAATACGGCACGCCGCTCTATGTCTATTCGCAGCAGACGCTGACGGATCATTTCCAGAAGCTCGACGCCGCGCTCGCCCCGCTCGACCATCTGGTTTGTTTCGCGATGAAGGCAAACTCAAATCAGTCCGTGATGCGCACGCTGGCAAATCTCGGCAGCGGCTTCGACGTGGTGAGCGCCGGCGAATTGCAGCGCGTCCTCGCGGCGGGCGGCGATCCCGGAAAATGCGTTTTTGCCGGCGTGGCGAAAGCGGAAGCGGAAATTGAATTCGCGCTGCGCCGGGGAATTTATTCAATCAACTGCGAGAGCGAACCGGAGATCGCGCGCGTCAACCAGATCGCGGCGAGGCTGAAAAAAACCGCGCCCATCGCCGTGCGCGTGAACCCGAACATCGCGGCGCACACGCACGCAAAAATCACGACCGGCACTTACGCGAACAAGTTCGGCATCGCCTTCGAGAACATCGAAGCCGTCTATGCCCGCGCCAGCCGGCTGAAAAACATCCGGCTGCGCGGTTTGCAGATGCACATCGGCTCGCAGCTCACGCAGGTGTCGCCGTTCGAGCTGGCGGTGAAGAAAGTTTTGCCGCTGGCGAAAAAACTGGCGGCGGAATACGGCTTGGAATTTTTCAGCCCCGGCGGCGGCCTGGGCATCATTTACAATCCGGCGCTGGCGAGCGGCGCGGCAGGCTGGTGGCAATCGCCGGCGGCGAAAGGCATTTTGACGCCGGCCAGCTACGCGGAAAAATTGCTGCCGCCGCTGCAGTCGCTGGGTTTGAAAATTTTGATCGAGCCGGGCCGTTTCATCGTGGGCAACGCCGGAATTCTGGTGACGCGCGTGGAATATGTGAAGCGCACGGGCAAAAAGAACTTCGTCATCGTGGATGCGGCGATGAACGATCTGATCCGCCCGGCGTTTTACGATTCGTATCACGAAATTGTCCCGCTGGTGAAAAAATCCGGCGCGACGGTCTCCTCGGACGTGGTCGGCGGCATCTGCGAGTCGGGCGATTATTTTTGCAAGGACCGGCCGCTGGCGAAAGTCGGCGCGGGCGACTGGCTGGCGCTGTTGAGCGCGGGCGCCTATGGCTTTGTGATGGCGAGCAATTACAACACGCGCCCGCTGGCGGCGGAAATCTTCGTGAGCGGCAAAAAATTCGCCGTGGTGCGCGAACGGCAGTCCATCCAGGAAATCTGGGCGGGCGAAAAAGTTGTCTCGTGGCTCAAGTGAGCGGCCGGCGTCCGTTGGCGGCGGGCATTCCTTCCGTCATCGGCGCGGCGGCGACCGGCTTGAGGAATTTATTTTCAGACGGACGCCGGTTCCCGCTTTGCAATTTCCCCGCGCGGCATTAAATTTGTCCGGTTGAACAACGAATTTTCCATAGCGGCCTACTGGTCGGACGGGATGGACGAAGACGGCCTGGCCGATTGGGCGCGGCGTTTGCGGGCGCGGCTGCCCGCGCCGGAGGTGTCGCTCGGTCTCGTCTTCATGTCGCCGAAGTTTTTCCCGCACGCCAGACAGGTGCTGGAAATCCTCCGCGTGCATGGACGGATTCCGCTCCTCGCGGGCTGCTCCAGCGGCAGCCTCATTGCAAACGCCGAGGAAATCGAATCCGCCGGCGGCCTGGTGCTGGCGCTGTATTCACTGCCCGGCGCAAAACTCAAAGGCGTCCGCTTCACCCAGGAAAATGTCGAGGCGGCAGACGACGCTCATTTCTGGCAGGTTGAGACGGGCGTCGCGCAAAAAAATGTGAACGGCTGGCTCGCGTTCATTGACCCGTTTCATCTCGACGCGGAAAGCTGGCTGCGTTCGTGGAACCAAGATTATGCGCCGGCGCCGGTTTATGGCGGGCTCGCCAGCGGCAATTCCCCGGAACCGCTCGCGCAGGTTTATCTCGACGGCGAAGTGTTTGAGGACGGCGGCGTGGCCATCGCCGTCGGCGGCGACGTGGCGCTGGCCGGGGTCATTTCGCAGGGCTGCACGCCCATCGGCGAGACTTGGACGCTGACGCGCGTTGACCAGAACTTGATCCGCCACATCGGCAACCGGCCCGCCTACACCGTTTTGTCCGAGACGGTTTCCGGGCTGTCGCCGGAAGATCAGCGCAAGGCCAAGGACAACCTGTTCATCGGCCTGGCCGTCAACGAATATCTCGAAGATTTTCATCGCGGCGATTTTCTCGTGCGCAGCCTGCTCGGCGGCGACCCGAATTCCGGCGTGCTGGCCGTCGGCGCCCTGCCGCGCATGGGCCAGACCATCCAGTTTCAGCGCCGCGACGCCGCCGCCGCCGACGAGGACATGACCGGGCTGCTTCGGCGCACGAAAACGGAGCTGGCCGGTCGGACGATTTACGGCGGCTGCCTGTTTTGCTGCAATGGCCGCGGCAAAAATCTTTTCGGCCGCCCCAACCACGACGCCACGCTGGTGGAGGAGCATTTTGAACTGGCCGGCCTGGCCGGTTTTTTCTGCAACGGCGAAATCGGCCCGGTCGGAGATAAAAACTTCCTCCACACCCACACCGCCGCCCTGGCGCTGTTTGTGAAAAAGTAAAACCAGTTCACCATTGCATTTACGGGCGAAGCCGCCATCCTCAAGAAAGAATTTGTGCCAGACGAACAATCCAATCTGAACCTGCCCGCCGCCGCGCGCCGCCCCAGCGGACGCCGCCGTGGCCGGCGCGGTGGCCGCGGCCGCAGCCCGCGTCCCGCCGCCGGAAAAACTCCCGCCGCCGCCGAAGAAATTCCGCCCGCCTTTCCGGAGCCGGAAACGACCGGACAAACCACCTTTCACGCCGAGGTCGCGGAACCCGAAGCCGACACTTCCGGCGACTTCCGCGAACCGCATCCCGAAGAACCCGCCGAAGCCGCACCGCCGGAAGAAACTTCTCATTCCCCGTCGGAATCACCCGCTGAACCAGTCGCGGAAAATCCCCCGGCGCCGGAACCCGAACGGGAACGTCGTCCCGAACGTCCGGCCCGGCCCGAACAGCGCCGCCCGGAGCCGCCGCGCCAGAGAACCTGGGCCAGGCCCGCTGATTTTCGCCCGGCGGAAACCTCGGCCATCAACCAGGCGGTGATCCACGCGACAGAAATCGCGGAGTCGCTCAAGCACACGCTTGACCAGCTCGACGAAATTCTCGAACTCGTCGAACTCGCCGAACGCCAGAAGCTCGCCGACGAGCGCGAGGTTGAGGAACTTCGCCGGGCGCTCCGCCGCATCCAGCCGCCGCGCGGCCCGCGGCCCGATGAGCCTCATCGCGGCCACAAGGAGCACGGCCACCGGCGCGAAGAGCCGCGCCAGCCGCGCCACGAGCCCCACGACAATCTTCAGCACAACGAGGAGACGCCGCGCCCGCCGGAAACGGAAGCGCCGCCGGCTCACGCTGATTAAGCCTTTTCCCGCGCCATGAACCTCGCGGAGAAAAAGGTTGAACTTACCGCCCAGCTTGCCTCCCTGAAAAACGGCCAGGACCGCCTCGCTTTTCTCGTTGAAAAGGCCAGACAGCATCCGCCGCTCGCGCCGGAACTGCGGGTGGATGAAAATCTGATTCCCGGCTGCCTGGCCAGGCTCTGGTTCATTTCAGAATTCCGCGACGGGAGCTGCTTCTTCCATTGCGATTCCGATTCACTTGTCGTCAAGGCCATTGCCGGCCTGCTCTGCGAATATTACAGCGGCCAGGCGCCGGCGGAGATTCTCGCGCACGATCCGGGATTTCTCGCGCCGCTCGGCGTCACGCAGCATCTCACGCCCAACCGCCGCAACGCGCTCTCCAAAGTCTGGGGCCGCATCCAGCAGTTTGCCGCCGGGCACGCGCCATGAACTTTTACGACGCGCACAATCATTTGCAGGACGACCGTTTTGGCGGACGGCAAAAGGAACTGCTCGCCGCATGTGGAAAATCCGCGGTCGCATGCATGGTGGTCAACGGCGCGGGCGAAAACGACTGGCCGCAGGTCCTCGCGCTGGCGCGTGAAAATAAAATCGTGCTGCCCAGCTTCGGCTGTCATCCGTGGTGTCTGCACGGACGGACGCCTGACTGGCGGCGCAACCTGGAAAAATTCCTCGATGCAGTTCCCAGCGCGGTCGGCGAAACCGGCCTCGACCGCTGGAAGCCAGGTTTGCCTTACGCCGGTCAGGAAGAAGTTTTTCTCGCGCAGTTGCAAATCGCCGCCGCGCGCAACCTGCCCGTAAGCATCCACTGCCTGCAGGCTTGGGGCCGGCTGCACGAACTGCTGCGCGATCACCACCGGCCGCCGCGCGGTCTCGTGCTGCACAGCTTCGGCGGACCGGCGGAGATGATTCCCGCTTTCACGGCGCTCGGCGCGTATTTCAGTTTTCCCGGCTGTTTCCTGCACGAACGCAAACAGCGTCAGCGCGAAACTTTCAAACACGTCCCCGCCGGCCGTTTGCTGATCGAGACCGACGCGCCCGACCAGCTTCTGCCGGCAGAAAAAATTCTGCATCCGCTCGCGGATGCCGGCGGCAGGCCGCTGAACCATCCCGCCAATCTCACCGCCGTTTATGCCGGCCTCGCGGAATTTCTGGGTGAAAAATTGGAACCGCTGGCCGCCCGCGTTGAAGAAAATTTCCAGCGCGTGTTCGGCGGCATTTGAGTGAGGGCAGTTCAATCCATCCGGGCGGGCGGCAGGCTCTGCGGCAGTTGTGACCGGCGAGGCGGGAGGCGAAATGCCGGAACGGGGATTCCTGTAATTTTCAGCGGGAGCGTTGACGGAGCCTTCGGGGGACCTGGAAGTCGTGTAATTTTGCGGGATTATGCAGTTAACAAACTTTCTGGCAGGGCGTTGCTCCGTGCGCGCCGTCGGTTGCAAACCCACGCGTTCGGCGGGCAGAGGACCGGCATGTGCTCACGACATGGTTGACACTTTGCTCTCACCAGATCGCTGACAGATTTCCTGGCGTTGCTGCTGGTGAGCTTCGCTGCGTCTGCCTGCCTCATAACGGGACACGGGCGCGATATCATCGGATGGAATGCATGGTTATGCCGGTTATCGGGCTGCTTTTGGGAGGCACAGATTGATTATGTATATCGGAAGCGACAACAAAACACCCAACCAGCCACTTTTTAGGTCAAGAAAAACATTTTTTCGGCCAGGAAAAATGTTTCTTTGACCGAAAAACTAAAATTGTCGCGCGCTAATCCTGAATTCTCGCGCGGAAAAACACTTTGTCCCTCTAAAAAATCATTTTCTTGAGCGAGAAATCAAAAATGTCTCTCTAAAAAACAAAAATGTCTCTCTAAAAAAACATTTTCTTGACCGAAAAAATTGCAGTTTTGACCGAGACGGCACCGGGATCGGCCGCCTTTAACCGCCCAAAAGGCGCTGCGGGGGCGGATCAGCCACCAACTTTGATTATATCCGGCTTCAAAAGTTGTTCATCTTGAATATATATTATCGCAGTTTCGGTCAACCTTGGCCCGGTCTGGCCTGCCAGCGGGAAAAGCGGCGGCGGGCCGCCGCCGCCTCCTGCATGTGCCCGTAAGGATAAAAGCCCGTCAGCCACGGCAGAAAAACCAGGCCGGGCAAAATCATCCGACAACGGGCTTGACAATTGGGCCGCCGCCATGTGACAACATGGCGATGGCCGCGGGCGGCCGGAACGGTGGGCGCGTCTGAACCTGCGCCGTGTTTCCTGAGCGCGGATTTGGCGCTTTGACCGGGCTAAACCGTTGCGGACAAATGAGCAAGTTAGAAAAATGATTCAAATCCTCAAACCGGATAGGCGGAACTTGGCCGAGGATAGGCGCAACAACCGTCTGTCCATTATCTGTTAGGTGTCATTCGCGTTATGGCATTATCACCAAAGATGCAGAAGTTTCTTGAGCGGCTTCCTTTGACCGGAAGCGTCAAGCCTGCGATGACTCGTGAGGAGTTTGAGCAGACCATTGATTCGGCGGATGATGATTTCATTGATGAGTTTGTTCAGAATTGTCATGGCGCTCTTCGGTGGGAGTATGTCGAGTCGGTTCAGCGGATGCGGGAGCGGCGGCGGACGTTGTTTTGGGCGCGGGTTGGAGGAGTGTCGGCTGTTCTTGCTGCGATACTGGCTGGTATCCCGATGCTGCCGAGTTGCGCGTGCATCTCAGATACACATTCACAGCAGACAGCACCGACGCATATATCAGTGCCGCCAGCATCACCCACTTCAGCCGTTTCGGTGATTTCCACGCCCACGCCAACAAACACACCCACATTATTGAAGCAGCCATGATTCCAATACCCATGACACCTAACAATGCGCCGGAGCCAACGGCGGTTGGCGCGGTCAGTTCCGCTACGCGGTTCACGACTCACCTCCGCCGTGGCTCAGCTTTGGATCGTTAGGCCACACTCGCGTATGGGCATTTTGTTAGTCATCATTTTTCTCGCATTGAGCAGTTGGACGCTTGTTGCTTTGTTCCGGCGGTTGCGGCGGCAGCACGTCAGCGCCGGTTGGTGGGTTGCATTTGCCTTACTTTGTATTTGTGGCGCAGCACTCGGCGTTTGGTGCGCGTTTTATTGTGAGTATCACGTCGGCACTCGTTTCCGCATCGGAAGCTTTCCGATTCCAGTTGTTTTCTTTCATTTGGAAGACGGCGCTTGGGTTGATTTTCCGGTGCCGGAGTTTCAGGCTTGGGCGGCAGCGTTCACCGACATTATCACCATCATCGCACTCGCCACGTTGCCACTTTGGTTGGTATCTTGGCGGCATCAAAAGTATGAGAGACGTGTGGCCTAACAAGTCGCCGGAGCCAACCGCCGTTGGCGCTTGCAGTTCCGCTGT
>CAYVGC010000104.1:0-13560 GCA_964449815.1 uncultured Bifidobacteriaceae bacterium
TCGTCACCGTGACAATGTTGGTCACCGTCACGGTCACAAAATTGGTCACCGTCACCGTGCTGGTTTGCGCCAGCAGATTGCAGGCGAACGCCGATGAAAAACCGGCGGCCATCATGATTTTAATCAACTTCATAAAAAACAGGCGCGTATGAAATCGCTTCAAGCGCCAAAGACAGACGCATATCTCCGATTTCAAGCACTTTTTCCACAGTCATCCGGCGGTCTTAGCTGATGACGGGGGCAACTGACTAGAGCTTGTCGCCCGTCAATGTGGCAACCAGTTTCTCGAACAGCCAAAGACCATTCGAGGCGAGCGCCGTTTGGCTGGCAAAAAATCTCATGAGACAGCCCCGTATTCCGGCGAGGAAAAGTTCAAGCCAGCTCGCAAACACGGGAGGAGGCGCATAAAAAATCACGGAACCACGCCGTTGTGGTTTCTGGGCCAGAGGGCGGCGTAATCCGTCCGCGAATCTTCGTAGCCGATGGCGCTGTTCTTGATCGCCGCAACATGGCCGTCAAAAAAAGCCGCGTTCACCCGCCCAGAATGGCGCGGGACGGAGCGCGAATCGCCCAGCGCATACTCCGCCACATCACTCGGCACGCGTAAAAAAATACTGCCGGTCGCCGGCGCTTCGACCCAGTTGTCCGCGTCCGGTTCGTTGGGATTGGTAATCGCGGCGGCATCGCCATAGACCACCGACTGGCTCGGCTGGCCGACGGTATTTTCCTTCGCGTGACTGTAAAGATGTTGCGGCAGGCCAGGCGTGTTGGCAGTCCAGCCATATTCTGGAAAATTCATGCCGATGCCCAGCGGGCGGACGGAACTGTATAAGCCACCACTGGATTTTGTGGCGGGACGCGTGAGCGCGGGACAATCCATCACCCCTTTATCCGCACCATAGCCGTCAATGCGCAACTTGTCCGCCCACCAATACAACGGGCTTTGAATCGAAAAGGTGGCCGGGTCGTTGGGCACATAGCCGGCCGCGCCAGCCGCAATCCACAGCGGCAAGATCGTGCCGCCGTTATCATCGAGATACAGCTTTGTCGCCAGCATGACCTGCTTCTCGTTGTTCACGCAATTGATGGACTTGGCCTTGACTTTGGCCGCCGACAACGCCGGCAGCAGCAGCGCCGCCAGAATCGCGATGAGAGCGATGACCACCAGCAGTTCCATCAGCGTGAAAGCGCTGTTGCCGGGGAATGGTTCACTGGATTTCATATGTCATCTTCGCCCTGAAAGTTAGCGGGCAGCACCAGTCCAATTGTCATGGTTTTGTAAAATTCAGCCCCTTAATTTTTGCCTGCTGCCATACGGTGACGTGTCCACTCAGCCGTTCGGTGCAGCGACCGCAGAAATCATGGCGGGATGATTTTATCGCGGCGCAATGACAATTTTGACAGAACAATGAAAAACACTGCGCCCACCACGCCGAGCGCCGACTCGATAAAGAACATCCGAGTGGAATTCCAGTGGTCGTGCGTCCAGCCATCAATATTGGTCATGTAATAAATCGGCAGGTTGGACAGCGAGGCCAGCGCATTGTATTTGGTGGCTGCCGCGCCTTTGCCAATGGCCTCAAGCACAAAGGCGGTGAAAGCCGCATATGTCAGCCCGGAGGTGAAGGCATAAACCGACGCCCACAGGACATACATGGCCTCAGTGCGCGGAAGCAGTGCCATCGCCACACCGCCGACAGCCTGGGAAACACCGAACCAGACGTAGGCGGCCTGACGGTTCATCCGGTCACAAACCCAGCCGCCGACGAGACAGCCCGCCGCCGAGACGATTCCGCCCAAAAAACCGGTGACCAGCGCCACGGTATTCGCCGAGGCCTGCCACTCGCTGGCAATGGCTGACAACGGTGCCGCGCCCGATCCCACCGGCAGAAAGCAAAGAATGAGCGCCAGCATTCCGAGCCGCTTACGCATGACTTCCCAAAGGTCCTTGAACAGGCTGGCCAGGCTGGGAAACAATCCGGGCGCGGTGGGCGGACGGACGGGTGTTTGCAGATTGAAAAGCGCGGCGCAGCAGAGCAGGCACAAGCCGCCGATCAGGCAGCTCGCCATCCAGGGCGCCGAAAACCGTTCGGCCAGAAATAATCCAAGACCGCCGCCGATGCCGTAGCCACCGAGATTTCCCGCTTGGAACCAGCCCCCGGCGCGACCTTTCAATTCATCAGGCGTGCTGTAAGTCATCAGGCTCTCAACGGCCATGCCGAGAAAGGTCGTGGCCAGGCTGGCGACAAAGCCAACGGCTGACAAGGCAGCCAGCCCCGGCTTGGTGGCGGGGAAAAAACCCATCGCGGCAATTCCCAGGGCGCTGAAAAGTCCCGCGATGACATACCATTTCTTTTGGCTGAACGTCAGGTCAACCACCGGTGCCCAAAAAAACTTCCAGGTGTTCGGCAGGACCGTAAGCGCCACCAGGGCCGCGACCTGCCCGACCGACACGCCAGCGTGGGTGAGTTGATAAGCAAGGGTCACGCCGATGTATCCCGACACCACCCCAAACGGAATGATCAAAACCATGAACACCCAGGGATGGATATGGCGGGAAGTCATCTTAAAACGAAACTTATCTCCCTGAATAGCGTGTGCGCACTGAATAAAGCGATGTCCTGGCGGCAATGAAAAGTGTTTTGTGATCCGCACCGCCGAACACCAATTGCACCGGCCGTTCGGGAACTTCAATGGCATCCATCAGTTTGCCAGCCGGGTCATAGATGTAAATCTGGCCTGCGGCGATAAATACATTGCCTTGCGAATCGGTAGTTACACTTTCGCCGCCTCGTTCGGCAAAGAGCCGGAAATTGTTCAGGCTCCCGTCAGTGTTCACATCGGCCACCCACGTCCTCAGCGCAGATTCGTCGGTGATATAAAACGGCTTTCCCGGCCCGGCGCGATCCAGGCCGAAAGAGCGGATTGGCGGGCTTGATTTGACGCCCCAACTGGTTGCGCCGGCGAGAAAATCTTTGCCGGCGGGCACAACCGTCGTCCCGTCTGGTGAAATAAAGTGCGCAGCCGGATGGGATAATGAATCACGGTTCAGATGCCAGTCGCTGACGGGCAAATAAAAATTCTTTCCGGGCCGGTTGGTGACGGCTCCGGGCGGCAGCGGCACGATGTCGCCACGCGGACTTAACACATAAACCACGCCATTGCCCGCATAGGAGACGACAATCAAATTGTCCGCTTGGTCCACGGCCAGATTCACGGGGTCCAGCGGATAATCGCAGACGGTGGATATTTGTCGAGAAGCGGAACTCCAACAATAGACTCTTTGCCAGTGCGCATCCACAAAATAGAAATCGCCGCGCGGGCCGACCGCGCCACCAGAGATATTGAAAAATCCGCCCGCGAGTTTTTCCACCTTCGCACCGTGCGCAATAAGGGTTGAAGTTATTGCCGGTTTATGGCGCGGTGTCTGGCCCGAAACATCCAACCAGTCAAATTCATGCTGGCGGATCTCGAGGTTTTGCGTCTGGTCATAAATCGCGTCGTCGAAACTGGCCTTGCTGTTGCTGTCACAGTGAAAATTACGAAAATGGATGTCATGCGAGCTGGCAACTTTTACGGCCCACGGAAACGGCTGGCAGGAACTGATGACGCGGTAGCTGTGGAAGTTGGCGAAGGTGATGTCGTGTGAGGATTCAATTTCAATCGGCAGACAGAAGCCGCTTTCGCCGCGCTCTTCTTCCGTCTGCAACGCGTAAAAACTCCAGCGGGCCGCATTATGCACCTGAATCTCGTTGCGGACATGATGCTCGCTGGAAATCTGGTAGGCGCGTCCCTCGGTCCCGGTGTCGGAGACAAGCATGCCTGCTTGGGCAAAAGTCGAGGGCGTCCAAATATCCAAGAACGTGCCGCCGCCACCGCCGGTAACCCAGAGGCTGGGATATTGACTGTCCCAATGGCGGTTGGGGTCGGGATCGGCAGTATGATTGTTGTTATACGGATTTTGACGGGAGCCGTCCGGCAAGGGCGTGCCGTGGCCACCGAGGAAGCGGACATCGTTCATCATTGAATTGGAACCGGCCTGCCAGAGCGCCGCGACGGCACGACGGTTATTCCCGCTCGTGTAAAGCCCGATGCCGACGACAATGTTGCTGCCGCCTTTGGGCGTCTCAATCAAGGCTTTGGGCGCACCAACACCTTGAAAGGCAGGTGTGCCATCGGGCAAAATAATCTGCGTCGCGCCTGGATGCAGCCCGATCAACACCGTGTCGGACTTCAATTTCAAAGTGTCGCGCACAATATAAAAACCAGACGGCAGATAGACGGCGCGATGATCGTCAATGGCCTTCTGGAACACGGCGGTGTCGTCGGTCTGGCCGTCACCTTTGGCTCCCAAGTCTCGAAGGTTCACCCAAGTATCGCACGCTGGCAGTTGGGCCAGATCGGAGCCGACAGCTTGCGGTATTGTTGTCAGCGGAGTGGCATCAAAAAAAGTCCTAATTTCCGGGACTGCTCCAAGGTTGGAATAGTGCAGGCCGTGGGAAAAATTCCTTGCTTCATAAATAGCGGCGGGGGCGACAAAGTGCTTGCCGCTTTCGCGCAACGCGGCAAAAACCGGCACGTTGCGGCAGGTGATTCCTTCGAGGTTGATTTCGTTGCGTGGATTTTTTTCCATCCCGAAAATAAACGCTGGCCCAGAAATGTTTTCCAAGCGCGCGTCTTTGACCCAGAGTTCGTCCACCCACTCCGGCTCGATTTCAACGGCGGCGGGCACGCGCAGAAAATGCGGGCGAATCAAGGTGAGTCCAGCCTCGTGTTCGAGAATCGCCGCCTCGCGTTGACCTTCAAAGATGGAGTCAATGACGGTTAGCTGCCAGCCGGG
The DNA here is from genome assembly GCA_964449815.1 of uncultured Bifidobacteriaceae bacterium. GTDB lineage: Bacteria > Verrucomicrobiota > Verrucomicrobiia > Limisphaerales > UBA11358 > UBA11358. Next base: position 4,841 of record CAYVGC010000104.1, read on the forward strand.
CGAAGGTTTCGCCGTCCAGATCGCGTGCGTGCCGCCGAAGAAATGGACGTCTTCAATCACGTTGCCGCCTTCGTGGATTCCCGCCAGCGCCGGGCCGAGATGCAAATCCATGTGCGCGAGAAAGCAGTGCTGGGCATAGTGCGCCCGCACCACGATCGCACCCGGATTTCCTGCCTCAACCGCGACATCAATATTGGCGAGCGCGGAATAAAAAGTGCCGGGATTGGCATCGGGGATGAAATTTGGATCGGCCTGCGGATGGCGCGGCCGGCCGCCGGCGAAAAAGATCATGAGTTTTTCGTGCGCCGCGTCGCCGAAGCCGGGCGCGTTTGCGGGCAGGATGATGACCGGGCGCTCGGCACCGCAGCCAATCAGCCGGATGCCGGGCCAGACATAAATTGTATTACGGAGGCAGTATTTCCCCGGCGCGAGCAGAACGATGCCCTGGCCGGTGGTCTCTTGAACCCGATTCACCGCCTGCTGCAAAGTGGCGGTGTCGTCGCTGAGGCCGGAGGGGGCAACATAGACGGCCTTGGCATCATCCAAGCGCTGCGAGTAAAACGAAGCGGACCATGCCGGTGCGGCGGCGGCAAGACCCAGCAGAACCGGAAGCAAAAGCCTGAAATTCATCGTGATGTGTTTATGGGGTTAAAATCAAGACAGGCCAGATTCATATTGCCTTCGGTGACGATGTGAAGGGTCAAAACACTCACCCCTTTGGGCAGCTTCACTTCGGCGATGTTGGTCATGACATTCCAATGATGCCACTGGCGCCATGCGAGAGGATCCTTGTCATTGCGGGTCGAAATGAGGTTGATCGCAGAAACCAAAGGCCGGCCATTTCTATCCAGAGAAATCATCCCGCCTCGATTCGAAGTGTATAAAAGATCAATCGAATAAACTCCGGCGTGTTCCACCGCCACGGTCAGGTTGAACCATTCGCCGGGGGCCGTCCAGCCGACGTAGAGCTCGCCTTCAGTCGGCTGCACCAAATTGTATGGGCTGTTGTCAATCTCGTCGTGAAATTTGGTGTAGGACGTGTCCACGCCTTCTTTCATGCGAAATTCATTCAGATACGTTCCGTTGGCCGGATTCAGAACGCCGCTGCCGTTGTTCACTGCATCGGTGTCATGGTAGGCGACGCCCTCCCCGCCGAGATCATAGCAGGCGCATTGCACCCGTCCGGGGATTTTCTGCGGACCACCATGATGCACGCTGTCTTGGTAAGGCTTGCCTTGATAGCCTTTCAACTCAGAGGCGACGCATCCGCCAAGCAAAAGACCGCCGGTAAAGATCAAGCCCGGTGTCAGAATCAACTGAAATGCTGTTTTCATGTCACATGTCGGAATTGCCAGGGTTTAAGTTTGGTTGCCTTTAAGTTTATGCCACGCCTGACCGCACACGGCGAGTCGAATGTTCAGCATAACACGGTCGTCATCCACGTTGAAATCCCTTACTATGGCTAAACTACCCATTACAAACGTCAAGAAACCAGAACTCTAAATTAGATCGCCCGGAACCCTTGTGGCATGAAATGGCCACAGGACTCCTGAAATTCCTATATGGTGGTGTAATGGGGGACTTGGCGTTTGAGGTTCAACCATGCACAAGGCCGGGACCAGAAATTGGTTCCGGCTGTGTTTACAATTACCTTCTTAAGTAAGTCCCGCGGACGTCCGGCGGAAACCGTTCACTGCGTGGAACCCATCGGCAGGTGCGCGTATTTGGCGACGGCCTGGGCGCGCGAGCGGACATGGAGCTTTTCGTAGATGCGGCGGATGTAGGTGTTGACGGTCTGCACGCTGATTTTCAGCATCTCGGCAATCTCCTTGTAGAGATAACCGCGGGCGAGGAGTTCCAGAACTTCGCGTTCACGCCCGGACAATTCCACGGTTGCGCCGTCGGTCTGCGTTTCGCTGCGGTAAAAATTCTGGACGACTTTGCGCGCGATCTGGCTGCTCATGGGCGAGCCGCCGGCGTGAACATCCCGGAGCGCGTCCAGCAGTTCGTTGCGCCGCATCTGTTTCAACAGGTAGCCGGAGGCGCCGGCGGACAGGGCGTTGAAAATGTGGTTGGCATCCTCATAAACCGTGACCATGACGAATTGCGTGTCGGGCAGGCGCGGCTTGAGCCGGCGGACACATTCGATGCCGTTCATGCCGGGCAGGTTGATGTCGAAGAGCACGACGGAAGGTTTTTCGGACGGCAGCCTGGCGATGGCGGTTTCGGCATCGTCATACTCGCCGGCGAGCCGGAAGCCTTCGGCATTGCGGATCCAGCCGGCGAGAATTTCCCGCGCCGGCACGTCGTCTTCCACAATGGCTACTGCGATGCTCAATGAATTTTTAAGCTTGGACATAACTTAAACTCGCGCGACTTCAAAGTCTTGTCACGTTAATTGATGACAGGGCTGGCGGGCCGTCAGTTTTTGCGCGCGGCCGCCGGGACGGAAACAAAGAATGTGATTTCGGTGCCGGTGCCGGGCGCGCTTTGAACCTCGCAGCGTCCGCCCATTTTTTCCAGCCGCTGCCGCAGATTGTTCAAGCCGTTGCCGCGGCCGGGGCGGGCGGACACGGCGGCGGGTTCAAAACCTTTGCCATTGTCATGCACCGAAAGTTGAAAACCGTCGTCATCGGTCGCAAGCGAAATGGCCACTTCGTTCGCGCCGGCATGTTTGACCACGTTGTTCAACGCCTCCTTGAAGGCCAGAAAAACGTTATGGCGCATCTCGGCGGTGATCGGCCAGGGCGGCAGGTGCAACGGCAGGTTGAGACGGCAACGGACGTTAAGGGAGACGAGGTATTCCTGCGCGAAATTTCCGAGGTAACTGGCAAGGCTGTCCAGCGTGTCATGCTGCGGGTTGACGGCCCAGACGATTTCATCCATCGAGCGGGTCAGTTCGCGCGAGGTGTCGTAGATGCGGTCGAGCTGGGCGGCGGCCTGCGCGGGATTTCCCAGGCTGCCATGCACGGACTGGCTCAAGAGCGAAATGCGCGTGAGGTTGGCGCCCAGATGATCGTGAATGTCCTTGGCGATGCGTGTGCGCTCGCGTTCCAGGGCCTGCTGCCGTTCAATGCGCTCCAGTTTGAACCGCATCCGGCGGCGGGATACAAACCAGACGATGCCGGTCACCAGCGCGATGGCCGCCAGCGTGGCGAGCGTGTGAAACCACCACGTCTGCCAGACATGCGGCAACACGATGAGCGCGAGCGACGCGCCAGCGTCGTTCCATATGCCGTCGCTGTTGCAGGCACGGACGTGAAACGTGTAGTGGCCCGGCGGAATGTAGCTGTATTCCGCGACGCGCTTGTCATTGGCCGCATTTTCCCAGTCGTTTCTCCAGCCTTCGAGCCGGTATTGAAACTGCATTTTTTCCGGGGCGACAAAACTCAGGCCGGCGTAGTGAAATTCATACCGCTGCAGTCCCGATGAAATTATCAACGGCAGACTGCCGGTGAAATTTTCCGCGAACGGACGCCCGCCGGCAACGACACTCTCGATGACCACCGGCGGCGGCAGCAGGTTGACCTTCAGGTCAGCGGGATTCACGATCACCAAACTCTTGCTGGTGGAGAAACAAATCCGGCCATCCGCCAGCTTGCAGCCGGCCGGTTGCAGCCCGCCCGAACACTCGAGCGTGGGAAGTCCGTCACCCATGCCGTAGGCGAGGCAATTGACAGAGTCAATCCGGCCATCGGCGCAATCGTCCAGCTCTTTTTTTGATACGCGGAAAATGCCGTTGTGCGAACTGATCCAGAAATTGTCGTGGCCATCTTCCTCAATGGCGCAGATGGTGTTGTTCGGCAGGCCTTCGGCGGTGGTGATTTTGGCGTAATGGCCGTTCTCGAAACGACCAAGCCCGCTGCCGTCAGTGCCCAGCCACAACGTGCCGTCCGCAGTCAGGTGCAGGCATTGGACGTAATCGCTCGAAAGACCGTCGCCTTTCAGGAATTGATCCAGCCGGCCAGCTTTCAGGCAACCCAGCCCGCTGCCGACCATGCCAAACCACACCGCACCGTCGTGATCTTGCACGATGGCCCGCACGTCCGGCACACTTAAACCGTCCTTTTCGCCGAACCATTTCACCCCTCCGTTTTCGTAACGGAGCAGGCCGTTCGCCGTGCCAATCCATGTGACCCCATCCGGCGCCTGTAGGATCGCGGGCATCGGCACTTTGACGTTTTCCAGACCGGGTGGGATGACAAAATGGTCGTCTTGCTGCATGAACATGCCGCCGCCCCACGTGCCGGCCCACATCCGGCCATGCGTGTCTTCGGAGACGCACCAGACATATAAGTTGGAAAGCCCGGCGCTCTCGGCAAAGTGTTTCCATTCACCATCCAAAAAACGGTAAAGCCCGGCTCCTTCGCTTCCGACCCAGATCGCGCCGTCCCGCGAAGCGGTCACGGACAATGCCACCCGCCCCTGCCAATGATCGGGCGACTCCAGCGTTTCAACTTTTCCCGGACGCAACGCCGTCAGGCCGGTGCTGCCGGCCCCCGCCCACAAGGTCCCTTCGCGATCTTCACGCAGGCAGCGGATCCAGTTGTTGGGAAAACCATTGGCCTGGTTGAAATGCAAAACAGCACGGTTGGAAAAAAGCAGGAAAAGCCCGTCGCTGGAAGTTCCCATCGCGAGCACGCCCGACTTGGTTTCCAGCATTGTCACGACGGTGGCGTTGCAAGGATTGGTTCCGCGATCTTCCGACATGGCACGGCCGTCCCACTTTCGCACCCGCCCGTCGCTCACCACCCACAGCCCGCCGTCCTGGCTGGGACAAATTCCCTGCACATAACCGCCGACACCATTGGAATCATTGGTGTTGGACAACAACATCAACTGGCCGTGCTGCACGGCGGCAAGCCGGCCGCCGCTCGTGATCCATAATTCACCCCGGCCATCCTGCGCCATCTCCGCCACTCCGTCCGTGTTGGGCAGCGCACACGTCGCGCCGTCGCGGGCGCAAACCAGCGTGCCCTCCTCGTTCAACATCCAAATGTCACCGTCCTGGTCCGCGCCAATGAAAGGAATCTTGCGGCGCACGCCCGTCTCGTGGACGGCGGGCGATTCAAATTTTCCTTCGCGATAACACGTCAGATCGCCGCGTTCGTGCCCGATCCACAAGGCGCCTTTGGCATCCTCAAACAAGCTCGTGACACGGTCGCTCTGCAAGCCGGGCGTGCTCGCACTGTTAAAAACCTTGAAATGCACGCCATCGAACCGCACCAGCCCGCCGTAGGTGCCAACCCAAAGATAACCGTCGCGCGTCTGCACCACCGCCGTGACGACGTTGTTCGGCAGGCCGTTCTCAGTCTTCCACGACTGGTGAAAATAATTGGGCAGTTTAAGCTCGTCCGCAGCCGCCGCGAAACCAAGGCAAAGCAGCAGCAACAGGAAAATTCTGCGGACGCCAGGCATCGCGGAATGCCGGATCAAAAAGTTCAAGGCTGGCTGGAGGCTGGACACATCAAGATTCTGCTTGGCAAAACAAAGTGCGCAAGCCAAACCCGACGCCCGCCCGCCATTTTCCCAAACCCGATCCTGGGGCTGACAGTAATGCCGCGAAAATTAAGCCCGCAAATTGCCCGCACCGATTTCGCTGGCGCGGGGTTCTAATTGCGGACACATTGAAACCATGAAACGCTGGGCCATTCTTACTGCCTTTCTTTACGCACTTGCATTGATCCTCTTATCAATGCCTATCTATGCCGTCGCATTTGGAAATTGGGGGAAAAATCACAACAATGACAGCAGCATTGGGATTCATGACATCCTTGACTTTTATTCGCATTGGGGCTATTGGTTCTGGCTCGGCATCCTCGTCGCCGGACAAGGCTTGCTGCTGTTGCTGCCGGTCAACCTCGCAGAACGCCGTCCGCCCGCGCGCCGGCCGCTGAAAATCCCCATCATCGTCACTGCGTTCTTTCTGGCGAACCTTTGCTTTGCCGGAATTTTCTCCATTCTCTGCGCCATTTTTACAGATGACGCGTTTAACCTTTTCGACGCATCCCTTTTGTTTCACCTGGGTGCCAGTCAAAATGGCCAGAACCACAATTCCGGTGCCGGCACGATTTACACCATGATTTTCACCCTGCTGGTTTTCTGGGCGGTTTGGGCGCTGGTTTTTTTCCGTCACCTGGCAAAATCCGACGCCCCCGACGCGCTGCTCAAACGCACGGCCCGCTGGCTGCTGCGCGGCAGCATTCTCGAACTCATCATCGCCGTGCCAAGCCATGTCATCGTCCGCCGCCGCGATGATTGCTGCGCGCCGATCGGCACCTTCTGGGGCATTACGACGGGGATTTCAGTAATGCTGCTCTGCTTCGGGCCGGGCGTTTTCTTTTTATTTGTCGAGCGCTGCCGGCGTTTGCAACCAAAGCAGACGCGCGTTGCAGCGGAGAAAAAATAATCCGCTCCGATTAAATTGATCTGGCTACGGACTTGGGGCGGTGGAAACGTGCAGGAATGTGAGCCGCGCGGGCATGGTTCTGACTCGGAAAAACCGCCGCCATCAATTTCAATGCGATTCTTTGTCACCTCTCAGCCCTTTTCGGGTGCTTACCGGGTGATATGATGACAACTGAAACGATGCATACAGCGGAATTCAACGATGCTGATTTGGTGGCCGAAAGCCTGGATGGAAACCGGGAGGCCTTCCGCGAGATTGTTGAACGCTATCAAACCTTGATTTCCTCGCTGGCGTATTGCGCCACCGGCAACGTGAGCCAGAGCGAAGACCTCGCCCAGCAAACCTTCGTGAGCGCCTGGAAGCAACTGGCGGAACTGCGCGAGCCGGCCAGGTTGCGGCCCTAGTTATGCAGCATCACCCGTTTTCTCATCAGCAAGGAATTCCGGCGGCTGGGGCGCGAGCCGGCTCACGCCGCTGAATCGCTGGAGGCCGATGAATGGGCCTCGCCGGAACCGCTGCCGCCGGACCACGCCATCAGCGAGGAGGAGAAGGCGATTCTCTGGCGCTCGCTCGAACGCATTCCGAAAATCTATCGCGAACCGCTGGTTCTGTTTTATCGTGAGCATCAATCCATTGAGGCCGTGGCGCGCGATTTGGAATTGAGCGAGGAGGCGGTAAAACAACGGCTGTCACGGGGGCGAAAGTTGTTGCAGGAGCAATTTCTCGCCTTTGTCGTCGGCGCGCTGAAACAGACCACTCCCGGCAAGACCTTCACCCTCGGCGTGATTGCGGCTCTGCCGCTGCTGGCCACCACCGCCAAGGCCGCAACGGCCACCGCCACGGCGAACCAAGGGCGGCACGGCGGCCAAAGCGGCAACCGGAGCGTTGAGCGCCTTTCTGACGGGAGGCGTGATGATCCTCTTCTCCCTGTTCGGTGTGTTCGGATTTTTTGGCCGCTGGCTCGGTTGCAAAATGGGACGAACCAGCCAGCAATCGTCTTTGGGACGCAAACGCATCATCCAATTCTGGCGCACGCTGGCCGTCGGTTTCTTCGTGTTCGTTATACCTGCATTATTCGTTCCCCGCTCGATGATTCATGCTCATCCCGGAATTTTCCGTGTGCAGACCTGGTTGCTGGAGGCATTTTACTGGTTGGTGGCGGCCGCCTGGCTCATTTGGATTTGGCAGCGGCGACAGGACCACCGTCAGCCGGAAAAAGAAACCTTGGAAACAAGCCGCACAAACGCCCGGACCTATAACACCTGGGTGATTCTGGGAATAATCGGGCCGGCTTGGATTGTCGGCATGTTTGCTTTTGAGGTCTTCTTCTCGGATCACACATGGTCAAGCAACTCCATTTCCGAAGCAGAGGCGCAGAAAATTATTTCCGAACGTGCGGATGCTCGATTTACGGTGTATCAATACAAGGACGGCTCGAAATCCTTGGTCATCAGGCTGCCCGAAGATCACCGGATCGCCAAAGAAACACCGTGGAACGATGCCCTGCACGCCGCTTTGACCGAGAAAGGAATTGCCTATCAAACCTTGATTGAGAACCAGGACTTTCACAACGGCGGTGTCAGCGGCTGGCTGCCGCTGTTATCAACCTTCATTGTGGTGACAGGAGCCGTCCTGCTCCTGCGCCGACCAGGGACGCAGAAGTTTTACCAGCAGGAGACCAACATACCGCGAACCGAGCGATGAGAACTGAAAGTGTTTGCCATGTGCGCGGCGCTGGCGATGACTGCGTTGAGCCTCCTCATGGTTTTATTCATCATCGCCCATTATTCCCAGGCCATTTCCTGGGCGGCGGCTTCGAAAATGATCACGGAACACAAAGACGCCCGGTTTGAAGTCATGCAATACGATGACGGATCGAAAGAACTGTGGATCACTCCGTCACACAGCCGGCATTACCCGGAATTCATTGCGCCGGCGGATGAAGCCATGCTCGCCTTGCTGGCGGACAACAAGATTTCCTATAAAACCTGTGTTCAAGGCCGTGATTTCGGGTTTCGCGACCCAAGCCGGTGGATTCTGGTGCCGTGCATCTTCATCCTGTCAATCGGTGCGGTCTTCGTTTTGTGGTGGGCGTGGAAGAAAGACCGCCGGTTAACAGCATCTGCCGAATCCAGCCTCTAAAAGAGCCTGTCTGAAACACCTGCCATCACGGCCTGGCTGGAACTGGCGACGGCGCGGTTGCGGGAACGGGGGAAGTTGTTAATTTGGTGGCGATGCCGGACATTGTCCTCACCACGCTCAACGCGAAGTTCATCCACGCCGCGTTCGGGCTGCGCTATCTCTTCGCCAA
>CAYVGC010000105.1:0-3867 GCA_964449815.1 uncultured Bifidobacteriaceae bacterium
TGACCATTTCCTGCTGCTGGTCGAGCAGGGCGAGCATTTCGCCGTATTCCTTCAATTCTTCGCGGAGCGAGTCAACGAGGTTGTTCAAGAGGTCTTTCATGGGTGTGTTGGCGGTATGGTGAAATGGTTTGGTGCTGTCAAATGGTTGGCCGGACCGCGTCCGTTTCGGCAGGCAGGGCGGGCGTGGTTTCCGATGGGCGGAGGGATCCGGCCGGCGAAGTCTGGGGTATCTGGTGGCCGAGTTGTTTCTCGAGCGTTTTCGCCAGCCCCAACGTGCCTGACTTCGAAATGCTGTCCGCAAGCTGGTTGATGACCATGTCGTGATAAATGCCTGACGTGGTGGAATTGTCCGCATAAGAGGACGGGATTACCGTCTTCTGCGTCTCCTGCAAAATCTGCCGCAGCATCAGCGCCTCAAACTGCCGTGAAACCTCCGCGACCTTCTGCGGCTGCGTCAGGGTGCGGTTGTTTGCGATCATTTCCAACGGAATGTCGGCACCGGAAATTTTGCTTTGGATCGGGACGGCGTTCATGTCATTTGATGATCAATTCTGCCTGCAATGCGCCGGCCTGCTTCAGCGCCTGAAAAATGGCCATGATGTCTCGCGGCGTGGCGCCCAGCGTGTTTAATGCGGTGGCGACTTTTTCGACGGTCGGCAACTCCGGCAGCGTGACGACGGCGGATTTGTTTTCCGTGACCTCGGTCATCGTGCGCGGCGTCACCTCGGTCGTGCCGGTTCTGCTGAACGGATTGGGCTGGGACACATCAAGAGTGGAGGCGACGTTGATGGTGATGTTGCCCTGCGCGATGGCGCAGCTTGAAATCTGGATGCCCGCCGTGGCGACGATTGTGCCGGTGCGTTCGTTGATAATGACGCGCGCGGGCGTGGCCGGCGTGACTTCGACATCCTCCAGTTGCGCGATGAAATCCACCGGGGACGCCGCCGCGTCCGGCGGCATTTGCACACGGACCGTCGTGGAATCCACCGCGTGTGCGCAGTTGGTGAACTTGTCGTTTAATGCGATGGCTACGCGCGAGGCTGAGGTGAAATCCGGCTCGCGCAAAAGCAATTCCACGCTGTCGTCATGAACAATCGTCGTGGGAATTTCTTTTTCGACCAGCGCGCCGCCAATGATGGTTGCGGTCGTGGGATGATTTTTCGTGACCGTCGCGCCGCCGCCGCCGCCGCTGCCGGCGGTGAATCCGCCGACGGAGACAGGGCCTTGGGCGACGGCATAAACTTTGTTGTCCGCGCCGAACAACGGCGTTTGAAGCAGCACGCCGCCCTGGAGAGATTTGGCGTCGCCCATCGAGGCAACTTGCACGTCGAGCCGCTGGCCGGTCCTGATGAAAGCCGGGATGTCCGCAGTGACCATGACGACGGCGACGTTTTTGGCCGACAGCGCAGACAGCGAGGCGGATGGGATGTTGATGCCGTAACGCTGGAGCATATTTGCCATGGTCTGCTGGGTGTAAATCGGATTTTGATCGCCATCATTGGCGAGGCCCGCGACCAGTCCGTAGCCGACGATCTGGTTGTCGCGCGCGCCGTCAACCATCACCAGATCGCCAATGCGGACACCCGAAGCGGCGGCGGACAAAATTCCCGCCAGAAAAAATACAGACGAAATTATCGAACCAGCCAGTTTTGCGGCAGGGCAGGGGCGGGCCGGAATCTTCGGCTGGCGGCAGGCGCGCCGGACTTTTGGCCGCAATGTTCTTGGCACGAGTGGCATGGTCAGAATGGATTAACTTTGTCCCAAATGCGGGTGAACCAGCCTTTGTTCTGGCTGTCGGTGACGGTGCCTCTGCCGACGATTGAAATCGTCGCGTCGGCGACATTGTAGCTATAGACGGTGTTGTCGGAAGCCACGTCGGCGCCGCGCACGACGCCGTGCAGCACAATTGTCTGATGTTCGCCGCTGAAGGCAGTCTCACGTTTGCCCTCGACGATGAAATTTCCATTGGGCAGCGCGTCCACAATGCGCACGGCGATTTTGGCCACGACCGTTTCAGAGTCGCTGATGCTTCCGCTGCCGTCGTGCTTGAGGTCGGAATTGTAATTCATCGCCGGCATCTGTCCGTTGTGCATCAATAATCCGCTGCTGGCGCTCGGCGGATATAAAAACGAGGTGATGGCCGCGCTCAAGCTGGAATTCTTTTCCGTCTTGGTCTCATTATTTTTGCTGGCCGTGCTGGTTTCCGAAACAATGATGGTGATGATGTCGCCGACGCCGGCGGCGCGTTTGTCGGCGAACATGGATCTGGAGGCGTCGTCACGCCAGAGCGACTGCGGCAATGCGACGACCGGCAGCCATACAGCGGCCAAAATGACGACGGCCAGCGACCGCGCCTTGCGGAAGTTGAATTTCAAAACGGGAAGTGATGTTTTCATTTTAGAGCGGAATGAGGACGGTTTTTCCATCGAGAACTTTTCCTGAGAAATCGTGATCGGATTGCAAATTTCGGAGACGGATGAGCTGGCCGGGCGTGCCGTCTTCCAGCGCCTGAACTTTCATCATCACATTCAGCGCACCGTCCTGGATGAGCGCATTCGCCATCTGGCCGCGGCGAATCACCGGATGCAATTTCCCGGAATAAGAGGGCAGGGGCGAGCCGGCGGGAACCGATTCGGCCACTTCGAGCGTGTCGTTGCCTTCGGGAAACTCGGCCAGCGGACTGTGCAGCACCAGCACGTCGCGGCGTTCGCGGGCGATGTCGGCATCCGCCACCAGTTCGCCCGGCTTTAGCATGGAGCGGGCCACCCAGATTTCGCGCCAGAGCCGCGCCTGGACGGAATACTGCCAGTTGCCCAGGCTGCTGCCATCGGCGTTGAAAATTTCAAAACGGACGATGAACGAGGAGGCAACGCCATTGTTCGGCATGTCGAGAATTTTCAAAGTCAATTGCCCTGCGGGCGCATTGAGCGAAATCCACGGGCGCGTCAGCCGCAAATCAAGTTCGCCGGCGGCACCGATGAATTGTTCTTGCAGCGCGGCGGTCAACAGCCGGGTGACACCAGCCTCGTCGAACGTGGTGTTGGTTGCGCTGATGAGAGCCGGATTTGAATTTGTGGAAAGCTCGTTTCCAAAGACCGGAAAAACAAATCTTCCGCAGCAGACGATCAGAAATAAAATTAAAGGGAATGATTTCATCAACGTATCATGTTGTTGCTTTGCTGCATCATTTCGTCGCAGGCCTGCACGGCCTTTGAATTGACTTCGTATGCGCGCTGGGCCTGGATGAGGTTGACCATTTCCTCCACGACGCTGACATTGGAAAGTTCGAGGTAGCCCTGATTCAAAGTGCCGAAGCCGTTGGAGCCGGGCGTGCCGAGTTCGGGCGTGCCGGACGCGGCGGTTTCCTTGTAAAGATTGCTGCCCTCGCTTTCGAGGCCGGCGGGATTGTTGAAGTTGACGAGCTGAACCTGAAACGAGGTTGTTCCAGTGGCGCCGGTGTAAGTCACATTGCCGTTGGAACCGATGGTGATGTTCGTGGTGCCGGCGGGCACGGGTTGAAATCCGCCGATGACCGGCAAGCCATCGCTGGTCACGATGCGTCCGTTGGCGTCGGTCTTGAACGCGCCGTCGCGGGTGTAGGCGTTTGAACCGTCGGGCATCTGCACTTCAAAAAAACCGTTGCCCTGGACGGCCACGTCGAGTTGCTCGCCGGTCTGTGTGAGATCGCCGTTGGTGAAAATGCGCGCTGTGGCGACAGGACGTGAACCTTGGCCGACTTGAATGCCGGTGGGCACCATGTTGCCGGAGCCGAGGTCGGAACCGGGGGCACGGCTGGTCTGATAAAGCAGCTCTTGGAACTCGACCTTGCTTTTCTTGAAGCCGGTGGTGTTGACGTTCGCCAGGTTG
>CAYVGC010000105.1:3877-13325 GCA_964449815.1 uncultured Bifidobacteriaceae bacterium
TCATCTGCTGGGATTCCATCCCGGCGGCGGCGGAGTAAAGTGCGCGGAGCATAATTATTTATTTTGTTTCTATGAAGTGCCGCCCAATGAGGAGATGACCTGTCCCATGCGGTCATTCTGCATCTGGAGCACTTTCTGGTTGGCTTCAAAAATTCTCATGCTGTCAATCAAGCCGCTCATCTCGCCGGTCGGCGAACTGTTCGGAGCTTCGAGAAATCCCTGGCGGACGGCTGTGTCGCCGGTGACTGGCGTGGGTGTCATGCCGGGCTGGTTGGCGAGCAGATAACCATAATTCGTGGCTGTGAGCTGGCCGGGATTCGAAAATGTCACAACCTGAAGATGTCCTTTGACAACGCCGCCCTGGCTGATCTGGCCGGTGGCCGAAATGCTGACGGGTGAGGAGTCGCCGGGATTTAACTGCACCGGACCGCCGTTGCTCAAGACCGGATAACCTTCCTTGGTGACAAGCTGGCTTTTGGCGTTGAGTTGGAATTCGCCGTCGCGTGTGTAGGCGCGGTCACCGTTGGGCATTTGCACCGTGAAGAAGCCGGAGCCTTCGATTGCAAAATCCAGCGCGCCACCGGTAGGCCGGAGCTGGCCCTGCTGAAAGCTGGTGGAGGTGACTGCAACCGGAATCATAAAATTTGTCTGTGCAGCGCCGTCCACCGCGAGCGGGGATACGGCGGCCACATCCGCGAACGAAACATCCTGCTTGCGGAAACCGGGCGTGCTGCCAGCCGCGAGATTTTGCGTAATCATCTCCTGCCAGCGCGACTGGGCATTCATTGCTGCTGCGGCTTGGTAAAGGCTTACGTTCATGTGCTGTGTTGTTGAGCAGCGGTTGTGCCATCGCTCAAAATCATTGATTTTGCAGGATAATTGTCCATTCCGCGCGATGTTGCCGGCAAAAGTTTGCCGGTGCCTTTGCAAAAAATGCCGGTATCAATTTGCCCTCGTCCCCGACAAAAGGAAAAGGCGTTGACGAGAACAAAGTGAGAAATCGGTGTGAAATTCATAAGCTCAAATTTTTGCCGGCGGCACGGTTTGATAATCGCAGACGAGTTCAATGACTTGTCCGCAACTGCACTGGATGCGAATGGCCGAAACATGGTTGCCATCGCGTTGCAACGTCACGCGCGGTTCGCATTGGCCGCCCGAACTGCTCTTTCCGGCGCGGCCCAGCGGCTGGAATGACCGGTGTGATTCGTCATGATTGACAATGGTGACATGAATGTCCGACTGGTTTCGGCCAGAAATGGCGGCGTTGCTCAATGGCACAAACGGCTCGTTCATGGTGGATTTTGGTTTGACGTGTCGGACGCGGACTGATCCGGACTTTCGACTTTCAGTAGAACGGTCACACGCCGGTTGGATTCCAAGGTCGGGTCAAGGCCCGGCATCGGTTGCGTGTCCGCGAAACCGGAGACCTTGAAAACCTGTTGCGATTCCACGCCGCTCTGGATGAGCTTGCGGCGCGCGGCGTTGGCGCGTTCGGTGGACAAATCCCACTTGTTTAGATTTTCCGGGTCGGCATCAGGCCGGGTTTCGGTGTGTCCTTCCAGTTCGATGTGGAAATTCTGGTAGCGGGCGATCTCCCATGCCAGCGTGGAAAAAATCCAGCCGCCATAAGTCGTGAACTTGTCCGTGTCCGGCTCAAAGACCGGCTTTTGCGAATGGTCGAAAATATTGATCCGCACTCCGTCCGGCGTGAGCGAAATCTGGACGCTCTGTTCCAACTCCTGGCTTTGCTCCAGCATCTTCGACAAATCCTCCGTTATTTTCCGCAGCATTTGCATTTCAACGGCGGTGACGGAATCGAAATTTCCTTTTTGCTTGTTCTGCTGCGAAGTGTCCTTGCTGGGAATGATGCCGGTGGATTCCTTGTTGACGGCGGAAAAAGGATTGCGGAAGGCGCGCTCGACGGCTTCCTTGATTTTCTTGTCCTGCGCCGTGAGCCAGAGCAGGAGAAACAGAGCCATCATCGCGGTCACAAAATCCGCATAGGCCGTTTTCCAGGCGCCGCCATGATGTTGATCGTGTTTTTTGCGCATGGCTAGGGCTTGGCACCGGTGTTCTTGAGCGATTTAAGCATTTCTTCCAGCTCATCCGACGAGGGGCGCAGTTCGCTGCTCAATCCACGCCGTCCCAGTTCAACGGCGGTGATGGGTGCCATGCCGCTGGCAAAACCAATTACGCAGGCGGCGATGCAACGCGTGAAATCCAAGTCAGCGGCACCGATGAAATCCAGATTCATCGCCAGCGGATTCACGAAACCGTAGGCGAGCAAAATGCCCAGAAACGTGCCCACCAACGCGGCGGCCACATGCTGGCCGATTTGTTCAATAGGTCCGTTGATCGAAGCCATGGTGACAACAATTCCCAGCACTGCCGCCACGATGCCGAATCCCGGCATGGAGTCTCCGATTTTCGTCAAAACATTGATCGGGGCCTGATGGTCAATTTCTTTTCGTTCGATTTCCGCGTCCAACAACAGCCTCAACTGGTCCGGCTTGATTTTGCCGTCAATGATCGGGCGCAAGCTGCTGCACAGAAACTCGACGGACTTGGTGTTTGCCACGAAGAGCGGATATTTGTTGAATACGGCGCTGTTTTTTGGATCGAAGACATGCTCTTCGAGCGCGATCATGCCGTTGCGCCGGCCCAGCAAAAAAAGTTCGTAAAGCACCTTGAGCAATTCCTCGTAGGCGGCGCGGCTGTGCGGCGTGCCTTTGAGCGACATCGCCGTTCCACGGGCGAGATCCGCGAGCACCTTGCGCGGCGACATGATCACCAGCGCGCCCAAAGCGCCGCCGCCGATGATGACCACCTCGTTGGGATGCATCAGCCAGAAGAGGTGGCCGCCGCCCATCACGAAGCCGCCAAAAACCGAAAAGACAACCACGAAAAAACCGATTAAAATAATCATGAGTGCTGGAGGGATTTGTCCCGATTGGCCCGCCCGCCCTCAAACCGCTGCACATAGGCGCGGATGGATAGGATTGCCTGGGAATGAATCTGGCAGATGCGGGATTCGGTCAGGCCGAAGACCTCGGCGATCTCACGCAGGTGCATGTCTTCGCCATAATACAACGCCAGCACCTTACGCTGGATTTCCGGCAATTCCTTGAGCCGTTCAAACACCACCTGCTTCAATTCCATGCGTGAAACCTCTTCGACCGGATCGGCCTGGTTGGGATTGGCCACGACTTCATAAAAACTCCCGGTCTCGTCGCCGGCCGATGTGCAAACTGCATCAAGACAGATAAACTGCGCAGGGCGAATTTCATCAAGCAGCTCACGATAATCTGAAATCGAAATTTTCATCGCCTTCGCCATTTCAACTTCCTCTGGCACACGGCCAAGCCGCTGTTCCAGTTGGCCCATGACACCCTGGATTTTTCGCGATTTTTCATGCACCGTGCGCGGCACCCAATCCATGCGCCGCAACTCGTCCAGCATCGCTCCACGGATTCGCAGCCGCGCATAACCTTCAAACGATGTTCCCGTTGCCGGGTCATAATTTCGCAACGAATGCAATAAACCGACCAATCCCGCGCTGTGCAAATCATCGCGGTTAACGTGATCCGGCAAAGTCATGGCCAGCCGGTTGGCGGCATAACACACCAATGGCAGGTAGCGTTCCACCAGCGCGTTTTCAGTCTGGCTGCTGGTCTGGTCATGGTAATGCCGCCACAATTCCTGGGCGGTGGGATGCAGCTCTGTTGCCGCCGATGCGGAACGGTCTGGCTCGGTTTCACAGCTATTGTTGCTCATAAACTATTTTTTTGCCGGATGGCTGGACGGCGTTGGAACCGGTCGCTTCGAGCGGCGTTGATCAAGGGACTCGCGCAGTCCTTCCAGCCAGACTCGGTTCCACCAGCGGGTGAGGATTGTGGCCATCAATGCTGCGGCGCAGGCGCGCCACAGAGTCGCCGGCCACGGACTGCTGCTGGCCAGCCCAAAGCCCGCACCGATGACAAATCCAACGATTGCGCCAAGAATGATCAATGCTTTCATTTGATGCCTGACTGTTGTTAGCAAGCCCTTTGCCAGCCGGAGAAGCGCATGGCGGAGTATGAAAATTACCGTGAAATTAAAGGGTTTTTACAGGAAACAAAATTTCCGGCGATGCATTTCGGAATTCACCCGGAATTTTTTGCCCAGCACCAAGGAACCGAAGGCTGCAATTTGTGCCGAACACGAAATTCCATAATTTCACCCGCCGCTTCTCCTCGTCCAGATGCGTGAAAATCAAATCTTCAGGCTTGCAAGGTTCAAAAGCGCGCCATTGGGCCAGAAGCACCGGCGTTTCATACGCGGCGTTCAACACCAGATGCACGCGCGGCGAGGAAAAGCGCGCCAGTTGATCACGCAATGCTGCCATCGCCATCGGGTCGGAAATTTCCACGCCTGGCAAATCCACGAACAACATTTCACCGCCGGTTTCGGGTTTCGACCAGAACCGTTCCATCGGCACGCCAAGCATTTCACAGTGAATCACCAGAAATTCCGCAGTGTTGGCTGTGGCACCGTCCAGTCGCCAGACGCGTGCGGCGCGTTCCTCCAGCAGCGAGGCCAGCGTCAGCCATTTGCACAACGCGGTGGTTTTGCCGGAGCCGGGCGGCCCGATGAAAATGTGCGGGCGTGCCAACTCGCCATCGTCCAGCGGCGGCGGTTTCAGCCAGAAGCGCGACAATGCACCGCTGACAATTTTCCATTCTCCGTCCGGAGAATCCGGCGGCGCGTCGTGCGCCGCGCGCAGATGCGTTTGCAACCTTTCGGCATGAACCGGCAGCAATCCCATCGCTTCCAGCCACGCAACGCTGCGCCAGCGGTCGGCGTCGGAAAAAAAACCGGCGGTGTTCTCGAATTGAATTTGCGGTGCGGCAAATGATTCCTGCCTGGGCGCAGAGGTTTTGTCCGGCACCCCGGCGGTGACTTCAATTTTGATTTTTTTTGTCCATATCCGCGAAATGCCTTTGGGAAGCAATGGCCGCACGCTCACCACCACTGCATCCGGGCCGAGCCGTTCATGGACTTCGACCAACGCGGCGGCGGCGTTGTCGGCGACAATGCAAATCAGTTTCACAAAATTCTTCGCTTCATCCTCGTCCTGAAATTATTTCCAAATTCGAGGATGAGGATGAGGCGGATTGAAAATTTATTCCAGACCCTGGATCACCGCATGATTTTGCACCTGCACGCGTGGCGGGACTTCCGCATACGACAGGACGGCGAGGTCGCCAAACGTGCTCTCAAAAAAGCGCCGGAATGCCAGGCGCAATTGCGGTGCGCACAGGATTACCGGCTGCTGCCCGGCGGACAGCATTTGCTGGACAAATTTTGAAAGCGATTCCATGACGTGCCGCGCCAGTTTGGGTTCCACCACGAGCGTGGTTTCGCCGGACGCCTGCCGCACGCCTTGCGAAAGCTGGTGCTCCAGTTTCGGATCCATCGTGATGGCGCGCAGATGGCCGGCGTCGGACTGGAACGGCTTGGCGATTTGGGGGCCGAGAGCGCGCCGGGCGTATTCGGAAAGCTCGTCGGGATTTTTCGTGAACGCGGCGCAATCGCCGACCTTTTCCAAAATGCCGGCGAGGTTGCGGATGGAAATTCCCTCGGCCAGCAGATTTTGGAGGACGCGCTGGATCTGGCCGACGGAAAGTTGTGCGGGCACCAGTTCGTTGACTATCGCCGGATGGGTTTTCTTCAAATTGTCGAGCAAGGCCTGCACATCCTGCCGCGTGAGAATTTCATGGCAGTGCCGCCGCACCGTTTCCGCCAGATGCGTCACGAGCACGCTCGCCGCGTCCACAACCGTATAGCCCGCCGCCTCGGCGCTCTTGCGCTCGACATCGGTGACCCATGTTGCTGGCAGTTGAAAAACCGGCTCGACTGTCGGAATGCCCTTGAGCTTTGTCTGCGTGTTTGTCGCGTTCATCGCCAGCCATTGGCCTGGCATCAACTGACCCTGACTTATCGAATTGCCCTTCAGCAGAAAACGATATTCGTTCGTGCCGTGCTGCAAATTGTCGCGCAACCGGATTGGCGGAATCAACATGCCCATTTCCTGCGCGAAATTCCGGCGCACGCCGGTCACGCGTTCCAGCAAATCACCGCCCTTGCTCGTGTCCGCCAGCGAAACGAGGCCGATGCCCAGTTCGATTTGCAGCGTGTCGAGCGTCAGCAGGTTTTCCAGCGGGTCCGCCGGACGATTTTCAGCGGACGCGCCGGCTCCGGCCGCCGTCGCAGCGGAAGCTTTGGCACCGGTTTTTCGCGAAACGGCGCCAACGGCGGATTTTGAATCCGGCGCGGACAATTCGGAAATTCCCCCTTGCCGGTGCATGGAATACGACAACAGCCCGACGAAGATGGCGAGCGTGAGAAACGGCAGCGTTGGCAGCCCCGGCATCAAACCCATGACGGTGAGCATCACGGCGAGAATGGTCAGCGCGCGCGGATAAAACAGCAGTTGCCGGCCCAGTTCCTGGCCGAGGTTGTTCTTGGCCGTCGCGCGGGTGATGAGCACGCCCGCCGCCGTGGAGGTGATGAGCGCCGGGATTTGCGACACCAGACCGTCGCCGATGGACAGGATGGTGTAGGTGTGCAGCGCGTCGCTCATCGTCATGCCTTTTTGCACAATGCCGATGGCGAAGCCGCCGACGATGTTGATGAGCGTGATGAGGATGGCGGCAATGGCGTCGCCGCGGACGAACTTGCTGGCGCCGTCCATCGCGCCGTAAAAATCCGCCTCCTCCTCGATGGCGCGGCGGCGGTCGCGCGCCTCGCTCTCGTTAATCAGCCCCGCGTTCAACTCCGCATCAATCGCCATCTGTTTGCCCGGCAAGGCATCCAGCGTGAAGCGCGCCGCCACTTCCGCGATGCGCCCGGCACCTTTGGTGATGACGATAAAATTGATCAGCACCAAAATCAAAAAAACGACCATGCCGACGACGTAATTGCCATGCACCACAAAATTTCCGAACGCCTGGATGATGTGTCCTGCATAGCCGTTGAGCAGAATGAGCCGCGTGGAAGCCACGTTCAGCGCCAGTCTGTAAAGCGTGATAAACAGAAGCAGCGTGGGGAACCCGGTAAAATCTGCCGGTTGACGCAGGTAAAGAATGACCAGCAGCACAAGCAGCGAAGCAGCAATGCTGACCGTCAACAGCAGGTCGAGCATGAACGGCACGACCGGCAAAATCAGCACAAGGATGGTGCCGAATAACGCGGCGACGAGCCATAAATCGCCGTATTTCAACAAATTCCGCATTCTGTCGCTTAATGCACCCATGATATTTTTTAAGTCTGGTTTTGTTCTGCGTAATACCGGTAGCGGTTCACTCGATAGACCCACGCGAGGACTTCGGCGACCGCCGCATACAGTTGAGCAGGAATCTCGCCACCCACCCGCGCCTGTTTGAAAAGCATCCTAGCCAGCGGTTTGTTTTCCACCACTGGCACCTGATGTTTGGCTGCCATTTCCCGGATGCTCAGTGCGTTCAAACGGATGCCCTTGGCCACTACCTTGGGCGCGCGCATGGTTTTTCGGTCGTAGCGCAATGCGATGGCGATGTGCGTGGGGTTGGTGACCACCACGTCGGCTGTCGGCACCTCGGCCAGTTGCTTGGCCTTGCTGACGGCGCGTCGGCGTCGGCGGGCGGATTTGATCTGCGGGTTGCCTTCCGTGCTTTTCATTTCCTCTTTGACCTCATCCTTGGTCATCATCAGATCCCGCTGTGTGCGCCACCATTGGTAGCCGTAATCACCGGCGGCGATGACCAGCAGCGCGAGGCTCACGCGTAGAAACATTTGCAGGCCGGTCTGTGCCAGAAACTCCGCCAGGCGCCCGACGCTGACCGCCGTGGTGAAGATGGGATCGTTCAACACGGTTCTAATCTGCGAATAAGTGAGGCCGACGATCACGGCCAGTTTAACAATTGAAACCAGCGCCGGCACCGCGCTGCGGAACGAAAACACGCGCTTGAAGCCCTCAACCGGATTCAGCTTGTCCCAATTGGGCGTGAGCGCCTCGGAGGCGGTGTTGAATCGGTTTTGCATTGCGCCGGCCAGCAGCCCGGCAAGCATGGTGGCAATAACAACCGGAGCGGCGCATTTGAGGAACACCAAAGCGCCGGCGACGGCATAGCCCTGGAGCGCCGTGTTGGTAATGGAAGTGTCGGCAAGATGGCTGAAAGTGAGCACGCTGGTGGAGACAAGTTGCTTCCAGATTTCCGGCCCGGCGAATGTCAGGGCGGCCACCGCGCCGAGCAGCACAAATGCCGTCTGCACTTCCGCGCTCCGGGCAATCTGGCCATGCTTCAACGCATCCTCCATCCGTCGCGGTGTCGGCTGCTCTGTTTTTTCGCCGGTTTGTTCGCTCATGAATTCGACAGGTTAATTTTCATTCATCGCATTCCCATGAGCTGGCCCAGGTTTAACAAATCGTCCGGCAGGCGGTTCAGATAATTGATCACATGCTGCGCCGTCAGTTGCAGCGTGAAGCCGAACACGATCAGCCCGGCGACGATGCGGAAGGAAAAGCTCAAGATGAACACGTTCATCTGCGGCACGGCACGGCTTAGCACGCCAAAAACAACGGTGACGACGAACGACACCGCCAGCACCGGCGCGGCGATTTGCAGCGCCACGACAAAAATGTTGCTGGTTTGGGCGAGAAGGACGTTGAACAGCTCGCCATTCAAATGCGCACCGCCGATGGGCAGCACCGAATAGGTGCGTTCAAAACCAATCAAAATCCAATGGTGCAAATCCATCGTCAGCATCACCACCGCCGCCAGAAAAAATAAAATTGTCCCCGGCACTTGCGACGACATCCCCGTCATCGGATCGAGGATTGCGCCCATGTTCAGGCCCAACTCGCTCGCGATGACATTCCCCGCGAGATCCACCGCGTAAAAAACCATCCGGGCCATGAAGCCGAGCAGCAGGCCGATGCATGTTTCCTGAATCATCACGCCGAAAAGCGAAAACAGTGGCAGGTTGCCCGCATGAAATGGCGGCAGCAATGGCGAGAGCAGCAAGGCGGTCAACGCCGATAGCGCCACCCGCATCGTCGCCGGAAAATTGGCCATCGAAAAAAACGGAAGCACCAGCAGGAAAGCGCCGACGCGCATGAACACCAGCAGCCAGTTATATAAATCTATTTCCATTTTTTCATGCTCGCCCTCATCCTCGTGCTCAGTTTGTTTTCGACTGTTAGGACGACGATGAGAACGAGGAGGATTTTTATTGCACCATCTCCGGCATTTTCTGGATGACGGCAGTGGTGAATTCCACCAGCGTCCGGACAATCCAAGGCAGCAGCACCAGCAACACTGCGATCACCGCCAGTGCCTTGGGCACGAACGTCATCGTCTGTTCGTTGATTGACGTGACGGCCTGGAACAGGCTGACGGCCAGCCCGACCACCATTGCCGTGGCCAGC
>CAYVGC010000106.1:0-12965 GCA_964449815.1 uncultured Bifidobacteriaceae bacterium
AGCGGCAGGATGAGGTAGAAATGAATTTCCACCACAAGACTCCACATCACCGGGTGGCTCCTTGCGCGAGCGGGATCGGGTTGGTATTCTTTCGATTGACAGCAGCATGAGCGGACAAACACTTTACATGTTCGGCTATTGGGTATGAAAGCAATAATCGGCCAGGCAAGATCCGCAAGCACACCACCGGTGGCAGGTCAGGCTGGGTTGCTGATTTTGCTTGTCACCGCTTTTTTTTGGCTTCGGGCAACGGCCGCCAATCCTCCGCTGGAAGAAATGCGGACGGCTGAACAAATCCGGCGCTTGTCCACCCAGCAGGCGGACCTGCGTTATCCCGTGCGGTTACGCGGCGTCGTGACCTTCTTCGACGACAAGTTCCCGACGAGATCGTTTCGCTTCATTCAGGATGACACGGCGGGAATTTATTTTTATGTGGATGATTCGACCAACAATCCTCCTTTGCGAACCGGTCAGTTGGTGGAAATCGAAGGTGAAACCGGGGCAGGCTCCTTCGCGCCAGTAGTGTTGTCGCACCGCATTCGCATTCTGGGGGAAACGAACCTTCCCCCCGCAAAGCCGGTTTCCTTTGAGGAATTGGCGAGCGGGCTGGAGGACAGCCAGTTTGTCGAGATTCGCGGCCTGGTTCGTGCCGTCCGGTTCGACAAGCTAAGCTCTCATTATGTCATTGATCTGGCGACGGGACAGGGGCAGTTGACCATGATCGCCACCCGGCTGCCCGTGGCGCAAAGCGAGGAGTTGGTGGACTGCACGGTCAGGGCAAAGGGAGTTTGCATGTCCCGGTTCAACTCCCAAAGGCAGTTGTTCGATATAGGCCTGCTGGTGCCGCTGCCTGAAGACCTGGTGATTGACCGTCCCGCGCCGAGCGATCCGCAGACAATGCCCGCGCAGCCCATCAAGAGCCTCTTGCAATACACCTGGGGCGGCACTTATGGGCATCGCGTCAAAGTGACCGGCACGGTGACGCTTCGCTACCCCAACAAAATGTATATTCAGGATGAGACCGAGGGGTTATGCATTGAAACGCGGCAGATGGATAACGTGCCCATCGGGGACCGGGTTGAAGTCCTCGGGTTCCCAGCCAAGGGAGAATACGCGCCGGTGTTGCAAAACGGCGTTTGTCGCCGGCTGGCCCAAGGCCGGGGGTTAAAGCCTGACATCGTTACTCCGGACGAGGCGTTGACGGGAACCCATGACTGTCGTCTGGTGCAAATCCAAGCGACGTTGCTTGACCGGGCGGAGCACATCAAAGAGCCGTTTCTGGTGCTGCAGGCCGACGGCATTGTTTTCCATGCCTACTTGAGAATGCTGGAACAGAACACGGAGTTCGGGCAGTTGCAAAACGGCAGCAAACTGTCGGTCACGGGGGTTTGTGTCATTGATGATCTCGGTGAGGATTGGCACTCCGGGCCGGACTGGCGGGCGGCCTCTTTCCGCCTGCTGCTGCGGGTTCCGGAAGATGTGGTCGTGCTGGCACGGCCACCGTGGTGGACATTGCCAAAACTTTTTGGCGCCATGGGCATCCTCTGCGCCGTTTTGCTGACCGCTTTCGGATGGGTGATGTTGCTGCGGCGCCGGGTTCACCAGCAGACCCAAATCATTGAAGAAAAACTACAGGCCGAAGCCGCCCTGAAAGAGCGCTATCTGGATCTGTTTGAAAATGCCAACGACATGGTGTTCACCCATGACCTGGCCGGGCGCATGACCACCATCAACAAGGCCGGCGAACGACTGCTGCAATATTCACGCGGCAGCATTCTCGCCAAGAGGCTGATTGACCTGATCGCCGAAGAGCAGCGGGCAGCAGCCGGCACCTGGCTTAAACAAGTCATCGCCGGCGTGGAAGTCCCGGCGGCGGACTGGGACTTTGTCAACGCGTCTGGACAAAAGCTCAAGCTGGAAGTGAGTTCCCGCCTGGTTGAGCAGGCCGGCAGATCCAATGAAGTGGAAGGGATCGCGCGTGACGTCACCGCGCGCAAACGAATGGAAAGGGAGATTCTGGAAATCTCCAACCGGGAGCAACAACGTCTGGGACATGATCTCCACGACGGCGTCTGCCAGCAACTGGCTGCAATTGCCTATCGGACGCACATTCTGGCCCGTCAACTGAAGGAAAAAAATGCGGCTGAATCGTCGGAAGCAAACGACATCAGCCGTCTCATCAATGAATCGCTGGTTCAGACCCGAACTGTGGCGCGCGGACTGTTCCCCGTCCGGCTGGAGGAAGAAGGTCTCACGGACGCGGTGGAGGAACTCACGTTCAGCATCGGCAAACTCTATAAAATCAAATGCGACTTTTCGGCCGCCGGCGCGTGGCCCACCTTGCACAACAGCGTGGCGATGCATTTGCATTTTATCGCCCAGGAGGCCATAATGAACGCGGCCAAGCACAGCCACGCCACCGCCATAACCGTCCGTTTACGAAAGGAAAACGACGACTTGGTGCTGTCCGTGCAGGATAATGGCGTCGGTTTCCGGGCGGCCGACCAGGACCGGGATGGCATGGGGATCGGGATCATGCGGTATCGCGCCAAGGTGATTGGCGCCATGCTGGAATTACATACGCAGCCGGCGCAAGGCACACAGATCACCTGCAAATATCATCTACAGCCCTGATCGGCCATAAGTTAAGCCATGAACACAAATACTCCAAGAACCGGCGGCATCCCGGAAGATCCGGAATCTGTTTCCGCCGAGACAACTTCCGCAAAGCGGCGCATATTCATTGTGGACGATCACGCGATGTTCCGCGATGGTCTCCGGCGCTTGATTGACCTGGAACCAGATTTGACCGTGTGCGGCGACGCCCCGGATGCCGCGAGCGGGCTGCGCGGCATGAGCGAGTCCGCGCCAGACCTGGTCATTGTGGACATTTCACTCGACACCACCAGCGGCATTGATTTCATCAAGGCCATCAAGCGCGACTATGAAGACATGCCGGTGCTGGTTGTCTCCATGCATTCTGAATCCCTTTACGGGGACCGGGCCTTGCGGGCCGGAGCCATGGGCTATGTAATGAAGAGCGAGCCGGCCACGTCGGTCATCGCCGCCATCCGCAAAGTGCTCAGCGGAAATGTTCATATCAGCGAAAAAATGGCCACGCTCGTGGTCTCAAAATTTGTGAAAGGCGAACCCGATCAGGTTCCGTCTCCCTTGGAGGCTCTAAGCGATCGTGAACTGGAGGTCTTTCGGATGCTGGGACAAGGCAAAGGAACCCGCGAGATCGCGCAGGAAATGAACGTCGCACTGCCCACCGTCAGCTCGTTCAAAAACCGCATCAAGGAAAAATTGCAGTTCAAGAATTCCACGGAAATGATTCTTTATTCGCTCCAGTGGTTTCGCAAAGAACCTTCCGATCCGGAGCTGTAAGTTTCTGCCGCCAGCGTTGCCAAAAAGGAAACCATCACCGGCAGATGCCGGTCAAAAGTGCCATGGAAACAGACCTGCAACCGCAAGAATTGTCCGGCAACCTGCCGGAATATTTCAGCGTGAGCCTGCTCTGTTGCCAGCTTGAGGCATTCGCAGCCGTCAGACGATAAAAGGCAAACGGCTTCGTTCCGCCAATCACATGTGCATCGTGCTGAGCGACTGAATCCAAGGCAGATCGGGACAGTTTATCGGGCTGGGTGACATGGTGGTCGGATTCTCGGTTCTCATGTTGATAACGACTGAATCGGTCCATTTTTTGATTTGCGCATGCCCATCACAAAATGAAATTCCACCCGCTCGATTGTGATAAGTGGCCGGATAATCAACCCACTGGAGCGCCGCCGGATCTTCGACCATGTAACCGTCATTGATGCTGTAGGGGTTTTCATCCATGAACAGCCAGACGTTCACCGCACCCATGGCACCAAGGTCACCCTCCCTGTAAAAAACCCGGTAATTCGGCGCCCATACCTGATAAGGACCGAGCCAGCAATTCATGGACATGCTGCGGGTTCGTGGCTGCGCCAGAGCGCCGGTGAGCGGCCAAGTGCTGACATCGGCGGGACAACGGTAAACATTAACGGCCTTTACATAAGGAAAGATGCATCCCGCCTTAATCCACGTCGGATCCACCGCCTGGGCCGAGTTTTGCGAGCCCCCACACCATTGTGAATGGTATTGACTCGTGGTATCGGTGGACGAAGTCGGCTGTGCAGATTCGCTCCCATTTCTTGGCAGAACGCCCTGGTTGTCCTGCGCATACATGATCCAAGCCAGACTGAGTTGCTTGAGATTGTTGATGCATCCGATGCCCTGCGCCTTTTGCTTCGCCTTCGACAAGGCCGGCAGCAGCATCGCCGCCAGAATCGCGATGATGGCGATGACCACCAGCAATTCAATCAAGGTGAATCCGACCCGCCCCGACCCGCCCTTCAGATTCAATCTGCCGATGCTTCGCCGCCCTGCAAGGCCAGGCAATTCATGTTTTTCCGTCGAATGTCCTGTATTCATAGCTGTTGTTTTCGTTCCTGAAACCTCCGGGCCGGGCGAAACAGTCGCCCGCCCCGGAGGCGATGACCTGACATGTTTACTGTGCCGACACGCGATAAAAGCGCGCTGCGCCGCTGATGGTGTCGGTAACGGTTTGAGTATTACCATTACCGTTGACCGTTGTCAAAGTTGACCACACCGCGCCAGAATTCAGGCTGCTCGAGTAGAGCACCGTATAAGCATGGCCGGCCTGGGTGGCGAACGAAATGCTAATCTGTGAACCAGTGTGGCTGATGGTCAATCCCAACGGCAGCAGCGGCGTGGTCGCCGGCACCAACATCAGGAAGTTGACATTGAGATTGTTTCCGCTGGTCAGCCTCAAGGTGTTGGTGGATCCAGTGAACGCGACCGTCACCAGATTGCTGTTCGCATCCAGCATGGGCACCCAGTGCCACGTCTGCCAGCCGGAAGCATTGGGATCGGCGAAACCACCCAAAATGTTGGTGCTCTGGCTGGCGGTCCCCCATCCGCCAGTGATCAGGCTGAGGGTCGTGCCGCTGAAAGCACCACCTCCGCCAGCCATGCGGCCATAGACGTAGTAATTGCCGGCCGGGTAATGGCGGGTGTAATTGAGCCAGGTGCCGGTGCTATACCATCCAATGTTGAAGTCAGCAACATTCGGGTCACTTAGCGTCACGCCCGAATCAATAAATTTCTGGCGCAGGTAGTCGCCGCAAACCTGGGTTCCGGGCACATCAAACGGGCGATACTGCTCGCTCTGGCCGGATTCTGTGCTAAACCAGTCCACACCGGAAAAACCCACGTTGCCGACGACGCCTCCCGGATAGCCATAATAGCTGTCAGCCTGCGAAGTGCCAGTGGCCACGCCGCCGCTGATGGTGCTGTCGCCGGTGGGTTGAGGATTGTCAATGTAAGTGCCGTTTTCAAAGTCAAAATCCTCGGCTTCCACCATGAAGTTGTTCTGCGAAAACGTGTCAAAACTAATGGTGTAGGCAGAGGACAAATGGGTGCTATTGGTCACAGTTATTATGGCGCTGTAAGAGGTGTTTGAGACGACTGAAATCGTGCCGGTCCAATTGGTTGCCGTGCTGCTGAAACTGACCTGTGCAGTGACATCGGATCCGTTCAATGCCAGGTGGACATTCCCGGCGGGAATCGTGGAGCCGGCTCCCTGGCCCACCGTAAACGTGAAGTGATTGGTGGGTTCAAAAGGATGAAGGCCGTCCGGATAGCTCGCTTGGAGCACCGGGGTTTGCGCCACCACCGCCGGCACGATCATAAAGAAGTTTTCATTGGGACCGCTGCCCGCACCCACCAAGACACGCACGGTTTGCGTTCCACCCAATGAAACGGACACCATGTTGCCGTATTGATCCAGCAGCGGGCAGTATTGATAAAGGTTCCAGTTGTTGTCGGTGATCGAGAAAGTTCCCAGGTTCGTGACGGTCTGGCCCGATTGCGTCGGGTCGGTGAGAACCTGCTGGAAATTGAGCAGACTGGCGCCAGAGACGGCCAGCCGCGCATAAACATTATATTTGCCGGTGGGGAAATTACGAGTGTAATCCTGCCAGTCGCCCGTGTTGACGTAGCCGACTTCTTCATCCTGGGTGTCAGGGTTGGTGCTGTCAGCGGGATTAACCGCATAGTCGTTCAAGTATTTCTGACGATTGATCGGCACACCAGCCGGACTGACTTCGGCCGCACCCTGAACCGAAACCGGATCAGACGCGCGATAGTGATGCACCCCGTTGCCAGGATCGCCGTCATGCTCGTCAATCGCTTCCGTTCCCACCAAATTTGCATAAGCCCACAAACCGCCATCCGGAGTAATACTGGTGATCCATTGTCCGCCGCTGTAGTTGAAGTCCTCGGCTTCGAAAAGATACACGGGTTGAAGGGTATCAAAAAAGTCGGCAAGCGTGACGATCACGCCACTGTTATCCACTCCTGAGACAGTTACATTGTAAAGAGTGTTCGAGTTGAGCGCGAGTGACACGTTGGCAGTGGTGGTGCCCAAACCGGTAACATTGAGGCCGGAGGTTGGAGTGTAAGTCACGGTATTGGAGGCGGCACCGGAGCCGGGCAAACCGGTCATGGTGGCAACAACTTGCACGTTGGTGATGGTGCCCGCGCTGGAGGTGACGGTGTAGGTCAAAAACCCGTTGGTGCATACGATTGCATTGCTCGGAGTCAGGCTTGAAATGACCGGCGGAACCACGATGGGTCCACTGACGAGATCCAGCACGGCATCGTCAAAATAGATTGAGCCACCGTCATAGTTTACATTTTCAAAGAGGAGTTGATAGCGCACCGACGCCGTGCCCGGCGGCGCCGCGAATACGCCGGAGGGAACGGTGCCAATGACAACGCCATTCTGCACCTGGTTGGTCACGAGCAACTGAACCCAGGTGTCCAGCGGAAAAACATTCGCTCCGTTACACGTCAAGTTGGTGACATTGACAGACTGATACTCCCTGATCACGGCGCTGCTTGCGTCAAGGAAGGCCACGTCCACCACAAAATTATTACCGCCCATCAGGTCTTCATGGGACGCATAAGCCCAACAGGATGCCGACCAAGTCGAACCGGCAACGGTTGGAAGAGTCTGCTGATAGAACGAGTAGCTGATCGCCGCGCTGAATGTTCCATACAGATTGCCTACATAGGTGCCGTCATAAACATTTATGTGTTCTGCCGTCGGATCGGCCGGACACATGCCAGCGTTATAATAGGTGTCGGCTGCGCTATGCACGTTGGCAGGACCTTGGGTTACCCAGCCGGTGTCATCCCCGGTTTCAAATCCTGGGTTTGCTAGTTGATTCCCCTGATCGGCTTTTGCCGAATTTCCGAAACCGAGCAGTCCGGCGATTATTGCCAACATTGTGGCCACGCGCGCCGTTAACAGTCTTCCCCAAACCGGGAACAGGCAGGACTTCTTATTACCATCTAGGCAGTATGTTGATTTCATGTTCAGGTTCTTTCTACTGGTTTTTCTGGTTTTGTTTCTAGCTTATTTTCATGTTTTTCAATAACAACTCACTGTAAACCAGTTGCCCAAGGACACTTTAATTAAAGCGGGCTGCTTCGGGCCGGTTACAGACGGGTTATTTGTGTAATATCTTTACTACACCAAACACTAATTGTCAATGGAAAATCACATTTTTTATTTGTCTTCTGACTATAAGTAGCCAAACTCCTTGAAGCACATCTAATAATATAGTCTACGATTAGCAATTTTGCTTTCCTGTTCGGAATCCCTGGTAACATTATCGTCATCCGCTCGTATAGAAGACGATCCGAAGGCCTATATTGCTGGACTGATCGCAGTCGTGGAAATTCCTTGCTTCAATGACTGCACCGAGCTTTGCGGCAAGACACTGCATCCAGCCAGCGCGACCAGCCGGTGATCGTCGGCACCTTGAACTTTGTGCCCGGAGCGTAAAATGACTGGGCAACGACGCACAACAAGTCCGATTTTTTTGGCAAAATTGAACCTGCGCGGACACCTGGAGCTGAAATTGTCCGCTGCCGGCGATGGCCGGTTGAAGATGCGCTGGAAACAACCGGCGGGTTGCCCCCTGACCAGAAATGGTGATTGCCGCCCCGTATTTTTGCGTGATAGTCTCCGGGCGCAAAATCCCGTATGTGTCTGTCATTACAACCATGAACATTGAAAAATCTTTTTCCCTGGCCACCGAGCGTTATGCCAAACTAAACGTGAATGTTGAGCGCGCGCTGAAAACCCTTTCGCAAATTTCCATCTCGCTGCACTGCTGGCAGGGCGACGACGTGGGCGGCTTTGAGAATTTCGGCGGCACGCTCGGCGGCGGGCTCGTCGCCACCGGCAATCATCCCGGCAAAGCGCGCACGCCTGACGAACTCCGCGCCGATCTGGAAAAGACTTATTCGCTCATTCCGGGCAGACATCGCCTGAACCTGCACGCCTTCTACGGCGAGTTTGGCGGCAGAAAAGTGGACCGCGATGCCATCGCGCCGGAGCATTTTAAGAACTGGATTGCCTGGGCCAAGAAAAACGGACTCGGCCTCGATTTTAATCCAACTTGCTTCTCGCATCCGAAAGCGGCGGATGGCTTTACGCTGTCGCACGCGGACAAGAGCATCCGCAAATTCTGGATTGAACACTGCATCCGCTCGCGCGAAATCGGCGCGGCGACGGGCCAGGCGCTCGGCAAAACCTGCGTGACGAACATCTGGATCCCCGACGGCATGAAAGACACGCCTGCCGACCGCGTCGGCCCGCGCGCCCGGCTCGCCGAATCGCTTGACGCGATTTTCAAGAAACCCATTTCGCCGAAGCTGAACCTTGACGCGGTCGAGCCAAAGTTATTCGGCATCGGCAGCGAAAGTTTTGTCGTCGGCTCACATGAATTTTATCTCGGCTACGCCGTCAGCCGCAAAAAACTGCTGACGCTCGACGCCGGCCATTATCATCCGACGGAAAGTATTTCGGACAAGATTTCCAGCGTGCTGCAGTTCATGCCGGAGATTTTACTCCACGTCAGCCGGGGCGTCCGGTGGGACAGCGACCATGTGGTCATTCTCAACGATGATTTGCTGGCCATCGCCCGCGAAATCGTCGCCAACGGGTTTGAAAAGCGCGTTCACATCGGCTTGGATTATTTTGATGCAAGCATCAACCGCGCCGCCGCGTGGACGATTGGCGCGCGCAACATGCTTCGCGCATTGCTCATCGCATTGCTCGAACCGCCGGCCATCAAAACGGCGGAGGCGGGCGGTGATTTCACCTCGCGCCTCGCGTTGCAGGAAGAGGCGAAGACGCTGCCGTTCGGCGCGGTCTGGGATTTTTACTGCGAGAGCCAAGGCGTGCTCGCCGGTGAAAACTGGCTGGCGGAAGTGAAGAGCTACGAGAAAAACGTCTTGAGCAAACGGCCATAAACCAAACTAAAACCGAATAATGCAACCGAATCCTCTACTTGGCGTCGTCTTTCACTGGCTGGGTGGCCTGGCCTCCGGCAGTTTTTATGTGCCTTACAAGGGCGTGCGCAAATGGTCGTGGGAAACGTTCTGGCTCGCGGGCGGCATGTTCAGCTGGCTCATCTGCCCGTGGGTCGGTGCGCTGTTGCTGTCCAAAGACCTCTTCGCCGTGCTGCACGAAACGCCGGCCCATATTTTTTGGATGACGTATCTGATGGGCGTGTTGTGGGGACTCGGCGGGTTGACGTTTGGCCTGACGATGCGTTATCTCGGCATGTCTTTGGGCATGGCGGTCGCGCTGGGTTATTGTGCCGCGTTCGGCACGCTGGTTCCGCCGATTGTGAAGGGCGAGTTTGCCGACAAGCTCCTCAACCATTCCGGCACCAGCGCCGGCGGACCGATTGTTCTGGTTGGCGTGATGGTTTGTCTGGTGGGCATCGCGCTCGGCGGCATCGCCGGCGTGCGCAAGGAAAGGGACATGGGCAACGACGGCAAATCATCGGCCATCTCGGAATTCAGCCTGTGGAAGGGGCTGGCCATCGCGACTTTCTCCGGCGTAATGAGTTCGTGTTTCTCCTACGGGTTTCAGTTTGGCGACCCCATCACCAAAATTTCCGCCAGCCACGGCACCGGACCGTTTTGGGTGGGACTGCCGGTCATCGTGGTGATTTTGCTGGGAGGTTTGACGACGAATTTCATCTGGTGTGTGATGCTGAACATCAAGAATCGCACCGGCTATCAATATCTCGCCTCGCACGTCCGTGAGGAACACGCGCATCACGGCGGCACGGGCAGCGGCGAACATGCTCCGGCGACAACCACCGCAGCCGGCACGTCCACCGACCTGAAAATTCCCGTCCTCGGCAACTGGCTGTTTTGCGCGCTGGCCGGCACGTTTTGGTATTTCCAGTTTTTCTTCTATCAGATGGGTGAAAGCCAGATGGGCAACTACAAGTTTTCCAGTTGGACGCTGCACATGGCGAGCATCATTATTTTCAGCACGCTGTGGGGCATCTTCTTCAAGGAATGGCGCGGCGCGAAGGCGCTGACCAAATCGCTTGTGGTGGTGATGCTCCTGTTCCTGATCGGCTCGACCTGCATCATTGGCTGGGGCAACAAGGTTTCCGAGGACGCAGCCAATGCGGCGGCCGCGCAAGCTGCCCAAGCCGTGCAGAAATAATCGTGCAGCGGCACGCCTTCAAAATGAAGTTGAAGCCAGGTGTCGTGGCAGAATATAAAAAGCACCACGACGAAACCTGGCCCGAGCTGGCGGCAGAGTTGAAGACGGCGGGCGTTTCCGATTATTCGATTTTCTCGACGAGGAAACACTCACGCTGTTCACCGTGCAAAAATTAAACGAAAACAATTCCGCCGCGGGATTGCCAGATTCGCCCGCTGTCCGCGAATGGTGGGATTACATGGCGCCGTTGATGGAAACTCATTCGGACAATTCACCGATTGCCGAGCCGCTCAAGGAAGTTTCCCATCTTGACTGATTTTCAGATTTGAAAATCCAGCGCGAAATTCTTGTCCGACTTGGTCAAGACGCGCATGTCCAGGCCGTCGTAAATTACCAGGGAATTTGGCTGGACGCTGTCCATGATGAACACGTTGCCGCCGATGGTGCTGCCCGCGCCAATGATGGTCTCGCCGCCGAGAATCGTCGCGCCGGGATAAATCGTCACCCGGTCTTCAATGGTTGGATGGCGCTTCCTGCCCTTGAGCAGTTGTCCGCCGGCCGTGGACTTCGCGCCAAGCGTCACGCCATGATACATCTTCACATGATCGCCGATGATGCACGTTTCGCCCACGACCGTGCCGGTGCAATGATCCACAAAAAAATACGACCCGATTTTTGCGCCCGGATGCAGTTCCATGCCGGTGCGCGCGTGCGCCCACTCGCTCATGATGCGCGGGATCAGCGGAATGTTTTTGAGGAAGAGTTCATGGGCCAGGCGCTGCACGGCGATGGCCTCGACGAACGGATACGCAACCAAAACCTCATCCTTGCTCGCCGCCGCCGGGTCGCCGTCAAACGCGGCCTCCACATCCGTCTGCAGAATTTCGCGGACACGCGGCAGGCTGCCAAGAAAGCCCACCGTCAACTTGTGCGCCTCATGCGCAATGTCTTTTTTGGCCAGGCCGTCCGGCGAATGATATTCGAGGCTCTTGCGGATTTCGTCCTCCAGTTTGCCGAGGATGGCGTCCAGCAGCGCCGCCGTTTTCACCTTGATTTCCGAGGAATGGATTAATTTTTCATCGAAGAATCCGGGAAACAGCAGCCGCAGCAAATCCACCGTGATGGCCGTGACCACGCGCTTGGACGGCAGGTTTTTGCCGTCCAGATGATTGATGCCGCCCGCCTTGGCGTAGGATGCGACGAGCTGGTTCGTGAGTTGCGTGACGGTTTCCACGGGGTAAAAACTACCACGAAGGCACCCAGACACAAAGCCTTTGTCGCCAGCGCGCCGGTGAAGCGACTGGTCAAAGGTTGCCCGCCGGGCGCTAGTTCACCAGCCGATACCAGTTGTCGCGCTGGTGCGGCTCGTAACCGAGCTCCTGGATGAGCCGGCGCATGTCGGCGACGGTCATGTGGAACGTGGTGCCGGCCTGCGACACGACGTTTTCCTCGATCATGATGCTGCCGAGATCGTTCGCGCCGAATTTCAACGCGATCTGCCCGATCTCCAGGCCCTGCGTGACCCACGAGCTTTGGACGTTCTCGAAATTGTCGAGGTAGATGCGGCTCAAGGCCTGCGTGCGCAGGTATTCGTGCGCACCCACGGTTGGCGCTTTCAATTTTGTGTGTTCGGCTTGAAAGGTCCAGCCGATGAACGCGGTGAAATTTCCCATTTTTTCATTTCCGCTTTCCGCTTTCCGCTTCAAGGAAATTTCCTGCTGCCGCCGCAGTCGTTCCAGATGTTCGATGCGGTCTTCAATCGTCTCGACGTGGCCGAACATCATCGTGGCCGAAGAATACAGTCCGAGCCGGTGCGCGATGTCCATGACTTCCAGCCAGTCGTTGCTCATGGCCTTGAGCGGTGCGACGCGCTGGCGCACGCGGTCCACGAGGATCTCCCCGCCGCCGCCGGGAATGGAGCCAAGTCCGGCCGCCTTGAAATCGCCGATGATTTTTTCCAGCGGCTCGTGGAACACGTCGCGGAAATGCACGAACTCGCTGGGGCTGAAGCCGTGGAGGTTGATCTGCGGCCATTTGCTTTTGATGTGCGCCAGCAAATCCAGATACCACTGCTTCGTGAGCCTGGGATGATGACCGCCCTGCATGAGAATCTGCGTGCCGCCGAGCGCAAGCGTCTCCGCGATTTTCCGGTCCATCTCGGCCAGCGAAATGACGTAGGCGTCATCGTCCTTTTCCACGCGGTAAAACGCGCAGAACTTGCAATAGACATTGCAGACATTGGTGTAATTCACGTTGCGGTCCACGTTGAACGTGACGATTTCATTGCCGCGGCCGGCGTAGGCCCGGGCCTTGGCGAGCTGGCGGCGGCGGTCGGCGAGCGCGCCAAGCTCCTCCAGCGGCAGCGCGTAAA
>CAYVGC010000107.1:0-12719 GCA_964449815.1 uncultured Bifidobacteriaceae bacterium
CCGCTGTCGCGGCTCACGTCACGAGTCGGCGGTGGCTCAGCTTTTTTCGTTAGGCCATGTTGCATATTCGCACCATAAACTTATGAAAACACTACACAGACTCTTCGGAGTCATATTTGTCGGACTGTTTGCCAGCATCATCGCAGGCGGTTGTTGTCATTGTCCCTCCAAAAACGCATCCACGAAGAGCGGCACGCTCACTCAGGCGGGCAGCGGCACGCTTACGCTTGCGCCAGCGGGTAGTGAGACGTTGACTGTCACTAATACCGGCCAGCTTGTAATTACAAACGCTGGGACTATCATCCTTAAGTAAGCGATGCCACACACATGGCCTAACAAGATAGAATGAGAAGGCAGAGGCCCGGTGTCGGTTGCTGGGTTATCCTCTCTGCCTATGAAAAAAACAACAAAAAACCACTCCGTCCGTCGTTTCCACTTCCACGCCCGCCCCGGCTGCGCCCGGCGGCTGCACCCTCGGCCTCGATCTCGGCGACCGCAGCCATTACGTCTGCGTGCTCGACACCACCAGCCGGATCGTCCACGAAGGGCCGCTGCCCAATGACCGCGTGGCCTTGGCCCGGTTACTGACCCCTTTTCGGATGAACCGGAATTGCGCTAGATATAAATACTACTAATGTTTTTCTGACCGGCGGGGTGTATAATGGGCCTCCAAATTTTGTCTATGGCACTTTCAAATTGAATGGTTCGGGCAACAGTCTCTGGCAAGCCAACTATTCCGGCCCGGTTGTTGGGCAACATCAAGCCAACGGCATCGCATTGGACAGTCTTGGCAACGTCTATGTCACTGGAGTCTCCACAAATTCCAGCACAGGGAACGACTTTGCCACCATCAAATACAACACCAATGGCAATCAACAATGGGTCATCTGCTACAACGGCCCGGCCAACGGCAATGACGGGGCCACCGCCATCGCCGTCGCCCCGGACGGCTCCATCTACGTCACGGGTTACTCGGCCAACACCAACGGCGGCGTTGACATCACCACCATCAAATACGGCAATTTGACCGGCATTCAAAAAAAAGAGCGACGGCAGCATCCAGCTTCAATGCTTCGGAACCCCGGCCAGAGCTACAAATACCAGGCCACCACCAACTTTCTAAACTGGACTGACTTGAATTCCGTCATGGCCGACACCAATGGCCTATTTCAATTTCTGGACACCAACGCGCCGTTGTTTCCGTATCGTTTTTACCGCTGGTATTAACCCGGCTCCATGAAACTCTCCGGCGGTGCCAAAAGACTTTTATGACGCGACGATTCCGGCGTCCGCCAATTTTTTTACCGGCGGCAATTTCCGTGAGCCGGTCCGTCGCCTGAAAAATTTGTGGCCGATTTATGCCACACGACAAGCGGGTCCAATTCCTCGAAACTAGAGAATGTCCCGATGCGTCAGCTCAACCTCGTGTAAAACAGGTTGAGCGTGCAAGTGCCATGAACCGCCGCGAATTCATCTCCAGCCTCGGTGCCGTCTCGGTGGCTGCCGCCACCCTGCCGGCCGGCAGCCTGGTTGCGCGCGGCGGGCCGCGGGCCGTTTCGCCGGCGCCAAACCGCCTGCAAGCCTTTGACTATCGCGGCGTGAAGCTGCTGCCCGGCAGGTTCCAGCGGCAGATGGAGCAGGCACGCAGACTCTATTTCAACCTGTCCAACGATGACTTGTTAAAAGGCTTCCGCCGGGATGCCGGCCTGCCCGCGCCGGGAAATGACTTGAAAGGCTGGGCGCAGCGCCGGTGCGACGCCACCTTCGGCCAATGGTTGAGCGGCATGGCGCGGTTGTCCTGCGCGCTGGACGATCCGGCCTTGCGTGAAAAGGCGGTCACGCTGGCGGACGGCTGGAAACAAACGCTTGGCAAAAGCGGCAACTGCCGGATGGGAACTTATGCGTGGGAAAAAATGGCCGGCGGACTGGTGGATCTCGCGTTGTATGCAAACTACGACCCGGAGTTGAACCTGCTGGAGCAGATCACCGGCTGGGCGTCGCGGCAGTTTGACCGTTCGCGCAGCCCGGCGACGCCGCTGGACCGCGACGGGCGCAAGCCGCAGGGCACGCTTGAATGGTATACGCTTTCCGAGAATTCCTATCGCGCCTATCTGCTGACGGGCAGGGAAGTGTTTCGGACCTTCGGCGATTTGTGGCTTTATCCATCCTACTGGGACAAATTTTTGAAAAGTTCCGCGCCCGCCGGTGCGGAATATCTGCACGCTTACAGCCACATCAACACATTCTGCGGCGTCGCCATGGCCTATGCGGTGACAGGTGAGGAACGCTGCTTGCAGATTCTTCGGAACGCCTACGATTACGCGACGCAAACCCAAGCCTACGCGAGCGGCGCTTACGGGCCGGGCGAGTGGAGCGTGCCGGCGGACGGCACGCTCGGCCGCGCTTTGGAAATCCGTCCGGACAGCGCCGAGGTTCCGTGCGGAAGCTGGGCGGGATTCAAGTTGTCGCGCTATCTGCTCGGCTTCACCGGCGAATCGAAATACGCCGGCTGGATGGAGACGCTGCTTTACAACGGCATCGGCGCGGCGCTGCCCGTGCAGCCGGATGGCCGCACTTTCTATTATGCCGACTACCGTCTCGGCGCGGGCACAAAACTGTATCACTGGGATGAATGGCCGTGCTGTTCGGGCACCTATATTCAATGCGTCGCCGACTATCACAACCTGATTTATTTCCGAAACGACGAAGGTCTTTACGTCAATTTGTTTGTGCCATCGGAAGCGACCTGGACTCATTCGCAGCAGCCAGTCACGGTAAGGCAGGAAACGAAATTTCCAGAAGCGGACGAGGTTCTCTTTGCTTTTCAGGCGGACAAGCCGGTGAACCTGACTTTGAGGGTTCGCATTCCCGCCTGGTCGCCGGCGCTCGCATTCACCCTGAATGAAAACGAGCCGGTTCAGTTCAAAACTGAAGCCGAAGGCTGGGCGGCCATCCAGCGAACCTGGGCGCCGGGCGACAAGCTGAAATTAAAACTTTCGCCGGGGCTGCAACTGGCTCCGGTTGATGCGGCCCATCCGCGCCGGGCGGCGGTGAAATACGGTCCGGTGCTTCTAGCGCAGGAGGCCAGATACACTTATCCGCTTGAATTGCGCGGCGACGATCTGGCCGCTAGGTTTTCCCGCCAGTCGGACGACCTCCATTTTGGCGTCAGCGACCTTGCCGAACGGGAACAGCACACCGGCATGTTCAAGCCCTTTTACCAGGTGCCGGAACGGCTGCCCTACCGGATTTATTTTGATTTGGATTCACCCCGGTTTTTGTAAACATAAAAATTATGAACCTGACCAATACGATGCTCCTTGCCGCCTCGCTCGCGGTGTTTTCTGCTTTCAGCGCGGACAACGCAAGCATCATCGAGCGTCCGGAAACCGTTTCGACAAACCATTTCTATTTGGGCAACCGCCTGCCGCTGGAGCCGAGCGAGTTCATTTCTCTGCCCATCGGTTCGGTGCAGCCAAAAGGCTGGCTGCTGGAAGTTTTGAAGCGCCAGCGCGACGGTTTGTGCGGCCATCTGGGCGAGATCAGCGTCTGGCTCCAAAAAGACGGGAACGCCTGGTTGAGCAAGGATGGCAAAGGGCAATACGGCTGGGAGGAACTGCCTTACTGGCTTAAAGGCTACCTCCAGCTCGCCTACATTTTCAACAACCCGAAAATGATCGCCGAAAGCGAGGTGTGGATCAACGGTGCGCTGAACAGCCAGCGCGCGAACGGCGATTTTGGTCCCGACCAGAAGTTCGACGACGATGGCACGCGCGATTTCTGGGCGAACATGACGATGATGTTCTGCCTGGAAACCTATTACGAACATTCCCACGATCCGCGCGTGATTGACTTGATGACGAAGTATTTCAAATATCATCTCAGCCTGCCCGACGACCAGTTGCTGACCCATTACTGGCAGAAAATGCGCGGCGGCGACGAGCTTTACAGCATCTACTGGCTTTACAACCGCACCGGCGACGCCTTTCTCCTGCAACTGGCGGATAAGATTCACCGGGTCACCGCCGACTGGGAAATGGACGGCACGCTGCCCAACTGGCATAACGTGAACATCGCCGAATGTTTTCGCGAACCGGCGGAACATTATTTGCAGACGCACAACTCCGCCGAGCTGCGGGACACCTACGCCGATTTCAACGAAGTGCGCAAACGCTTCGGCCAGGTTCCCGGCGGCATGTTTGGCGGCGATGAAAACTGCCGGCCCGGTTATTCCGACCCGCGCCAGGCGATTGAAACATGCGGCATGGTGGAACAAATGTTGTCGGACGAGTTGCTGATGCAGATGAGCGGCGATCCGTTCTGGGCGGACAATTGTGAGAATGTTGCTTTCAACACCTATCCCGCCGCGCTCACGCCGGACCTGCGCGCGCTGCGCTATCTCACCGCGCCGAACATGGTGGTGAGCGACGCCAAGAATCACGCGCCCGGCATTCAAAACGGCGGCCCGTTTTTGCTGATGAACCCGTTCAGCTCGCGCTGCTGTCAGCACAACCATTCGATGGGCTGGCCGTATTTTAACAAGCACCTCTGGCTGGCCACGCCGGACAACGGCCTGTGCGCCGCCGTTTTCAGCGCGAGCGAGGTTTCCGCGCAAGTCGGCGACGGCGGGCAAGTTCGCGTCACGGAAGAAACGCATTATCCGTTTGCTGAAAAAATTCGATTCGCGCTGCACGCGGACAAAGCGGTGACGTTCCCGCTTTACCTGCGCATCCCCGGCTGGTGCAAATCGGCCGGCGTTTCAGTCAACGGCAAAAAATTGCCGGTCCGCCCGGAGGCCGGCAAATATGTGCGGATCGAACGCAAATGGAAAAACGGCGACGTGGTGACGCTAAACTTGCCGATGAAAATTTCCGTGCAGCGCTGGACGGCCAATCACGACAGCGTGAGCGTGAACTACGGTCCGCTGACGTTCTCGCTGAAAATCGGCGAGCGGGTGGAGCGCGTGGACAGTGCCGCCACCGCCATCGGCGATTCCGGCTGGCAAAAGACCGCCGACCCGATGCAGTGGCCGTCGTTTGGCTATTATCCGACGACGCCGTGGAATTACGGGCTGGTGTTGGACGCCGCGCATCCCGAAAAATCCTTCTCGCTCAAAAAACTGGCCTGGCCGAAGGATGATTATCCGTTCACGCCTCAGAGCGCGCCCATCCAGATCCTGGCCAAAGGCAGACTGATTCCCGAATGGACCCTGGACAAATACGGCTTGTGCGCGGTGCTGCAGCCCATTCCGGCGTGGAGCGACCAGCCGGTGGAGAAGCTGACCTTGGTTCCGATGGGGGCGACACGCTTGAGAATTTCGGCGTTTCCGACGGTCAGCGATTTGCCGGAAGCGCACAGATGGCAGGCCGCGCTGGAGGCGAAAACCGGCAAGCCGGAATACCGGGTCAGCGCCTCGCATTGCAACGAGGGCGACACGCTGGACACCTTGAACGACGGGCTTGAACCGCGCAGTTCCAACGACGGGGAAATGCTGCGGATGACTTGGTGGGATCATCGCGGCACCGCCGAATGGGTGCAATATGACTTCGCCGCGCCGAAGAAAATTTCCAGCGCCGAGGTTTACTGGTTTGACGACACCGGCGCCGGCCAGTGCCGCGTGCCGGAATCCTGGCGGCTGTTTTACAAGTCAGGCGGCGGCTGGACGCCGCTTGGCGCGGCGGCGGATTTTCAAGTGAAGAAGGATGGCTGGAATCGCGTGGAGTTTCCAGCCGTTGAAACGACGGCGTTGCGCATCGAGGTCCAGTTGCAGCCTCAATTCTCCGGCGGCATTCTCAAGTGGAGAGTAAAATAGCCCTCAAATCATGTCGTGGCCCGGCGGATGCCGCCCGGTCAAAATTTTCCGCCGAGGCTCCGCGCGAGGCTGCCTGTGGTTGAGTTTTGCCGTTTGTGGCCATTAGATTTTGACCGTCGGGATGCCATGTTAGAAGGCATCCTTGTTCGCTGACCATGAATCCTCTCTCGTTAGTGTCCGTCAAATTGAAGCAGGCTCACGGCAAGAGAGTGGTGCCGGCCGGGTGAGGGTAAAATTGCCAAAAACCAGTGTTTTTGCCGGTTTCCGAGGGTTTTGCGGTTTTCCCGGCCTTTGGGGAGCTTGCCGCCGGCACCGTCGCGGAGCCGGCCTGAAGCTCCCGGAAAAGGCGCGGGATTTTGAGACTGGCCGGGGCGGGAAAGAGCATCCCCGTCTGGTTCCCCGGTTGGGCTGATTCTTCTGAATATCCCCAGTTTCCTCATGAACGTAAATTTTTGTATTTTTGCCGAAATACCGGATGATGCCTGCCTCCGATGCATCGGCTGTCAAAGCATGGAGCCCGGCGGGCCGGCACCAGCGGCAATGCGGGGATGCACTAGTTAAGTTAATAAAGTTAATTATATCATTGACCTGGCGGTTTCGCTGGAGCATAATCTGGAAAAAATCTGCCAACCCCTGAATTGTGTATGTGGCCATTTTATGCCACATGACAAGTCATCGGGAAAGCGGGTAGCCTTGATCAAACCTTGATGACTCGAAGCCTGTTCAACATTGCATTGAAAGCGATGTTCCGTCCCCTCGGAACCGTTTGTGGATGTCGCTTCGTGCAGTTGCAGCCAAGTTTGAACCGCATCAGGATCTGATTCGAGAAAGTCATGACAACCGTCCCCCAACAAAAACTATGAAAAATCCCCATAACCTCAGTGTGAAATCACAACCCAACCCATTCCGAGGCAAGAAATATCTGGCCTTGGCAGCCGCGCTGCTTGTGCCGGCGGTAACGGCTTTGGCCCAAACGCAATGGAGTGGCGGCACTGGTGCCAATGATTACAACAACACCGCCAACTGGAGCGGTGGTGTCATTCCTAGCGGCACGGTCAATTGCACCGACGATGCCGGCTCAAATAACATCATTCTCATCCAGCCGGGCGATCCTGTTTTTCAGCATGGTGACACGCTGGCTGGTAACGCGGCCAACACTTCCGGTGCCTGGCTGCAAACTGGTTCCACCAATAACACGGGTGGCGGCAATTGGCTGCGCATGGCTCTCGGCACCGGATCATATGGCTCCTACATTTTAAGCAATGGTGTGGTAAATGTCGGCGGACAAACTCACATCGGGGAGTATGGGGTTGGATACCTGGAGATAGATGGCGGCGTCTTCAATACCGCTGCGGATCCTTTCTGCCTGGGTGATGGTGATTGGGGGCCCAGTCCGGTCGGCTACATGGTGATGAATGGCGGGACGAACAATATTTCCTCGGAATTTTGGATTGGCGAAGGCAATGCAACCCAACGTGGAACGGGCTATTTCACCATGAACGGCGGCACCATCAATGTAAATTTTTGGTGGGATATCGGCCGTTGGGGTGCCGACGGTTATTTCACGATGAACAATGGAACGATCAACAAGACTGGCGGTGGTGATTGCCAATGGGGTGCCTACAACAATGGCGTTGCTTCCTCCGCGACGGTCAACATGACTGGTGGAACAATTAACATAAACAATAACTTAGAAGTAGGCTCTGGCGGCAACGGAACTGTCGGCGGGACGTGTTTGTTCGATCAGAGCGGCGGAACTCTTCATGTCGGTGGCGAGTATCGGGTTGCCAATTATAACATCTCGTCGGTTGCCACCAACAACATCAGCGGCAACGCTGTATTGATCGTTGACAACTGGCTGGCGGTGGGCCGCAATGGCGGCGTGGGCACCATGAACATTTCGGGCAATGCTTCTGTCACCAAGACTGGCGTCAATGGTGGCAACATCACTCTGAGCGGCGACGGCGGCGGAACCTCGCTCGGCACCATCAATCAGAACGGCGGAACGGTTACGAATACGGCCACGCAAACCTGGGTTGCTGAAAATTACACGGGCTCTTGGAATTTGAACGCCGGTGCGGCGGTGCTCGGCTCGATTCACCTCACGCAAAACGCAGGTGCCAACGGCACGTTCAATCTCAATGGCGGCGATCTTACCGCGACCGAAATCACCGATAATGGCGGTTCCGGCACTTTCAACTTTAACGGCGGCACGCTCCACGCGGGTGCCCCGGTCGCTTATCCTTGGATTCACGATATTAATGGCGGGGTCTTTTTGCAGGCTGGCGGGGCGATTCTCAATACCGAAGGCAATGATGTCACCATCAGCCAGGTGCTGGCTGATGGCGCTGGCGGCGGTTTGACCAAGCTCGGTGCCGGCACCCTCACGCTGACAGGCGGAAATTACTATACTGGCAATACCGTTGTCAGCAATGGCGTCCTGGCGACCTCCACGGCGACCGCCGCTGACGGCGTTTATTCCGTCAAAGACAATGCCGGCTTGAGCGTGGTTCTGGCGAATGCCGGCGGGCAATTCACCCCGGCAACCGTGACCTTGGGAACCACCGTCGCTGTGACAAATTTTCTTGGATTTGATCTCGGTTCGTTTGGCACTCCGACGACACCGCTGCTGAATGTCACCGGCACGCTTACGGTGAACGGCACCACGGTGGTGAACATTGCGGATGCTGATCCTCAGATCGGCCAGTTTCATCTGCTTCAATATGGCACAAAGGCCGGTTCGGGCACCTTCACGCTCGGAACCCTTCCGTCCGGCGTGATGGCCACGCTGGTCAACAATGGCAACTATCTTGACCTCGACATCACGGCAGTGGTCGTGGACGTCTGGTCCGGGCTGGCGAGCAGCAACTGGGACATTGATTCGACGGTCAACTGGGTCAATGCTGGAACGCTTGCGCCAATCACGTATTCCGATGGCGACGTGGTGCTGTTTGATGACACCGCGTTGGGCAGCACGAACGTGACGCTGGTTACGAATGTTGCGCCTGGCACCCTCACATTTGCCAACAATGTTTTGGACTACACGCTGGCCGGCAACGGGGCGATCAA
The DNA here is from genome assembly GCA_964449815.1 of uncultured Bifidobacteriaceae bacterium. Classification (GTDB taxonomy): domain Bacteria; phylum Verrucomicrobiota; class Verrucomicrobiia; order Limisphaerales; family UBA11358; genus UBA11358. The sequence goes on from CAYVGC010000107.1 coordinate 8,882, forward strand.
CGGCGCGGCCCACGTTACTTACAACGGCCTGGGCGTGGTCACGATGGAAACCACGAACGGCTATACCGGGGCGACGATTCTCAACGGCGCCAACGGCGGCATGCTGGTGGTCAGCAATCTGGCCAACGGCGGCGTCAAAAGCCCGATCGGCGCCTCCACCGCCTCCCCGAACAACTTGGTGCTGAACGGCGGCACATTGAGCTACCAGGGACCGTCCGTCACCATCAATCGTGGTTACGATCTGGCGGCCAATTACGGTCTCAACGGCACTGTCGGCACCAATTCCGGCACCTTGGATGTAGTGGGTAATCTGACCCTGACCGGTCAGTTCACGGCCGCCAACGGCAGCAGTTTTGTGAAAACCGGTCTCGGCACCTTGACCTATGCCGGGGCAGGCACCAACCAGCTTTCAGGCGGCAACGATCCTGGCTACCAGGTGGTCGCCGGCACCTTGGTTTTTGACGGATCGGCCGGTCGTCAGGTCAACCACAGCCAGCAGGAGTTCTGGGTGGGTGACACGACCACCAATGGCGCAAACATCATCCTGACCAACACCACCCTGAATGTTGACAGTTGGTTCAGCCTCAGCCGTGGCAATGGTGACAGCGGGTTTGTTTGCACCGGTAACATGTATAATTCCACCATGACTTGCGGCAACTTCTCCGAGGGTTGGGAAAATGGCCGGCCCAATCTTTGCAGCCAGGTCTTTACGATGACCAATTCGACGATTATTGACGGTGGTGCCTTCTATATTGCTGAAAGCGTCGGGTCGGTAGGCATTGCTAATATAACAGGAAATTCAGTTCTCGTGATGGGTCATGCCAACCCAATGCTGATGGGCCTGGCTTCAGGCGCTACCGGCACCGTCGTGGTGGCTGATAACAGCATCGTTACGAATTATGACTGGCTTTCCTGCGGTGCCAATGGCTACGGCACCTTGACGTTGATGAACAACGCTTTCTATGCTGAGAACAGCGACTTCAACTTTGGTGACTATGGTGCGGCTGGCACTGAGGGTATATTTACCTTCCAGGACAACGCCCAGGTGGTCATGATCGGCAGTGGCAACGGCGTTTATGTGGGCAAGTCTGCCGGAGCCATTGGTATCGTGAACCAGAGCGGCAACACGGTTCTCAACGCCCGGAGCACTGGCGTGTTCCAATTGGGCCAAGCGTCCGGCTCGTCGGGAACGTGGAACCAAAATGGCGGCACCAACTACGCGGGTGGCTGGGTTTCCATTGGCCGTGGCGCGAATGCCGGTGACACGTCGCCAACCGGTCTGTATATTATTTCAAGCGGTCTGTTTGACCAGGTCAGCACTGGCAACGGATTGATCGTCGGCGAACAGGGCACCGGCACCCTGGTCATCACCAACACGGGCGTGGTTGTCTCCGAGGCCCAAAACCTCGGTCTGGCCATCGGCTGGAACGGAGGACTCGGCGAGGTGGATCTCGGTGGTGGAACATTGGTGGCCAACTTCATCCAAAGCGGATTTGTTGCCAACAATAATCCAAGTGGCTCCGCAACGTTGAACTTGAATGGTGGCGTGCTCCGGGCTGGTCCTGCTGCGCGGCTTAACTTCATGACCAACCTCACCACGGCGACCATACTGCACACAACCACCATTGACACAGTCACCAACACGATTGCCATTGGCCAGCCCTTGCTGGACGGCGGCAATGGCGGCGGCTTGACCAAGATTGGCAGCGGCACGCTGTGGTTGGACGGTGTGAACACCTACTTTGGCAGCACCACGGTTTCTGCCGGCGCGCTGGGCGGCAGCGGCACCATTGCCGGTCCGGTTGTGGTTTCCGCCGGCGCCACGCTCGCGCCGGGTGATGGCGCAGCCGGCACACTGACGCTGGGCGGCACGTTGAGCTTGGCGAGCGCGAGTCAGACGCTTTTCCAATTAAACGCAACGAACAACTCAAGCGGATCGCTGGCGGTCGGCTCGATCACCTACGGCGGCACGCTGGTGTTGCAGAACGTGGGCGGGTCTTTGACGGCTGGCCAGACGTTTACGGTCGTCACCGCCGGAAGTTATGCCGGTTCCTTCAGCAGCGTGGTGTCGCAGACCCCGGGTCAGATCGTGACTTGGGACATCAGCAAGCTGGCTGTGAACGGCACGGTCAAAGTGCTGACGGCGACAGCCACCCAAGTTGCCATCGAGGCCGTGGTGAGCGGCGGCAATATCAACCTGTCCTGGCCGGCAAGCCAGATCGGCTGGCAATTGCAGGAACAGACCAACTCGCTGACGGTCGGTCTCAGCACCAACTGGGTGGTTGTGCCCGGCTCAACGGTCACCAACCAATTGAGCATCCCGGTCGGTGGCGTTGGTTCCATGTTCTTCCGTCTGGCCAATTAAGACCATGGATGAAACATTTGTGGCGGCCTGAGTTTCCGCCACGAGCAGAATAGTGGTTTGGTTTGATGGGGTGCCTCGGGTGAGGCACCCCATTTTCTTTGTGCGGATCAAGCCGGCCGGTGCCTTGACCGGAGTGCAAGCCGTCCCAAATCCACGGCGGTTGCGCCGGCAAGCACAACAAGACCCCGCTTTTGCCGGTTCAAACAAGCACCCGGGGTTTTTCCAAAGCGACGGCGCGATTCACTTGCCGGCGCAGTTCAAAATTTATTTCGGCAGAAGGTCGGCGACGAGCGATTTCTCTTCCTTCAATTCATTTTCCGTCGCGGTGATTTTCGTCCGGCTGAAATCGTTGAGCGGCACGCCCTGGACGATTTCAAAATCCGTGCCGTTGCTGCGGATCGGAAAGCTGAAAATCAAACCCTGCTCAATGTCGTAGCTGCCGTCGGAGAGAACGGCGGCGCTGAACCAGTCGCCGACGGGTGTCGGGTGCGTGAGCTTGTAAACCGTGTTGACGGCGGCGTTGGCGGCGCTGGCCGCGCTGCTCAGGCCGCGCGCCTTGATGACGTCCGCGCCGCGCTGTTGCACGGTGGTGATGAAATCTTTTTCCAGCCATTCGCGGTGGCTGATGACATCCGGCACCGGGCGGCCCTGGATCCTGGCGTTGAAGAAATCGGGATACATCGTGGCGCTGTGGTTGCCCCAGATGGCGAGGTTGCTGACCGCAGTGACATCCACGCTGGCCTTCTGGGCGAGCTGCGTCCTGGCCCGGTTTTCATCCAGCGCGGTCATGGCGAAGAAACGGTTCTTCGGCACGCCCGGCGCGTTGTTTGCGGCAATGAGCGAGTTGGTGTTGCACGGATTGCCGACGACGAGCACGCGGACGTCGCTCGCGGCGTTCCTGGCGATCGCCTTGCCCTGGCCGGTGAAAATTTTGCCGTTGATGCCGAGCAGGTCTTTGCGCTCCATGCCGGCCTTGCGTGGCACGGCGCCGACGAGCAGCGCCCAGTTGACGCCCTTGAAACCTTCATCGAGATTCGAGGTCGGCACGAGGCCCTTCAACAATGGAAATGCGCAGTCGTCGAGTTCCATGCAGACGCCGTGCAGCGCGGCCATGGCTTTTTCATCGGGAACTTCGATGAGGTGCAGGATGACCGGCTGGTCCGGTCCGAACGCCGCGCCGGAGGCGATGCGGAACAGCAGCGAATAACCGATTTGACCGGCGGCGCCGGTGACCGCGACACGAACAGGAGTTTTGCTCATAAAAATTTTGAGCGGACATTATGCAAATGCGGGCGTTTTGAAGCAAGTTTTCCGCGCGATAAAAATTTTGCTTGGAATCTTTTTTATTCAGCGTAGAACAGGAGGCGTTCTTTGAAACCCGGCGGAACAGTTTCCGCCAAGCATCGCAGTCAAATATCTGGGAACCCGGTGTGAATCCGGGACGGTTGCGCCACTGTAACGGCTACAAACTCC
>CAYVGC010000108.1:0-12426 GCA_964449815.1 uncultured Bifidobacteriaceae bacterium
GCGTGTCGCGCACGTCGCGCAGGTCAATGAACTTGTTGACCTGGCCGTCGGAATCACAGGTGATGTCCACCAGCGTGGCCTCGCGCGTGGGGCGCTCGTCCAGGCGCGCGACGGGCATGATGGGAAACAACTGGCCGAGCGCCCAATGGTCGAGCAGCGACTGGAAGACGGAGAAATTGCAGAGATACTGGTCGCCGAGCGTGTCCTCCAGCTTGCGGATTTCCTCGGGGATGTAAGGCTGGCCCTTGAAGCACTCGACGACGGCACGGCTGATCTGCCAATACAAGTCCTCGATCTTCGCCTTGTCCGGCAGGTCCATCATGCCGAGGGTGAACATGTGCTGCGCGTCGTCGCGGCGTTCGAGCGCGTCGTGGTAGGCTTCGAGCTTGTTGAGCTTGCACAGGTTTTTCTGGATGTCGAGCAGCTCGCACACGAGGGGATGCTCGTGTCCGCCAAATTTCAGAAATTCATTCGACCGGACTTTTTCAATCGCGCCAAAAACCTCGACGATCAAGACGCTGTGATGTGCGACGATGGCGCGGCCGCTTTCGCTGACGATGTCGGGATGCGGCACGCCCTCGGCGTTGCAGACGTCGGCGATGTAATAAACCACGTCGTTCGTGTATTCCTGCAAGCTGTAGTTTGTCGAGCTGTCGAACGCCGTGCGGCTGCCGTCGTAATCCACGCCCAGGCCGCCGCCGACGTCGAGAAATTCAACCGCGAAACCCATCTTGTGCAGCTTCGCGTAAAGCCGCGCCGCCTCCTGCACGGCCTTTTTCACGGTCAAGATGTCCGGCACCTGCGAGCCGATGTGAAAATGCAGCAGTTTCAGGCAATGGCCGAGATTTTCCGCGCGGAGCATTTCCGTGGCGGCGAGGATTTCCCCGGTGCTCAGGCCGAACTTCGCGTTTTCGCCGCCGCTTTCGGCCCAGCGGCCCGCGCCCTTGCTCAACAGCCGCGCGCGGATGCCGATGAGCGGCTCCACGCCGAGCGACTGGGAAATGGCGATGATCTGCTTCAGCTCCTCCAGCTTCTCGACGACCATGATGACGCGTTTGCCGAGCTTGATGCCGAGCAGCGACATCTTGATGAAGTCCGCGTCCTTGTAGCCGTTGCAGATGATGAGGCAGCCCAGATGGTTTTGCAGCGCGAGGCCGGCGAACAGTTCCGGCTTGCTGCCGACTTCGAGGCCGAAATCGAACGGCTTCCCCGCGTCCAGGATTTCCTCCACGACTTCGCGGAGCTGGTTGACCTTGATCGGAAACACGCCGCGGTATTTTGCCTGGTAATTGAATTCGGAAATGGAGTTGCGGAACGCCGTGTTGATCGCTTCGACGCGGTGCCGCAAAATATCCTGAAAGCGGATCAGCAGCGGAAATTTCAGGCCGCGGCTTTTCGCCTCCTCGATCACATCGGTCAGTTCCACCGTCGCGCCGGCCTCCTGCAGCGGGTGCGCAACCACATGGCCGGCATCGTTGATGTCAAAATACTTCGCGCCCCAGCGCCGGATGTTGTAAAGCGCCCGCGCCGCGTCAATGTTCCACGGCGGCGGCGTGGCGTCAGTCGGACTGTTCATCAGAATGTTTCAGACGGACGCATTATGAAAAGCTGCGCGCAGAAATCAATCCACACCTTGAAAAATTTTCGGGCCGGCAGGCCGCCGGAAATCGCGCGCGGGAAAAATCGTGGAAACATTTTACGCTCCGGTTTCGTCAAACGGTGTGAAATCATTCCGGCCTGTCGTGGATCCATCCGCCAACTCATCATTATCCGCGCCGCAAATCCGTCTTCAACCGGCGGGTTTCGCACCTTTGCGTCCGGCGGTGCTGCGCGGCCCGGCCCGGCCTGATTTGCTGCGCGATGAAACACTGGCGGGAGTTCTCGCCGCCACCGCGCGGCGGTCGCCGCAACATCCCGCCTTGATTTGGAACAGATGCGTTGTGACTTATGGCGAGTTGGACGCGGACAGCGACATCCTCGGCAGTGCGCTGGCGCAACGCGGCGCGACACCGGGACTCGTCGTCGGATTTTTTTTGCCGCGCGGCGCGGACTTGCTCGTCGCCCAGGCCGGCATCGCAAAAAGCGGCGCGGTCTGGCTGCCGTTCGACGCCGACACGCCGCTGGAGCGGATAAAAATTTGTCTGGAGTCCGCCAGCGCCGTCGGCCTCGTCACCTGCCGCGAATGGCTGCCGCGTTTGAAAGGTTTGTCGGTGCCGGTCTGGGCCGTCGAAGCTTTGCTGGCTGAAAAGAAATCCGTTCCGCCGCGCGCCGCAAAATCTTCCGACCCGGCGTATGTGATTTACACTTCCGGTTCCACCGGCCAGCCCAAGGGCATTGTCGTCAGCCACCGCAGCATCTGCCATTTTCTCCGCGCTGAAAATGAAATCCTTGGCGTGCGTGCCGATGACCGCGTGTATCAGGGATTTTCCGTCGCGTTCGACATGTCGTTCGAGGAAATCTGGATTTCGTATCTTGCCGGCGCGACGCTTTGGATCGCGCCGCCGTCGCTCGTCGGCGATCCCGATTTGCTGGCGCGGACGCTGACGCGCGAATGCATCACCGTGCTGCACGCCGTGCCGACGCTGATGAGCTTGTTGCCCGAAGTGCCGCCGAAGCTGCGACTCATCAATCTCGGCGGCGAAGCCTGTCCGCCCGCGCTGGTGCAGCGCCTCGTCAGTTCCAGCAGAAAAATTTTCAACACCTACGGCCCGGCGGAAACTTCCGTCTCCGCCAGCCTCGCCGAATTATCATCCGGCGAGCCCGTCACCATCGGACTGCCGCTGCCGAATTACGGCCTGCTCGTCGTGGACGAACAGCGCCGGCCGCTGCCTGCCGGCGAAACCGGCGAGCTGTGCATTTTCGGCCCCGGCCTGGCGCTCGGTTATCTTGGCCGGCCGGACCTGACGGCGGAAAAATTTATTTCAAATCCGCTCGCGGAAAATTCCAACGAGGAAAAAATGTATCTGACCGGCGACCTGGCCCGCATCGAACCCGGCGGGCCGGTGCATTGCCTTGGCCGCACGGACAGCCAGGTGAAAATTCGCGGTTTCCGTGTGGAACTGGACGAAATCACTGCCGTGCTCTCCGCGCAGCCCGGCGTGGCGGCGGCGGCGGTCGTGATGCGAGCCGTTGCGGACATGGACCAGCTTGTCAGCTTTGTCGTTCCCGCAGCGAATGGCAAAATTGCACCGGCACAGTTGCGACACACGCTGGCTGCGCGGCTGCCGGCCTACATGGTGCCGTCGCATTTTGAAATTGTCGCTGCCTTGCCGCGGTTGACCTCCGGGAAAATTGATCAAAAGGCATTGCGCGAATTGCCGCTTCAAGCCGCTGAATCCGTCGGTGAAGAAAAATCCCGGCCGCGCACCGAGGGCGAAGCCGCGCTGTTCGCCGCGCTGGGAAAACTTTTTCCCGGGCGCTGCTTCCGTCCTGAAGCGGATTTCTTCGACGATCTCGGCGGACACTCGCTGCTCGCCGCGCGGCTGGTTTCCATTTTGCGCGGCGACGCGCGTTATGCCGCGTTGAGCGTGCAGGAGATCTACCGCGAACGCAGCCTGGCCGGAATCGCCCGCGCGATGGAACGCCAGCGTTCACAAACGCAACCAGCCGCCATGCCCGAACGCGTCGCGGCACCGCTGCGCCGCCGTTTTTTTTGCGGACTCGCCCAGGCTCTCATTATTCCACTGTTCGTTTTGCTGCACATCGCCGACTGGCTGGCGCCGTTTTTTGTTTATCAATATTTCACCGGCGACGAGGGCGACAGCATTTTTCTGGCGGTGCTGTATTCGCTCGCAACCTTCGTGCTGGCGCGGTTTGCCAATTTTGCCATCGCCATCGCGGGCCGCTGGCTGGCGTCGGGCCGGCTCAAGGCCGGACGTCATCCGCTGTGGGGCGTGGTTTATTTCCGCTGGTGGGCGGCCGCCAAATTTTCCGAACTGCCGGATGCTTATCTGCTCGCCGGCACGCCGTGGATGCCGCTGTATCTCCGCGCGCTCGGCGCCCGCATCGGCCGCGATGTGATGATTGACACCATCACACTCGGGACACCGGAATTGCTGACCGTTGAGGACGGTGTCAGCATCGGCACGTTTGTGAACATTGAAAACGCCCGGGTCGAAAATGGCGAACTGGCCATCGGGCCGGTGCATTTGAAAAAAGATTCGGTGGTGGATTCCTATTCCGTGCTCGAAGAAAACACCGAACTGGGGGAACACGCGCGGCTGGCTGGCCAGTCGGCGCTCGCCGCCGGACGAAAAATCCCCGCCGGTGAAATTTGGGACGGCGCGCCGGCGCGCCGCTCGGATCAAGTTGCCGAAACGCTTCCGCCGCGCCCGCCAGTTTCCTTCGCCCGCCGCTGGCTGCTCGCGGTTTTGTTTGCCGTCACCGCCGTCGTCGTGTCGGTGCTGTTTTTCCTGCCCACGTTCCCGGCGTTCATGCTGATTGACTGGCTGGACGCGCATACCTTGAATGTTTTTGATTCCGGCATCGGTGCGCTGGCCGCATTCGGATTTTTTTTCCTGCTGGCCATTCCCGCCAGTGCGCTGTTTCTCGGCATGACGATGTTGGTGACCGGTTTTCTGCGCTGGCTGCTGCCGCGTCAAGTCGCCGGGATCACCGCCGTTCACAGCCTCGGCTACTGGCGCAAACGCGCCGTGTCCATGATTTTGGACAGCAGCCTGCGGGAATTGCACGGGCTTTACGCCTCGGTGTTCGCGCCGCCATGGCTGCGATTTTTGGGCGTCAAGGTGGGCCGTCACGCCGAAATTTCCACCGCCGAGGGCATGGTGCCGGAATTGTTGAGCCTGGGCGACGACAGCTTTATCGCCGATGGCGCGATGCTGGGCGACGAGGAATTGCGCGGCGGCTGGATGATTTTGAAACCAACGCGCATCGGCAACCGCTCGTTCATCGGCAACGGCGCTTATGTGCCCGACGGCGCGGTGGTGCCGGACGACGTGCTGATCGGCGTGCAAACGCGCACGCCGAAAAACGCACAGCTCAAATCCGGCCAGACGTGGCTTGGTTCGCCGCCAATGCTGCTGCCCGCGCGCGAAATTTTGCAGGGTTTTCCCGAATCGCTCACGTTCCGTCCGACCCCGCTGCGCCGGCTTGGTCGCGGCCTTGTTGAAGGCTTGCGCATCGTGCTGCCGCTGGCGCTCGTGATTGCGACCGGCTATCTCATCATCGTATTGGTGATGCCGTTGGCCGCCGAGGCCGGCTGGGGAATTCAGGCGGCCAACGCGCTGGCGCTGGCCGGTTGCGCGTATGGCCTCGCTGCCTTTCTGTTCGTCGTCGCGTTGAAATGGATTCTCGTTGGCCGCTACCGTCCGCGCGCCGCGCCGATGTGGACGCCGTTTGTCTGGATCAGCGAAGCCGTCACCAATTTGTATGAATCGCTCGCCGTGCCGAATTTTCTGGATCTGCTGCGCGGCACGCCGATGCTGCCGTGGGCGCTCCGCCTGCTCGGCGCGCAGATCGGCAAGGGCGTTTGTCTGAACACCACCGACCTGACCGAGTTCGACTGCGTCCGCATCGGTGACGAGGCGGAGTTGAACGCCTGGTGCGGGCCGCAGACACATCTGTTCGAGGATCGCGTGATGAAAATCGGGCTGGTCGAAATCGGCGCGCGCGTGACGGTCGGCGTCCGCAGCACGATTCTTTATGACACGCGTATCGGCGACGGCGCGCAGCTCGGGCCGTTGACGCTCGTCGCCAAAGGCGAACACCTGCCCGCCGGCACCCGCTGGGAAGGTTCACCCGCAACGACAGCTTTGCCACGTCCGGAGCGGGAAAGAAAAGCCGGTTGAAAAGCGTGTTCGATCAGTGCCGGGCCGGGCCACCGCCGGCCCTCGCCCTGGAAGTTGTCGCCGCAATTACGATTGAAATGAAGTCTGGAGGCAAAATTGAAAACGAGGTTAAAATGCATCCCGGCGGATCAGGCATCGCCGGAAAGTTTCTGCCCGATGTCTTCCGGTTTGAAACCATGCAGCATCACGGTTTTGTGCCGCGAAGTGTGGCCGCGAATCAACTCCACTTTGCCGCGCGAACAGCCGAGTTTTTCCGCGAGCAGTTCAACCAGCGCCTCATTCGCCGCCGCGTCCACCGGCGGCGCGGTGACCTTGATTTTCAGTTCATCACCAAGCGGCCCGCCGATTTCATTCTTCGAGGCGCGCGGCTGGAGTTTGACGGAAAGTAAAGTGCCGCCGGTCGTTTCGCGGAGAAAGGTGGACGGCGGCATTTGGCTAAAATTTTGGTTGTTTTGGCAAGGCGATCGCCGAAAGGCCGCGATTACTTGAGGTCGAAGCGATCCAGGTTCATCACCTTGTTCCAGGCCGCGACAAAGTCGTGAACAAATTTCTCCTGCGCGTCGGAGCTGCCGTAAACTTCCGCCAACGCGCGAAGAATGGAGTTTGAACCAAAGACGAGATCAACCCGCGTGCCGGTCCACTTTACTTTGCCCGTTTTGCGGTCACGGCCCTCGAACACGTCCGCGTCTTGCGAAACCGGCTTCCACTCCGTGCCCATGTCGAGCAGGTTCACAAAGAAGTCGTTGGTCAGGGCTTCCGACCGCCTGGTGAAGACCCCGTGTTTCGTCCCGCCAAAGTTGGTTTTCAAAACCCGCATTCCGCCGATGAGCACCGTCATTTCCGGCGCGGTGAGCGTGAGCAACTGCGCCTTGTCCACCAGCAGCGCCTCGGCCGGGATGGAGTATCTGCTCTTGAGATAATTGCGGAAGCCGTCCGCGATTGGTTCCAGCACGGCAAAAGATTCGACGTCGGTCTGTTCCGCCGAGGCATCCATGCGTCCCGGCTTGAAGGGAACCGTGACCTTGTGGCCGGCGTTCTTCGCGGCCTGCTCGACACCAGCACAACCGGCCAGCACAATCAGGTCGGCGAGCGAGATTTTCCTGCCTCCCTTGGCCGTCTTGTTGAATGCGCTCCGGATGCCTTCCAGCGTTTTCAGCACTTTCGCCAATTGTTTCGGCTGGTTGACTTCCCAATCCTTCTGTGGCGCGAGACGCAGCCGCGCACCGTTCGCCCCGCCGCGCTTGTCAGAGCCGCGGAACGTGGACGCCGACGCCCAGGCGGTGGAAACCAGTTGTGAAACTGACAAGCCCGAAGCCAGAATCTTGCCTTTGAGTGCGGTGATTTCCTTTTCGCCAATCAATTTGTGATTCACAGCGGGAATCGGATCCTGCCAGATGAGTTCTTCCTTCGGAACCTCCGGTCCGAGGTAGCGCGAGCGCGGCCCCATGTCGCGGTGCGTCAGCTTGAACCACGCGCGGGCGAACGCATCCGCAAACTGATCGGGATACTCGTAGAATCGCCGTGAAATCTTTTCGTAAATCGGATCAAAACGCAGCGACAAGTCGGTGGTCAGCATGGTTGGCCGGTGCTTCTTCGACGGGTCGTGCGCATCGGGAACATCCTCGGCCGCCCCTTTTGCCACCCACTGATGCGCGCCGGCCGGGCTTTTGGTCAATTCCCATTCATACTTGAACAAGTTTTCGAAAAAATAATTGCTCCACTTTGTCGGCGTCTGGCTCCAGGTGACTTCCAGGCCGCTGGTGATCGTGTCGCCGCCCTTGCCGGTGCCGAAGGAATTTTTCCAGCCCAAGCCCTGCTGCTCGAGGCCGGCCGCTTCAGGTTCAGGCCCCACATGGGTCGCCGGTCCGGCGCCGTGAGTCTTGCCGAAAGTGTGGCCGCCGGCGATGAGCGCCACGGTCTCCTCGTCGTTCATCGCCATGCGGGCGAAAGTTTCACGGATGTCCCGCGCGGCGGCAACCGGATCGGGTTTGCCATCGGGGCCTTCCGGGTTGACGTAAATCAAACCCATCTGCACGGCGGCCAGCGGATTTTCCAGATCGCGATCGCCGGAGTAACGGCCGTTGGGTTTGTCGCTGGTGGCGAGCCAGATTTTTTCCGCGCCCCAATAAACGTCCTGATCCGGTTCCCAAACGTCCCCGCGTCCGCCGCCGAAGCCGAACGTCTTGAAGCCCATCGTTTCGAGCGCGACATTGCCCGTGAGGACAATCAGGTCGGCCCAGGAAATTTTCCGGCCATATTTTTGCTTGATCGGCCAAAGCAGGCGACGCGCCTTGTCGAGACTGACGTTGTCCGGCCAACTGTTGAGCGGCGCGAAACGCTGCTGGCCGCGACCCGCACCGCCGCGGCCGTCACCGGTGCGATAAGTGCCGGCGCTGTGCCACGCCATGCGGATGAACAGGCCGCCGTAGTGGCCGAAATCCGCCGGCCACCAGTCCTGCGAGTCGGTCATCAGCCGCGCGAGATCCTTCTTCAAAGCCGCATAGTCGAGGTGCTTGAATTCCTTGGCGTAGTTGAAGCCTTTGTCCATGGGGTTGGACTTGCAGGAATGCTGGCTCAACAGTTCGAGCTTCAACCGGTTCGGCCACCAGTCTTGGTTTGTGGTGCCGCCGCTGGCGGTGCCGTGATGGAACGGGCATTTGGATTCGGTTGACATATTTTTCCCTCTTTTGATATTGGTTGTTGTTGATTCATTAAACCAGTTTTTGGGCTGCTGTTAAAATACTTTTTTTCTTTCGCTGCCATAGCGCCCGCCCGCCCGCGCCGGCAAAGAATTTTTGAAGCTGGCATCCGTGTGCAAGCGCTCCTGCGAGCAAACTCAAGCCGATTTGTGCCGGCGTGAGTCCTGGGATTCTGGTGCGAATGATTCCGAAACCGCATCCTGTAGCGCGGAAATCATTTTGTGCAACTGCGCCCTCGTTGTGCAATACGGCGGCATCAGCACAATCACGTCGCCGACGGGCCGGGTCAGGACGCCGCGCCGCGCCATCGCCTCGCACACGCGGATGCCCGCCCGCTCGCGCAACGCAAACGGCTGGCGGGTCCGCCAGTCCTTGACGAGTTCGATGCCCGCGACCAGCCCGGCCTGCCGGATGTCGCCGACGTTCGGCAGCGGCCAGAGGGTTTGCAATTCTTCGTGCAAGTGCTGCTGCAACTGCGCGCGCTGGCGCACAGACTTTTCGCTTTGCAAAATTTTCAGGCTGGCCAGCGCCGCCGCCGCGCCAAGCTGGTTGCCGGTGAAACTGTGGCCGTGAAAAAAAGTTTTGAACTCCTCGTATTCGCCGAGGAACGCGTTGAAAACTTTTTGCGTCGTCAGCGTCGCCGCCATCGGCAGATAGCCGCCGGTCAGGCCTTTCGCCACGCACAGAAAATCCGGCTGCACGCCTTCGTGGTGGCACGCAAACAGGGTTTCCGCTTTCCGCTTTCCGCTTTCCGCCTCTGCCATGCCGGTTCGGCCAAACCCCGTCATCACCTCGTCCGCGATCAGCAGCGCGCCGTGGCCGCGCGCGATTTCGGCGGCGTGCTTCAGCCAGCCGGCCGGCTGCGGAATCATGCCGGCCGCGCCCAGCATCAACGGCTCGAACACAAATGCGGCGAAGGAATCCCCCTTTTTCTTCTGCGCGGAAAATTTTTGCTCCACCAGGCCGATGCATTCCCAGTGGCACTTCCGGCATTGCCGTGCGTCGGCGCGTTCCGGCCTGGCGCGGTTGAACGGGCAGCGGTAGCAATACGGCGACATCACCTTGTCCGTCCTGAACAGCATCCCGCCGTAAGCCTGGTGAAACAGATCAATGTGGCCGAGCGAAACCGCGCCCACAGTGTCGCCGTGATACGCGCCGTCGAGCGAAAGGAACCTGGGTTTGGACTTCGCGCCGCGCGTGCGCCGCGTGAATTCGTAGGCCAGCTTCAACGCCGCTTCCAGCGCCGTCGAGCCGTCGTCGGAAAAGAAAACCTTGGCCAGCTTCGGATTTGCGATTTCCGATTTACGCGCCCCCTCCGCCTTCGGCGTGTCAATTGTAAATTGTGAACCGCAAATATCCGCGTTGGCTGTTTCCACGAGCCGTGCGGCCAGAGTCGAGGCCGGTTCATTCGCAAAACCAAGCGCCGAGCTGTGCGCGATTTTTCGCAACTGCCGCGCGATGGCCGCGCTGATTTTCGGATGCCGGTGGCCGTGCAGATTGGTCCAGATGGAGGCGTTGGCGTCGAGAAACTCGCGGCCGTTCACGTCGCGCAGCACCGCGCCTTCGCCGGCGACGATGACCAGCGGTTCGCGCCGCAGCCAGTCGCGCATCTGCGTGAACGGATGCCAGACAAACTTTTGATCCAGTTTTGCGAGCGGGTGCTTCGGCATTTTTGATTTACGATTGACCGTTGATGATGGGTTCCAGCGCGCGGGCGAGAGTTGAAACATCGTCCGCTGAATGGCCGGCGGTCAAGGTGACTCGCAGCCGTGCCGCCCCGTGCGCCACCGTCGGGTAGCGGATGGCCGGAACGAAAACGCCTTGCTCGCGTAATTTTATCGCGGCCGCCACGGCCTTGGTTTCATCGCCCAGAATCAACGGGACAATCGCGCCGTTGAAAGTTGACGGTTGAAGATTGAGCGTTGAAACCAGTTCGTCCACGCGCTGCCTTAACTGTTTGCGCCGCGTTTCGCCTGCGGGCGACTGGATTAATTGAATTCCCGCCGCCGCCGCCGCCGCCGCCGCCGGAACCGGCGCGGTGCTGAAAATGAAACTGCGGGCGCGGTTGACCAGATAATCAATCAGCGCCCGGCCCCCGCAAACATAGCCGCCGCTCGCGCCGAGCGCCTTGCCGAGCGTGCCCATCTGGATTTCGATCTGCTGGCTGACGCCCAGCATGTCCGCCAGGCCGCGTCCATTTTGGCCGAGGATGCCGGTTGCGTGCGCCTCGTCCACCATGAGCCACGCGCCGTATTTTTCCTTGAGCGCCACGATTTCGCGCAGCGGTGCCGTGTCGCCGTCCATGCTGAAAATACTTTCTGTGACAATGAGAATTTCCGCTTTCCGCTTTCCGCTTTCCGCTTTTGCAAATTTATCCGCCCATTTCAACTTGTCTTCCAGGTCGTTCAAATCATTGTGGGCGAAGACGCGGAGTTTCGCGCCGGAAAGCTTCGCGGCGTCCACGATGCAGGCGTGGACCAGCTTGTCCAAAATGATCACGTCGTCCTTGCCGGCGAGCGCGGTGATGGCGCCGGGCGCGGCGGCGCAGCCGGTGGCAAAGGTCAGCGCGGCTTCCGTCTGCTTGAAGGCGGCGAGCGATGCTTCGAGTTCGTGAAACGGCGCGAGCGAGCCGCAGATCAGCCGGGACGCGCCGGCACCGGCGCCGAATTTTTCAACGGCCTTGACGGCGGCCTCCTTCAACGCCGGATGGCTGGCGAGGCCGAGATAATCGTTCGAGGAAAAATTCAGCAACGTCTGGCCGCCGGTTTCAATGCGCGGGCCTTGCGCGGAATCCACGCGGCGCAGTTCGCGGTAAAGCCCCTGCTGGCGCAGGGTGGCGAGGCGCTGGTTGAGTTCATCGGCGAATGGCGGCACGGCGGGAAGTTACGATTTGCGATTTGCGATTGACGAGCAAAAACATTTTCCATGCGGCGCGGGAAGGCTTTGCCGAGGCGTTTCCGGGAAATTTTCAAGCGCGGGCGGACTGGAATTGTTGGCTGGCGTCAGTTTTCACCCCTCGCATACGGCGCGGATGATTTCCAAGAATTCCGTGAACTCGCGGCCCCGACGCACTGGTGATCCGAAGGAAGCCCGTTCCGATCGCAGTGAGTTTCAGCGGCAACTCAGGCTGGATTTCATCGCCCGGCAGCAGCGCTTCCACCTGTTTTGCTTTCATAAATAGGTTGACTGACGGCCGCTATTCTGGTTAACTTGGCTTATGCAAATCGAAAGCTTGAAAGTTTTTTGCGACCTGGCTGATTCGGAGAGCTTCACCAAGGCCGCTCAAATCAACGGCGTCACCCAGTCCGCTGTCAGCCAGCAGATCAGCTCGCTGGAGCGCCTCTTCAGATCGCAGCTCATCGAGCGCAGCAAAAAACAGTTCCGCCTCACGCGCGAGGGTCAGGTGCTCTACGATTACAGCAAGCAAATTCTCCAGGCTTATGATTCACTGGACAGCCAGTTGAAGGAGTTGAAGGACATTATTTCCGGCACCATCCGGGTGGCGACGATCTATTCCATCGGCCTGCACGATCTGCCGCCGTATATCAAGAAATTCATGCAGAGCTACCCGACGGTGAACATTCACGCCGAGTATCGCCCCGCAAAACAAGTTTATGAGGACGTGTTGAGCAATGTTGTTGACATGGGACTCATTGCGTATCCCATCAAGGATGCCAAGCTGGAAATCGTCCCGTTGCGCAAGGAGCCGCTGGTGCTGATCTGTCATCCGCAGCATCCGTTCGCCAAACAAAAATCCATCAAGCTCAAGGACCTTGATGGACAAAACATCATCAGTTTCGAGCCGGACACGCCGACGCGCAAGGCGCTGGACAAGATTTTGAAGGAACACGGCGTGGAGGTGAAACACGTCATGGAGTTCGACAATGTGGAGACGGTGAAACGCGCGGTGGAAATTGACG
>CAYVGC010000109.1:0-12406 GCA_964449815.1 uncultured Bifidobacteriaceae bacterium
CGGTGATGGACGGATGCCACGTCGTCGCGGCGAGGCATTTCTGCGCCTCGTCCTTGGTGATTTCCCAGAACGGTTTCATCGCGGGCCGGCCGTCGCGTTGCTGCTGGCCGGTGGCGTCAAGCGTGGCCGCTCCGGAATTGATGAGATGCAAAATGCCGCCCGCCGCCTCGCCGGTGAGTTTGTGGCCGGTAACGCGCTTGACGGAATCCGCGCTCCAGTAAGTCCGCACGTCGGCAAATATCTGCGCGGTGTTCGTGAGCAGATGACCGAACAGCATCGAAGCGCCGTTGAGCGAATCGTTTTCTGTCGCGACAATGTAGGGCGCGCGGATGCCGTTCCAGTCGAACGAAGTGTTGAGCATCGCTTCAAGAAAATCTCCGTTGGGCTGGTAATCCGTCCACTGGCGCTGGCCTTGGAAGCCGGCGAGAATGGCGTTGTGGCCGTGCGCGGCCTCGCTGAAGCCCATCTCGGCGAGCTTGGGATTGCCGACCATAAGATCGCGCGCGATGATTGCCGCCTTGACGGACCGGTCCCATTCCTCGTCGAGGTGAGCACGTGACCGGGTCGTCTTCGGCGAGTTGTAATCCTTGCCTTCCTGGCAATTTTCCTTCACCCATTTGAGCGCCTTTTTATATTCGGCCGGGTCAAAAATGCCTTTGTCCATGCGGCGGAGAAATTCCGTCAGGTCAATTGCCTCGACTCTCATGCCGAGGTGGCTCTCAAAAAACGGCTGGTCCACAATGGAGCCGGCGATGCCCATGGCGACGCCGCCCATGCTGAGATACGATTTGCCGCGCATCAACGCCACCGCCAGACCGGCGCGGGCGAAGCGGAGGATCTTTTCCTGCACGTCGGCGGGAATGGTTTTGTCGTCGCCGTCCTGCACGTCCTGGCCATAGATGCCGAACGCGGGCAGGCCCTTTTGCGAATGGCCGGCCAGCACCGCCGCGAGATAAACCGCCCCGGGCCGTTCCGTGCCGTTGAATCCCCACACCGCCTTCGGGATGAGCGGGTCCATGTCCATCGTTTCGCTGCCGTAGCACCAGCAGGGCGTGACGGTGAGCGACGCGCCGACGCCTTCGCGCGCAAATTTCTCCGCGCAGGCCGCCGCCTCGGCCACGCCGCCGATGCAGGTGTCGGCGATGACGCATTCGACGCGCTTGCCGCTCGGATAAAACAGACTGGCCGAAATCAGTTTCGCGGCGGACCTGGCCATGTCCATCGTTTGTTTTTCGAGCGACTCGCGGACGCCGCCAAGGCGGCCGTCAATCGCGGGCCGGATGCCAATTTTGGGCAGGGAGCCGTTGAACAAGGATAGTTTCATATTTTGAATGATTTTTGGTTGTGTGTTGCGATAATCAAAACTTCGCGGGTGTCAGTGATGAATGAGATTAAATTCCTATCTGGAAAAAACGCAAGCTAATCTGCTCCGATATTTGTTCCCCCGCCGGCCGTGCTGGCGGCGGACAGGTTTCCACTTCCCACGCTGGCAATATGCCGCCAGTTTTGCTAGCTTGTCGGGCAATGAATTTTTTGGGACAAACTTGGATTGGTGATTGGCTGACCGGCCTGGGGCGCATCGCCGTGCTGACGCGCGATGCGGTCGCGTCCTGCCTCACCTTCAAATTTTCCCGGCGCGACCTGCTTTACCAGATTTATTTCATCGGCATCAAATCGCAGTCGGTGGTGCTCATCACGGGCGCGTTCACGGGCATGGTGCTCACGGCGCAAACCTACTTTCAATTCCACAAGGTCAAAATGGACACGGCCACGCTGGCGGTCGTGGGCGTCTCAATGTGCAGCGAACTCGGCCCGGTGCTGACGGCGCTGATGGTGGCGGGCCGCGTCGGCGCGGCCATCGCGGCGGAACTCGGCACGATGCGCGTCACCGAGCAGATAGACGCGCTGCGGACGCTGGCCACGCATCCGATAGACTATCTGGTCGTGCCGCGGCTGACGGCCTCGATGATCGCCCTGCCGTTGCTGACGGTGGAATCCATCGTGCTCGGCATCAGCTCCGGTTACACCGTCGGCGTGCAACTGCTGGGAATTGATCCGGTCTATCTTTATTACAACATGCTGAAATACACCGGGGCCATTGACCTCGAATTTGGCCTGATCAAATCGTTCGTTTATGGCGGCATCATCGCGCTGATCGGCTGTTACAAGGGCCTGACCTGCGGCATGGGCGCGGAGGGCGTGGGCCGTGCGACGACCGAGGCGGTGGTCTATTCGTCCATTTCCATTCTCATCTGCAACTTTTTCCTGACGCTGGTATTGCAGCGCGTGGCGGTGCTGGTGTTATGATCGAAGTGCGCCAACTGAAAAAAAGCTTCGGTTCGCAGTTGATCCTCGACGGCGTGAATTTGCGAATTGAAAGCGGCGAATCGGCGGTGATCATCGGCCGCAGCGGCGGCGGTAAAAGCGTGCTGCTGAAACATCTCATCGGCCTGCTCCAGGCGGACGCCGGCGAGGTTTTGGTGGACGACGAAATCATCACGCGCATGACCGAACGCCAGTTGCTGCGCGTGCGCCGGAAATTCGGCATGGTGTTCCAGGGCGCGGCCTTGTTTGATTCCATGACCGTCGCGGAAAACGTGGCGTTCGGCCTGCGGCGGCATGAACATCTGACCGAGGCGGAAATCGCCCGGCGCGTGGCGGCGGTGCTTGACGTGGTGGACCTGCCGGGCACGCAAAAGAAAAAACCGGCGGAACTTTCCGGCGGGATGCGCAAGCGCGTCGGCCTGGCGCGGGCGATCATTTACGAACCGCAGATTGTGCTTTACGATGAGCCGACGACCGGGCTGGACCCGATTGTGTCGGACAGCATTGACCAGTTGATCATCCGCGTTCGTGACCAGTTGAAAGTGACCTCCGTCGTCGTGACGCATGACATGCGCAGCGCCCGGCGCGTGGGCAATCATGTGTTCATGCTGCACGAGAAAAAAATTTACGCGAGCGGCCCGCCGGAGGAGTTTTTCGCGTCGTCGGACGCGATCGTGCGGCAGTTTGTGGACGGCGTGGCGGACGCGAAGGAAACTATTTTATAGCCATGGAAAAATCTCGATTGGAAACGAAAGTCGGCCTGTTTGTGTTCATCGGGCTGGTGCTGCTGGCGGTGCTGCTGATCCAGTTCAGCAAGGGCACCAGCCTGTTTCGCGGCACCTACGACCTGCGGCTGCACGCGCCCAACATCGGCGGCCTCAAGCTGAAATCCGGCGTGCTGCTCGCCGGCGTCCCGGTCGGCAGCGTGCATGAAATCCAGCTTGAACCCAGCGGCACCAACGTCACCATCATTTTGCAAATCTACAAGGATTATTCCATTTATCACGATGCGCGGTTTGTCATCGAGCAGTCCGGCTTTCTCGGCGACCAGTATGTCTCGGTGATTCCGACGACGAATTCGCTGCCGGTCCTGACCAACAACGCGGATGTGGAATGCCAGTCGCCGTTCAACCTGCAGGAGGTGGCGCGCGGCGCGGCGGGCTTCATCCAGCGCCTCGACGAGACGGCCAAGAAGCTGGACGCGTCCGTCACGGATTTGCGCGCACAGGTGCTCAATGCGCAGACGCTCGCCAACTTCGGCAGCGCGGTCACGAATTTGCGCGTCGTCACCGAACAGGCGCTCGTTACCGTCAGCGACATCAACGGCCTCATCATCACCAACGGGGTGCAAGTCGGCGTGGTGATGAGCAATCTCGTGCTGTTTTCCAGCCAGTTGAACGGCCTGGGGGATTCGGCGGCGGGCCTTCTGGCCACCAACGGCGCGAATCTCACCGCCGCCACCAAAAACATTCAGGATCTCACCGTCACCGCCCGGCAAATCGCGGCCGATGTGCAGTCTGGCAAGGGGCTGGCCGGCACGTTGCTGCAAAACCCGCAGCTCTCCACCAACGTCCAGTTGCTTGCCCGGAATCTCTCGGAAGTCAGCAGCAACTTGAACCGGTTCGGGCTGTGGCACATCTTGTGGTCGCACGATCCGCCCGGCACCAACGCCGTTAAAGACACCACGCTCCAAACACCGCGCAACCGCCCATGAATCCGCTCTGGCCCATCAGAATTCTGTTCCTCGCCCTGTGCATCCTGGCCGGCTATGCGGTCAGTCAGGCGCCGGATTATATCAGCCAGCAGCACAACGGCATTCTGGGCATGATCATCGGTTTTGGTTTCGGCGGGCTGCTGATCGCCGTGGACGAAATGCTGAAGGGCTTTTCGCTGCGCGCGTTTTCCGCCATCACCTTCGGCCTGCTGCTCGGCTCGCTCGTCGCGCTGCTGGTGGATCATTCCGGCCTGTTTGAAGACACCGATGTGAAAGTGCGCTGGCTCATCCGGCTCTGCCTGTTTCTGGGCTTCGGCTACATCGGCATCGTGCTCGCCATGCGCAGCAACAAGGAGGATTTTTCGCTGATCATTCCTTATGTCCGGTTCTCGCCGCAAAACAAGCCGGACAACCTGCTGCTGCTCGACACCAGCGTCATCATTGACGGGCGCATCGCCGACCTCATCGAGGCGCACCTGATCGAAGGATTGATCGTGGTGCCGCGTTTTGTGCTGCTGGAGTTGCAGCAGATCGCCGACTCCGCCGACGACATCAAGCGCGCCCGCGGCCGGCGCGGGTTTGAAATGTTGAACCGGCTGCAGCAGAACGCCAAGATGGAAGTCCGCATCCACGACGGCGATTTTCCAGAGGAAAAAGGCGTGGACGCCAAGCTCGTGCGGCTCGCGCGCAACCTCAACGCCAAGCTGTTCACCAACGATTCCAATCTCGCCAAGGTCGCCGGCCTCCAAAGCGTGGTTTGCGTCAACCTTCACGAAATTTCCTTCCTGATGAAAGCCGTGATGATTCCCGGCGAATCCGTGCAGCTCAAAATCGTCCGCGAAGGCCGCGACAAAGGCCAGGGCATCGGCTATCTCCCGGACGGCACCATGGTCGTCGTCAACAACGGCCAGTCCCGGATCGGCCAGAACGTCGAGGCGCAGGTGCAAAGCACTGTTCAGACCGGCGCCGGCGTCCTCGTCTTCGCCGAGGCCAGACCTGAAAACGGCAAATAAATGGCCGGACAGCTTTTCCGGCAGAATCCAAAATTCAAATTAATCTCCGCCGGCGGTTTTGGCGCAGAAATCGCCGGCCAGGATTTTTTGCTGGAAGAAGGCGTCAATTTTTTGACCAAACCTTTTCAAGCCCACAAGCCGACGCAAACCAGCAGGCAGCGTCTGGATTCGAATTGATTTCAAATGGCCCAGAATTTTTGCGCCACTTCCATCCCTGGCGTTCCGAACGCTCCCAACTGAACCGCCTCCCGCCCTATTCAGTGCAATCATTGGCCTCATCGGTTTCAAGCGCCTGGTCCAAGCCCCACAGGCGCGCATAGGCGACCAGTTCGCGGTCATTGTGCAGTTCCAGTTTCTGCCGGATGTGTTTCCGGTGGACGGCAATCGTCGTGGCGGTGATGTCCAGTTGTCTGGCGATGCGCTCATCGTCCCAACCCGCCACCACCCGCCGCAACACTTCCTGCTCCCGGTCGCTCAAGATCTTCTGAAACGCCTCCGGCTGCGACAGCCATTCCTGCTTCACCTTTTGGAAAACAGGGCTGAAGAAAACTCCTCCGTTGGCAACGGTGCGGATGGCTTCCACCAGCATTTCAGGCGGCAGGGTTTTTTCCATGTAACCGTGGACACCGCTTTGTGACGCGCGCCAGATGGTGTAGGGATCCATCCGGCCAGTCATGGTCAGCAGGCGCATGGCCGGCATTTTGACCAGCAGCCGCTTCACCAGTTCCAGCCCGTCCAGTTTGGGCAGTTCAACATCCACCAGGGCCAGATCGGGCTGCAAGGCCAGGCAAAGATTCCATCCCGCCTCGCCGTCTTCAGCCCGGCCCACGAGTGCAAGATCCGGATGCCGGACAATCCATGCTCCCAGCGATTCGGCAAGGAGCGCGTGATCATCCACAATCACGATTCTGATTGGGGCTGCTGCCATGATTCAAAGTCTAACTCCGCCATTCTGGGGAGACGAGCAGGAAATACCAAAGCAGAAAATACCGGAAAAAGGGTAAATTCCCGCCGCGCTTTTATGATGGTTCGGTGCGATTACTGGTGTCAAGCCGGTGAATTTGAAACCGAAACATGAAAACAAAAACAATTGAATCAAGCACTGACAGTTTGCAGGCGCCGGATCAATTGAACCGGACCGGGACGGTTTCTCGGTTCACGGGAATTGAAGTTTTGGCGCCGGGCCGGCATCGCTTGTCCGCCAAAACGGCCAGCCGGGAACCCCTGGTTCTTCCCGCCGGGCCGGAGCTTTGGCGGCTGTATCAGCAACCAGCCGGCACCGAGCACGCCTTGGTCGAATTTTATCTGCCGCTGGTTCGTTCCATTTTGAACCGTCTGGCCGGAACCCTGCCTGAAAACATTGACCGCGAGGATTTGCAGAGCGCCGGCCTGCTTGGCTTGATGGAGGCATTGCGCAAATTCAATCCCGCCGCCGGCGAGCCGTTTGACAGCTATGTCCGCCGGCGCATCCGTGGCGCGATGCTGGATGAAATGCGGCGCATGGCAGGGATGCCGCGCGTCATCCATCAAAAATCAAAAAAAGTTCAAAAGATCCTCAGCCGGCTTGAACAACGACTGGGCCGCGCGCCCACCCTGGTTGAAACCGCCGGGGCGATGAAGATTACCACGGCCCAATGCGAAGAGCTGTTCGATGAGATTCGTCCCGTCCAGTTCATCGGGCTTGATTCAGTGAACGAAGCTGGCCGGGAAGAAGAAAGCTTTCTTTTTGAAGTGATCACCAATCCCGACCAGATTGACCCGCTGGAACAGGCATCCACCCTGGAATTGAAGCAGGTCATATTTGAACGCCTGAAAGAGCTGCCGGAAATCCAGCGCAAGGTGCTGACGCTTTATTTCGTTGAAGGCCTGTATCTGCGCGAAATCGCGGAGAGGCTGGGCTTGACGGAAGGACGCATCTGCCAGATTCAGACCCAGGCCATCAGTTCCATCCGTGCCTATTTGAAACGATATGAAAATGGAATGACTGGCGGGCGTAACACGTCTGTGCCAGCGAAGCGAGCTTCCAGCCGGGCAAAGCCCGTCCACGCTTTGAATGATGCGAGACTTGGCCATTCCAGAGTCTGCCCAGTTCCAGAAAACAGCGGGGTCGCATTTTCAGGAAGACGCATGTTATGAACCTCCATGACCTGATGATCCCGGTGGCCGGGGAATTGCACGGCGACCAGGAGATGCCCGCTTGCCGATGATTTTCAAAACCAACCGGAGAAAAAATGAGGCTAAGTTTGTTTGATGCTTTTGCCGACATGATCGAGACCATATCGCCCCGCGCCATCATCCGGGCATTGGAACGGGAGCACCGCATGTTGCAAGAAGACCTGGCATATCAACGGCCGGTGCCGCCCAAGGAAGCCGCGTCCATCCTGAATTTTTGCCGCTTTGTCGAGGCTGTCAAAACAGGAGCACCAGTCCAATTTCCCGCCGCCGCCCTTCCAGCCCGGCATCTCGAATTTTACCGGGAAACCGTGGGGCGCCTGGTTGACGCCGAGGAACTGCCGTTTAACGCGAAGGCGGAATTCGACAACATGATTTGCAGCGGCCATCCCGAACCTTTGGACGGCTTCAATCCGGATGTCTTCTGGCTGATGGACCCTGCGACCGCCGGATCGAATGGCGTTGCAAATTGACTTGGCCGGATTATTCAATCCGGCTGCCGCTTGCCTTTTTCACCCGCAATAATTTCAGCGCGTGCTGAAAATCCTCCGGCAACGGCGCGGTGAATTGCACCGGCTTCTGTGTGCGCGGATGGATGAAAAACAGTTCCTTGGCATGCAGCAGCACGCGCGGCGCGGCGTAGTTGGTCAGTTCCTTGAGCCGGGCGTTGGGCTTCGCGCCATAAGTGTCATCGCCCACGACCGGATGGCCGAGAAACTGGAAATGCACGCGGATCTGGTGCGTGCGCCCGGTGTGAATCTGCGCCTCGACAAGCGTGGCGGCTTTCAATCGCTCCAACACGCGCCAGCTCGTGTGCGCGGCGCGGCCATCGCCGCCGGCGTGGACGGCCATGCGTTTGCGGTGCGTGGGATGCCGCGCGATGGCGGCGTGGATTTCGCCGGCTTCACGCGGAACTTCACCGCAAAGAATGGCTTGATAAATCTTCTTGACGACGCGTCCGGCGAACTGCGCTGACAACGCCAGGTGTGTCTCGTCATTCTTGGCGACGACGAGGCAGCCGCTGGTTTCCTTGTCGAGCCGGTGGACGATGCCGGGTCGCGCCACGCCGCCGATGCCGCTCAACGATCCCTGGCAATGATGCAGCAGCGCGTTGACGAGCGTGTGTTCTTCGTGGCCGGCGGCGGGATGCACGACCAGGCCGGCCGGCTTGTTGATGACAAGCAGCGACTGGTCCTCGAACAAAATGTCGAGCGGGATTTCCTCCGGCTGCGCCTTGGCGGGCCGGGTTTCCGGCCAGTGGACTTCGATTTGTTCACCGGCGCGCGGCGTGTGCGTGGCTTTGACCGGCTTGCCGTTGACGCGGACGTGGCCTTGTTCGATGAGCCGCTGCAGCGCGACGCGCGAGGCGTTGGGAAATTTTCCGTGCAAAAACTTGTCGAGCCGGCCGCCGGGCTGCGACTGCTCAATGGTGAAATTTTCCGTGCGGCTGGACATGGCGGATCAGTTGGCGGCGGGTTTCGGCGCGTTTTCGTTTTTCCAACTGATGAGGAAAATCAGCGCGACGCCGGTGCAGATGGCGGAGTCGGCGACATTGAACGCGGGAAAGCCAAGGTCGTCGCCGCCGCGCCGCGCCATGAAAAAATAAAGAAAGTCCACGACGGCATGGCGCGTGGGCAGCAGGCGGTCGGTGAGGTTGCCGATGATGCCGCCAAAGATCAGGCCGAACGCGAACTGGCCGGTGAGCGTGTGCGCATTGAAATGATGGCGCGAGAAATACAGGACGATGAGCGCGACCAGCGCCACGGCGGCAAGGATCGCGTTGTTGCCGGTGAACAGGCTCCAGGCCGCGCCAGTGTTGTCGCGGTGGACCAGGTGAAAGAATCCGGGAATGACCACCATTTCATCGCCGGTCTGCAGCGTGCGCAGCACAAACCATTTGGTGATCTGGTCGAGCAGCAGAATAAACACCGCGAGCACCGCGATGCGACGGTTTGATTTTGAGAAAATAGTTTGGGCGGCGGACACTGATCCAGTTTCAAGCTTCAAGTTTCAAGTTTCAAGTCCGAATGAAGTCCAAAGTTCAATGCCCAATGTGACCAGACCCGCCAACTTTGGACTTTGGACTTGGGACGGGAATGACTATGTTCCGCGCATGGCGCTGGTGCGAATTCTGGTGGATGGTTACAGCCTGCTGCACAAGTGGCCGGAACTGGCGGCGGGCGCGCCGCGCCATTCCGAAACGGCCCGCGAGGCGCTGGTCGAAATGCTGACGCAGTATCAGGACGCCTGCGGCACGCCGGTCACAATTTTTTTCGACGGCACGGGAGCGCGGCGCAGCAAGCCGAAAAACCATGACGGCGGGGCGGTGGAAATTTTGTTTTCCAGCAGCGGCCAGACGGCGGATGATTTGATCGAGCGCGCGGCGCACCGGTTTCAGGCCTACGGCGAAGTGCTGGTGGTGACGGATGATTTTGCGGAGCGCGACACGGTCGGCGGCCTCGGCGGTTCGGTGGCGAGCTGCGCGAATTTCATCCGCATGATCGGCCAGGCGCTGGGAGATTTGCAGGAAGATTTGAACCAACACAACCGGGCGGCGCGGAATGCGTTCTGGCGTCCGCATTGAACACATGAATCATTTGACCGCGCAACATTTTGTCCGCAAGGCCTGGCGGTGGGGCGTGCTGCTGGCGGCGGTTCTTCTGGTTGCCGGCGGCAGGGCCAGGGCGGCGGAGTCGGGGCGTTTTCTGCTGGTTTTTGAAACGTCGTCCGGGCTGAAAAAGAACCTGCCGCTGGTGAAACAGACGCTGGATGGATTGTTTTCCAGCAACCTGCAGCACGAGATGCAGGAGAATGACGACCTGGCCGTCTGGACGGTGGACCAGGATCTGCATCCCGGAATATTTCCGCTCGCCGGCTGGTCGCCGGATGATGCGGCGATGTATTCAGCCCGGCTCAAGGATTTTCTCGGACACCAGAAATTTTCACGGCACGCGAGCCTGGCCGCCATCCAGCCGCTGTTGAACCGCGTGGTGAAAAGTTCCGAGCGGCTCACGGTGCTGATTTTTTGCGATGGCCGGAGCAAACTGGTCGGAACCCCTTATGACGACGGCATAAACGGGATTTTTGAAAAAAAACCGGCGGACGGCAAAGCCGGGCCGGCGATGTTCATTCTCGTCCTGCGTTCGTATCGGGGCGAGTATCTGGGCGGCTCCGTAAACCGGTCGGAACCGTTGAATTTCCCCAAATTCCCGCCGCCCAAACCTGAACCGCCGGTGGTCAAGCCGGCCCCGGTCATTGTCCCAGCAGTGGTTGCGCCCGCAGTCGTTCCAGTTGCGCCAGTCCCCCCGCTCATCATCGTCGGCACCAAGGTCGGCACGAACCTTTCCGCTCTGACCGAGCCGGCGCCCCGGCCAAAAATGCCACCGGCGACCAATCCACCGGCAGCCATCCCACCAGCAACGAGCCAGCCGGCAATCAGTCCGGCAATAGTTTCAAATCCGCCCGCGCCCGTCAGTCTTGCGCCGGCACCAGCTCCCATTATTCAAAAAAAATCCGCGCCGGAACTTCAGCCGCCCGCACCCGCGCTGGTCGCGCCCACCAACCCGCCATCGGCGTCCAATCCGGCCACCGCTGCAACCGTTGCGGCGGACACGTCATCGGACGCCGGTTTCCAAAGGCTGATTTTCATCGGCAGCGGCCTGCTCGTGGCCGCGTTGGTGTTGGTGGTTTGGCTGGCGGTGCGTTCCCGCCGTCCGCGCGGCAGTCTCATCAGCAGTTCCATGCAGGACGACCCGCGTTTGCCTCCCCGAAAATGATTTCATTCCGCGCGTGACTTTTGGCCGGGGTTTTGGAAGATTTTGCGGCCATGAAAACAATTCAACTGCTGTGTGCCTTCGGCCTGTTTGCCGCCGTTGCCATCGCCCAGGCCGAAGACGCCAGGCCGGAAACGAAGCCGGCGGCCGTTCCGCCGGGCTTCACCGATCCCGCCAAGCTGACCGCGAAGGCGCCCGAAACCTTCAAGGCGCAGTTCGACACGACCAAGGGCAAGTTCACCATCGAAGTCACCCGCGCGCTTTCGCCCAACGGCGCGGACCGTTTTTACAACTTGGTCATGTCCGGCTATTTTAAGGACATCGCCTTTTTCCGCGTGATTCCCGGCTTCATGTGCCAGTTCGGCATCCATGGCGACCCGAATGTTTCCGCGAAATGGCGCGAGGCGAACATTGCCGACGACCCCGTCAAAGGCAGCAACACACGCGGCACCATCACCTTTGCCACCGCCGGTCCCAACACGCGCACCACGCAGTTGTTCATCAACTTCGCTGACAACGCCAACCTTGACGGCATGGGTTTCTCGCCTTTCGGCAAAGTGACCGGGGGAATGGACGTGGTGGACAAGATCAACGGCGAGTATGGCGAAGGCGCTCCGGGCGGTCGCGGGCCGGATCAGGGCCGCGTCCAGGGTGAAGGCAACGCCTATTTGAAAAAAGATTTTCCGAACCTGGATTACATCAAATCTGCAAGCATCCTCGTCACCGCATTGCCGGCACCAGCGGGCAGGCAATAAATAATTTCAAATAAAATTTATGAGCGAAATTGCCATCCTTACCACCAGCGCCGGCGAAATGGTTCTCGAATTCTGGCCTGACGTTGCGCCCGGCCACGTCGAAAATTTCAAGAAACTGGCCAGGCAGGGCTTTTATGACGGCACCTGTTTTCACCGCGTCATCAAGAATTTTATGATTCAGGGCGGCGACCCGAACACGAAAGACGACGCCAAGCAGCACCAGTGGGGCACCGGCGGACCCGGCTACCAGATCAAGGCGGAGTTCAATGACAAGCCTCATGTTCGCGGCGTCCTCTCAATGGCGCGCTCGAACAGCCCTGATTCCGCCGGTTCGCAATTTTTCATCTGTCACGGCGACCCGCGTTTTCTGGACCGCCAATACACCGCCTTCGGCAAGCTCATCAAGGGCGACGACGTGCTGGAAAAAATCGCCACCACGCCCACCCATCCGGGCGACCGGCCCGTCCAGAAGGTGAGTCTCACCAGCGTGAAGATTGTTCCGACGGATTCGGTGAAATAATCGCCGCCAGCCGTCCGCCATTTTCAAGGCGCAGATTTTTCTGCGCCTTTTTTTCTGTGTTTCATCTGTGAAAGGCGGTTGCTAGAGCATTTACTATTTAGATAGACGCATATTGAGCATGACGGAAGAAGCCG
>CAYVGC010000110.1:0-12375 GCA_964449815.1 uncultured Bifidobacteriaceae bacterium
TTCAACCCATCATGGCATCTAACCGCCGTTGGCGCTGGCAGTTCCGCTGTCGCGGTTCACGCCGTCAGTCGGCGGTGGCTCAGCTTTTTTCGTTAGGCGGCATTACGCGCCGCTCTTTGCATTGTCCAACTGAGATGAAAAACAACTCCGGGGCCGCAGAAGGATTCACGCTGATTGAGTTGCTGGTCGTGATTGCCATCATCGCCGCGTCGTTATTGCCGGTCATCAGCGCCACCAAAAGAAAGGCGCAGCAAACGACTTGTCTAAATAATTTGCGCCAAATCAGTCTGGGCGTGCGGATGTATTCCGATGATTCAAGCGATGCGTCGCCTTCTCCCGGTTCGGCGGGGCTCTCGACCAACCTTATGCCTCTGTATTCAGGCTACAAGGCGCTCATAAAAAATTACGTCGGCCTGCAGGGCTCGTCATCTCCGCAAGACAAGTTGTTTGCCTGCCCGGCAGATGTGTTTTGTCCCAACTGGGTTTTGCCAAATTCCTCGCCGCCGTGGCATTTCGTGCAAAAGAGCATTCACGCCGAACCGAGTTTCGATTTTTCGAGCTTCCTGTTTAATGGCGGTGACAACTCAACCCGGAAGCTACACACAAACTCGTTCACATTTCCCGGCCTTGCCGGTGTCAGGTTGAGCTCCGTAAGCCATCCGAGCAGAACTGTGTTGGTTATGGAGTTCTCCGCAATCGCTCCTTGGTCATGGCACGAACCGTCGTCTCATGGCGTTGCCGATAAGGACGGCACGATGTATAACGATTCCAAAAATGTCGTGAGCTTTGTGGATGGCCATGTCAGTTACATCAAAATGTATTGGAACTCTGGCCGGAAAGGTTTGGCGGGTAATTATAATCCACCCGCTGGCTACGATTATCAATGGAGTCCAGATTGAATATTCACAACACAACTCGCCGCCTAACCAGATAGAATGAGAAGGCAGAGGCCCGGTGTTGGTTGCTGGGTTATCCTCTCTGCCTATGAAAAAAACAACTAAAACCACTCCGTCCGTCGTTTCCACTTCCACGCCCGCCCCGGCTGCGCCCGGCGGCTGCACCCTCGGCCTCGTCTTGGCGACCGCAGCCATTACGTCCGTGTGCTCGCCGCCACGGGCCGGATCGTCCACGAAGGGCCGCTGCCCAATGACCGCGCGGCCTTGGCCCAGTATCCGGCCGCCGTGGTGGCCGTCTGCCAAGCCCCGGCCCAAGGCGGTTTGGGATGGACGCACGCGGGTGAATTTAGTTTGGACGCCCGCCCTCACCTGTGTCCTCTCCCTCAGGAGAGGATTTCACCAGCCACGCTTCCGGTATATTGGGCAGACTGTCCGGCCAATCCCGCCGCCGGTTTTGCCACCGACGCGGGGAACGTGAAAACCCTCTCCGTAGGGAGGGTCTGGGTGAGCCTGTCTGAAAATCCCGGAGCGCGGCTGGGTTGTCCTCGACCAGCCGCAGCCGGTCACGAATGCCCGGTGCGTTGCGGCGCTTCCCACGGGCTGCGTGGTTTTGCAGAGGTCTCAATATAAACCTGTTTCACGCCCCAGCCCACACGCGAGCCGCGTGGGCTCCGGATTTTTTATTCCGAGTCCGGACTTAATGCACCAGCCGCGAGACCATCGCGTAGATGATCAGCGCCAGCAGCACGAGGCCAAGGCCGAAAAAGAGGTAGCCAAAGGTTTTCGCGATGTTTTTCCAGCGGAACCATTCGTCGCGCACCCGGAAATCATCCAGCCTGCCCGTCTTGACCAGGCGGTCATACCAGCGCCGGCGGTCGTGCAGCATCTCCGCTTTGGAGACGCGGCCGGAAAAGATGACGGTGTCCATCGGGAATTTCTCGATCCGGAAATGCGTGTTGAAAAAGTGGATCGAGAAGATGAATCCCGCCGCCAGCAGCGCCTCGTCCGAATGCAGGATGAGCGCGATGTTGATGGCCCAGCCGGGCAGGAAGCGCGTGAAAAATTCCGGGAACCACATGACCAGGCCCGAGGCACCGATGATGGCCACGCCCCAGAACACGGCGAAGTAATCGAACTTTTCCCAATACGTCCAGCGGTCGAACTGCGGCTTGGGGCCTTTGCCGAAGAACCATTTGTTGTGATCCACCAGGTCGCGCCAGTCCTGCATGGTCGGCACCATCGAGTCCGGGCCGAACAGCACGGACCAGAGCCGTTTGATTTCCAGCTTGCCGGTTTCAGGATTGCGCAGATTGCGCCGGCCTTTCCACGACCGGCCGACGAGCGAACTCAAATGCAGCGCGAAATACAGGAACGTGATGAGCGCGCCAAACCGATGCAGCATCCGCGCCGTTTCCGGCCCGCCAATGAGGCTGAAAATGAATTTCGCCCAGCCGGTGTAATAAAATTTCAGCGGCATGCCGGTGGTGACGAGCAGCAGGAAGCTCGACACGACGAGGATGTGCAGGAACCGCTCAAACGGCACGAACCGCGTGAACCATTCGTCGCCCTCCTGCGTCTTGATCTTGGCCTCGCGGAAGGTTTTGGAATCGTGCAGGTATAACCACACCGCGCGCACCAGCCACGCGAGCGTGTGCAGGCCGAAGAAGCTGAAGGTGCCGATGAGCAGGCCGGTCATCGCCAGGAACACGACGTGGAGCAGCGGATAATTCGCCTTGTCCAGCGGGTTCGCGTGCGGCCGGTATTCCGTGAATTTCGCCGTCGCGCCCGGATGACATTTCTGGCACGTCACGAGAATGTTATTCGTGGACAGATGCGAGGCCGGATTTGATGGCGGCAGGATGTCATGGAAACCGTGGCAGTCATAGCACGCGGCAACTTCCGGCGCGGAATTTGGACGGCCGAGCGCCATGGCCTTGCCATGATAGGTGTCCCGGTAGCCCGCCAGCCGGTCCTGATGGCACTTGCCGCAGCGCTCGTCGCTGACGGCCTTGAAATTATTGCCCGTCGGATTGACGATTTCATGCGCGCTGTGGCAGTCAATGCACACCGGTCCGCGCGGATCACCTTTCGCGAGCAACTGGCCGTGAACACTTTTGTCGTAGGTTTCCTCGATGCCGACGTGGCACTTGCCGCAGGTCTTGGCCACGTTCGCGTGGTTGATGGGCGAATTGCGATCCACCGCGCGCTTGATGTTGTGGACGCCATGGCAGTCGTCGCA
The DNA here is from genome assembly GCA_964449815.1 of uncultured Bifidobacteriaceae bacterium. Classification (GTDB taxonomy): domain Bacteria; phylum Verrucomicrobiota; class Verrucomicrobiia; order Limisphaerales; family UBA11358; genus UBA11358. The sequence continues at coordinate 3,136 of CAYVGC010000110.1, forward strand.
CGACGGCGCGACGATCAAGCCCATTTTCAACAGCGCGGTGCCATGGATGCTGTCCATGTATTGATTCGCCGCCTCGGGAAATTCAATCTGGTATTCCTTGGTGAGATTGGTGTTGCTGTGGCACTTCGCGCAGGTCGCCGGCAGATTCATCTTATAGACGGGCGAATGCACATCTTTCACCGGCATGATTTCGTGGTTGCCGTGGCAGTCCCAGCACTGCGCCGCGCCGGACGCGCCCATGTTGTGGCTCATGCCGTGGATGCTGGTCGCATAATCCTTGCCTTCCTTTTCGTGGCAGCCGGTGCAGTTAGGCGGCGGGACTTTGGCGTCATGCACCATCTCCTTGATGCCGTCGTGGCAGTCAATGCAGTCCAGTTCGCTGTGGACGGACCTGGCAAAACCGTTCGTCGGAAACAGCGCCATCGCCTCGGCGCGGCCGTTGACCGTGCGTTTGTTCGCAGGGTCGGTGTGGCAGTCGAGGCAGTCGGCGTTTTTCAGCTTGTCCGCCGCGAAAAGAATTGTCGGCAGCAGCAGAAAAGCCAGGGTGGCCAGGCGGAGCCGTTTCAAAATGGAATGCGGTCTGGTTGCCATACCCCACCAGCATCGGTGCAAAATTCGTTGCCGGCTTGCCAGCCTTTGCCGATTGCTTGGCATTTTTTGGCTAGTGCCAGCCGCCCGCCCGGCCCGCCACCGGACTTTGGCGTCTCACGCGCCGACATCCCTGGCAGCCGTTTAAGAACCTCAAACGGCCGTTTTACAAATTGTCACCACAACTGGTGACATGCCGGAGCTGGGGAATGGTGTAAGCTGTTTTCAGTTGAGCGCGGCGGCTGACCGCAAAAATTTAATGTGTTGTTGTAAAGAGGCCGGAGTAGTGTCCGGCCTCTTTTCTTTTTGCGGCGGCTCCGGGAATCTCTTTGGCCTGCGCAATGGTCGGACAGTTTCCCGATTCACCTGCCAGGGGAACATCCCAGGAACTTTTTGACCCGCACCCGCCGCGACCAGGCTGCCTGAGAAAAACCGGCGCAGCCAATTTGGCCCAGTTGAACGAGTCAATTCGCGGTGCGGCCTCATTGAAAGACAAGGCTGTAAATTCTCTTGTAAATCCGCACAAGCGGTGACAATTTCTCACCATGACCCGCCGAAAATTCATCCAATCCGCCGCGCTCGCCGCCGCCGCCACGCCGTTGTTGTCCGGAACGGCCCGGGCCGAAGCAACGCCGCCCGCCAGGCTCAAAGGCAACATCAACCACAGCGTGTGCCGCTGGTGCTACGGCAAAATCAAGCTGGACGACCTCTGCACCGCCGGCAGGGAAATGGGCCTGGCCGCGATTGACCTGCTTGATCCGCCTGACTTCGAGACGATCAAGGCGCACGGCCTGGTCTGCTCGATGGTGAGTTTCCCGACCATTGACGGGCTGGGCGGCATCGGCAAGGCGTGGAACCGCGTCGAGCATCACGACAAGCTGGTGCAGGCCTATACGCAGCGGCTTCAGGAAACGGCGGACGCGGGCTACGGGCGTTTGATCTGTTTTTCCGGCAACCGCGACGGCCTGGACGATGAAAAAGGCCTGGAGAATTGCGCCATCGGGCTGAAACGCATTCTGCCGCTGGCGGAAAAATTGAAGGTGACGCTGTGCATGGAACTGTTGAACAGCAAGCGCAACCACAAGGATTACCAGTGCGACCAGGTGGCGTGGGGCACGGAACTTGTGAAGCGCATCAGCTCCGGGCGGTTCAAGCTGCTTTACGACATCTACCACATGCAGATCATGGACGGGGACGTGTGCGACACGATCCGCGAGAACCACGAATGCTTCGACCATTACCACACCGGCGGCGTGCCGGGCCGCAACGAGATTGACGAGACGCAGGAGCTGAACTACGCGCGCATCATGCAGGCGATTGTCGCAACCGGTTTCAAAGGCTACGTCGCGCAGGAATTTGTCCCGAAACAGCCGGACGCCCTTGCCTCGCTGCGGCAGGCGGTGAACATTTGCGACGTGTGATTTTTTGAAGCCGCACAGCCGCGGCCAAAATTGAATTGTCCCCTGCCCGGTTTCACGGCAAGCTGTCCGCTCTATGCAGCAAGTGAACCTCGGCATGATTGGCGGCGGAACGGTCGGCAGCGGCGTCTTCCACGCGTGGCAGAAAAACGGCGGCCTGATGGCCGCACGCCTCGGCGTCAAAATCAATTTCCGCAAAATCGCGGTCAAGGCTTTCGATGAACCGCGCCCGTATCCCATCACGCGCGAACTGATGACGACGGACTGGCAGGAAGTCGTCAACGACCCGGAAATCCACGTCGTCATTGAACTCGTCGGCGGCACGGGCATCGCCAGGACGATGGTGCTGGCCGCGCTCGCACAGGGCAGAACCGTGGTCACCGCGAACAAGGCGCTGCTCTCGGCCCACGGGCCGGAATTGTTCGCCGCCGCCGCAAAGGCCGGCGTGAATCTTTATTACGAAGCCAGCGTCTGCGGCGGCATCCCGATCATCAAGTCGCTGCGCGAAGGTTTTGTCGCCAACCAGTTCCCCGCGATCTACGGCATCGTCAACGGCACCTGCAACTACATTTTGTCGCGCATGAAATTCGAGGGCGCGGACTTTGCCGCCGTCCTCGCCGACGCGCAGAAACAAGGTTACGCCGAGACGCCGCCGGACCTGGACATTGACGGCCGCGACGCGCAGCACAAGACCGGCATTCTCGCCTCGCTCGCGCACGGCTTCTGGGTGGACCCTCGCGCCATCCACACCGAGGGCATCCGCGAAGTGTCCAGGATTGACATGGAATTTGCCGCGAAGCTGGGCTACACGATCAAGCTGCTGGGCATCGTGAAACAGTTTGCCCCCGAACCGGCCGCCGGCCGCCGGCCGCCGGCCATCCAGGTTTCCGTTTATCCCGCGCTCATTCCCAGCTCGCATGTGCTGGCAAATGTGAACCAGGTTTTCAACGCCGTGTTCGTGCGCGGCGATGTGGTCGGCGACACGCTGTTTTACGGTCGCGGCGCGGGCAAGGACGCCACCGCCAGCGCCGTGTTGAGTGATGTGGCCGACGCCGCGCTGGACTTGAAGAACGGGACGAAAGTCCGCGTGCCGCCGTTTGTCGCGCACTCCAAAAGCGGGCGCGTCGCACCGCTGGATGAAGTCACCTCGCAGTATTACGTCCGCTTCAGCGTGGTGGACAAACCCGGCGTGCTGGCGAAAATCGCCGCCATTTTTGCAACAGCCAGCATCGGCATCTCCTCCGTCTTCCAGCCCGAAGGCCATGAAGGCAAAAGCGTGCCGCTGATCCTGATGATCCACGACGCGCCGAACGCCGCGATGCGCAAGGCCCTGGCGAAAATCGCCGGGCTGCCCGCCGTCAAGGCCAAACCCGTGATGTTCCGCGTGGAAAACCTGCAATAATTTCCGGACATGGGCGAACTTCTTTTCACCAGCACCAACGGCCGGTCCCCCGCCGTCAATCTGCGCGAGGCGTTTCTCCGCGGCCTGGCGCCGGATCGCGGGCTTTATTTTCCCGAAAAGTTTCCGACGCTGGCGCCGGATGAAACCGCCGCGTTCAGCCGGCTGCCGTATCACGAAATTGCGTTTCGCGTGCTGTCGAAATACACGGACGGGGTCATTCCCGCCGACGTGCTCGCCGCGATTTGCCGCGACGCCTACAACTTTGAAATTCCGCTCGAAAAGGTTTATGACCGTGTTTGCGTGATGCGGCTCGATCAAGGACCGACGGCGTCGTTCAAGGATTTTGCCGCGCGCATGATGGCGCGGTTGCTGGGCCGGTTTTTGCAGGAGGACGGCGCGCAGCTCACCATTCTCACCGCGACGAGCGGCGACACCGGCGCGGCGGTGGCGCATGCGTTTCACAATGTGCCGGGCATCCGCGTCATCGTGCTGTTTCCGGCGGATGAAATCAGTCTGAGCCAGCGCAAGCTGATGACCACGCTGACCGGCAACGTCCGCACCGTGGCGGTTGACGGCAAGTTTGACGACTGCCAGGCGATGGTGAAACAGGCCTTCGCCGATCCCGCGCTGAAACACCTTCCGCTCTCGTCCGCAAACTCCATCAACATCGGACGGCTGCTGCCGCAAAGCGTTTACTATTTCTATGCCGCATCCCGGCTGGCGAAACCGGGCGAGCCAGTCGTCTTCTCCGTGCCGAGCGGCAACTTCGGCGACATGATGGGCTGCGTGGTCGCGAGGCGGATGGGTTTGCCGGTGAAAAAAATCGTCGCGTCGGTCAACGACAATGACGCATTCCCAAAATTTCTCGCGACCGGCGTTTATCAAAAAATCGTGCCGTCACGCAATTCAGTTTCCAACGCGATGAACGTCGGGCATCCGAGCAATCTCGCGCGGCTCGTGGCGGTTTATGGCGGGCGCATGGACGAGACCGGCAAAATCCACCAGCAGCCCGACCTCGCCGCGATGCGCCGCGACCTGTTTTCCAGCTCCGTCTCCGACGACCGCACGCGGGAAACCATCCGCGAGGTCTGGAACAAACACCAGTTGCTGCTCGAAGCCCACGGCGCGGTGGCGTGGCGCGGCTTTCAAGACTGGCTGGCGACGGAACCGGCCGGCGACCTGCCCGCCGCGATTCTCGAAACGGCAAACCCGGCGAAGTTTCCGGAAGAAATTGAGAAAACCATCGGCTTTGCGCCGGACGTTCCACCCGCGCTGACCGCCGCCATCCGGTTGCCGGAGGATTTTGACCGCATGGGCGCGGATTACGGGAAGTTCCGGGAGTATTTGATCCAGCGGCACACGACGGCTTGATTGTCGGCGTGTTTCTGGCATCCTGTCTGTTCCGACAATTCATAACATGGCTCTGATTGTTCAAAAATACGGCGGCACCTCGGTGGGCAACACCGACCGCATTAAAAATGTCGCGGCGCGCGTGGCGAAATATCACGCCAGGGGCGACAAGGTCGTCGTCGTCGTCTCGGCAATGAGCGGCGTGACGGACAACCTCATCAGGCTCGCCAAGGACATCATGCCGCTGCCGAGCGAGCGCGAAATGGACGTGCTGCTGGCGACGGGCGAGCAGCAGACCATCGCGCTCACGGCCATCGCGCTGCACAGCCTCGGCATCAAGGCCGCGTCGCTCACCGGCGCGCAGGCGGGCATCACGACCGACGTGGTCCACACGAAGGCGAAAATCCACAACATCGCGCCGAAAAAGGTCCACGAACTTTTGAAACAGGGCAACGTCGTCATCGTCGCCGGATTTCAGGGCGAGACGCCGGAAGGCCAGATCACGACGCTTGGCCGCGGCGGATCGGATTTGACGGCCATCGCGCTCGCGGCGGCGCTCAAGGCGGATCTTTGCCAGATTTACACGGACGTGGACGGCGTTTACACGACCGATCCGCGCATCGTGCCGACGGCGAAAAAGCTTCAGGAAATTTCCTACGACGAGATGCTCGAACTCGCCAGCCTCGGCGCGAAGGTGATGCAGAGCCGCTCGGTGGAATTTGCAAAAAAATTTGGAGTCGTCTTTGAAGTCCGCTCCAGCCTCAACGAAAACCCAGGAACGATTGTGAAAGAAGAAACGAAAAGCATGGAAGGCGTCGTCGTGCGCGGCGTCGCGCTCGACAAAAACCAGGCCAAGGTCACGCTCGTCGGCGTGCCGGACAAGCCCGGCGTGGCCGCGAGGATTTTCAAGGCGCTCGGCGACGCGGCCGTGAACGTGGACATGATCATCCAGAACATCAGCCACGGCACCGATTCGCCACAGACGGACATTTCGTTCACCGCCGACAAGCCGGATTTGCTCAAGGCGCTGAAGGTCATTGCCGGCTTGAAAAAGGAGATCGGTTTCCGCGAAGTCATCACCGCCGAAAAAATCGGCAAGCTGTCCATCGTTGGTGTCGGCATGAAATCGCAGACCGGGGTGGCGGGCAAACTGTTTGAAACGCTCGCGAAGGTGGGCGTGAACATTGACATGATCTCCACGAGCGAAATCAAGATTTCCGTGGTCATTGACCTCGCCAAAGGCGAACAGGCCGTCAAGGCCGTCCACGCGGCATTTCTCGGATAAACCGGAACGGAAGCGGACAGCCGACCGTTGTATGAATCGTTGGCCGCGCCGCGAGTCTAGCTTGTTTCTACCGCCTGACACCGGGACAATCCTCGAATGGATTGAGCGGGCCGGCGGTGTGCGCCCCGTCAGATTTTCCACGATCAAACAAACCGCCCTGGTTTTGGCGTGCGGGATTTGCCGGACCAGTTAGCATCAATGAAATGAAGGTTCTTAGAATTTCCCCGGCGCATCCGCGGCTCAAGACGCGGCTGACCGGCCTGATTTTATTTTTCTGCCTGCTGCCCGCCTGCTGGATTTCCCGCGCTGAAGAACCGGCGGATCATGATCGTCCCGTTTCCAATGTCACGGTGGACATCCATTCCACTTCGGAGAAGTCATTTTTCGGTTTGGGGATTCAGTGGGACCCTTATGCGTATCCGCCGAGTCCCGCAGCCTGGAAGCTCACGCTGCACCGGCTGGATTTTGCCCGCCCGGCCTTTTTCCGCGTGATGACCGGCGGGCGGACGTATTGCGACGGATTCGATGCCGCCGGCGAACCGCGCTGCGTCTGGACTCAGGGTGAAGCGGCGGTCCGCCGGCGGCTCGGTTCCCTGCTCGACATTCTGGATTATGCGCAGACCAATAACATTGACGTGCTGCTGGGCGAATGGTCGCCGCCAGGCCGGCTTGGCGAGGATGCCGGTCAATCCGTGGAACATCCGGATGATCCGCGCTGGGCGCGGCTGGTGACAGATTTTGTCAACTGGCTGCGCACCAGCCGGGGCTATTCCGTGGTGCGTTTTTACAATCTGATGAACGAACCGAACGGCTCGTGGATGTGGCCGGGCGGCAAGGTCAATTACGAGGCCTGGTCGGCGGGCATTCGAGGTTTGCGCCGACAATTCGACACGCACGGCCTGGCGGATCTGCCCATCGTGGGGCCGGACAACTCCTGGAACTGGGAGTGGGCCGACGACGTTTCGCGGGACATGCCCGGCACCATCGGCGCCTGGGAAATGCACTGGTATGCAACGGACCAGCAAATTTTTGACGGCGAACTAGAAAAAGTTCTAACCGCCAAGCGCGCGGTTATTCTGGCAAACGATCCGCACGCCGCGGACAAACGTTTTTTTCTCGCGGAATCCGGCCTGCTGGACGGCAAGTGCAACGGGGATCAGCAGCCGCGTGTCCGGACGTTTCCTTACGGCGTGATGATGGCGGATTACGCAGCCCAGGTGGCGCAGGCCGGCTGGATGGGATTGTGCGCGTGGGACCTGGACGACGCCATGCACACGGTAGCCGGACACCCGCCGGTACCGGCGGACACAACCTTGAAGCTCTGGGGATTCTGGAACACGCAAGGCTCCGCGATGGGGCATCCCGAGGATGAAAACATTCGCCCGTGGTTTTACACCTGGTCGCTGATGTCCCGTCTTTTTCCACGCAACGCGCGCCTGTTAGACGTCAGCGCCACCGGGCTGCCCAGCTTGCGCGTCATCGCAGGCCAAACCGCCGGCAACCACCGGCTCAACATCATGCTGGTCAATGATGCAAATGAAACACGCATCGTGCATGTGCGCGTCCCTGGCCTGGGCCGGAAAACCGTGCGTGTGTTCCACTACTTTGAGAAGGACCGGCCCACGGATGCGGAAGGGTTCCCTGTTCCCAGAACAATCCTGCCCGAAACCGATCTTTCCGCCGGACTGACGGTGGTTTTGACGGGGCGCGGCTGTGTGTTCCTGAACATGGAATGATCCGCCTCGGTTCACCCGGTCCCGCTTTGCGCCAGGCAAGTTTGCCAGTTTTTGTTTTAAACGAAACTTTCAGCAGTTTGAACCCGTTGGGCCATGCCAATGTCCGGATGCCAGACGGACGGGCAAGGCTGAAAACGGTTGACGGGGCCGCGAGAAATTGCTACGGTCTAGTTGTGAATTTTAATTTAGACCTGCTGCTTGCGAGAGTGCTGTTGCTGAACAGCATGGCGGTTGGGTTTTGAACGTTCATCACAATTTCATAAACCCACTGCCCGGAATGGCGGTGGGTTTTTTGTTTACCTGACCGTCGCCCGGCGTTAACTAGAAAGCAAACAGTCATGCACAAAGATCCGTCAAAGAAATATCGTCCGTTTCCGCCGGTCGCCCTGCCCGACCGGCAGTGGCCCAACCGCGTCCTCACGCACGCGCCGCGCTGGTGCAGCGTGGATTTGCGCGACGGCAACCAGGCGCTTGCCGTGCCGATGAACGTGTCGCAAAAATTGGAATTGTTCCAGACACTCGTAAAAATCGGGTTCAAGGAAATCGAAGTCGGTTTTCCGTCGGCGTCGAACACCGAATTCACGTTCAACCGCCGGCTCATCGAGGAAAAGCGCGCGCCGGACGACGTGTGGCTCCAGGTGCTCGTGCAGGCGCGCGAGGATTTGATCGAGCGCACCATCGAGTCGCTCATCGGCGCGAAAAAAGTCATCATCCACATGTATAATTCGACGTCGCCGGCGCAGCGCCGCGTGGTGTTCGGCAAGTCGAAGGACGAGATCAAGGCCATCGCGGTGAACGGCGCGCGGATGATCAAGGACCGGTTGCCACGGCTCAAGGACACGGAAGTCATGCTCCAGTATTCGCCGGAGAGCTTTTCGGCGACGGAAGTGGAATACGCAAAAGAAGTTTCCGAGGCGGTCATGGACGTATGGCAGCCGACCCCGAGGCGCAAAATGATTTTGAACCTGCCCGACACCGTCGAGGTGGCCACGCCAAACGTTTACGCGGACCAAATCGAATGGATTTGCCGCAACATCAAAAACCGCGAGTCGCTCATCATCAGCCTGCACACGCACAACGACCGCAGCACCGGCGTGGCGGCGACGGAACTCGGCCTGCTTGCGGGCGCGGATCGTGTTGAGGGCACGCTTTTCGGCAACGGCGAGCGCACGGGCAACCTCGACATCGTCACCGTCGCGTTAAATCTTTACATGCATGGCATTGACCCGAAATTGGATTTTTCGAATCTAAATTCGATCATCGACGTCTATGAGCGTTGCACCGGCATGACGATTCCACCGCGCCAGCCTTACGCGGGCGAACTCGTCTTCACCGCGTTCAGCGGCTCGCATCAGGACGCGATCAAAAAAGGTTTGACCGAACGCGAAAGCGCTCCCGGCGCGCGCTGGGACGTGCCGTATCTCACGATTGACCCGGCGGACATCGGGCGCGAATACCGCG
>CAYVGC010000111.1:0-11908 GCA_964449815.1 uncultured Bifidobacteriaceae bacterium
GCGCCGGTGTCCGGGTCGGGCATCGTCACCAACGCGGCTGTGCCGGGTTGTGTGGCAAAGAAATTGCCATAAGGCGAGACAACGCCCGTTGTGTTTGTGGTCGCCACGCCGTTCGTCATTTGATAAGCCGTGTCGAAGTATTGGCCGAGGTAGCCATAAACGCCGGAGTAGGCGTTGGTGACGGCCATTTTGGCATAACCCGCAATTTGGAAATTGTTGCCAGCGGGGGTAAATGGATTGCCGACAGATGCGATCATCAGATGACCAGCATTTGTGGTCGAGAAGCCGGGCATTCCCGGCAGCGTATCGGTGATGGGATTCCAGAAATCATACTCAACAGTTTGCAACTGCGGCTGGACGGTTTCCGAATAGAAATAGCCATCCTGCGTGGTGCTGTCTCCGGGATACAAGGTCGTGGTCTGTGGACTGGTATTGCCCCACGCAACTTCGGTTGATAGAAATGGCAATCCGAAGGTGTTTCCAACACCTGATGCCAATCCGTTGGTTGAACCCGATTGAATGATGCCAATTTGGGTGTATGAATTATACAAATAAGGCAGAAAGGAGAGCAGCCAGCGTGTTTCATTGGTTGATAAAACCGGAGAAATGACAACCCCGTTGTTGGTCGGTGCTTGAAACTGGTAAGTCGGCGCTGCATTCAAACCCTCTGGGCCATCCCCATTATGGTTAAAGTTATTGGTAAATGAATTCAAAAGGCCGAATGAACTCATGTCTGACAAATCAAACGCAAAGTTTTTATACAGATAGTTCTCGCCAAAAGGCAAAAACACCCCGACTTGCGCCCACGGCACATAGCCCGATGCGTAAGTAAATTCATAATAACCGGCATACGCGTAATTCGTAGGAAAGTTAAATAAATATCCCTGTTGAGAACCGTTAGAAGCAAGCTCGTTAAATTGAAACGGCAAGCTGTTAAGGCCAGCCCGCAACAAAAAGGTCAGGTTTTGTTTCATCTGTTCCCGACCATCAAAATAAGGCGGCTCCGTCCAACTGCTCGTTTGACCACTGGCATAATCATTATTGTCATTATTGCCTGCATCATTGTAATTGCCATACCCGTAATATTCGCCGTTGTTATCGGAAATGATGGCTGACCCGTTCGTTGCGCCATTTGTGTCAATCGTTGCCATCCACCAGATATAGAATGAATCACCGTAGCCATCAATTACGGGTGTGGCGTTCCAAGATGCTGGCAACTCATATAATCCGTTGGTGATTTCGGAAACTGGAACATCAAGGCTCGTGTCAAATGAAGAATCATTAAACTCTTCGTGGGCTATGACATCAATCCGCAGCAATCGCAACGTGGCCGTGTTTGGTGGCAGGCAGGCCACAGACAGATACACTGAACCTTGCGGCCCCGGAATCAGATAGGCAGGAACAGAAGTCGGGTTGGCCTCAAATGGCACTGCACCGCTCCAAGTCGAATTTCCACCCGCATAAATCGCCTGCACTTGAAAATCTGCAAGCGGTATGGGGCCTTCATTTACTGGATCAACATAAGGATTGTCTGCGGACAGACTGTTGGCATAACTGAAGGTGCTGGAAGAAACATTATAATCCATGCCATTCATGTTCACGGTGTAGCCAGTCACCGAACCGGGGGAAGGAAGCCAACTCACCGTTACTGTGCCATTGGTGCTGTTATAGGTAACCGTCACCCCTTGTGGTGCGGGCGGCGTGGTGAAAACATTCGGATTCCAGCCGTTCTGGAAATCTTGAAGCACCGTCCAGCCGTCTCCCGTTGGGTCGGAGTATGGATCAACGCCGTTTGTCCCGAAATATTCTATTTCCCACCAATCAGGGATGCCGCTGCCATCGCTGCTCTGCCATGAGCGTATCCGGTAAAACAAGGTCGGATAATTTGTCGCAATTGCGCTGGTCGCATTCCAGTTGGTTGTTTCAGAGCCGTAAAAGAAGCCCATCGAATTCCAGTTGCTTTGCACGAGGTCAGCTCTGGATTGAATTTCATATTGCACATCCGCCACCGTGTTGCTGACGATAAAATTAGCCGTCTGGTTAGAAACACTCGTGATGGCAAGCCAGAGGTTCGTGCCATAGGTAATCGCAGGGGTATACAGCGGCGTGACATTTCCGCTGTCTGAATTCGTGTCATCGCCGCCATCGCCCGGATTCATGTCCACATCGCTGGTTCGCAGCGTCAGACCGGATGCGGTTGTCAGGACTGTTGTTGCCTTCTTTGACTTTATGGGATGTCCATACACATGGTTGAGGTCGGCCAAAAGATAAACGCCATCATCTCCAAGCGACCATGCGCCCATGCCAAAGGACGTCGGCAGCGGGGGCCATTCCTCCGCCGTTCCCGGCGCGTGCTGGGCGCTCCAAAAGGTTCCCGCGTCCGGCAGCGACTCCGCAGGCATCGGCGAAACCGATTCGATGGCTTTCAATTCCACTTCAAGGTCGGACATCCCCTCAACCGTTGCCGTGTCCATTTGAAACGGCGTTGCCGTTTCTTGCGAGTAGGTGTTGAAAGACCGCGTGAAAATGAAAACCACGCCCAAGGAGACCATTTCCCATTTTTTCATGTTGATTCCTTCTGCGGAACGTCGAAACGGAAAAGGCGCGAACTTGACACGCCCTTCCTCGAGGCACCGCGAAGCGCCTTCACAGATGACGCACCAAGCCGCGCCATCTGGCGCGCGCTTGAGCAATCTGTGAGGGCTGGAAAATTCGCGGTTTTCGAGGAAGCCCCGTTGCAAAGCAACGCAAATTTGTTTTGTTTAAGATTTATTACATTCGTTTGGAACTTTCCGATTAACGTATTCGGTTTACGCCTTTCACCAAACATTGCAAGAATAATTTTTGCAGAACTTTCACACCCCGCCGAACCGGCGGTTGCGCTTGGCGTATTCCTCCAGCGCGGAAAAGAATTGCGGCCTCTTGAAATCCGGCCAGAGCGTGGGCGTGATGACCAGTTCCGCGTAGGAAATCTGCCAGAGCAGGAAATTGCTCACGCGCATCTCGCCGCTGGTGCGGATGAGCAAGTCCGGATCCGGCACATTTCGTGTCCAGAGATGATCGGAAATAACCTTCTCGTTGATGTCCGCCGTTTCCAACTGTCCGCGCCGCACCTTGTCCGCGATCTGCCGCACGGCATCCACAATCTCAATGCGGCTGCCGTAGCTCAAGGCCATGATAAGCGTCAGCCCGTTGTTTTTGGAAAGCGTCGCGATGGATTTTTGCAGATGCTCCTGCACGTTGTCCGGCAGCCGGTGAATCTGCCCGATGACTTCCAGCCGGACATTGTTCTTGTTCAAATCCTTCGTCTCGGTCTTAAGATAGTGGACAAGATATTTCATCAACGCGTCCACCTCGTCCTTGGGGCGGTTCCAGTTCTCTGCTGAAAAAGCGTAAAGCGTAAGATACTTGATCCCGAGTTCCCCCGCTGTGCGGATGATTTCGCGGGCGGAATCTGCGCCGCGCCGGTGGCCTTCGATGCGTGGCAGATGTCGCGACTTTGCCCAACGCCCGTTGCCGTCCATGATCACCGCGACGTGGCGCGGGAGATTGGTGGCGGCATCAGCGCTCAAATGTGAAGCGGCGGGATTCATTTATGTGGCGACAGATTACGCGAATCCAGCGGATTCAAAAATGAAAAAATTGAGGTGACCGGCAAACGGGTTGTGGTATGTGCAGGGAATATCGCGCGATCGTGTCACGCTGTTATCCTCCGGCTATTCGGAGGCAAGCCGGAACCGCGCGCAAACCCAACTGGTCAAACCCACCATCCTGAAAGTCCTGAATGAAATTTCCGGCCAGTTGACAATGCGCGTCAGTCCCGTTGCCAATGCGCGCAACTATCAGGCCCAGATCCAGGTGGGCGATGGCGCATGGCAGGAGGCGGGCTTCTTTACCCAGGCGCGGCGCATGGTGCTGACAAACCTGACGCCCGGCACAATATACAATATGCGCGTCCGCGCAGCACCGGAACCAGCGGCTGGAGCATGGTCACCAGCAAGATGTCGCTGTAAGGTTCGTGTCGGTCGGGCCGGAGCCATATCCAACGGCTTTCAACGGTTGTATTGCGATGCCGCTGTGTTTGAGGCGTTCAGCGCGCCGCACATGCCCGTCCGTTCGCTCCTTGCGCGGGGCGGATTTTCATTTAACTTGCGCGCATGAATTATCGCGAGCTGGGCAGGACGGGCTGGAAAATTTCCGAAATCAGCTTCGGCGCGTGGGCCATCGGCGGCGCGTGGGGCGACGTGGACGACAAGGAATCGCTCGCCGCGCTCCATGCCGCGATGGACGGCGGCGTGAATTTCTTCGACACGGCGGATGTCTATGGCGACGGACGCAGCGAGCGGCTGATGGCAAAGCTGCGCAACGAGCGGAAGGAACCGTTTTACATCGCCACCAAGGCCGGACGACGCCTGCCCAAACAGACGGCCGGGGGCTACAGCCGCAGCAACCTCACGTCGTTCATCAATCGCAGCCTGCGGAACCTGGACACGGACGCGATTGACCTGCTGCAACTGCATTGTCCGCCCATGGAGGTATATTATATGCCGGAAGTGTTCGGCATCCTCGACGACCTGGTGAAGGCGGGGAAGCTGCGGCATTACGGGGTGAGCGTGGAAAAGGTGGAGGAGGCGCTCAAGGCGATTGAATTTCCGAACGTGCAGTCGGTGCAGATCATCTTCAACATTTTCCGGCAGCGTCCGGCGGAACTGTTTTTCCCGGAGGCGCAGCGGCGCAAGGTGGGGATTCTGGCGCGCGTGCCGCTGGCATCGGGGATGTTGTCGGGCAAGATCACGGGCGACAGCAAGTTCGCGAAGGATGACCACCGGAATTTCAACCGTCAGGGCGAGGCGTTCGACCGTGGCGAAACTTTTTCGGGCGTTGACTTTGAGACGGGCCTGCGTGCGGTGGAGGAGTTGAAGGCGCTTTCACCAAAAAATGTCGCCATGGCGCAACTGGCACTGCGATGGATTCTGGAATTTCCGGCGGTGACATGCGCCATACCGGGTGCCAAACGCCCGGCGCAAGTTGCGGAAAATATTGCCGCATCCGATTTGCCGCCGCTGCCGACAGGCACGATGAAAAAGATTGGGGCGATTTACGAAAAGGAAATCCGCCCGCTGGTGCATCAGTATTGGTGAACTGGTTCTCCTTCTCATTCTCATCGTCATCCTTATCCTCACTTTTGTTTCGATTTCGAGGACGAGGATGAGGATGAGGATGAGGAGGATTGAGCTGGGGTTCGTTCAATCCGCCTTGCTCCCCTGCCCGGCTTGAGTTAATTTTCGCGGACTATGGACAACTCATTCACTTCGCCCGGCGTTCCGCCGTCGCTGACGCCGCCGCCCGTCATCACACCGCCGCCGTCCAAACCGCGCAAGAGCCGTGGCTGGATGATTGTGGCGATCATTGTGATCGTGCTGTTGGTGGTCAGCCTGTTCGCGAATTTCACGCAGTTCGTCTCGCACGCGCTGAGTTTCAACAACAATTTCAACTCCGGCTTCAAGACCAGCAGCGCGCGGCAGATCGGGCCGAAGCTCGACGAGTGCATGCTTGAGGACAACGATTCCAGGACCAAAATCGCCGTCGTCACCGTGGACGGCATCATCTCCGGCAGCACGGCGGACCAGGAGGGCAACAGCATGGTGGACGTGATCAAGGCGCAGCTCGACCGCGCCTCCGAAGACAAGCGCGTGAAGGCGGTGATCTTGAAGGTGGATTCACCGGGCGGAGAAGTGATGGCCTCGGACGAAATCAACAAGGCAATCGTGAAATTTGAGGATGAATCGGGCAAGCCGGTGATCTGCTCGATGGGCAGCCTCGCGGCGAGCGGCGGCTATTATATTTCCGCGCCATGCCGCTGGATTGTCGCCAACGAGCTGACCATCACCGGCAGCATCGGCGTGATCATGCACGGCTACAATTATCGCGGTCTGATGGACAAGCTCGGCGTCCTGCCGATGACCTACAAGAGCGGCCTCTACAAGGACATGTTAAGCCCCGACCGCAGCACAAATGAAATCCCCTCCGGCGAGCGCAAGATGGTGCAGGCGCTGATTGACGAGACGTATCAGAAGTTCAAGGGCGTGGTTTCCGACGGCCGCAGCAAGGCGCACGAGAAAAACGGCAAGGAAGGCAAGGCGCTCGCGGACAACTGGGCGGATTACGCGGACGGCCGTGTGGTTTCCGGCACGGAGGCTCTCAAGCTCGGCTTCGTGGACGAAATCGGCGACTTTGACGACGCGGTGAAGCGCGCGGAACAGATCGCGAACCACGGCAATGACGCCAACCTGATAGAATACCGCGAGCACTACGACATTTCCGACCTCTTCTCGATGTTCGGCCAGAGCAGCGCCTCGCACGACATCAAGCTGGACCTCGGCGTGGATGTTCCCAAGCTGCGCGCCGACTGCATGTATTTTCTCTGGCAGGCCCCGGAAAATTAAATGAAGGGCGTCACCGTCATCGCGCACCCGCTCGTGCAGCAAAACCTCACGCGGTTGCGCGACCACCGGACACAGCCGCAGGAGTTCCGCCGCCTGCTCGGCGAGATAGCCGCGCTGATGCTCTACGAGGCCACCCGCTCGTTCACCGTCAAAAAGGTTTATGTGCACACGCCGCTGGCGCGCACGAACGGTTTCCAGCTTGAACGCGAGGTCGTCCTGGTGCCCGTCTTGCGGGCGGGCCTGGGGATGCTGGATTCCATTTTGCAATTGATCCCGCACGCGCGCGTCGGGTTCATCGGATTGAAGCGCGAGGAGACGACGCTGCGCGCGATGTTCTACCACAAGAGCCTGCCGAAAAATCTCGAACGGTTTGAGGTCGTCCTGATTGACCCGATGCTTGCGACAGGCGGCAGCGCCGTGGCCGCGCTGGACCTGCTCGCCGAGCAGGGCGCAAAACACATCCGCCTGGTGAACCTCGTCGCCGCGCCCGAAGGCATCGAGACCGTGCAGAAGAAATATCCGCGCGTGCCGATCTTCACCGCCGCCGTTGACAGGAAGCTGAACGAACGCGGCTTCATCGTCCCCGGCCTGGGCGATGCGGGCGACAGGTTGTTTGGAACTTAACCACGGATGGACACAGATGGACACGGATTTTGAAAATGGAATTACAGATTTGATTTGCATTTTTTCCATCCGTGTTTATCCGTGTCCATCCGTGGTTGAATTTTTCAGATGAAATCGGATACGCTTTTAATGGTCGCCGACAGCGAGCGCGACGCGAACATGCTTTACGCCACCGGCCTGTTCGTGCCCGACCCGTTCATCTACCTGAACTTCGGCCGGCCCATCATCGTCCTGAGCGACCTGGAGATTGACCGCGCCCGCAAGCAGGCGCCGCACTGCCGGGCCTTGTCGTTGAGCACGATCCAGCAAAAGCTCCGCCGCGACGGCGTCAAATCGCCGCGCCATGCGCATGTCATCCGCGAAATCCTGCGCGAAAAGAAAATCCGCCGCGCCATTGTGCCGGACAATTTTCCGCTGGGGCTGGCCAGGGATTTGAAGAAGCTCGGCATCAAGCTGAAACCGCGCGCGGGATTTTTTCCGAGGCGCGAAATCAAGTCCGCCGACGAGGTCCGGAAAATCTCCGCCGCGCTCACAATGGCCGAAGTTGGCATGGCCGAGGGCATGGAGGTTTTGCGCCGCTCCAAGATTGGGCGCAACCGCAACCTCATCTATCACGGCCTGCCGCTCACGTCGGAAAAACTGCGCTCGGTGATTGACTGCGCCATCCTGCAGGCGTGCGGGCTTCCCGCGAACACCATTGTCGCCGGCGGCAGGCAGGCGTGCGACCCGCACGAGCGCGGCTATGGCCGGTTGCGCGCGAACGAGCCGATCATCATTGATATTTTTCCGCGCTCGCAGAAGACGGGCTACTTCGGCGACATCACGCGCACGGTGGTTCGCGGTCGCGCGAACGAGGCCGTGCGGAAACTTTACGACACGGTCCTGCGCGGGCAGAAAATCGGCTTTGAAAAAATCCGCGCCAAGACGCCGACGGCGGACGTCCACAAGGCCGTCCAGGAATTTTTCGTGCGGCAAGGCTACAGGACCGGACGGCACAACGGGCGCATGGAGGGATTTTTTCACGGCACGGGCCACGGACTCGGCCTGGATATCCACGAAGCGCCGCGCATGGGATCGACTTCCACTGGCAACCTGAAGGCCGGACAGGTCGTGACCGTCGAGCCCGGGCTGTATTATCCGCAAATCGGCGGCGTGCGTCTGGAGGACGTCGCGCTCGTCACGGCCAGCGGCTCAAAAAACCTGACGCGGTTTGAGAAGTTGCTGGAATTGTAAATATGGGACGCATTGAAATAAAATCGTCCAGATAAAAACCAAGTGAACAAAAGAATTAAGGAAATTTTGCTGTGGGGTGGCTGGCTGGCGATTATTTTTGTTTTCTGCAAAACCAAAACTTTTCCCGTAACAATTTTTTGGATTTTCGCATGGAGTTTTTTTATCGGCATTTTAGGCAGTTTCTTCACACGCCGGAAAAAATCGAAGAAGACAGTTATAAGGGCCGACCCTCGCTTTGACACACCGCAAAAGGCCGTTGCCGCCGCCTTTAATCATCAGATTTCAAGTCTGCTCTTTCTCTTGAACCCGTTCTTGACGGTTCAAATTTGTCTTCAAAGCGCAGGGGGCATTTGGGAAAAGTTTTGTGGCAAGCCGGTTTTTGAAGCAGAGAAATACGCCCAAAAGACAAATTATATTCTGCCGGTTGCCGGTGAATGGCGCGTGTTTAATGGCGGCGTGACAAAAGAAACTTCTCATTCATGGAGCATTCCGAGCCAGCGTTTCGCCTACGATCTTGTGAAGTTCGGAGGCAATGGGCGTTCGTTTGACGGCGACGGATGCAGTCTCGAAAACTATTTCTGCTTCGATGCGCCGATTTTAGCGCCTGCGGACGGCGTTGTCGTCAAAGTGCATGATGGAATCCGCGACGCGCCCCGCGTCGGAACATTTTGGATGGACTGGTTGACGCGAAGCCTCGCCGGAAATTTCGTGCTTATCAAATTTGCCGAAAACGAATACGGACTGCTGGCGCATTTGAAGCGCGGCTCGATAATCGTCAAGCCCGGCCAAACGGTAAAGCAAGGACAGGAAATCGGACGTTGCGGAAATTCCGGCAACTCAACCGAGCCGCACTTGCATTTTCAATTTCAAAACGGGAAAAGTTTTTATTTCAACAGCGGCCTGCCGGTGAAATTCAGCGGCTTTTGGCGTAATGATGGTGAACAGAAAAGTTTTATGGAACGAGATTACATTTCCAAAGGTTGCTTTATTTCAAGTTTTGAACTAATGGGTCAATCGCGCATTGCACATTGATCCAATTTATGCTTTATTCAGCAAAGGCGTGCCCTCCTTTGAATGAAAAAACACGCGCGCTGTCTTAATTGAAACGATTTTATGTTTTTCTTTGATCCATTGTGGCTGGTGTTCGCGATTCCCGGATTGCTCCTCGGCATCTGGGCGCAAATCAAATTGTCCCACGCCTACGGCAAATACAGCAAGCAGCCGGTCGAGTCCGGCATGACGGGCGCGCAGGCGGCGCGCAGAATCCTTGACGACGCCGGCCTTAACAACATGCCGGTGGAGGAAGTCCCCGGCCACTTGAGCGACCATTATGACCCCACCAAGCGCGCCCTGTTTTTGTCCTCGGACAATTATTATGGACGCACGGTCGCGGCGGTGGGCGTGGCGGCGCACGAATCCGGCCATGCGCTCCAGCACCAGGCGGCCTACGGGTTGTTTAACATGCGCATGGCCATTGTTCCGATAACGCAGTTTGCCAGCACGGCTTACGGCCTGATATTCCTGGCCGGATTTATTTTCCGTTCGATGTTTCATACGTTCATCTGGATTGCCATCGGGCTGTTCACGGTGACGACCCTGTTTCAGCTCGTCACGCTGCCGGTGGAATACGACGCGAGCCGCCGCGCCAAGGAGCAGTTGTTCCGGCTCGGCCCTCGTGCGCGAGGACGAACGCGCGGGCATCAGCAAGGTTCTGGACGCGGCGGCGCTAACGTATGTGGCGGCGCTGGTCAGTTCGGTCTTGAATCTGCTTTACATGCTCACCATCGCGCGCGACCGGAGATGATTTAGGCGGACAAACTTTTGCGCTTTGAATCCGCAGATTTCACAGATGAACGCAGATTCTCCTAATTTTTATCGGCGTAATCGGCGTCATCTGCGGATAAAATAAACCGGCGTTTCGTCGGCCTAAAATTTTCTGGCAAGGTTTGTTCCGGCGGCCTTTTTATCGCCCATCTTCTCGAAATACATCTCATTTGTCGCGGCAAAATATCTTTTCATCAGCACCGCGATGGGGATGGCAATGACGATTGATGCCACCACATCCGACAGGTGATGCGAGCCTTGCGCGATGCGCGACCACATCACCGCCGCCGCATAGACCGCCGCGACCTTGCCCCAACGCGGGCTGAACAGCCACGCCGCCGCCGCCAGACCCGCCGCCACCGCCGAGTGGCCGGAAGGGAATGCGCTGAAATCATATCTGCCCACAATCCAGTGTCCGTCGTGCCACAGGCCATAAACGCCCTGCGGCACATGCGCGTTCGGACGGGCGCGCCCTACGAAAGCCCGGATGATGATCGCGACCAGCCCCGCCATTTCCGACGTGGCCGCCACAAAGAAAATTTTTCCCGCCACATCCGGGCGTTTCAACTGGAACAAAATTGCGGCGGACAAAATGCCCCAGATCGCCACGGCCCAGCCCTCGCCGGCCTCGGAGCACCACCACGCCAGCCTTTGCAGGGAAGGTTTGCCCGCCACCGCCAGCGCGGCGTCAACGCGCCCGTCCAGCAGCCATGCGAACGCGACGGCGGCTGCGCCGGCAAACAGCCAGAGAAATAAATTCCGATTTTGATTCGGCACGGACATCGTAGAAAATCCTAGCAGAACGGCGGTCAAAGAAAATCAACTTTTATGGCGGTTTGAATAAAACTGTAATAGCGTGTTGGCAGCGCGCCTGAAAAGTTCCGCGAGGTTTTGCAGAAACAAGCCGCGCTGCTGCGATGGCGACTCCTGCAAAGACCAGAGCACAAGCTGAATTTCAAAATTGGCATGCCAAATCTAAAATCAAGAAAGGACGCAGCACTAAACTAAACCTTGGCTGATGCCAGGCTAAACAAAAATCGTCTGCTCCCGCGCCGGGCCGATGGACGCGATGAACAATCTCGCATTGCTCAATTCCGCAATCGCCTTCAGATACGCACGCGCCTTTGGCGGGAGGTCGGAGAACTTGCGCGCCTTGTCCGTCGGCGTGCGCCAGCCTTCAAACTCCACATAGACCGGTTCGCATTCGGCCAGCACCTGCGCGTCGTTTGGCACGAAGTCGTATTGCTTTTTGCCATGGCGATACGCGACGCAGACCTTGATGTTCTCCACAGTATCCAGGCCGTCGAGATTCGTGATGGCAAGGTCGTCAATGCCGTTGACCATCGTCGCGTGGCGCGTGGCCACGGAATCGAACCACCCGCAGCGCCGTGCGCGCCCGGTCGTCGCGCCGAATTCGCGGCCCATGCCGTGCAGCAGGTCGGAAATCTCGGCGTTCTCCGTCGGCAACGGCCCTTCGCCGACGCGCGTGGTGTAAGCCTTCATCACGCCGACGACGCGGTCCATGCGGTGCGGCGGCACGCCGGAGCCGGTGCAGGCACCTCCCGCCGTGGTGTTCGAGGAAGTGACGAACGGATAAGTGCCGTGGTCAATGTCGAGAAAAGTTCCCTGCGCACCTTCAAACAAAATGTTTGCTTTGTCGCGCATCGCGTGGTGCAGGAGCACAACGGTGTTTTGGACGAATGGCTTCAGGAATTTCCCGGCGGCTAGATATTCCGCGAACACTTTTTTGAACGAGAGCGGTTTTGCGCCGAGCGATTTGA
>CAYVGC010000112.1:0-11839 GCA_964449815.1 uncultured Bifidobacteriaceae bacterium
GCGCTGGAAATCCCGCGCAAGATGTTCGCCTCCGCGCGCAAGATTGAAAACGGCGGCTCGCTCACGATCATCGCCACCGCGCTCGTGGACACCGGTTCGCGCATGGATGAACTGATTTTTCAGGAGTTCAAAGGCACCGGCAACATGGAGCTGATTCTGGACCGCAAGCTGTCCGACCGCCGTTTGTATCCCGCGATTGACATTCCGAAGTCCGGCACGCGCAAGGAGGAAAAGCTTTTTCCGGCGAAAAATCTCGAAGCCATCCGCAAGCTGCGCCGCACAATGGTGGACTTGAATCCCATCGAGGCGATGGAAACGCTCACCGCCGCGCTCAAGAAATTCAAGACCAACGACGAATTTCTGGCGAAGATGGCGAGCGGAGCTTAGAAAAATCCCGGATGCGTAGGCGCGATGCGTAAAAAGACCGTCCCAACCGTGTCCCAAAATCACGCCCGCCGCCCGCCGCCGTCCGCCATGCATTCCCGTCCGCCGCTGGAGCGGATGCTGCGCATCCATCAGGCGCTTCAAGCCGGTGGATTTCCCAACGCCAGCCAGCTCGCGCGCGAGGTTGAAGTTTCCACCAAGACGATTCACCGCGACATCGAGTTCATGCGCGACCGGCTGAATTTGCCGATTGAATTCGCGCCCGCCAACAACGGCTATTTTTACCACGGCGAAGTCAGCAGCTTTCCCACGATGCAGATCACCGAGGGCGAAATTTTCGCGCTCGTCGTCGCGGAAAAAGCGTTGCAGCAATATCGCGGCACGAGCTTCGAGAAGCCGCTTTTGAGCGCCATAAAAAAAATGGAGCAGGCGCTGCCCGACACCATTTCGCTGAACCTCGCCGACATCGGGCAGACCATTTCCTTCCGCACGCGCGCCGAGCCGATTCTCAATCTGGAGGTTTTTGACACGTTGGCCAAAGCCGTCGCGCAGCGGCAGCAACTGGAACTGCATTACCGCAAGCCCGGCCAGCCGGCGGAAAAACGGATCGTGGACGCGTATCACTTGGCGAACATCAACGGCGAATGGTATCTCTTCGCCTTCGACCACGCGCGCAAAGACCTCCGCACGTTTGTGCCGGCGCGAATTCAATCCGTCAAGCCGACGGGGGAATTTTTTGAGCGCACGCAAAAATTTTCTTTGGAGAAGCGTTTGCGCGACAGCTTTGGCGTCCACTCCGGCGAAGGTGAATTTGACGTGGTGATTCGTTTCAACGCGCGCGCCGCCGATTACATCCGCGAAAAAAAATGGCATCCGTCGCAGCAGCTTCGCGAATTAAAAAACGGCGGAGCGGAATTGAAGATGAAGCTGTCCAGTCTTGCCGAAGTGCAGCGCTGGATCTTGAGCTGGGGCGGCGATGCGGAAGTCTTGAAGCCTCGCGAACTGGTGGCTTCCGTCCGGCAGGCGGCGGCGGCGATCCTCAACCCGGCAGGGTGAATTCCGCCGGTGCGGGCTTTGGACCGGGCCGCGCCAGTGCTGAAAAACCGGCTGTCCGGGGTTTCATGCCGGGCGAATTTGGCTGGTTTTTCATGGTTTTAAGTGGTATGCTTTTCAAGCAATTGATTGGCTATGAACGGTCGGCGCAACTTCCGGATGAATTGATTGTTAAGTTAATTGTCCGTCAAAAACAAAAAACATTCTTGTGAAAACTCTCCTTTACACCAAAACCCTGATTGCCTTGGCCTTGGCGGTCGCCGCTGCGGCCTGTGCCGTCAGCCAGGCCCAGGAACAACCAATTCCGCCACCGGCGGGTGACAGCGCGTTGCCGGCCGACATTGTGCCGGGCAGCGCCTTGGCGGAAGTGGTCAAAATGGTTCAGGCCGGCGTGGATGTCGGCACGATAAAAAGTTACATCGTCAATTCTCAGAGCGCGTTCAACCTGGATGCGGACAAAATTATTTTCCTGAAAGACGCAGGCGCGCCTTCCGACCTTGTCAACGCGATGATGGAGCGCGACAAAATTTTATACGCCGCTTCCGTTGTGCCGGCACCAGCACCGGCACCGGTGAGCGCCGCCACGATTGCTCCCGACACCGCGCCGCCGGCGGAGGTGACCGTCAATTATTTCTACGACACGCTTGCACTTTACGGTTCGTGGGTGGACGTTGAAGGCTATGGCCGTTGCTGGCGTCCGACGGTGGTGATTTATGACCCGGCCTGGCGTCCGTATTGCGACCGCGGTCATTGGGTCTATACGGATTACGGCTGGTATTGGGACTCGGATTATTCGTGGGGCGTGACGTTTCACTATGGACGCTGGTTTCGCAATCCGCAGTTCGGCTGGTGCTGGTCTCCAGACACCGTCTGGGCTCCATCGTGGGTGACTTGGCGTTCTGACAGTGATTATTGCGGTTGGGCGCCGTTGCCGCCGCTTGCTGTGTATCAGCCAGGCCTCGGATTCTTCTATCGCGGTGCGAGTGTGGGCGTTGATTTTGATTTCGGTCTGGACGCCGGATGTTTCATGTTCATCTCGCCGGATCATTTTTGCGACCGCCGTCCTCGCTACTATTGCCTCGAACCGCAGCGGGCGGCGGAGATTTTCCATCAGACCAGGGTGATCAATAATTTCAACGTCAACGGCAAAGCATTTATGAACCGCGGTGTTTCCGTGCAGCAGATCAGCGGCGTGACCCGTCACCCGATTGAGCCGGTTCGCGTTGGTTCGCTGCCCAATGCTGGCCGGCAGGGCTGGCGCGGTGAAAAATTTGACCGGCCCGCACAGCACGGTGCGGTTGATAACAATACCGGCCGGAATTTCTCCAGTGGTGACGGCCAACTCCGCCCCGGTCCGGCCCTGCGCAATGAGCAGAACAACGATGCGAAAGCCAATGCCAGTCTCCGGCCGAATTTGAGCCAGCCGGCGCAGGGGCCGCATCTGAACGGCAACCAAGGTGTGCCATCGCATCCGCAATCTTCAGAACAGCCTAGCGGGCTACGCGATCATTTGGCTGCCAATCATTCTTTGAACCCGCAGCTCCAGCAAAGTGTGAATCCGCCAGCCAGTCCCGGTGGCCAGAATGTTTATCAGGTTCAACGCCATATTGAACCGCAGGTGATGGATAACAATCATGTCCAGGCACCGCCTCCGCGCCAGTTCACCGCGCCGAGCCAGCCGCGCGTGGATCCGCATCCGAGCATTGCCGAGCCTGCGCCGCGCAGCGTCAACCCGCCGCCGCAACCTGCGCCGGCATCCGCCCCGGCTCCGGTGCCCAGCCCGCCGCACAATGCCAGCGCCGGTTCCGGCCACGGTTCGGACAAGGACAAACAGAATCATTGACGGGTTTGCCTCGCCGGTCCCGCGACGGAAACGGCCCGGCGTTTTTGCTTTTGCAATTTCGCCGCCGCTGGCAACCTTTTCGCGTGGGAATTTCCGTGCAGCAATTCGAGCAGATGAAGACGCGCCTTAACGGCCGGCCGTCGCGCGCCGCCGCGGTTTTCACGCCCGTCACACGTCGCGCGTCGGGCGTCACGCAAATCATTCTCGGCATTGACCCGTCGCTGCGCGGCACCGGCTACGGCGTCATCCGCACCGGCAGGCCAAATCCGGTTGCGCTCGCGCACGGCACCATCGCCTGCCCGAAAGACTGGGAACGCTCGCGCTGCCTTGCGAAAATTTCCCAGACGCTGCGCGCCGTGCTGCGCGAACACCGCCCGGAGGTCTGTGTGGTCGAAGGCTTGTTCTTTGCGCAAAATTTGAAGACAGCCATCATCATGGGCGAGGCGCGCGGCGCGGCGCTCGCGACGGTGGCCGAAACGGGCGTGGAAATTTTTGAAATCGCCACGCGCAAGGTGAAACAGGCGATCGTCGGCTACGGCGCGGCGCAAAAAATCGCCGTCGCCAAGATGGTGCAGCGGATGCTGAACCTCGCCGAACTGCCCGCGCCCGACGCGGCGGACGCGCTCGCGCTCGCGCTCACCCATGCGCAGGAAAATTCGCGGCATGGTTTGACGCCGCCAAAACGTATTTGAAAATGAAGACGACATCGAACATTGAACGTCGAACGCCGAACCTCGGACCGGGCGTTCAGCGCAGGTTTGTTGAACGTTCGATGTTCGATGTTTGGCGCTTGATGTTTTCCACTCCCGCATGATCACTTTTCTCCAAGGCAAGCTGGTCGAAGCGCTGCCCACGCAGGTCATTGTGGACGTCAACGGCGTCGGCTACGAGGCGCTGATCCCGCTGTCGTCGTTTGACAAACTGCCGCCGCCCGGCCAGCCGGTGAAGCTGCTCACACAGCTCATCATCCGCGAGGATGCGCACACGCTTTACGGTTTCATGTCGGCGGCGGAGCGCGATTTGTTCCGGCTGCTCATCAACAGCGTCAGCGGCATCGGCCCGAAAACGGCGCTGAACATTTTGAGCGGCATGAACGTCGTGACCTTTCGCGGCGCGGTGGCGAATGGTGACGTAAAATCGCTTTCGCAAATTTCCGGTGTCGGCAAAAAAACCGCCGAGCGCATCGTGGTGGAACTGCGCGACAAAATTGGCGTGACGGGCGCGCTGGAGGCGGCGAGCGCGAAACATGCGCTTTCGCCCGACGACCAGAAAACGAACGACGCCACGCTCGCGCTCATGGCGCTGGGCTTCAAGCAGGTTGAGGCGCACGACGCTGTCCGTGCCGCGCAGACGATGCTCGGCGGATCCGCGACGGTGGAACAGCTCGTCCGCACGTGCCTGAAAAAAAGTTGAAATGTCAGCCGCCGCCTCCCAGATGCCACACGCCCGCCCCGCCCGAAAGTCCGGCGGGGTGGTGATTCCGCACGCGCCCAAATGGCATCAGCGGCTGGGGGCGTTTCTGGTTTTCCTTTCGCTCCGCGTGCTGCTGTTGACGGTGCGCTGCCGGCTGCGTGCGCCGTCGGAATATTTTTTGCCGGGCGCGCCGGTGCCGGTGATTTTCTGCATCTGGCACAACCGGTTGGCGACCTGCATCAAGGTTTTGGAGGTCCACCGGCGTCCGCATAATTCCGGTGCAGGCATGGCCGCCCTGGTGAGCGCGAGCAAGGACGGCGCGTTTCTGGCGGGCATCCTCGAATGGTTCCGCGTCCAGCCGGTGCGCGGGTCGAGCAGCCGGCGCGGCGCGCAGGCGCTGCGGGAGATGACGACGTGGGCGGAACGCGGCCGCGACCTGACCATCACGCCGGACGGCCCGCGCGGCCCGCGCTACCAGATTCAGGACGGCATCACGTCGCTGGCGCAGTTGACGGGCCTGCCGATCGCGCCGGTCGCGCTGAATTTGAACTGGAAAATTTCCTTGAAAAGCTGGGACCGGTTCCAGATCCCGCTGCCGTTTGCGCGGTGCGAAGTGTGCGTGGGAAAATCAATCCGCGTGCCGCCGGACGCGAGCGATGCGGAGCGGGGGAAATTGCGCCGGCAGCTCGAAGCCGAACTGCGCGCCATCACGCGCGATTAAACATGATCGCCCGCGTCAGTCTGGAAATCGCGCTG
This sequence comes from uncultured Bifidobacteriaceae bacterium, assembly GCA_964449815.1. Taxonomy (GTDB): domain Bacteria; phylum Verrucomicrobiota; class Verrucomicrobiia; order Limisphaerales; family UBA11358; genus UBA11358. The sequence continues at coordinate 5,450 of CAYVGC010000112.1, forward strand.
CGCCGGGAATTTGATTATTCGATTCCGCCGGAACTCGCCGGCCAAGTGGATGTCGGCAGCCGGGTGCAGGTGCCGTTCGGTCCGCGCAAAATTCTCGGCGTCGTCACCGCCGTCGCCGAGGAGTCCGGACACGCCAATCTCAAGCCCATCCTCAAAATCATCGGCTCGCAGACGCTCGTCACGCCAAAGGTTTTGAAGCTTGCGCGATGGATCGGTGAATATTACTGCTGCGCACCGGAAGTCGCGCTGAAATCGGTTCTGCCCGAAGCCGTGCGCAAAGAAGATGCGGGCTGGCGCGAACGGCTCTTGGTCCGCGCGCTGCCGGTTAGCGGCGAAATTCCGAAACTCCCGAAACGCCAGCAGGACGTCTGGAACCTCATCGAAGCGCGGCGGGAAATCTTGTTATCCGAACTCGTGGCGCTGGCTGCGACCACGACCGCGACGATCCGCAAATTGGAAGACCGCGGCCTCGTCGCGATCACCTCGGAAGTTTCCGAGCGCGACCCGTATGCGCGCGAGATCATTCTGGCGACGCAGCCGATCATCGTGAATTCCGCCCAGGCCGCCGCGCTCGAAAAAATCAAGGCGGCGATGGATGTGGAAAAAGATGCGTGTGCTGTGGCGCGCGAAAAACCGGCGGCGGCGGCAAGCGACGCAGCCTGCAGCCCGCAGCCTGCAGCCCGCACTTTCCTTTTGCACGGCGTCACCGGTTCGGGCAAGACCGAGATTTATCTCCAGGCCATCGCCTATGCGCTGGAGCAGGGAAAGGGCGCAATCGTTCTTGTGCCGGAAATTTCGCTGACGCCGCAGACGGTGGAGCGCTTCAAGGCGCGGTTCAGTTCCGGGAAATGGCGGACGCCTGTCGCGGTGCTGCACTCACATCTTTCCGCCGGCGAACGGCACGACGAGTGGCACAAAATCCGGCAGGGCAGGGCGCGGATCGTCATCGGCGCCCGCTCGGCCATCTTTGCGCCGGTCGAACCGCTCGGCCTCATCATCGTGGATGAGGAGCACGAGCACACTTACAAGCAGGAAGAAGCGCCGCGCTACCACGCGCGCGACGTGGCGATCATGCGCGGCCAGATGGAAAACGCCGTCGTCGTGCTCGGCTCGGCCACGCCCTCGATGGAGAGTTTTTACAACTGCAAACGCGGCAAATTCACCCTGCTGGAACTTCCTGAGCGCGTGGACAATCAGAAGATGCCCTGTGTCCGCGTCGTGGACATGCGGCAGACGGCGCGCGACGGCAAAGGCCCGCCGCTGTTTTCGCCGCAGCTCAAGGAAGCCATCACGCAGCGGCTCGAACGCGGCGAGCAGACGATTTTATTTTTGAACCGGCGCGGCTACTCGACTTCGCTGCAATGCCCGAAATGCGGTTATGTCGCCGAGTGTCCGAATTGCAGCGTGTCGCTCACCTACCATCGCATCGAACAGAAACTTTCCTGCCACATCTGCGGCCACAATGAAATAGTCCCGGATGTCTGCCCGAATGAGAAATGCAAAAATCCCGCGATTCGTTTTGCCGGCACCGGCACGCAGAAAGTCGAGGAAGTGCTGGCGAAACTTTTTCCCAGGGCGCGCGTCAAGCGCATGGACGCCGACACCATGAAGCGCAAGGACGATTACCGCCGGGTGCTCGGCGATTTTCGCGTTGGGAAAATTGACATCCTCGTCGGCACGCAGATGATCGCGAAAGGGCTGCATTTTCCGAATGTCACGCTGGTCGGCATCATTTACGCGGACTCCGCGCTGCACCAGCCGGATTTCCGCGCGGGCGAACGCACCTTCCAACTGCTCACGCAGGTCGCCGGCCGCGCCGGCCGCGGCGATGTCGAGGGCGAGGTGTTTGTGCAGGCGTTCACGCCATTTCATCCGGCCATTCAATATGCGCGCCGTCACGACTTCGTGGGCTTTTACGAACAGGAAATAGAATTCCGCGAGCAGTTGAAATATCCGCCGGTCAGCCGCGTTGCGCTGCTCACGCTCAAGGGCCGCAACGAGGAAAAGGTGAAATTCTCCGCCGACCACCTGAAGCGGGAACTGGAAAACAGCTTGTTGGGCAACGTCGCCCCGGCCGCCATCGTCAGCGCCCCTGCCGTCGCCGAACTGTTTGACGAGGTCGTCAAAGAGGAATCACGAGGCGCATGTCTGCCCGCTAAAAATGTGTTCCGCGATCTGATCATTGCCGGCCCCGCGCCGGCGCCGCTGCTGCGGGCGGAGAATTTTTACCGCTACCAGATCATGCTGCGGACGCAGGCGATGAGCCGCCTCAGTGAGTCGCTCGCGAGCATCATCAGGAAGCTGGTGCTGCCAGACGAGGTGACGCTGGCGGTGGATATTGATCCGGTGAATCTGGGGTAGAGATGAGCAAATGGCCCAATGCCTCATCCGCTTGATTGAAGCAAGCCCAAGGGTGGCCGCAGGACGAGTGAAGGTTTTGGCCCCTGATTCCTTTGCCATGCGTGAAGACCGGACAAGTCGCGCGCAGCCGTTAATTCGCCGCCCGCCAGTCCAGCAGCTTCAACCGCACCGTCGTCCGGCCGTTGAATGCATTCAACGTCGGCGCAAAGGCCAGGTCAAACTTTCCGACCGGCAGCGGGCCGTCGTCCGCGTTCCACCAGACCGCCTCATGCGTCACCGCACCGTCCGTCACCCACATTTTGACGTGCTGCTGTTTCGCGCCCATGCGCTGCAGCGGTTTTTTCTGGGTCAGATTCCGCGCGCAAAATTGCAACGCCGGGTTTCCCATCCCGGTCGGCTTCAACTTTTCCAGTTCCATCACGGAATCCAGGCCGATTTCCGCCAGCGCGACTTCCGCGTCCAGCCGCAGCGGCGGCTGAAAATCCTCCGGTTTCAAACTGCGCTGTGCCAGGTCGTTCATGCGCTGCCGGAACAAGTCAATCTTGTCCGGCGCAATCGTCAGGCCCGCCGCCATCGCGTGGCCGCCATGTTTCACCAGCAAGTCGCCGCATTCGCGCAACGCCGCCGCGAGATCGAAACCCGCGATGCTGCGGCCCGAACCGCGCCATTCGCCGGCGTCGCCGCCGAGAATGATCGTCGGGCGGTAAAATTCCTGCAACACGCGCGACGCCACGATGCCAACCACGCCGATGTGCCAGAGCAACCGGCCCTCGATGATCACAAAATCCTTTTGAGCATCAAATTTTGAACGGACAACGCCGGTGACTTCCTCGACGATGGAGCTTTCAATTTTTTGGCGCTCGCGGTTTCGCGCGTCGAGGTTCTGCGCCAGTGGCAGCGCCTCGTCCAAAGTTTCCGCGAGCAGCAGATGCAACGATTCCTCCGCCGTCTCCAGCCGGCCCGAAGCATTGAGCCGGGGCGCAAGCTGAAAACCCACGTCCACCACGCCGATTTTTTCCGGCGACTGCGCGACTTTCTTCAAGGCAACGATTCCGGGCCGTTTGGAGGAACTCAGTTTTGCCAGCCCGGCGGTGACGAGAATCCGGTTTTCGCCGGTGAGTGGAACCAGATCCGCAACCGTGCCGAGCGCCACCAAATCCAGCAGCGGTTTCAAATCAACCTCCGTCGCGCCGGGCAGGCCCGTTTCGCGTCCGCGTTTGAGCAGCGCATGTGCAAGTTTGAAAGCAAGGCCGACGGAGCAAAGCTCCTGAAAATTTCCGGTGTCCGATTTCCGGTGTCCGATTTCCGGCGCGGGCGCGAGCTGCGGGTTCACCAGAGCTACGGCGTCCGGCGCGGGCGACGAAACCTGGTGATGGTCCAGCACGATGACTTCCACGCCGGTTTCGCGCAGCCAGGAAATGGTTTCCAGGGCGGTCGAACCACAGTCCACGGCAAGCAATAATTTCACCGGGAATTTCCTGAGGCAGTTCTCCACGCCATCCCGGCTCAGGCCGTAGCCTTCATCCATTCGGCGTGGCAGATACGCCTCCGCCGACCAGCCGAGCTTGCGCAAAACTTCCAGCAGCAACGTGGTTGAAGTCACGCCGTCCACGTCGTAATCGCCGAAGATGACCAGCGGCTCACCGCATTCGTGCGCCCGCAAAAGCCGTTCGACCGCGGCGCGCATGTTTGGCAGCAGAAACGGGTCGGCCAGATTTTTGAGGCGCGGCGCGAGAAATTTTTCAATCACCGGCGGTTCGCTCAAGCCGCGGTTGAGCAAACATTGAGCGAGCAGCGGGGAAATTTTGAGCGCCACCGCAAGCTGGTTTGCGAGCAGCGGCTGCGGCGGCGCGATCGTCCAGTGGAATTTCATCGGGCGGTGGATTTTTCCCGCCGCGCGGCGGTGATGGAGAGCGCGATGGCGACGGCCAAAATTGCCGCGACGACGAGCAGCGACGTGGCGGTCGGGATTTTGGTCTGGAACCATCGCGGCGCGCGGTCGTGCGGGTCGAGCAGCATTTTCGCGCCGACAAAAACCAGGACGACGGACAGGCCTGCCTTGAGATGGCGGAACATCCCGATGGCGCCGGCGAGGAGAAAAAACAGCGAGCGCAATCCCAGGACGGCAAAAACATTTGAGGTGAAAACGATGAAGGCCTTTTGGGTGACGGCAAAAACGGCGGGCACGGAATCCACGGCAAAAATCAGGTCGGTCGTCTCCACCAGCAGCAGCACGAGCAGCAGCGGCGTGAGCGCAAGCGCGCCGTTGCAGCGGGTCAGAAATTTCTGGCCGTCCAGCGCGGGCGCGACCGGAAACAGTTTTCGCGCGAAGCGGAGGACGGGATTTTTTTCCGGCTCGACGGCTGTTTTTTTCGAGCAGAACATTTTGCCGCCGGCGACGACGAGGAAGACGCCAAAGACGTAGAGCACCCAGTTGAAATTCTGCACCAACGCCGCGCCGACGCCGATCATCGTGCCGCGCATGGCGAGCGCGCCGAGAATGCCCAAAACCAGCACGCGGCGCTGAAATTCCGGCGGCACCTGAAAGGCCGCGAAAATAAGGGCGATGACGAGGATGTTGTCGAGCGACAGTGAAAGCTCAATCAGGTAGCCGGTGACGAATTCGGTGGCCTCCTCGCGTCCGCGCAGATGAACCAGCAGGCCGGCGAACAGCATCGCCAGCGAAAACCAAACCGCGCTCCACGCGAGCGCCTCGCGGAAAGTCACGACACGAGCGCGGCGGTGGAACGCGCCCATGTCCACCGCGATGCAGGCGAGGACGAACAGGATGAAGCCCGCCCAGTGCCAGGGCATGATTGGAGTCAGGGCCGTCATAACGCCCCCGCTGTTTCGTGCTTAATCTTAATCGTCATCTTAATCCGCTTTCCGGGTCGCCAACGGGATTAAGATTATGTTTGGAACCAGGATTAAGAAATAAAATTAGACCTTTGCCGTCGGCGCATTTTGCACGGAAACCTGCGAGGTGCCGATGTTGGGACGTTCGCCTTTGTGCCACCACAACACGATGACACTCGCGATGTAGATGGACGAGTAGGTGCCGACGACGATGCCGACCAGGAACGTGAAGGCGAAGTCGTTGATGACGCCGCCGCCGAACCAATAAAGCGACGCCGTGGCGATCAACACCGTGCCGCTGGTGATGATCGTGCGGCTCAGGGTCTGGTTCAGCGCCTGGTTGATGATTTCCTTGAACGAGCCGCGCACGCCGAGTTTCAAGTCTTCGCGGATGCGGTCGAAAATGACGATCTTGTCGTTGATGGAGAAACCGATGATGGTCAGGATGGCCGCGACCACCGTGGCGTTGAACTGGCGGCCGGAAACGGCGTTGGCGATGCAATACGTCCCGATGGCGAACAAAACGTCGTGCAGCACGGCGATGACGGCGGCCACGGCGAAGGAAAACTCGTAGCGGAACGCGACATAGACCAGGATGCCGAACATCGCCAGCAGCGAGGCGATGATGCCCGACTGCAGGATTTCACTGCCAAGCGTGGCCCCGACTTCCTGGCGCTCGACGACCGCAAATTTCTCCTGCGGGAATTTTTGATCGAGCAGCGCCGTGACCTTGTCCGCCGAACCGCTGGACGTGGTCACACGCAGCGTTTCCGAAGCGTCGCCCTTTTGATATTGGATTTGCGCGTCTTTTTCGCCGATGGTCGTGAGGACGGCGCGGATGTCTTTTTCATCCAGTTTCTGCCCCTGCACAAAGCTGAAGCGCGTGCTGTCGCCGCCGAGGAAATCCACGCCGAACAATTTGCTGCCGCGCGTGATGCCGAAGCCGAGGGACAGGATTACAAACAGCCAGGTCATGACGAACAGCGGCTTGGCGATGCCCATGAAGTTGACCTTGGCGCTCTTGATGAGGTGCAGCATCGGCATTGACGTGATCAGATTCCGGTCGGTCAGGAAATTGAAGATCAGCCGGGTCACGACCAGGGCCGTGAACAAGCTCGCCGCCACGCCGATGGTCAGCGTCACGCCGAAGCCCTTGATTTCGCCCGTGCCCAT
>CAYVGC010000113.1:0-11681 GCA_964449815.1 uncultured Bifidobacteriaceae bacterium
AACCCGCAACAACAAGCTCCACAAGCTTGGACTCTACCATTGAGCTATAGCCACCGACCGGCTGGGAAGACTAATTTTTTCAGGCCCGTTAGTCAAGTTTCCCTCAAAGTTTCGCCGCGACGAACTGTGCCAGCTTCTGCGCGTCGGCATTGAAGAGACGGATGCCTTCGGCGGTTTTTTCCGTGGCCATCGCGTTTTCGTTGAACAGCCAGTGGAACTTCTTCTCGTCGAGTGCCAGCTTCTCAACTTTGCTGTCACGCGCGATTTCGGGACTCAGCCGGCGCACGAGCGGCGCGGTGGTCTTTTGCAATTCGCCGAGCAGTTGCGGGCTGATGGTCAGCAGATCGCAGCCGGCCAGTTCCTGGATTTCGCCGACGTTGCGGAAGCTCGCGCCCATGATCTCGGTCGCGTGACCGAATTTTTTGTAGTAGGAATAAATCTCCTTCACCGACAGCACGCCGGGATCTTCGGCGGGCGCAAAATCCCTTTTCTCCTTCGCCTTGTGCCAGTCCATGATGCGGCCGACGAACGGCGAAATGAGCTTTGCCTTCGCCTCGGCGCAGGCGACGGCCTGCGGCAGTGAGAAAAGCAGGGTCAGGTTGCAGTTGATGCCTTCACGCTGGAGAATTTCCGCCGCGCGGACGCCTTCCCACGTCGAGGCGATCTTGATCAGGATGCGTTCGCGCGCGATTCCCTGTTTCTGGTAAAGCCCGATAAAACGCCGGCCCTTGGCGACGAGCGCATCGGTGTCGAAAGACAGATTCGCATCGGTCTCGGTGGAGACCCGGCCGGGAATGATCTTCAAAATCTCGCTGCCGAAGGCGACCAGCAGGTCATCCAGCACGCGCGGCAACAGCCCGTCCGCGCCGGATTTTTTGGCGGCGGCAATGGTCCGATCCACCAGCGCCCCGTATTCCGGCATCTGCGCGGCCTTGAGAATCAGCGACGGATTGGTCGTGGCGTCGCGCGGCGCGAACTGCTTGAGGGTGGCGAAATCGCCGGTGTCGGCGACGACGACGGTGAACTGTTTAAGCTGGTCGAGTTGGTTCATGGCAAATTCTTTGGCTCGGTCAAAATACGCCGGGAACTGCCGCTGGCAAATTTTTTGGCGAAAATTTTATGCGATGCGTGACAGCCGCAGCGTGAACGGAGCCGGCGGGCGCTCTTCGTCTCACGCATCACGCATCACATTTGACACGGCACCGGCTTGCCTTAAACTGCGCGCGAATTTCTTTATGGCCACATATTATCTCGCTTGCGACCTCGGCGCGGACAGCGGCCGCCTCATGCTCGGCACGCTTGACAACGGAAAAATTTCACTCGAAGAACTGCACCGTTTCCCCACCGGCGCGACCAAAGTGGCCGGCGCGCTGCACTGGGAATTTGCCCGGCTGCTGAATGAATTGAAAACCGGCCTGAAAAAAGCCGCCGCCAAAAACCTGCCCATCGCCAGCATCAGCACGGATTCCTGGGGCGTGGATTACGTCCTCTACGACGAGCGCAACCTGCCCCTGTCGCCGGTCTGGTGCTATCGCGATTCGCGCACGGCGCAGGGCGTTGAGATCGTGAAGGACAAGGTCGAGTGGCCCACGATTTATTCCATCACCGGCATCCAGTTCATGGCGCTGAACACCATTTACCAGATCGTCACCGAGCCGCCGGAACGGCTGGCCCGGGCGAAACAGCTCCTGCTCATCGGCGACGCCTTCAACTTTTTCTGCTCCGGCGTCGCGCGCAACGAAGTTTCCCTCGCCAGCACCACGCAGCTTTACAACCCCACCTACAAACGCTGGTCCAGGCGCCTGTTCACCGCGCTCGGCCTGCGCGAAAACTTGTTCGCGCCCATCTGCCCGTCCGGCACGCGGCTGGGGCCGATGAAAAAAAATCTCGCCGCGGAAACCGGCCTGCCGCCGGTCGAAGTCATCGCCAGTTGCTCGCACGACACCGGCGCGGCGGTCGCCGCCGTGCCGGGCGGCGGCGAGAACTGGGCTTATTTGAGTTCGGGAACCTGGTCGCTCATGGGCGTCGAATGGCCGCAGCCCGTCATCAACGACCAGAGCCGCAGCCTCGGCTTCACCAACGAAATCGGCTACGGCGATTCCGTGCGGCTGCTTAAAAACATCGTCGGCCTCTGGCTCATCCAGGAATCGCGCCGCAACTGGGCGAAGGCCGGGAAGAAATTTGAGTTCACCGAACTGGAGCAGCTCGCCGTCGCCGCCCCGCCGTTCGTCTCGCTCATCAATCCCGACGACCCGCGCTTTCTGAGTCCCGACGACATGCCGCAGAAGATCGCCGATTTCTGCCGCGAGACCGGCCAGCCCGTGCCGGCCGGCGTCGGCGCGAGCGTGCGCTGCATTTACGAAAGCCTCGCCTTGTTTTATCGCGTCACGCTGCGCCGCATGGAGCGGCTCATCGGCAGGAAGATCGAGCGGCTGCACATTGTCGGCGGCGGCAGCAAGGACGCCACGCTGAACCAGTTCACCGCCAACGCCATCAAGATCCCCGTGCTCGCCGGCCCGACGGAATGCGCCGCGCTGGGCAACCTCCTCGTGCAGGCCATCACGCTCGGCCATCTGGAATCGCACGCGGCCGCGCGCGAGGTGGTGCGGAATTCCTTCGCGCTGCAAACCTTCACCCCGCAGGCCGCCGCGCAATGGGACGCCGCCGCCGCCCGGTTTGAAAAATTGCTGGGCTGAACCGCCTTTGCCGGTTGGCGCCGCCGCCGCGCCACCCCCGGTTTCCGCCGCGACAGCGGGCCGGGCGGGCGGAACTTCTCCCGGTTTCAAAGGTGCTTCCCCCGGCAAACTCCGGCAAGATTTTGATGCGTTAATGGAAATAATCAGAATTTATTTCCACTAAAACGTCGTCCGCCCATGCGCGGACGGCGTTCGCCTGCACTCTATCGCAAATTTCCTGCCCGCCGCCGGCGTTCGCGCATCGGAAATCGTCGGACTCCATCACGATCTCCAGGAATTCCTAAAGGCGGACGCGGTTTGCGTGCCGGAAAACCTCGTTCTCCCATCCTCTTTCGCCGCGATCCGGCAGGACCACGTCGTCCGAGTGGAAATAAAAATTGATTATTTCCACTCCAATGATACTTTCATTTCAGAATCCCAATGAATTCAACCCAATTTTGATGAGATTGCGCCGGCCACTGACGAATGTTGATCCTATTTTTGCGAGCGCCACCGCGCATTTCGGCGGATTGGGCGGCTCCGGCGGACCGGACCGCTGAATTTTACCACCAACCCACCACCCCGCCATGAAACCCTTCAAACTCGGCTTCGGCAACCGCACGATCCTGGAACAAATCGCCATCTGCCGGCGCGTCGCCGACGGCATCGCCAGGCTGCCCGCCGAACAGCGCGAAGCCCTCGCCAATCGTCCCGTCGCCCAAAGCGTCGCCGACGCGGCGGCCGCGCACGCCGCGGTGGAGGCGTTGAAGTCGGACTTGAAGGCGGCGCTGCGCACGCGCGCGGCCAGGGTGCGCGTGATGCACGAGCACACCACCGGCGCCGCCGCCGGCATCGCCGGCCTGACCGCCGGCAATCCGGCGGGGATGCTGGCGGCGGGACTGGACCTCGCCCGCGCAAAACAGCCGGTGGGCAAACCGGCCGCGCCGGGAAACTTGCGCGCGGCGGCCACGGATTTCGAGGGCCGGGTGCGGCTGCGCTGGCGGCGGCCGCTCCGCCGCTGCGCCTTTCTGATCGAGCTGACCACCGACCCGGCGGCGGCGACGGGCTGGCAGCAGGTGGCCGTCAGCGGCAACCGGCAGTCCTGCGAAGTGGCCGGGCTGGCGGGCGGGGTGAAGTGCTGGTTCCGCGTGGCGGCCACCAACGCCCACGGCCAGGGCCCGTGGAGCCAGCCGGCGAGCGTGCGGGTGAAGTGAGCTGACAATCTGCCCCGGCACGCCGAGGTAGTAAACCGTTTGCCGTTTTTTTAATCTGCTTTATTCACGGGCAAAAAATTTGCGGCCATGCTCTTCACCAAACCAAGAAGCTTTGACTGTAAAAGGACGGGGTCGGTCTCTCGCAGCGAGTAGTGGCACTGCCAAACGCCGCGCTCAAGAATGCCGATCGTGATACAGGGAATGTTCGTGAGTAAATCCCGCGCCACACTGTTCGCCTTCTCGGAAGCGTCAGCCCATAAACGATCGTTGCTTAGGCAAGCTTCGGGGTGCCTTTGGGGGAGCGTGGCGGTTTCGTCAAATAATTCGCTGGTGTCAGTTTTGTTTAACTGACGTTCGATGGAACGACTCTTTGCGTATCGCCAGGAACATTTTGGCTGGGGAATTGTTAAACCTGCGCCACAGCGCCCATTCTCCTCCAAGCCAAATTGAATGCGTGGCCAATTTCGGCTCGCTTCACCGGGCCAAAAGAAATAGAGGTGTCTGCCCGGTGGGTAGTCTTCTGGTTTCACAACCCCGAACTCCCGGACTTCCAGTAATTCGACTTCAAGTCGAAGGACAGCGTTGGGAGGAATCCGGCCAGGCACGCCCTCTGCTCCGTAACCGAGGTGTGGGCTGATTATTAATTCGCGATGACCTCCTACACACATTCCTTCAATTCCCTGACGCAAACCAGCGAAGCAGTCGCGCTTTCCTAGATCAATCCGCCATGGCTGCCCATCTTTGCGTGTATCAATTACCAGATCCCCGCGCTTCAAAAATCCGCGCACATGAATCACAACGCGTGATTTCTTGGACGCCAGGGTGCCGGTTCCAACGACAACATCTTTGCTTTTAATTCCCGATGGCATTTACTTGATTCCAGCTACGATGTGGCAAAATCCACGTCCGGCACGTCGCGGACGGACGGCGGCACGCTGAAAAAATCGCCCTCGGCCTGGAAGCCAAACAGCCTGGCCACGAGGCTGCTCGGAAAGGTCTCGCACTTGTTGCGGTAGTCGCGGACGTTGCCGTTGTAAAACCGGCGCGCGGCCTGGATGCGGTCCTCGGTGTTGACCAGTTCCTTTTGAAGCTGGAGAAAATTCTGGTCGGCCTTGAGCTGCGGATAATTCTCCACGACGACGAGCAGTTGCTTGAGCGCGTCCACGAGCTGGACTTCGTCGCGCGACTGGTCGGCCACCGGGCCGTGGTTGGCGGCGCAGCGGTCGCGCAGCTCGGCCACGCGCTCCAGCACCGCGCGTTCGTGCGCGGCGTAGCCCTTGACCACGGCGACGAGGTTCGGGATGAGGTCGTAACGGCGCTTCAATTCCACGTCCACATCGCTCCACGATTCGCGGATGTAATTGCGCAGCCCGACAAGCGCGTTGAACTGCACGACGATAAAAACCACCGGCAGCAGGACGATGACGGCGATGAGGATGAGGGGAATCGGGTTCATGCGTTGGTGAAAAGATATTCCGGCAGACGCGTGCGGATTTCAATCAGCCGCTGCAAATTGAATTCAATTTGTTCGACGGGCAGTTGCGGCTCGAAGGCCAGCAGGATGACCGGGCCTTGAATTTCAATTTGCAGGCCGTGGTTGGCCAGCAGGTATTCGATCATCTGCGGATTGCACACGTCGTAGGCAAAGCGTTTGTCCTGGGCCTGCACGCGATACGTCCGCGCGAACTCGGCGGACTCGAACTTGATGTCTTCCTCAAGGCCGAACGCCTCGGCCATTTTCACGAGCAGGTTTTCCCCGCCCGGCTGGAGGGTCAGCTTGGGGAAAACCGTCTGGCAGACGAGCATGAGCAGCGTGAGATTGTGCTCCCTGGTGTTTTTGCCGGAGCCGGTCTGGTAGTGGTAATCGGACACAAACAGCGACTGTTCGTGATAGCTGCCGCGCAGAATGTTGAACGCGTAGCGGTCGGTGCCCTGATCGAGCCGGCTCAAGAATCCCCAGCCCATGGAAAAGCTTTCGTCGCGGTTCGGATTGAAATTCTCAAAGCCCAGGCGCGTGGCCAGGTTCCGCAAATCAAGCACCCGCTTCCGCCGGGCGCGCGACTGGCTGACATTCGCCACGATCAGGCTCACCCCGACCACAAGCATGAGCAGGATTGGAACGACGGGCATAACCGCGCTGTGGGATGCAGCCATCATGAGGTTCGCGGGAACAAGTATTCCCGCAGGCACGGGCGGAGATCAATGAAAAGTTGCGGGCAAGCCCCTCATTCCGCGATTGAGTCCGCCTTGGCTTCGCGTAGAATCCTCCGCTCTATGGCAAGCAGTCGCAGACAATATCCGTTTCATCTGATCGAACCCAAGTGGCAGCAAACCTGGGACGAACAGCAGGCCTTCCGCGCGTTCAATCCCGGCGACTCCGTGCCGGCGGGGCATCCGTTTGGCATCCGCCATGGTCTCTCGGGAAAGGTGGCCGACCGCAAGGTCCTGCCGGAGAAATTCTACGTCCTCGACATGTTTCCGTATCCGAGCGGCGCGGGCCTGCACGTCGGGCATCCCGAAGGTTACACGGCCACGGACATCCTGGCGCGCTACCGGCGCGCGTGCGGCTTCAACGTGCTGCATCCGATGGGCTGGGATGCGTTCGGCCTGCCCGCCGAGCAATACGCCGTCAAGACCGGCCAGCATCCGCGCGTGACGACCGAGGCGAACATCGCCAACTTCACGCGCCAGATCAAAAGCCTCGGCTTCAGCTACGACTGGTCGCGCGAACTTGCCACGACCGACGTGGAATATTTCAAATGGACGCAGTGGATTTTCCTCAAGCTCTACAATTCGTGGTTCAATCCGGAAACGAACAAGGCGGAGCCGATTGAGACGCTGAAGCATCCGGCTGGATTGCGTAAGCCATTTTCAACTTCCGACAAAACGGAACTCGAAAATCTTGAATTAAGTCGGCGTATCTTTCGTGATTCCAAGCGGCTTGCCTATGTCAAAGAAGCTCCGGTTTGGTGGTGCGAACAACTCGGAACGGTTTTGGCAAACGAAGAAGTAGTGGACGGCAAAAGCGAAGTCGGCGGTTTTCCCGTTGTCCGCAAACTAATGCGTCAATGGATGCTTCGCATCACCGCTTACGCCGAGAAACTATTGGCCGACCTCGATACGATTGACTGGACTGATTCGCTGAAGGAAATGCAGCGCAACTGGATTGGAAAAAGTGAAGGAGCTTATGTTTGCTTTTCTTTGGAAGGTCGCACCAAGCCCATCGAAGAATTCCTTAAAAGCTCAACTGAGTCAGACTCGGATGTAATCAACTTTACAGAAATTGATGCTTTCATTCAGTCGGCAGGCGAGCGAAAAGCATATTCAATCTGGGTTTTTACAACTCGTCCCGACACTTTATTTGGTGCGACATACATGGTTCTTGCACCAGAGCATCCCTGCGTTGATGAATTGACAACCACAGAACAGCGTGCGGCAGTTGAATCTTACAAAGCAGAAGTAGTAAAAAAATCCGACCTTCAACGAACCGACCTCGCCAAAGAAAAATCCGGCGTGTTCACCGGTGCTTATGCCATCAATCCGGTCAACGGCGAAAAGATTCCGATCTGGATTGCCGACTATGTGCTCGCCAGTTATGGCACCGGTGCAATCATGGCGGTGCCCGCGCATGATGAGCGTGATTGGGAATTCGCGAAAAAATTCAATTTACCAATTAAGCAGGTTGTCATCCCAAAAGATTTGAAGCCGGTCACGCTGCCCGATGGCAAACAAGTTGGAGGCGCGATTGGTTTAATGAAGGAAGCTTTTTGTGAAGAAGGAATTGCCTTTTCGTCACCTGAATCCGGCTGGAGACTGAAAGATCCGGCTGGTGAGCGATGCGATATTAACGGTCTTCCCACGCCGGAAGCCAAAAAGAAAATTACCGCCTGGCTGGAAGAAAAAAATCTCGGCAAGAAGACCGTCAATTACAAGCTGCGCGACTGGCTGTTCAGCCGGCAGCGTTACTGGGGCGAACCTTTTCCAATCATCTGGAAAAAAGATGCTGGCGGAAATCTTCATCACGAAGCATTGCCGGAAAGTTCGTTGCCGCTGCTGCCGCCGACGCTCGAGGATTACAAACCCACCGCCGGCGGTGAGCCGCCGCTCGCCCGCGCGAAGGATTGGCTCAATCGGCCGGACGGCTCCGTGCGCGAAACGAACACGATGCCGCAATGGGCCGGCTCGTGCTGGTATTATTTGCGTTATCTCGACGTCAAAAATGACGCCGCCTTCGTCGGCCAGGACGCGGAAAATTATTGGATGGGCGGCGGAGAAAGCGGAAAGCGGAAAGCGGAAAGCGGAAAATCTGAAACAACGCCCGGCGTTGACCTCTACGTCGGCGGCACGGAACACGCCGTGTTGCATCTGCTTTACGCGCGCTTCTGGCACAAGGTTTTGTTCGACCTCGGCTACGTTTCCACGCCGGAACCGTTCTTCAAGCTCGTCAATCAAGGGCTGATTCTCGGCGAAGACGGCCAGAAGATGTCCAAGTCGCGCGGCAACGTGGTGAATCCCGACGACATCCTCGTGGAATACGGCGCGGATGCGTTCCGGCTTTACGAGATGTTCATGGGGCCGTTGCAGGATGTGAAACCGTGGAACACCAGGGGCGTCGAGGGCGTGTATCGTTTCCTCGGCCGCGTCTGGCGCCTGTTCGTGGATGAAAATTCCGAGACGGAATTTGAACAGGCGGAGACATTGACCACCAAGACACAAAGTCACCAAGAATTGCTGAACCTGATCAAGCTCGATGCTTCCATCAAAGATGTTCCAGCAACACCCGCGCAGTTGAAGACGCTGCACGCCTGCATCAGGAAAGTCACCGAAGACCTCGAGGGGATGCGTTTCAACACGGCGATCTCCGCGATGATGGTTTTCGTGAACGACGCGATCACCTGGGAGACGAAGCCGGCTGCCGTGCTGCGCGACTTTTTGATTTTGCTCCAGCCCTTCGCGCCGCATCTGGCGGAAGAACTCTGGGCAAAGTTAAACCTCGGACCTCGAACCTCGGACCTCGAGCGCCCAATCACGCTGGCCTATGCACCGTGGCCGAAATTCGATCCGGCGCGGCTCGTGGAAAACGAGATCGAAATTCCCGTGCAGGTGAACGGCAGGCTGCGCGACGTCATCAAGGTTCCGGCGGGCGCCACGGCGGCAGAACTGGAGGCGCTGGCGCTGGCGAACGAAAAGGCGAAGCCTTATTACGCCGGCAAGACGATCAGGAAAATCATCGTCGTGCCGAAGAAACTGGTAAACCTCGTGGCCGCTTGACCGCGGCGGCTACGCCTTTTCCCCGCTCGCCAGAATTGTCTGGAAATGCGGCGGCTGTTCCTCGGCCGCCACGATGCTGATTTCAATTTTCTTGAAACCGGCAGATTCGAGCCAGCGGTGCAGATCACTTTCGGCAAAGCCCGGCCAGCGGTCGCCATAAAGTTCGCGCGCCTTGTCAAACTTGTGCCTGAGCAGATCAAGAATCAGAATCTGTCCGCCGGACTTCAAAATTTTGTGCGCGGCGGCAATCGCCTCCGCCGGAACTTCCGCGTGATGCAGGGCCTGGCTCAAAATCACGAGATCCACGCTGTTCGCCTCAATCGGCGGGTTCTGCAAATCGCCGAGCCGGAACTCCAGATTCTTCAGGCCGTTCTTCTTGGCCTTGGCCGCGCCGAACGCGACGATTTTTTCCGAGTTGTCCACGGCGATGACCTTTTTGCAGCGGCGCGCGAGCAGTTCACTTAACAAGCCTTCGCCAGAACCCAAATCCGCGACGACGAGCGGCGGCAAAATCCGCAGCAGCAGATGTCCGAACGCCTGCCACGAGCGGCCCGGCCCGTAAACCCGGTCGAAACGTCCGGCGACCTGGTTGAAGAAAACCTGCGCCTGCTCCTTGCGGCGGGCGAGGACGCGCTTGAGATTAATCTGGTCATGCGCCTGTTCCGGCAGCTCCTTCGCGCCACGAATCGCGATCTGGATGAATTCACCCGCCGCGCCTTCGGCAGTTTGGTTCAGCTTGTAAAAGGTGCGCTTGCCGTCGCGCCGCGAGCGGACGAGCTCGCAATCGGCGAGCAGGCCGAGGTGGGTGGAGATGCGCGACTGGCCGAGCCGCGTAATTTCCTGCAGCTCGTTCACGGACAGCTCATCCTTCTCCAGCAGCGCGACGATGCGCAGCCGGGTCGGGTCGGCCAGGGCGCGGAGGGATTTGAGCGTGGAAATCATGTTAAATTATTTTGCAAAAGCGTTTGACGTTTCTGAAAGCTGTTATATCATCAAATCTTGATACGTCAATATGTTGATGGCAATTAATTGAAAACTGAATTCATGAGCAAAAACTTCATCTTTTCCTCGGAGTCCGTCGGCGAAGGCCATCCGGACAAAGTGTGCGACACCATTTCGGACTATGTGCTGGACGCCTGCCTCACGCAGGACAAGTTCAGCCGCGTCGCCTGCGAAACCTACGCGAAGTCGAACCTCGTCGTCGTCGGCGGCGAAATCACGACGAAGGCCAAGCTTGATTTCAACGCCATCGCGCGCGAGGCGATCCGCGACATCGGCTACACGCATGACGACGATGTTTTTCACGCGGACAAGGTTTTGATCATGAACGCCATCACGTCGCAGTCGCCGGATATTGCGCAGGGCGTGGACGCGAAGGCGGCAGAAGGCAAGGACACCGCCGAGCAGGGCGCGGGCGACCAGGGCTTGATGTTTGGTTATGCCTGCAACGAGACGCCGGAGCTGATGCCCGCGCCGATCATGTTCGCACACCAGCTTGGCGCGGAGCTTACGCGCATTCGCAAGACCGGCAAGGTCGCGTGGTTGCGGCCGGACGCGAAGAGCCAAGTTTCCGTGCAATACGTCAACGACCAGCCGGTGGCGATCACAAATGTCGTCATTTCCACGCAGCACAGCGCCGACGTAAAGCATAAAACGATCAAGGATTTTTGCATCGAAAACATCGTCAAGAAAGTTTTGCCGAAGCATTTGCTCACGAAGAAGACGCAGTTTCTCATCAATCCGACCGGACGCTTCGTCGTCGGCGGACCGCAGGGCGACACCGGCTTGACCGGCCGCAAAATCATCGTGGACAGCTACGGCGGCATGGGCCGGCACGGTGGCGGCGCGTTCTCCGGCAAAGATCCGAGCAAGGTGGATCGCAGCGCGGCTTACATGGGCCGCTGGGTCGCGAAGAACATCGTCGCGTCGGGGATTGCCACGAGCGCGGAAATCCAATTCGCATATGCCATCGGCTATCCCGAACCGGTTAGCGTGTGCATCAACACGTTCGGCACCGCAGTGAACGGCATCACCGACGAGCAAATTGAGAAGGCCGTGCGCGAAGTCTTTAGCTTCAAGCCGGCGAACATTATCAAGCAGTTGAACCTGCTCCGGCCGATTTACCGCAAGACGACCAATTACGGTCATTTCGGCAAAACTGAGCCGGACATCACTTGGGAAAAGACCGACAAGGTCAAAGACTTGAAGCGTGCGCTCAAATTGAGCTAATTTCAAGGCGTGAATCGTTGCAGCGTCAAATCTCGTTGCAACGGTTCGGCGCAAAACCGATTCACGATTCAACCATTTAACGATTCACGACCATGGCAGCAAAAAAAACTTCCACGAAGAAATCCGATTTCTCCGTCCGTGATTTAAGCCTCGCCGAATGGGGCCGCAAGACCATCCAGGTGTCCGAGCACGAAATGCCCGGCCTGATGGCCATCCGCAAAAAATACGGCCCGACCCAGCCGCTCAAGGGCGTCCGCATCACCGGCTCGCTCCACATGACCATCGAGACGGC
>CAYVGC010000114.1:0-11633 GCA_964449815.1 uncultured Bifidobacteriaceae bacterium
GCGGCTTCTTCCGTCATGCTCAATATGCGTCTATCTAAATAGTAAATGCTCTAGTTGCAGCGTTTCTGTTCCAGTCCTTGCATGAAAGCAAGAATTTCCGCCCGCAGCCAATAGGTGTTGTGCCCATTCTTAAAAGGCTTTGGCAAGATGCCCGCCTGCGAATCGCGCCACACCGAGCGGATGCTACGCCCGGTCGCACGGGCCACATCCCAGACTCGAAAATATTTCCCCTCGTTCTCGCTTTGTTTGTTGGCAACAGTGTTCGTTTCCTGATTCATGCTATTTCACCTTTCCTAAAAGCCTTTCCGCCAGATACGGACGGGCCTTCACGCGGGTTTCAAAATCAATGCTAAACCACTTTTCGCGCAACGTATCAATGGCCTGCGCGACTTCAAATTTCAGCAGTTGCTTCCGCAACAGTTCGCGCCCGGGAAATTGAACCGCTTTGAACGCCTTGTCATCATATAAAAATTTCTCCCGTTTCTCCGACGGCTCAAAATGCTCGTAGATCACGACCGCCGGTTCAATCGTGTCAAAAAACTGGTTCCAATACTTCTTCGGGTCGTTCAAGGATTTGGTGATCGTGACCGCGCTCAATTTAACGCCGTGCTTGGCGTTCAAAAACCGGCTGACTGCGCGGGCGCTCAAGCGTTCCTTCACCCCGAAGATAAACGGGTAAAGCTCCACCACGAGGCCGCGCTTGCCCTCTAGGTCAATGGTTTTGGAATGTTCCATCAGGGTTTGGCCGATGGCCACGATGCTTACAGATTGCTCTTTTGTTTTCATTGAGAAGTATATTAACTAAGTTGTCACTTGTTGGCAACAACTATTTTTGCCCGCTCGTGCGGTTCTTTTCCCCCGGGGCCAAGACTTCCGGCCTGTCTCCATAAATTCCGTCAGACCAGAAGACTTGGCCCCGACCTGAATCAGGTCGCGACCGAAGCGGCGTTGGATTCTCCGCTATATGGCTACGAACCCAACGCCGCTTCCGTCTTGAAGGGCTGGAGCTCATTCCCCACGCTCGACACCGTTGCACTGCTTTTGGGGTCTGGAACATGGTGGCCGGCTGCAAAGACTGGCCGTGTGCAGCAACCAGCCGCCGCCAAAGGCAGTTTGGGTTGGACAAACGAGGCAAACCCACCGTGGCCATCCACGGCGGCCACGGTCAAATCTTCCAAGTCGGCCACGGCGGCGTGCAGACCATCGCAAGGCGCAATGGTTTTGGACTACTTCTAGATATTTTAGCTCTCAATCACCAGTTTGGACAATACTAATTCTGAATATCGTCTGGAATTATACTTTCCAAACTGCCATTGACAGGTGAAAGACTTGGCATAACAGTTAAATGATGAGGGCCATCGGAAGGAATTTTCGATGTCATCTTGAGCCAGCGGGGATTTTTTCCGAGTCCACTGCAAGCAAGTTTATACATTTAAGCACCGCCTGTGTTTCACGGATGCTTCCACCGGTTATCCGAATACTCTGTGCAGTCGTGATGGTGTTTTCGGTTTTTGGAGCACAGGCCGGAGTGATTTTCACCAGCATTTATTCATTTGGTTCGGTTCAGGACACCAATCGGAATCCTCTTGATGGTGCAAATCCTCAGGCCACGCTGATTCAGAGCAGCGACGGCAATTTCTTTGGCACAACTTCCGCAGGGGGCACGAACGGCGTTGGCACCGTGTTTAAAATCAGCACCAATGGAGTGTTGACCAGTTTATATTCGTTCACTGGCGGCAATGATGGCGCAATTCCGGTTGCCAGTCTGGTGCAGGGGAACGATGGCAGTTTCTATGGCACGACTTGGTCAGGCGGTAACGATGGCTTTGGCACCGTGTTTAAAATCACCACTATCGGGGAGTTCACCGGTTTGTATTCGTTCACTGGCACCAATGATGGCGGCAGGCCGTGCGCCGCTCTGGTTCAGGGTAAAGACGGTTATCTCTATGGGACGACTTTATTGGGCGGGGTAAATGACCTCGGTAACAGTTATGGCACGGTGTTCAGAATCAGTTCCAGTGGGGTGCTTACCAATTTGTATTCCTTCACTGGCACCAATGACGGCGCAAGTCCCAGAGCCGCTCTGGTGCAGGGGGGCGACAGCTATTTCTACGGCACGACTTCAAGTGGTGGCCGCACGAACAACTATGGCACCGTATTCAAAATTAGCACCAATGGGGTGCTGACCACGTTATATTTCTTCGGTTCGGTTCAGGATTCCAACAGCTATTCACTTGATGGTGCAAGTCCCCAAGCCGCTCTGGTGCTGGGGAGCGACGGCAATTTTTATGGCACGACAGAATTGGATGGGTGGGTTGTTTTTTGGGGGCCGATCTCCCCACCTCTCCACTTCGGCAACGCTGGAAAGGTGTTCAAAATCAGCCCCAATGGGGGGATCACAAGTTTGTTCTCGTTCGACAACGACAATGGCACAAATGGAGCAAATCCCTGTGCCGGGCTGGTGCCGGGCAGCGATGGCAGTTTCTACGGCACCACTCGTTATGGCGGCCTTTACGGCTATGGCACCGTTTTCCGTCTGACGATTGTGCCAGAACCACAACTGACGATAATTCCTTACGGGGAAAATATCGTTTTAACATGGCCGACCAATGCCTTCGTCTTCACTTTGCAATCCAGCACGGACATTGGTTCTTCAGCAAGCTGGAGCACCAATTCTATGGCTCCTTTTGTCATTGGCGGATGGAACGTCGTGATAAATCCAATCTCAAGCAGCCGGATGTTTTACCGGCTGCTGTTGGCACGGTAACGGAACTGAATTTCATTTCTCGGACTGCTTTTCCCCAAGCTGAAATTATCGGACACCACGCTGGCCACGGTCAAATCCTCCAAATCGGCCACAGTAGCGTGCAGACCATTGCCAAGCGGGACGGTTTTGGACTGGCTCAAATGTTTTAGGTCAGCGGATTGACGACTTCCAAACCCAAAGGCTCCAGCAATTTGAAATGCGCCGTGTTGTTCGTGGCAATCCCGTGTCCACCGGCAAGGCATTGGGCGGCAATCAGGGAATCCTCACATGAAATTGTGCGCCGCTCATTTTTCAGAAAGGCGGCAATGCGCTTCCACTGAACGAGGCTTTCCAGCGTGACGTGCTCAATGGCTTCGGAAAACTGGCTTTCAGTCTCCGCCACGCGCGCAGCCAAGATTTCCCGGTGGCTTTCGGGTGCAACTTCAACGCCGTAACGCATCTCCGCAATGCTCACGCTGCTGATGAAGCTGTCGTCCTCGTTGGCCTTCAACCATTTTTCCAGCTTGGCGGGCAGGTGTTTTTTGTGCGCGAGGGAAATGATGTCCGTGTCAATCAGGTAGCTCATTTGAAAGGCAGATGATGGCGTTCAACTTTCGGGAACGGCACTTCCTGCCGCTTCAAGTACGCCAGCAACCCGGACGCGCCGCGTCGTTTCTGGGCGCGCGGGGTGATGATCAGGCTTTGGCGTCCGTCATTTAACGGGCGGACATCGCAAGGTCCGCCCTGCGCGAGGCCGGCGAGTTTTCGCCAGCTTGCCGGGAACTGGGCCTGCCCTTTTTCGGTGATGGTAATGGTCTCTAGGTCTCGCATACAATGTAATTATTCATTACTTTTAAGCCAGTGTCAAACGCGCCTTCCGTGACTTGCTCAATTTTCCCCCGCCGTGTAATCCAGCCACGACTTGAGTTTGGGACGCGGCGGCTCGGCTGTCAATTCCGCCCGCCTGTTTGATTGACGGGTGAGGTTGGGCCGTTCCCAGTCACGGTGTCGCCGGAAACGCCGCAGCAGGATTTCCTTCGCTTCCACAAACGCCCGCAGATGCGACCGCACCAACACTTCCGGCGACGGTTCAAATTCCACTGGCGGCACGTTGCCTTGTTCCATCTCTGCCTCGGTAATCAGTCCATCCATCATCGCCAGCTTGATCGAATCATACTTCGGGAGCAAAATGCCCCGAATAACCGGCTGCAAATGATATGCCCATTTGGGCCCGAACTGGTCCGCGAACCCCTCCAGCGACTCAATACCCAGCAAGCCCGCCAAGATGCCCAGCTTGAGCCGGTGCAGCCGGCCACCACCGTTCGCCCAGGAAAACACTTCGCAGCACAGTTGCGACACGCGCCGGGTGCAGCCGACCAACCGCATCCCCTTATCTTCTGGTCGCCGATAGGCAAAACCCTTGGAAATGTATTTTGAATACATACGCTGCTAACGCTTGCGCCGTGCTGATGATCGGCAGCAAATGGCACGCGTCAAATTTGTAGTAACGCGCACCTTTTCCTTTTCGTCGTGCCTTGAACTCGCCCAAGCCGCATAGCCGGCGGAACTCTTTCCAGATCGCTTTCAAATTCGGCGACGCCAGCCGTTTGATGCCGGAATAATAAACCGCCTTGCAGATTTTACGGTCGCGTTTGTCCTTGAGCAGTTGATTCAGGGCGACCACATCCGTGCCGGTGCGGATGTCATCTTTGGTGGCGACCACGACGTGGGCATGCCAGGCACCCCGTTGCTGACGTTCAAACACGCGCAGCCAGTCCAAATACAATTCGGGAAAGACATTCGTGGCGATGGATTTGAACCGGCGTTCAAACTCTTTGCGGTCAGTGATATTTTCCCGAATGGTCATGGTTTGTAACCCAATGTGTTCAATGCCGTAAGTCCGCACCATCCACTCAATGCGCAAACGGAGTGCAAACATTTTCTTTCGCAGCCGCGAGGGCAGAGCTTCCACCAGACGATCCACCGCCTGGTTGTCTTGAGCCGCCTTGAACTCATCCTTGATGACGTAAGGAAATGACTCAATGCCGTTGTTACTATTTTGATGAATAAGGGCCGAGGCGGGCGGCGCTCCGCGCCGCCCCGCCTCTGGCCCTTGCTTCCATCCCCATAAATCAATCGGCAGTGAAGGATTCACGGCTTCACCTCCGGGGTGGAATTTACCGAGTTGACTATGGCGAGGATGGCGGCTTTAAGCGGCGGGGAGAGTTTTGACCAGACCGTGACTACTTGTGCCAGTTGAGGACAAGCAGTGACAGCGCCCTGTGAGTCTATTTGTGAAGCGACCGAAGATTTACCGCATGAACATTGAATTTGATGCGGGTTCAACCCCCGCCGCGCGCACCATTTTATATTGAGCCTTGTGCAGCCACGGTGATGTTGTGCGGAATGGTGAAACCAGTGAATTAGGGCGAAGAAGGCTGGAAAACAACGACTTGCACACGTTTTTAGGGCTTCTTGATGTGTGGTTTTGAGTTTCTACAAAACCTGCTGGAAAGCCAATGAATTGAGGTTTTGAAATGGCAAAGCGCACAGAATCACCGTGGCTCAAGTCGTAGGAACCAGGAACCGCTTTTTTGCCCCTGCCAACCCAACGCAACCGAGTTGCAAACGGACTGCAAGGTCAGAAAAGCCAGCGCCGGCATATCTGGCACCGCCGATCCGGGCCAAGATGACCGCGGTCGCCATGACCCGATCGGCTCCACTGGCACCAATCCGGCAGCGTCGGGCCATCGGCCAGTGTCTTGACGTTGCCGGCGAGAAAATCACCAACGCTATCGGACCACGGAAGCGCTGCTGCTGCTGGCTGATCCGCCAAAGCGATGGGAGCCGGTGCTGCCGTTGAACCAGATTGCCAACAGCGAAATTGAACGGGCAAACAAACTGCGCGCGGCGCTGCTGCCATCAATCATGCGACACCATTGCCGGTTTACGATACGATCAGGAATCTGCCGGGGCCGGTGGGCTATACACAAATACGCGCACAGATTTCAGGCCCAGAGGGTCAAAACGTGGCGCGACCTGTCGCAGCGAGTGAAGGGGCTGAAAGTAAAGAATCGCCTGTAAACGACGGGGTTTGCCTCGGCCTAGCACCGCTGGTCGCAGAAATGAAAATGGAGCGAGCGAAGGGATTTGAACCCTCGACGTTCACCTTGGCAAGGTGATGCTCTACCAACTGAGCTACGCTCGCGTCCGAATGTTTTAAGATGATAAGTCAACCACCGGCGCTGGCAAGCCCGAATTTATGAAGGCTTCGCCACCGCATCGCCCAGCGTGGCGCGGACGACTTTCAAAAGGCAATCGTGTTCCAGCGGCTTCTGAAAAAACGCCACCGCCCCCGCCGCCGTGGCGCGTTCCTTCGCTTTCGGTTCTTCGTTGCCAGTGATGACGATGATGGGAATCTTTTTGGACGAGTCCAGCCGATGAAACCATTCCATGATGCGAAAGCCGTCCCAAGGCACGCCGCCCACGTCCGGTGGAAAACTGATGTCGAGCAGGATCAAGTCCGGGTTTTCCTTGCGCGCCATCGCCATGGCCTCGGAACCGTCCATGGCGGTGATCACCTGATAACCAGCCCCCTGCAATTTCAAGGTAATGGACTTGATGATGATCTCATTGTCATCCACCACTAAAATCTTTTTACCAGGCACCCTGATCGGGTCGGGGTTCATAAATAAAAAATCACCAGCTTGAATCGCATTAAATCGTTTTGACCTACAGTTTTCAAAATCTAGCAGAACTCCTGCCAGCCACAAAGAAATTTCTACGCTTTGCCTCGCCCGCCCGCAACCGCTAAGCTCGGCGCGTGAGCAATGTTTTTTACGCGCCCGGCGAAGCGCGCGCCGCGAAGGTCAACGATCTCTTTGCGCGCATCGCCCGCCGTTACGACCTCATCAACGACCTCCAAAGTTTCGGACTGCACCGAAATTGGAAACGTCGTGTCGCGGAACTGGCCAGGGTTTCGCCCGGTGACCGCGCGCTCGATTTGTGCTGCGGCACGGGCGACATTGCCTTCGCGCTCGCTCATCGGGGGGCGGAAACGACCGGCCTCGACTTTAGCCGGCAAATGCTCAGAGTGGCGGAAAACAGGTGCCGGAAATCAGCCGTCAGCAGCCAGGATAAAAACCGCCGCCAGCCGCAATTCATCCAGGGCGACGCGCAGCAACTGCCCTTTGCCGAGAACACCTTTGACATTGTGACCGTCGGCTACGGCTTGCGCAACCTGGCGAGCTGGCAGCGCGGGCTGGAGGAAATGCACCGGGTCGCCCGGCCCGGCGCGCGGCTGGTTGTGCTCGATTTCGGCAGGCCGGCGAACGCCGTGTGGCGCGCGGTTTATTTCACCCATTTGAAAATGTCCGTGCCGCTGATCGGACTGCTGTTCTGCGGCAGCGCGTCAGCCTACGCCTACATTTTGGAATCGCTGAAACATTATCCGGCGCAACTGGCCGTGGCGGAACAGATGCGCCAGCTCCAACTGGCCGACGTCCGTGTCCTCAACCTGCTCGGCGGCGCGATGGCCATCAATCATGGGGAAAAGCCAAAATGAATTCCTGCGGACCGCACCGCCGGCGAGAAAAATTTTCAGCGGAACCAAATCAGCCATTGCAGCTTCCTGCGGGCATCATCAAATAAACGCTGCGCCGGGAGCTCACGCGATGCCATCGCCGGATTTTACAAGGTGATTAAACAGCAGTTTTGGATTTCCGGGCAGGCGAGAAATGCAACGATTTCCGGCGACATCCCTGGGAAACGCCGGCACGGGAATGCTCCGAAAAGAACCTTTGTCGGACCAGTCTGGCGCAATTGAAACTTGACCTGCGCCGGCATTTCCCAAAACTGCATGGAAAAATTCCTCCAAAACATGATTACACCTGTCCAACCCTCCCATTCCAGCACCCAAGGCGGCAGCCTCTTCCGCACGGCGGATGGCAAAAACCTTTTTTTCACCTTCGCGCTGGTCACCTCGCTCTTTCTGCTGTGGGGCTTTTGCAACGGCATGATTGACATCCTCAACAAGCATTTCCAGGACTCGCTGCACATCAACAAGGAACAGTCCGGACTCGTGCAGTTCGCCAATTATCTGGGTTACTTCCTGATGGCGATCCCCGCCGGGCTGTTGGCCAGAAAATTCGGTTACAAGGGCGGCATCCTGATTGGCCTGTCGCTGATTGCAGCGGGCGCGTTCTGGTTCATCAAGGCGACCGGCATTGGCGAATACTGGGCGTTTCTGCTCGGCTTGTTTGTCATTGCGGCGGGCATGACCTGCCTGGAAACCATTGCCAATCCTTACACGACGGTGCTGGGACCGCCGGAGAGTGGCGCGACACGCATCAATATTGCCCAGACCATCAACGGCGGCGGCTGGATTCTCGGTCCGATTGTCGGTGGCCAGTTTGTCTTTTCCGGCGGCGAAAACTCCACCTCCAACGGCAGTCTTTACATTCCCTATATGGGCATTGGCATTATTGCGGCCGTGCTGCTCGTCATCTTCATCGTGTCCAAAGTGCCGGATTTGCATGCCGAAGACGAAAGCCGGAAGTCCGCTGGACAAAAAATTCGCCTCAAGCCTTCGCCCGGCCAGTTGACGGTCATTGGCGTCATGCTGCTGGTTGTTTTTGGGGTGTTGTATTTCTTTATTTCGCCGATTCTGGGTTTGGTTTGGACCCTGCTTAATTTGGATCCGGCATTGCTCCAGCCGTCGAAATACATACTGCTGGTGGCCGCCTACATTGCCGCGTTCCTGCTGGTCTCCAAAAACTGGGATTTGTTCCGGCGCAAACATTTTACGCTGGGCGTCGGTGCGCAATTTCTTTACGTCGCGGCGCAGACCGGCATTTTCAGCTTCTGCGTCAATTACATTCTGGAGAACGATCCTGGAGTGACGAAACTGCAAGCCTCCCACTGGCTGGGAGCCATTGGTTTTGGCTTGTTCATGTTCGGCCGCCTGTGCGGCAGTTTCGTAATTAACCAGTGCAAACCGCATCTGGTGCTGGCGGCATACGCGGTCGTCAACGTGGTGCTGGCAGCGGTATGCATGGGCGGCGGCATGCTGGGCATGTATGCGATGTTCGGCACGTTCTTCTTCATGTCCGTGATGTATCCGACGATTTTTGCGCTCGGCATCCGCGGCTTGGGCGACTACACAAAACTCGGCTCGTCGCTCATCGTCATGTCCATCGTGGGCGGGGCGATTGCGGCACCGTTCATGGGCCATATCGCCGACACGCATTCCATGAAAGTCGGTTTCGTGGTGCCGCTGGTGTGCTTTGTCTTCATCGCCGCCTACGGTGCGATCTGGCAGAAGCTGGAAGCGAAGGACAGCGCCGTCTGAAATTAAATCTGCCACCACCGTCGGAACAAGAAATGTTCCGGCGGTTTTTTTTCACCGCCGGAAAACCGGCCTGCGTGCATCCGATGCTGCAAGGACGGCATGAGGCGGCACTGGCAGTCTTAGGCCGCCCGCTGGACGGTGAAAATTTCCCAAAAGGTGTTTGGGCCGGGGTTGTCTGCTGTGGCTGATCCGCTGTGGCTGCGGTTCAAAATGCGGTGAAAATGGCGGCGGCGGCGGCAGTGGTGGCAAGGGCGTTGAGATTCGCTGCTGGATTCCGGCTTTGCGCTGCGGTATGTTCCGCCGCCATGTTCGACCTCGTCAAACCGCAAATCTCGACCGCCGCCGACAAGCTCACCCACTTGCGGAGGTTTCTTTGACGTCGCCAAATTGACCCAACGCCTCGCCGAACTTGAGGCGCAGATGACCGGCGAAACTTTCTGGAACAACCAGGAGGCCGCGCAGAAAGTCATCAACGAGACCAACGACATCCGCGGCAAGCTTGATCCGCTCGCGCGCTTCGGCAAACAGGTGGAAGACTTGCAGGTCATGCTCGAACTCGCCCAGGCCGAACCGGAGGAAATGCAGTTGAAGCTCGAAGCCGAGCTGGAGGCCGACACCAAAAAGCTGTTCGCCGACCTTGACACGTTTGAGCTGAAGACTTTTCTGAACGGCCCGCACGACAGGTGCAACTGCATCTTCACCATCAACGCCGGCGCCGGCGGCACCGAGGCGCAGGACTGGGCGGAAATGCTCTCGCGCATGTATGGCCGCTGGTTCGATTCGCGCGGCTGGAAATGGGAGGTCACCGACGCGCTGCCCGGCGATTCCGCCGGCTTGAAGAGCGTGACCTTCCGCGTCGAGGGCGAAAACGCCTACGGCTACTGCAAGGCGGAGCGCGGCGTGCACCGGCTGGTGCGCATCTCGCCGTTTGATTCCAACAAGCGCCGGCACACGAGTTTTTCCAGCGTGGACATCGTCGCGGAATTGAGCGATCTGCTGGAGACTGACATCGTCATTCCGAAAAGCGAAATTCTGCGCGACACCTTCCGTTCCGGCGGCAAAGGCGGCCAGAACGTGAACAAGGTGGAAACCGCCGTGCGTCTCACGCACCTTCCGACCGGCCTCGTCGCCGCGTCGCAGGCCCAGCGCAGCCAGGTGCAGAACGAGGCCACCGCCATGCAGATGCTCGTCTCCAAGCTCTACGCACTCAAACTGGACCAGGCCAAGAGCGAGATGGATCGCTTTTACGGCGACAAGGGCAGCATCTCGTGGGGCAACCAGATTCGCAGCTATGTTTTCCAGCCGTATCGCATGGTGAAGGATCTGCGCACCGGCGCACAGACCAGCGACGTGCAGGCCGTGATGGACGGCGCGCTGGATCCGTTTGTGAACGCCTGGCTCCGCGCCGGCTGCCCGCTCAAGCGGATGCAGGGTGTGAAGGATGATGAGGACTGAATTGACCCCAGAGACGCGGCGGCGCAGAAACGAAAAATAAAATTCTGCGTTTCCGCGTCTCTACAGTAAACATGAGGTGTGAACATTCTCGACGAAATTGTCAAACAGAAGAAACGCGAAGTCGCGCGGCTCCCCGCGCGCCGCATCGCTGCTGGTGACCTGCGCGACGCGATGCTTGAACGCGGCGAGCCGCGCGATTTTCTCGCCGCATTGAAAAAGCCGCGCGGCGGCGGCATCGGCCTGATTGCCGAGGTGAAAAAGGCGTCGCCATCCGCCGGCGTGATCTGCGCGGACTTCGATCCCGTCCGCATCGCCAAAGAATACGAGGCGGCGGGCGCAAGCTGCCTGTCCGTTTTGACCGACGAAAAATTTTTCCAAGGCTCGCTCGCTTATCTCCGCCAGATTCGCGCCGCCGTAAAACTGCCGCTGCTGCGCAAGGATTTCATCATTGATGAGCGCCAGCTTCTGGAAGCCGTCGAATGGGGCGCGGACGCCGTCCTGCTCATCGTCGCCATTCTGACCGACGAGCAGCTTGCCAAATTTCATTCGCTTGCCGTCGAGGCCGGGTTGTCCGTTCTTGTCGAAGTCCACGACGAAGCAGAATTGGAGCGCGCGTTGAAAATGTCCCCGAAGCTCGTCGGCGTGAACAATCGCAACCTGAAAACTTTCAAAGTGGATTTGGCGACGACCGAAAAATTGGCGGGCAATATCGGCGCGGGAAAAATCCTCGTCGCGGAAAGCGGAATTCATTCGCGCGCGGACGTGGAACGGTTGCAGAAGTGCGGGGCGGGCGCGATTCTAGTCGGCGAATCGTTGCTGAAACAGGGCGACATTGCTGCGAAAGTCCGCAGGCTGATTGGCGGCTAAAAATTATCGCGCGAAGGGCGCGAAGTTGGCGAAAAGGGAAACAGTTGAAGCCGGAAATTTTCCCCTTCGCGTCATTTGCGCGAAATTATTTTTTGTTTCGGGCAAGCTGCTTCGCCAGCCGGATCGCCGCGATCATGCTGCCCGGATTCGCAATGCCTTTTCCGGCGATGTCGTAGGCCGTGCCGTGGTCGGGCGAGGTGCGGATGAACGGCAGGC
>CAYVGC010000115.1:0-11056 GCA_964449815.1 uncultured Bifidobacteriaceae bacterium
CTGTATTTGGCCGGGTCTTGGCAGACGGCCACCCTGGCGCACGGCCAGCCCTAGCAGGCGGCCACCAGATTGGGTCTTGGCTGACGCCACCTCGTCTGCCACCGCCTGGCGATAAAACATTTTTCACCGCGCCGGTTTTCGTTAGACTGCGCGCATGAATTTATTGCCGTTTGGAAAGCTGGCCGCGCACCGGCCGCGCTCATTCGTGCCGCAGGACATTGACCTGGGCGACTGGCCGCAGATCGCGCCGCTGTTCGACCAGTTGGAAGTGCAGGCCGCCCAGGCGAGAGAGGCCGCCGCGCTGGAGCGCTGGCTGTTCGACTGGAGCGAGCTTAACGCGGCGCTCGACGAGGAGGCGTCGCGCCGCTACATCGCCATGACGTGCCACACGGACAACGCGGACGCGGAGAAGGCTTATCTGCATTTTGTCGAGCAGGTGGAGCCGCAGCTCAAGCCGCGCCAGTTCGCGCTGGAGCAGATTTACGTCGCGCATCCGCAGCGCGGCGGATTGCTGGAAGTCATAGGTTCAAGCTTGGTCGGCGCCGCGGAGAACAACAAACCCTACCTCGGACTCCGGCTGGAACTACAGTCGCCGCGTTACGAGGTTTTTGACCGCGATGTGAAGAATCACGTCGAGCTGTTCCGGCCGGAAAACGTGGCCCTGGAAACCGAGGAGGTCAGGGTGTGCCAGCAGTATCAGAAATTGATCGGCGCGCAGACGGTGGTTTTTCGCGGCGAGGAAAGGACGCTCGTGCAGATGGGCCGTCAGCTCGAAGAGCCGGACCGCGCCCTGCGGCAGGAGGCGTGGGAGACGGTCGCCCGCCGCCGGCTGCAGGACGCGGACCAGTGCGAGGAGATTTTTGACCAGCTCATCCAGCTCCGCACGCGGATCGCCAGGAACGCGGGGTTTAAGAATTACCGGGACTACGCGTTCCGCCAGAAATGCCGGTTTGACTACACGCCGGAAAACTGCCTCCAGTTTCACGACGCGGTGGAAAAGGAAGTCGTCCCCGCCGTCCGTAAAATCCAGAACCAACGCCAGCGGCAGTTAAAACTGAAGAAGCTGCGTCCGTGGGACCTGGCGGTTGACCCGCAGAACCGCGCGCCGCTGAAACCGTTCACGGAGGTCGGCGAGATGGTTGCGCGCGCGCAAAAGATTTTCAACCACCTCGACGCGGAACTCGCGGCGGGTTTCCAGCAGATGCAGGATTTGAAGCTGCTCGACCTCGACAACCGCAAGGGCAAGGCGCCGGGCGGTTATCAGCAGAATCTTTCGGAGGCGCGCGTGCCGTTCATTTTCATGAACGCCATCGGCCTGCAGCGCGACGTGGAGACGATTTTGCACGAGGCCGGCCACGCGTTCCACGCGCAGGCGGCGTGTGACGAGGACTTGTATCCGTATCGCAGCGCGCCGATTGAATTCTGCGAAGTGGCCTCGATGAGCATGGAACTGCTCGGCAGCGAGTTCTTCGGGGAGTTTTATCCGGACGCCGAGGCGAACCGCGCGCGCAAGACGCATCTCGAAGGCATCATCGGCTTCTTCCCGTGGATGGCCACGGTGGACGCGTTTCAGCACTGGATTTACACGCACCCCGGCCACACGCGCGCCGAGCGCAAGGCGGCCTATCTGCAATTGATGGACCGCTTCGGCGGCGACGTGGACTGGACCGGCCACGAGGAGGCGCGCGCCTATTCGTGGCACCGGCAGCTTCACATCTTCATCCACCCGTTTTACTACGTCGAATATGGCATCGCGCAGCTCGGCGCGTTGCAGGTCTGGGCCAATTCGCGGCGCGACAAGGTGAAGGCGCTGGGGGATTACAAAAAGGCCCTCGCGCTGGGCGGCTCACGGCCGCTGCCGGAACTGTTTGCGGCGGCGGGCTGCAAATTCCAATTCGACGCCGCGACGATCAAGCCGCTGATTCAACTGGCAGGAAATGAATTGAGAAAACTTTGAGGCCAGTTGGGTGAATGTGGCCGGAGAGATTTGCAACCGAGCTGCTTTACGTTCACGGCTGGTCACTCACCTTCAAATACAACTGCTCGCGCCCGTAGTAGCCGCTGTTGTAAAAAAGCGCGGCGCGACCGTCCGGCAAAAGGTGGATGAACTGCCGCCACAAGTTGAAGCCTTCGCCGGCATCAAGTGCGGTCTGCGGAATGTCTTTGACCCACTCAATCGGCTCGGGCGCAAAATGCCAGCCCTGCACCGGCCATTCCTCGTCGCACCAGGCAAAGCCGCCGAGACTCGGCGGCGGCTCCTCGGTCCAGACCGCTTTCTTGCCGGGGTCGGGCGCGGTGGGAGAAGCATTCAGCACGGCGACCCAACGATGTTTGGCACCGCGCAGGAGCTGCAGGCCGCCGACCCAGCCGGAGGCCCAATGCCCCGCCTGCTGGCAGGGTTCGAGGATCATGCCGCGCTTGGTAGCCACCTGCTCGCCCGGTTTTTGCGTCGCGACCGCCTGCGCGGAACCAAACGGGCTGATCTTCCTCGGTTGGGCTTTGGCCGGATAGCCCATGTAGAAATACAAGAATTCCTTCCGTTCGGGAAAATAATAACCAGTCACTGCGTCCGTGTGCTTCGCGTCAAAATCGTTTTCCGCGCCCACGGGAATGATGGGATTGGGATCGAAGATCCACGGTCCGGCGAGGTGTTTGGACCAGGCGCGCTGGACTTGTTTGTGGCCGTCCTTGAAACTCACCACGAGCAGGCAGTAACGGCCGTCAATCTTCGCCGCATGGTTCGGATGATCCGGGTCCATCACGATGAACGGCTTGTGAAATCCGCCCACCGCCTGCGGGTTGGCAACCTCAAGAGGCCCCGCGAACTTCCATTGTCCCGGACCAACGTCATCGCGGTTCAAACAAATGGCCTGCGCGTGTCCCGGCGGATCATGGAAGAAGACCATGCGCCAGCCCGTGATGTCCTCATCCCAAACAATGCACGGATCACCGCTGACACCAGAGCCATTCACGTCCTTTTGGCGTTCCAAAACCAATCCCCGCCGCGTCCATGTGTTTGGGATCGCAAATCCTCCGCGCAGTTCCGTGGTTGCTCCAGGCTTTTGGGGAGCGTCCTGCGCGAGGGATGCGCTGGTGACGCAGACGCTGGCGACGCAAAGAATGGGAAGGGTTAAAAATTTCAGCGCCATATTTATTTTGATGATTGGCAAGCTCTGCAAGCAGATTCACCGCGCGTTGCCGATTTCGTTCGCCAGATCTTCGACCGTCCAGTTGGCCCGCGCCGCCTGCAATTTGTCCGCCGCCGCGCCGTGCTGCCAGACGGCGTAGCGCAGGGTTTTCGCCACGTCCGCCTGCAGCGCCGGCTGCGCGAGCAGGCCGGCGATGAAGCCCGCCAGCAGATCGCCGCTGCCGCCCTGGGCGAGATGCGGGTTGCCGGACGGGTTGACGAAAATTTCACCTTCGTTGCGGCCGATCAAAGTTTGATGGCCTTTCAAGACCACCCAGCAGCCGCCGAATTTCCTGGAGATTTCGCGCAGGGCGGCCGCGCGGCCGGACTGGATTTTTTGCACCGGCCAGTTCAGCAGCCGCGCGGCCTCGCCGGGATGCGGCGTCAGCACGCGGACATATTTTTTAACGAACGGCCCGACGGACAAAAAATCCAACGCGCTGGCATCCACGATGATCGGACAATCCTGGTCGCGCCACCAGTGCCGCACCTCATGGCGGAGCTTTTCCGGCACATCCGGCGCCGCCAGCCCCGGCCCCACCAGCACGGCGCTGATGGCGCTGGAAAACTGTTCATCCGCCTGCCAGGGGTTCGTCATCACGGACTGCAACTGCGACGCGATCATGGAATAAACGTTTTCCTGCGCGGTCAGCGTCACCAGCCCGGGCTGCGCGTGTTGCGCCCCGCGCGCCGCGAGCACCGCCGCGCCGTGAAAACCCAGGCTGCCCGCGACCACCGCCAGATGGCCGAACGAATTTTTATGCGCCGCCACCGGCCGCGGCGGCGGGAAATTTTGAAAGTCTCCCGGCAGCGTCCAGTTCAATTCGCTTTTGTGCGGACAGGGAATCAGGCCGACGTCATCCGCCACTTCCAGCCTCCCGACGAACGGCCACGCCTGCGCCGCAAGCAAACCGGTCTTCGGCGCGCCGATGGTGAGCGTGACGGCGGCTTCGATGGCGGCGCCGAAAGTTTCCCCGGTGTCCGCGTTGAGGCCGGACGGCGCATCCACGGCGAGCACGGGAATTTTCGCGGCGTTGACGGCGGCAATGATTTTCTGCCACGGCTCGGCGAGCGGTCGGTCGAGACCGATGCCGAAAATGCCGTCAATGACCAGCGCCGGTTTTTCCCGCAGCGTCGTTTCCAGCTTGAGCAGGTCGGCGTCCGGCAGCAGCAGTTCAAGGACTTTGACCTTCCGGGTGTCAAGAAACTCCTTGGCGGCGCGGGCGTCGTCGCCGTTGTGGCCCTTGCCGGCGAGGATGAGGATGAAATCATCGGTGCGCGTGAGCCGGCGGGCGCGGCGGGCGAGGCATTTGCCAACGCGGCGGATGACCTCGGCCTGCGTCTGGCCGGCGGCCCAGGCGGCGTTTTCCCACTCCCGCATCTGGGTAATGTTAATGATCGGAACTGGCATGACGTGAAGCGTGGCAAAAATTCCCCCGGCGCAAAAGAAGAATCAAAATTGCAACCGGCCAGGCACTGTCATTTCTTCACATACCCGTTGGCGCGGAACCAGCCGACGGCGTCGGCGAAGGCCTGTTCGGGCGGGGTCTGGGGCAGGCCGAGTTCGCGGACGGCCTTGCCGGCATCAAACCACATTTTGTGCCGGGCCATGCGCACGCCGGCGAGCGTGGCCTGCGGCGCCTTGCCGGTGAAGTAGGCGATGCCTTCGCTCAACTCCGCGAAGCGCAGGGCGAGCCAGTAAGGCAGCTTTCGTTTCGGGGCGGCGAGGCCGGTGATTTTTCCGAGCACGGCCAGGGTTTGTTGCATCGTCCAATTGCCCTGCAGGTTGCCTAAAATATACCGGCTGCCAAGCTGTCCTTTTTCCGCCGCCAAAACATGTCCGACGGCCACATCCCGGACGTGAACCCAGTTCAAGCCGGTGTCGAGAAACGCCGGCAGCCGGCGGTTCAAAAAATCCACGATGATCTGTCCGGTCGGCGTCGGTCTCACGTCGCCGGGGCCGACGGGCGCGGACGGATTGACAACCACGACCGGCAGCCCTTTTTTTTGAAACAACTCCAGCGCCACGGCTTCCGCCTGGAACTTTGAGCGCTTGTAATCGCCGGTCAACTGGCTGACGGACATGCTTTCCGATTCGTTGGCCGGAATGACTTTGCCGTCCACTTCCCGGGGCAGGCCGATGCAGCCGACCGTGCTGGTGTAAATGATTTTCCGGCAGCCCGCCTGGCCCGCCGCTTCCAGGACGTTGCGCGTGCCTTCCACATTGACGGCATACATCGGCGCGTAATCGCGCATCCAAAGCCGGTAGGACGCCGCCACATGGAAACACCAGTCACAGCCCGCGATTTCCTGTGCCAGCAGCCGGCGATCCAGGAGGTCGCCCGTGACGCGCTCGAATTGCTGGCCCCGCAGCCCGCGCTCGGCGGCACCCGGCCGCAGCAGGGCCTTGACGTGATGGCCGCGCGCGAGCAATTCCTGGACGAGATTGGAACCGATGAACCCGGATGCGCCGGTGACAAAACAATTCATAATGCGGCAACTGACTGCACTACTGATATGCGAAGGCCCTGAAAAATCCAGCAATTTTTTGCGCCCGCCTGCTTGACTTGGCCCGCCCGGTCGGAAAAAATCCGGCTGTCGTATGCCGGCAAAAAACATCGCCCAAAAAAAGTTGAAACGCGCCGAACAGCGCGATCTCGACACCAAGATTGAATTCATCGAGGGATTGGTCCGCCGCGATCCTAATTATGTGGATGCGCTCCAGATTCTCGGCGACCACTACACCCAGCGCGGCCGCATCACCGAGGGGCTGAAGGTGGACGAGCGTCTCGCGCGGCTTGAGCCGCAGAATCCGCTTGTCTTTTACAACCTCGCGTGCAGCTATTCGCTGGCCGAGGAATTTGACCGCGCCGCCACCGCCCTGGAAAAAGCCGTGCAGCTCGGCTACCGCGATTTCGTCTGGCTGGCCAAAGATCCCGACTTGAAAAAACTCCGCGCCCAGCCGGCCTTCGACGAGGTCAGGGCGAAAATCCGCCAGTTGAAATCCAGTTCGCGCTGACGCGGCAACGCATGAACGTCACCGTCCGCGGCCGCGCGCAGCCTTTTCGCACCGTCAGCTTCGACGCCGGGAAAAACTCCGTCCGGCTCATCGAGCAGCGCCGGCTGCCGCATGAATTCAAAATCATCGGCACCAAGGATTTCCGCGCGACCGCCCGCGCCATCCAGGACATGACCGTGCGCGGCGCCGGCGCGATTGGCGCGACGGCGGCTTACGGCCTGGCGCAGGGCGCGCTGGCTTTTCGCGGCCGCAATCTGCAGAAGTTTTCCGCGCACGTCGCCGCCGTTTATCAAGCGCTCGCGGCGGCGCGGCCCACCGCCGTTGACCCCGTGAACGCCATGAACGACGTGCGCCGCGAAATGGCGCGCGGCGAAACCGTGGCCGAGCGGCAGTCGCTCGCGCTCGCCGCCGCCGAGGAATTTGCCAACGAAGACGTCCGGCATTGCGAGGCCATCGGCCGGCACGGCGCGAAGCTGATCCGCCAAGGCATGAAGATTCTCACGCATTGCAACGCCGGCTGGCTGGCCTTCGTGGACGTCGGCAGCGCCACCGCGCCGCTCTATGCCGCGCAGGCGCAAGGCAAAAGATTTCACGTTTTCTGCGACGAAACCCGCCCGCGTTCGCAAGGCGCCACCCTCACCGCGTGGGAGCTCGCCCAGCAGAAAATTTCGCACCAGGTCATCGCCGACAGCGCCGCCGGGCATTTGATGCAGCGCGGCGAAATTGACCTGGTCATTGTCGGCAGCGACCGCACGCTCGGACGCACCGGCGAGGTGGCCAATAAAATTGGCACCTACACCAAGGCGGTTCTGGCCGCGCGGCACGGGATTCCATTCTATGTGGCGATTCCGCTTTCGACGATTGATTGGAATTTGAAGCGCGGCTTTGACATTCCGATTGAAGAACGCGACGAACACGAAGTCCTCGGTGCCTGGGGAGTGACAGCCAATCGCAAATCTCCGGGCGCGCGCTCAAAATTACAGCGCGCCTACGTCCGCGTGGCCAATCCCGCCAGCGGCGCACGCAACCCCGGATTTGATGTCACCCCGGCGGAACTCATCACCGGCATCATCACGCCTGCGGGAATTTTCCAGCCAGGGGACCTTTGGAAGCACCGGCGTGAATTAGGATTCGCTCATTGAAGCGCGGTCGGACTGTCGCGGGGGAGCCCCGGAAGACCGCCGGGGCAAATGAGCCTTTGGCTCAAAGCAAAGCCCGCTCGACCGCGCCCCGCCGGGCGGCGGCGCCCGCAGCCGTCCCGTGGTCCGCCATCGGCGGCGTCAATTTGCCGGCCCTCGCCGCCGTGCTCGCCGCCGGCGCGCCGCGCATCTGTGTCGTCTCCGCCATCCTCCACGCGCCGGACATCGCCAGGGCCGGCGCGGAATTCCGGCGACGACTCCAATCCCCCTTGTCCACGGGTTTGAACCTGAACCAGCCCGCCGCTCCCCTCAATTCTTAAATCAATGCCGCTATTGTTGCTGGCAATCTCCCTGTTTTTAGAGGTATTGCCCCTGTTTTTACAATCGTTTTGCCTATTATAAGAAGTATGAAAATTTTTATTAACATTGAATTAAACATTATAAATGCTGTAATCCCTGTTTTAGATGGCATTAAAATTATTTTTAGAATTATTCCCCCTGTTTTGCTGTGCGTTTGCCCTGTTTTAATAATCAATTGCCCTATTTCTGGAATCTGATATTTTAATTATAAATCCGATGCCCCCATCAAAAACACAGCAAAACCCATGAATTCCACCCCTAGCCCGTCGAATCCTCCCAATCCACCGCTGATACAGTTTAACGCCATGATCCGGGCGCTGGGCGCGCCGGTGCGCTGCGCCATTCTCGGCGCGTTGAGCGACGGCGAAGCGCGCATGGTCAAGGAAATCGCCAAGATCATCGGGCAATCGCCGGGGCTGGTGTCCCAGCATCTGACCGTGCTGCGCGGCGCGGGGCTGGTGGTGCTGAACCGGCGGCTTTACCAGGTGCCGGCGGCCTACGTCGCCGACGCCGGCAAGCGGCACCTGGATTACGGCCACTGCCTCCTGCGCCTGCCCGACGCCAACGGCCAGCCGACGATGTGAAGTTTTTGGGGATAGAACGATTACAAAAATGAACACGGTGCTGCCCTTTCGGGGCGAAGCGATGCGTCCGATTGCTATTGTAACTGGAGCTTTAGCACAGTGGCAGCCCAGCTCCGGACATCGGCATCTGTGTCGCTGGTTGCCAATTCGGTCAGCTTGGGTATAGCGGCTGTGACTCGTTGCTCCAGCTGGTGAAAAACCATCAACGCTCCCAATCGCAATTGGGAATCCACGTCATTCAGACATTCGAGCATGAACTTTGGGTTCTCACGAGAGATATTTATAAGGGTAAACCTAATTTGCTGGCGTTCAGCTCTACCAATCGGGCCAAACATTCCCTTTTTGATTAATGAGATAAAAGCCAATTTAGAGTTTGTGGCCAACCGGCTGAGAGTTTCCGTGGCTGCTTGCCGCATATGTTCATTGGTGCATGACATGTTGTCAGTCATATCGGCAATATATTCTTCTGAAGTCACGCCGACCTGATTGAGCGCGCGAGTTGTATCAATGCGTATTTGGATGTCGGAATACGACAAACATTCAAGCAAGGCGGGGACAGCATCGATTCCGTTTGTTCCCAATGTTCCCAAGATGTAAAGCGTTTGCTGGCAGGCTTGGTGTTGTTCCAAATTTTGAATGACCGGTTCGAGAGCATTGGGTGTTTCCGGCGCGATTTGCTTTATGGCGACGGCAATGTGGGCGCGAGTATCGGCATCCTTATCCTGTTCTCCTTGAAGCAAAACCGGAATCGCTGACCGGGAATTCGTTCCAAACGTGGCCAGAGCATCGGCTGCATCCGCCCGAACGTAGCCGGATGAACTGGAAAAAGTTTTTATCAACTCGGGAATCACAATGTCCGGCTGGGTATGCCCCGCCATCGCCAGAACCGTCGCAGCATCGCCGGGTTCTCTGGCTCTTGGATTGTGCAAATACGAAATCAAAACTGGCATCGCAGACTGGGCATTCGTGCCCATCATGCTCAAGCTTTCCAGGATATTCTGTTGCACACCGAGTTGTTCGGTTGGATGCCCGTTGCAGTCAAAAAGTCTTGGGGGTTCATTTGTGGCCGCCACAGATTCAAGCAGCTTTTGAGTCAGAGCCGGGATCGCATTCGTTCCAATATAGCCCAGAGCACAGGCAATGAAATTCCCATTCCGGCCAATAATCTTGACCAAGTCTGGAGTTGCTGGCGAAGCCGTTGGTCCCAATACTTCAAACCCTTTAAGCGCGTGCCCACAAAAGTCATAATCAGCGGTGGAATGGCAAGGTCTCCCGATCCATTTTACGAGATAGGGCACAGCCTTCGTTCCCATCGAACGAACTGCTTCTTCCGCTTCTCCATTTGGGTGGCCATATTCCTGATACCAGTGATCCATCCAATAGTTCAGTGTTTCTCCTTCGTATGTGGGTTCAAACGAAAGGGCTGACAACAATTTGTGATTTGTCTGATTGCCCCAATAGATGAATCCAGCAAATAACACGACAACTCCGACGCCGATCAGAACTTGAAGCCGCTTTCTCATTCCGTTTGAACTTTGCGCCTGAATTTCTATTCTGACGAGTCTAAAATTCTGCGTTTAATCTGTAACTGAATGTATCGCGTGAAAACCATTGGCTTCATTCATGCGCGAATTGGATCAATTGGCGCATATCCTCAAAAACTCCGCCTCGTCCAGAATCTTCACGCCCAGTTCCTGTGCCTTGGTGAGCTTGGAACCGGCTTCGGCGCCGGCCAGAACGTAATCCGTTTTCTTGCTCACGCTGCCCGTTACCTTGCCGCCGAGCGCTTCAATCTTCGTCGTGGCCTCCTCGCGCGTCAGCGTCGGCAATGTGCCGGTCAGCACAAACGTCTTGCCGGCGAAGATGCCCTTCGCCGTCGCGGCAATGGCGGCCTTCTCGCTTGTCGGCCTGATGTCCAGTTCGCGGATGCGGGCGAGAACTTTTTTCCCGGCGGGAGAAGCAAAATAATCCAGCACGCTCGCCGCCGCCACCGGCCCGACTTCCACCAGCTTCGCTTTCAATCCGCCGGCCTCCAGCCGCGATTCAATTGCGGCAATCTCCGTCTTGAGTTCCGTATCACGCTGTCCGCGTTTCGTTTTTTCGGCTTCATCCTTGGGTGGATTCTTGCGCGAGCGCGGGCTGATTTCAGCGCGCTCGCTTTCCTTCGCGCCAAGGTCGCGGATGTCGCGCAGGACTTCTGACTTGGCGAGCGCGTCCAGCGATTCATGCGTGGCGGCGAGCTGCTTGGCGGTGGCTTCGCCCACATCGGCAATCGCCAGCGCGTGAATCCAGCGGGACAGCGGCACGGTCTTGGCGCGCTGGAGCGCGTCGAGAATCTTCGTGGCGTTCTTCTCGCCAAACGTGCGCGGCTCGTCGTCCGTGCCGAGATTCAGTTTGCCGAGCACTTCCAGTTTCAGGTCGAACAAATCGAGCGGTTCCTTGACGAGGCCGCGTTCAACGAGTTTCTCCGCCACGATGCCGCCGAGCGATTCGAGATCCAGCGCCTTGCGCTGCGCGAAATACTCCACGCGCCGCGTGAGCTGCGCCGGGCAGCCTGCGATGTTCTGGCAGCGCCAGGCGACTTCATCCGTGTCGCCGCCGGACATTTTTTCCTTCGCAATCGCTCCGCCGCACGCGGGGCATTTGCCGCCGACGTGTTTGAACAGGTCAAATTCCTGCGCGCCGGGCGGACGCTCGGTTTTCACCACCTCAAAAATTTCCGGGATGACCATGCCGGCCTTGCGGACGACCACGGTGTCGCCGATGC
>CAYVGC010000116.1:0-10991 GCA_964449815.1 uncultured Bifidobacteriaceae bacterium
ACGCGAAAATCATCGCCGGCGTGGCTTACAAATTCTGAGCCGGAGTCAGCCAACGCAACCATTGCGTTTAATTTGCTTTTGCAGGTGACTAATTCAAGAGAACCTTCTTGCCGGATTTTGATGTTTACGACCGGGTATGTCTTCTGGATGTAATCATTATCATTTCTAAATTCAACGAATCTAATTTTCAACCCTGAAGTATATGCCCGGCAGAATTGTCGGTGTTTTTACAACCGGCTTGATCAAGACAACCGCCGAAGCGTTTTTCGAGAAATCGCGCGCCGCCGGATGAATGATGATGGCATGCGGGATTTTACGCCAGGAACACGCCGGAAAATCTTTCCTTGTCGGGAGTTTGGAGAGCCGCTACAGCTTGTCCTGAGCAAACCATATGTTCGCCATAATTCTCGGCACACAATCATTGGGGCGACGCCCCGGACAGATTTTCGGACTCGGTTTTTTGCTGTGTCTGACCACCTTCGGATCTGTCGCTCAATCATCCAAGGCGATCTCCGGACTTACCGTGCGTGTTGACGCGTCGTCG
Source organism: uncultured Bifidobacteriaceae bacterium (assembly GCA_964449815.1). Lineage (GTDB taxonomy): Bacteria > Verrucomicrobiota > Verrucomicrobiia > Limisphaerales > UBA11358 > UBA11358. The sequence continues at coordinate 545 of CAYVGC010000116.1, forward strand.
GGTGTCCCGCGTCTGATGGTTGACAGCCGGCCCGTGCGTCCGCGCATGTTCTTCGGCGGGCCTGGTTCCGCGCCGATAAAGATTGGTTCCGCCGGTCGTTCCGTTGATTTCGAGTTCGTGGCTGAAAATGATTCTTTGGACTCCGGCACGCTCCATTTCCGCTTCGGCCAGGCTTCAGGAGATGTGTTCCTCGATAACATTCGAATTATAGATCTGGCTACTGGCAAGGATGTGACGGCCATGGCCGATTTTGAAGATGGACCGGATTCGTTTTCCCGTGCGTGGACGTCTTGGCCAACCGGCGCGGCGAACACAGTGGGAACGGTTAAGGTTGAGCCATCCGTCGGTCAGGACGGGACCGCCGGCCTCCATGTGATGCTTCACCAGCCGGCTGCCGGGGATTGGCCCGACTGGCACATTTACCACTTGCCCAACTTGCCCATCATTCGTGGAAGACATTACCGTGTCACGTTCTGGGCGCGGGCGGAACCTGCGCGCGACCTGACGGTGGCGCTCTATCGCCCAGGTGAACCATTCGTTCATTTAGGCGGCCCGCCTGATGTGTTCGCGTCACAAATCAAAATGGCGGCTGCGGCTGGCGTGGATTTCGTCAGTTTCCCGGTGGACATGCCCTGGCCCGCTCCAGGGGAGCCTGTTAATTGGAGCGCGATTGACAATGTTTGTGAGCAAGTTCTCGCAGCCAACCAGAAAGCACTCCTGCTCCCGCGCTTCGGAGCTGACCCGCCGGATTGGTGGCGCAAAGCCCATCCTGGCGACGTGATGACTTGGGAAGATGGTTCGCAGCAGCACCACGCGGTCGTCGCGTCGCCGCTTTACCGGCGGGATGCCGCCGCGCGCGTGACGGCTCTGGTCGCGCACCTGGAGAACAAGTTTGGCGACCATGTGGCGGGCTACCACCCCTGTGGCCAGAATACCGGGGAATGGTTTTACCAGGACGCTTGGGGGAAGCTTTTGAATGGATACGCACCTGCCGACGCGATTGCCTGGTGTGACTGGCTGCGAGCCCGGTATGGAAACGACGGCGCGCTCAAAGCCGCCTGGCACGATCCAGGAGCAACGCTCGCCGGCGTGTTGGTGCCCACCTCTGCGGAGCGTCGCGCATCACCCACGGGCGTCTTGCGTGATCCTGCCACGCAGCAACCGCTGATTGACTTTGCCGATTTCCAGCAACAGGCCATGGCAGACTTGATTTGTGATCTGGCACATGCGGCGCGCCAAGCCTCCCACGGGCGCAAACTCGTCGTATTTTTTTATGGCTACCTGTTCGAGTTCGGCCCGGTCCATTTGGGGCCTTCGACCTGCGGCCATTACGCGCTGCGCCACGTCCTCGACTGCCCCGACATTGACGTTTTATGCTCTCCCATATCCTACTTCGACCGGGGCATCGGCGGCGGCGCGCCCGCCATGACCGCCGCAGAAAGTGTCGCCCTCGCCGGCAAGCTGTGGCTCTTCGAGGATGATACGCGGACCTATCTTGGCAGCGGCACATTCCCCGGCCAGTTTGACGGTGGAACGAACCTTGCCGAAACAAAAACATTGCTGCTCCGCAATGTCGCCGAGGAAGCCACCCGCAACTTCGCAACCTGGTGGATGGACCTGGGAATGACCGGCTGGTTCAATGACCCACAAATCTGGGACGTGATGCGACAGCTCGGCCCGGTGGACAAGGCCTTCCTGCAATCGCCCGCTCCTTATCGTCCGGAGGTCGCTGCCATTATTGACGAGCGCGCCATGTTGGAAACTTCGGCCAGCGCCTGGAGGGTCACCGATCCCGGAATCTATCAGGTGCGCCGGCCCCTGGCGAGAATGGGTGCGCCCTATGGACAATACCTCCTCGACGACTTAGTCTGCGGCCGGGTTCGCTCGAAGCTCTATGTTTTTCTGAACGCCTGGCAGCTCTCGGCCGCCCAAAGAAAAGCCATCCAGGCCAACACCCGCAGGACCTGCCGCGTTTGGTGTTATGCACCCGGCCTGCATGACGGGGACCGAACTTCACCAGAAGCAATGCAGGAACTCACCGGTTTCCGCTTGATCCGCGCGTTCCCATCCAAAGCTTGGGCAATTTCCACTGATCAGGGCAGACAACTCGGATTGCAAACTTCATTCGGAGTTGATGCGCCCGTTGATCCATTGTTTGCCGTCGGCGACGCAACTCCCGCAGAAATTCTTGCGGTCTATCCGGATGGCACGGCCGCTGTTGCCCTCCGCAAGACCCCGGATGGCTGGTCCCTGTTTGTGGGCGCACCCGGCTTGACCTCCGAATTGCTTCGCCTCGCGGCCCGAAAGGCGGGCGTGCATCTCTTCACCCAGGCCGACTGTAATGTTTACGCCAATGGCCCATTTGTCGCCCTCCACGCTGCTCAAGACGGTCCCATCACGCTCGACACCGGCGGCAAAAACGCCATCCATGACGCAATCACAGATGAACTCATCGCTGCCGGACCGTGTATCACGCTGCCGATGAAGAAAGGTGAAACCCGGATATTACGCCACTGACACATCCTTTTAATCCAGATCTGATGGCGCGTTGAAAGGGCAGGTGGTATGCCGGGTCCACCATAGGGGAGGAGAATCCTTGGAGTGGAACGTCATTTCATTCTGTCCTGTCGAAGGCACGGGACTTTCATTGTTTTCAGGTCAAGATCAAGTGCTGGTGTCTGAACCGGCGCACGACGCAGCGGTGTTGAGCTTGGTTTATTTCCTGATTGATGACCGCGAACTTATTAGGGCCTCGGAAACATGAGCGTTGTGCCAAAGTGCGGCAGGCGGGGCGAAACCAAGTTTACCGTCAGCGCCACTGTTGCCGAGGCCAGGAGGCAGGCTCCAACCGCCATCGGATAGTGATACCAGCGTGGTGCGGGCGTTTCTACGTCGGTTGGAAAGCTGTAGGCGGGCAGATAAATCATCAACCCATAAACGAAAATCCAGAACGGCGCCATGAAGAGAGCCGGACCGCCAATCAGGAGTTCCGCCAGCACCCCATTGATCTCGAACAGAAGAAAAACGCATCCAGGTCTGAACCTAAATCTGGCGAGCAACCAGGACCAAACCAGGAACATGGGCGCAATGACAATAACGCTGTGCCAGACCACCACCTCAAAATAGTTGCGCGAGGCCGTGATGAACGCCTGCGCATTCCCGAACATCGGAGCCAGATCCGTCAAGGCCGTCGTCACGCCTTCCTCCAGCAAGGCCAGCAGGGTGGCAAACAGAAAAAAGGTGGCGCTTCTGCTTAACCGCGATTTGCTGACGAGTTTACGGGCGGGGTTGCGAACCAGGCCCATGACCGTGCCGCCAATGATGTTCCAAACCAGCCCCAGCGCGGCGGCCATCAGCAGGATGGCTCCTTCAAAGGTGCCACGTCGCTTCCATCCCTCCGCCGCCATGCCGGCCAATTCGAGCAGCATCAGCGGGACAAGCAGCAGGATGATGAGCGTGGAAGGGAAAGCCACGGCCGAGAAGAACCGCCAGTGCGTTTTGCCCGTCATCAATTTGTCTGCCGGGATCATTACGAACCAGATTAAATCCAAATCTGATTCCAGTCCAGTTCATCGGCAGTTCACCTGACCGCCGGTTTTGAAGCCATTAAAAATACATCCGTCAGTCTCAGCCGGGTCAGTTGGTTTGAATGACTGCCAAAGTCTGCCGGACAATTCGGGAATGTAACTGCCAAGACGGCAAACAACTTCATCGCGGTGGTCCATCGGCGGAGAATTCAATGAGCACGCTGATAAACGCGCACCCAGTCAATCTCGAAGCGCATGGGGAACTGCGTCTGCGACGGATCACCGCCACAGTCGCCGCCGATGGCTTGGTTCAGGATAATATAAACCGGCCGGTGGAATGGATTGCCGCGGTCGGCATTGTCCGCAGACGCGAGATCAAGCTGGTTCATCAGCCTGCCGTCGAGCAGCAGGACCATTTTCTGCTCATCCCATTCCATCGTCCAGATGTGAAATTCCTTCGACCAAGCATCGCCGCCAAGCTCGACGACTGGCTTTTTGACGCTGGACCATTTGATTTTCCCATCGAGACCGTAGCCGATGTTGGCGAGCACTTTGCCGGTGTAATATTCCATGATGTCCACCTCGCCGCACGCGGGCCAGCCGATGCGCGGCGTGTCGCCGAGCGTCCAGAAGGCCGGCCAGCTTCCAAGCCGCGTGTCAATGCGCGCCCGCATTTCAAACTTGCCGTATTTGAACTCGCGCAGGTGCCGCGACGTGACGCTGGCGGAGGTGTATTCAATCCACTCGCGGCTCGTGCGCCAGTCCGGGGTGTTGGTGGTGAAACCGGGATTCGGCTTGTGCTCGCGCCGCGCCTCGATGACGAGCAGTCCGTTTGTGCAGAAGGCGTTCTCCGGCTGATACCATTGCCGTTCATGGTTCCGCACAAAGCCGCGCTCGTAGCTCCAGCTCGCCGGATCGGGCGGGCCGTTCTGGTTGAATTCGTCGGACCAGACGAGCTTCCAGTCATTCGTTGAACCATTTACGGCGACAGGCCAGCCGTCGGACCAATCAATGTTGCCAATCGCAAGCCGCGAGCGTCCTTGCGTGTCGGCGTCATAATAATGATAGCTGAACCGCGTCGGGCTGTTGGTGGTGCCGTCGTTGACGATGCCGATGTGGCCGGGGCCGATGAAACGTCCGCTGCTGGCCAGAAACGGCGAGCCGCCGCCGTCCGCGAGATCTTTGCCGTTGCGGTCGAGATATGGGCCGGTGATTTTTTCGGCGCGCCCCATGCGGACTTCATAAGTGCTGTTGGTGCCTTTGCAACATTGGCCCCAGTTGACGAACAGATAATAAAATTTCTCATGCCGTGCCAGGCAGGCGGCCTCGATGGAATCGTTCCAGGCAAGATGGAACAGGGGTGAGTTGGTGCTGATGCGCTGGCCGGTCTGCGGATCGAGTTCGGTCAGAAATATCCCCTGCCAAAACGAGCCGAACGCCAGCCACAATTTTCCGTCCGCATCCAGCATCACGCTCGGATCAATCGTGTTGAACGCGCTGTCCGGGGTGGAGGTGATGACCGGGCCATTGTCCGTCCAAAAATAATTCGTCATGCCCTGATTGAGTGTCGGACTCGTCGCGAGACCGATGGCGGAGGTTTGCTTGCCCAACGAAGAGACTGCGTAATAGAGCAAAAATTTCCCGTTCACGCGAATGACATCCGGCGCCCACATGGAACCCCGGAATTCTGGAACAAGCTTCGTCGTCCACGCGGGCGGCACGCGGAAGATGGGGTCGCCGTTCGTCCAATGAATCAAATCCGGCGACGACTTGGTGCGGATGCCCGGCCCGGTGCCGAAGCTGTAAAAGCGCCCGCTGTCTTTGACAATTGTGGACGGGTCGTGGGTGAACGTCTGTCCCTCCAACGGCAGCGGCACGAATTTCGTTTCAGCCCCGGCTGTGGTCATGGCAAGAAACAAAATGGCGTTGAACAAGAATTTGATCTGGTGGCTCATGGTAATTCAGGAGTTCGTGGTCATGTCCGGCACGAGCATGATGGTCATCCGTTCGGGATTGCTCAAGGCCCAATTGCCATCCAGCATCTGGCAAGAATGTCGCGACCAGGCGTGGTGATTTCGCAGCGGTCAATTGCGGACGCAGACAAGTGCAGCAAACCAGTTGCGTCCGTCTGCCCGGCATTTCGGGACTCGCGGTTGCGCCAGTGCGGCGCGACCGCCGAGCGACAGCATGAAGACGGGAAGGGAGAATGGTTTCACCGGTGATCAAATGAATTTGCCGCCGCCGGCCGCCAAAATTTTTCCGCCGAAGTCCGATGGCGATTGAGACATTACCGTTGAATCTGCCGGAACTGCCGTGCGTTGCAATTTCAAACACTTCGGCGCGCCTGTTCGATGGCGGCAAAAAATTTATCCGGCGCACAGCTGACCCAGTTGCGGAATTTTTCCACGGGCAAATGATCCGGCAGTTCAGCGAGACGATCCAAGTTAAAACTTTTTTCGGCGAGGGCGATGCCGAACTGTTGGGCATCAAGCGCGTTGACCTGCTGCTCGACGTGATTTTCCACCGGCACCAGAATCAGCGGCTTGCCCAGCCACGCGGCTTCGCACACGGACTCAAACCCGGCGGTGCAGACGACGCAGCGGCATCCAGCCATCATTCTCAAAAACTTCCCGCCATCCAGCCGGTGAAAGGTGAGCGACGGCGAATGTTGAAATTCCGCCGGTGCGCCGGGTTTGTCGTAAAAACAATGCAGCTTCGTCTGCGGATTTTCCGCGCTCCAGCTGATGATCTGTCCGGCGTAACCGTGATTCAGCAGATACACGAGGACAAAGCCGCCGTCGGGATCTGCTTCAAGTTGAAACAGTTGTTTCCGCAAGATCGGCGGGCCGACGATGATTCTTTTTCCGGGCAGATCCGGCGCTTCATAAAGCGAGAGCGCCAGCCTGGTTGCGCGGGCGCCGAGCAGGTGCGTATAAAGCTTCATGCTCAACAACTGTTTCCACAAGCGCGGCGCGCGGACATAGCCGGGATGCCCGAACATGAATTGATGGCCGATGGCGACAACCGGCGGCCGATGACGTCGCGTGAGCGCGTAAAACGCGGCGAGCGGCTCAAAGAAATTGACGATCACGTCCGGCTGGGTTTCGCGGACGATGGCGTCGAACTGGCGGAGGATGCGAAAATATTTCGGCAGTTTGCCGAAGACGCCGAGCAGCGTGGCGGTGTTGCTGACGGCGCGGTCGTTTTTATATTTGAACTCCAGCGTCGGCAGTTGCCGGACGGGCAGTTTCATCGCCGATTCGAAGTAGGCCGGCATCGGCCGTTGCGTGCTCACGCCGAGCGTGACGGCGACGATTTGATGTCCCGCCGCCTCGGCCATTTCCTTGACGGCCATTGCCTGGGTCATGTGCCCGCGGCCCTCGCCCAGCACGCAGAACATCATTTTCATGGAAGTGAATGAGTTTGATCTTGCCGTCGAAATCTTCAATCAAGGCCGTGCAGCTTTCCACCCAGTCACCGCAGTTCAAATATTGCACGCCGTCAATCATCTTGATCTCGGCGCGGTGGATGTGACCGCAGATGATGCCGTCGGTTTGTTGGCTGCGCGCCATGGAAGCCAGAGTGCTTTCGTATTCAGTGACGAACCTGACGGCGGACTTGGCCTTGAATTTCAGAAAAGCCGCCAGCGACCAGTAACCGAAACCGAGCGCGCGCCGCAGCCGGTTGAAATACAGATTGAAATCGAGAATCCAGTTGTAAAGATGCGAACCGAGCTTTTCCAGCAGGTGGTTGAAATGCGTCAGGCCGTCCGCCTGATGGCCGTGGAGGACGAGATATTTCTTCCCGTCGGCGGCGGTGTGGATGGCCTGCCGCGCCATCGTCACGCTGCCAAAGCGCGTCCCGATGAACTGCTCGATGAACTCGTCGTGGTTGCCGCTGATGTAAATCACCTGCGTCTGCTTGCGGCTTTTGCGGAGCAGTTTTTGGATGAGCACGTTGTAATCGTCGCGCCAGAACCAGCGAAACTTCAGCTCCCAGCCGTCAATGAAATCGCCGACGATGTAGAGATACTTGCAGTCCACGAGGCGGAGAAACTCCAGCAGCTCCGTGACGCGGGCGTGCCGCGTGCCGAGATGGATGTCCGAAATCCAGACCGAGCGGCAGACCACCGGCTCGCCCAGATTCAAATGCAGATGTTGTTGGTCGTCCTGCATAAGCTGATGACAACCGAACTTTGCAGCAATTCAAAGAGCCGCGGCAACAACTTACTGCGGTCGTCACCCAATCTTTGCCTGTCTGTAACCTGATTGCCGAAATTCCACAAGCATCCGTGACTTACCGGGGGTTTGAGCGCCATGATAAACCGGTTAGTGCGCCGCAAGCATCTTATCGTTTGCAGGCTGCTCGTGGGCGGACCGGTTGTGGAAGCAATAAAAAAGCCGGGCCTGATCATGGCCCGGCTGGAAGAAAAACGGTCTATTTTTTGGCGGCGGCAGGCGCGGCTTCCTGGACGAGGACGGCCTTGTTCTTTTTCAGAAATTTTTCGATGGTCACTATGCTGCCGATGGAGTTTGGGATTCTGACCGCGTTGTGCTTGGCGAGCTTGTAATGAACGAGCAGCTTGCCGACCAGATCCACCTTCATCCGCAATTCCGGCATGTGCCAGACCTGGCCGGATTCCAGCGGTTGCCTGCGGGCGCGAGGTGGAGTTTTTATTTTCAACATGTCATAGTTTGCACTAAACTGGCGGATTAGCCAGTTAAATCGCCGCGCGGCGGCCCGGACTCGGCGGATGACTTCTGCCTGTCCGGCTCCCGTTCCAGACGTCAAGCCAGACCAGCGTGTCTGCCGTGATGCCGGACGGGTGGTGAATTTCTGAGCGGGACCGTCAGTGGCAGGCAGGTTTGAACCGGCAACTGCCTTGTTTAAGACTGGAAATGTCTGGCTCCGCTGGCCGGATCAATTGTCCGTGGGTTGAAACGGATTTTTCTTCTCCACCGGCAGAACCCGGTCAAGAAACATCGGGCTGACGAACAGATAAATCCAGCCGATGACCAGATGCATGCCAAAGGCGAAACAAAGCTGCACAATGTCGAATCCGCCGAGGTCATAGAGCACCAGCGCCAGCGAAAACAGCAAAGCGCCGGGCATGAGGGCGGCCCCGGCGAGCTTCCAACTGGCTCGAAAGTTCAAATCCCGGGTGCTGAAAAAACAGACCAGCCACACCGGTATGAAATAAATTGTGGCCAGCAGCGCCCAGAGCAGCAGGAGCCCGAGAAAAGTGCCGATGGCCGCCAGCCCCAGGATGTCCGGCGCCCAGGCGCCCCAGGCAGGCCGCGCGTCCGGCTGGTTGGCGGCGATCAGGTAGCCGGGGGGATAAGCCGCCTCCGTCTCGCCGAACAGGGAGAAGATGCGGACGGAGTCGCGGCCAAATTCAAACTGAAAATCCGCCGGCGAACGCAGCGCGCCACCGTGTTCCAGGTCCACGCTGCAGGCGAGGATTTTCCCTTCCGCAAGCAGCACCGGGGAATCATCGCGCCAGTCGAGCTTGCCGGAATGGATTTCACCGGCATCTGGCAGCGCGCCGATGGCGGCGTTAATCGTCGGGAAAATTCCGTCGGATAAAATCCACACCACGGCGGCGGCGGCGATCAGAGCCATGACCGCCTGCACCACGAAGAGCCGCTCGAACGACGCGCGCGCAAACGCCGCCACGCCGCGCGGCGTGATGGGTTCCCAGGCAAAGGCCGGCTCGGCAAGCGCACTCACGGCGCAAAGTTATCACACCCAGACACCGCGATGAAACCTCAAAATCCACCTGCCACTTTGACAGCGGCAGAGTGAACGGATGTTCATTGCGCCGGCATGGCCGGGCTGGTCGCATCCCTTGCCGAAGGCGAACCGTGCAGGCCGGGTGAAATAATCTCCAAAAACATGCTTGGTGAACCGGGACAACGCTCCGTGGCGGGCGAGCATCTGGGCGTCGCGCCGGTCGCACTTGCGCTCGTGGCGGGTGATGGCATGGAGCTTCCGGGGATTGGCCACGATGACCGTGGCCCCCAGGCCGGTGAGATGCCGGCTGATCCACGGGCGGTGCGTGCCCGCTTCCAGCGCCACGGTGGCGGCGGGATACTGTGTGAGCAGCCCCGCGAGGGCCGCGCGGTCATTGGGCAGCGGCCCTTCGTGGACGATCCGACCGGTGGCGGCGAGCACACAGACGTAATGGCTGCGGTCGCCGAGATCAAGGCCGAGGGTGAAGCCGCCGGGCGCAGCCGGGGTTGGCGTGGAAGTGGAAACGACGGACGGAGTGGTTTTAGTTGTTTTTTTCATAGGCAGAGAGGATGACCCAGCAACCAACACCGGGCCTCTGCCTTCTCATTCTATCTTTTTAGGCCACATGGTCATATCCAACCTAACTCTTGTAGTGCCTGTGCTGCTGGCTCTCGCAACTGCCATAACCACTCGGCGTTCGATTCGGTGTGTGGACGAATGAAATGCACCAGCATAAAAAGCCGGTCGCTGTCTGGCTCGTGACCCAAAATGTCGCAAAGCAAACCTCCAACTTTGCCATAGTGTAAATTGGCGGTCGCAAAGTTCGGATAACCAACCGCCTCCGCCATCTGCCGCGCTGTAATCTTGCGGTCTGGCGCGTGGTAATGTGTCCGCAACATCGCAAGCTGCTTGTCGGTGAGCTGGTCGTGAATCTTCTGAAACGCTTCGCGATACTGTTGCGCCGTCAGCGTGTCTGGGCTGGTTGGTGTCGGTTGGTGTCGTATTCATGTGTGATGCGCGAATGTGGCCTAACGATCCAAAGCTGAGCCACGGGCGACCTGTGGCATCCGAACTTATGAAATCCAAAGCGAATAAAAAGAAAGCGCCAACGGCGGTTAGATGCCATGATGGATTGAACGCGGCGCCATTCAGTGCCACGCTGGGAACGCCGTTCCAACAATCAATCA
>CAYVGC010000117.1:0-10773 GCA_964449815.1 uncultured Bifidobacteriaceae bacterium
CCGTTGGCTTGGTTTCCGGCATTGTGGCTTTGTTCGGCGTTTCCAAGCACGGCAAAAAAGGCATCCTCGTGCCAGCTATCGTTGGCATTGTCATTTGCGGATTATTGATTTTATTTTGTGTCATTGTGGCCTAACAAGTCGCCGGAGCCAACCGCCGTTGGCGCTTGCCGTTCCGCTATCGCGGTTCACGTCGCCGGTCGGCGGTGGCTCAGCTTTTTTCGTTAGGCATCACTACACCATCACCGACATGAATATCTTTGACGGGATTGAGAAGTTGATCACGGAGCATGGTTCGGCTGCGATACTCAGCCAGCAGCTTGCGTTTGCTCGCGACCAGTTTGAGGCACTTGAACGAAAGGTATCTGACCTTCAGACTCAGATAGGCCGTTTTGATGCGCAGCTTGAGCGTGAGCGCACGGATCACAAGCAGGCACGCGAGGATTTGCAGCGGCTCAAGGATGAGCACGCGGAGGAGGTTCGTATTCATAAAAGTAGTGGGGTTGAGTTTAGGCGCGGCAAGCGCACGGGTGGTGAGTGGAGTCCGTTTTGTCCTGCCTGTCATTCACCAGCAGCCTCGCCCAGACAGGATTATCAGCTACGATGTCAGAACAAGACGTGCGGCATGATGCTATTGCTTTATCCGCATGATTTACCAAGGGTTTCACAAGAGTTTAGAGTATGACCGTGATGCCTAACAAGTCGCCGGAGCCAACCGCCGTTGGCGCTGTCAGTTCCGCTATCGCGGTTCGCGTCGCAGGTCGGCGGTGGCTCAGCTTTTTTCGTTAGACCACACTAGCACCACAACATTATGCAATTCATCCACGCACGAGAGTATCTGAACGACGGGGACGTTATTCGCGTCACCTGTGACACCCAATGCAACGTCATGCTTACCAGCGACACCGAGTTCGACCGCTTCAAGCGCGGCGAGGGCTGCACCTATCGCGGAGGATTTTATCGGAAGTTCCCCGCTATTTTGGTTCCGCCGAGTTCGGGTTACTGGAACGTCACGCTTGATGTCGGCGAGGGTTACGAAGCATCCATCCGCTACTCGATTGTCGTCATCAAGAAGCCGTAGTTCCATTTGAGCTTGCATGATTGCATCGCCTAAAATCGGCACGACATTTTCGAGCAGCGATTTGTTGCGAGCGGTGATGCCGCCCGGATTTCCGTTTTCGTGGCGGCGTTGCCAGACCAGTTTGTCGCCGATTGCGACTGTGACCGTGTGGTCTAACCAGTCGCCGGAGCCAACCGGCGTTGGCGCTTTCTGTTTATTCGTCATAGGTTTTTGGTTGTTGGGAGTCACCGGTCGCCGGTGGCTCAGCTTTTTTCGTTAGGCCACGAACGACATGACGCTTTCTTCAGACAATAAACCAGAAATAAGCAAAGCAGAGATTCTAACTGTTATAGCTCTCGTTCTTTTAGGTCTTGTTTTGGCTATTTTGAGTTTTACCATTTTGGTTATGGAATATACCGTCCTAAATTTCGGCGACAGCGACCTACCGCCATATCAGCCAGACACGCCTCTTGAGAAGCATTGGGATGCAGTTTGGTATACGGTCACGTATGGCGCTGGGCTTCTCTGGCTATCTGTTTTCATTTATGGCATTGCGATTTTATTTAGAGTTATCAGGCGACGCGTGGCCTAACCAGTCGCCGGAGCCAACCGCCGTTGGCGCTGGCAGTTCCGCTGTCGCGGTTCACGTCGCGAGTCGGCGGTGGCTCAGCTTTTTTCGTTAGGCATCGCGGCCACGGTTTGGATTTTTAGGTTATGACGGCGGCGAGCTATTGAGAGCAGCCTGATTGCTGCTCCACGCCGATACCAGTCAGGCTGGTTTCCGTCGCGGAAGATTTTCATGTCGCGGTCGTTTGCGAGCCAGGAGTTGCAGTCGTCGCAAAGCATCGTGCTGGTTGGTTTTTTGCCACCACACGGACATTTTGAGTTTTCGTAGCTCATATTTTTGTATGTCGTTAATCGCTATGCCTAACAAGTCGCCGGAGCCAACCGCCGTTATCGCTTTCTTTTTGTTTCATAAGATTCAGGTTGCTGGACATCGCGAGTCGGCGGTGGCTCAGCTTTTTTCGTTAGGTGGCAGCGAGCGTTATGCGTAAGCGCAAGGTTATCGCAATTATTGTTTTGGCCGCTATTGTGGCGCTTATTGGCTATTGCTGGGTTGAGTTTTGTGGCGGGCCAATTTTGAGTTGGAGGGTGGTAAGTGTTCGCCCGCACCAGTATTATTATGCGGTTGATCACCTCCAAGAGTGTTGGGAGGTGCAGATTGAGATTAGCAACCTGACCTCAGACGAGGTGATAGTGGACTGGAATCGAGACCAGTCAGCTTTTCAGGTTGGTGGGCACTGGGAAGATTTGCATATTGGAGCTTTGATGCCCTATTTGCCGCCGAACGAGTCCCGAACTTTTCCGGTGGATGTTCCGCAGAATTCGCAGGCGTGCCGGTTGCAGATGTATTACGAGCACGGACCATTGTGGTCAACGATTGACGGTTACTTCAAAGACCACGATATTTATTTGTCGGATGGAGTTGTGATACCGGCCATGAAAGTTAACAAGAGATTACCGGGACATTTTAAGCGATTAGACATTGAGGTGAAGCTGCCACCTAACACAGCGCTGGAGCCAACCGGCGTTGGCGCTGTCAGTTCCGCTTCGCGGTCAACGTCACAGCCCGCCGGTGGCTCAGCTTTTGTTCGTTAGGCCACATTGACACGTCACCAAAACTATTATGACTATCTTGCCAGTGATGTTGGGAATGTCCGGGCCGCACTGGTCACGTTTTCAAACCATTGCGTTTTTAGTTTTGATGGCCGTGGTTATTATTTACGCCATTGTAAGAGCGTTCAGTTCCAAGTAAGACCGAAGACCAGCGATTTATGTTTCAGAGCTATTTGAGTTATCACGATATGTGGCCTAACAAGTCGCCGGAGCCAACCGCCGTTGGCGCGGTCAGTTCCGCTGTCGCGGTTCACGCCACGAGTCGGCGGTGGCTCAGCTTTTTTCGTTAGGCCACTAGCCATGTTTCACTTCATCGAAAAAAGTCGTTCAACAGGCCAGACGCGGGAATTCCAGCGTCCGTTGTTTCCTGCTGACACCAAAGCATTACTTGTTCAGTTTGTTGAGGCCGCACGCGCCCTCAACGAGACGGCCTTTGTGCGCAATTGGGAGCGCACCAAGATTTCGATTCACATGGCGAATGACGGTCGGATTGCCAACAGTGGTTCGCTTCCTTCCGACGATGAGACAGCCGCATTTCTTCACCGGCTTCGCCCCATTTACCTCAACAACGAACCCACGAATTTCAACCGCATCGCCAATTTAGTATCCGCCCACCTTGATGACCCTTGGTTCACAGAACTTATTCGAGTTTGCAAGCGTTACTACGATGGCCGTGCATCCCGCGACGTTTTCGAGATTTCTGCGGGTGGCATGGTAGTCAATTCACAGCAGTTTCTCGACGATTACCTGAACGCAATCGAGTATCATCGAGACCGTGACCGTCGCCAGCGCATTGACGAAGTTGCCGAGCATTTCCCGCTCGATGCTCAGAGGCCACTCGTGATATTGCTGCTCGGTTTGCGACTCAACGCCATCAATAAGCTTTCATCCTTTTTGCTGACGTGTTTTGATCGAGAAGATGGACGCCCACTTACACTTGACGTGGCCTAACAAGTCGCCGGAGCCAACCGCCGTTGGCGCTTGCCGTTCCGCTGTCGCGGTTCACGTCGCGAGTCGGCGGTGGCTCAGCTTTTTTCGTTAGGCCGAAACTCGGTGCCGAGTCCGGTGTTCAACTGCATACTGAGACCTCTGCAAAACGTTTTTGAACGGATGATTTGATGGAGCGTCAGAGAACCATGCAAACGACGACCAACGCACAGATGGGATTGCTGGACAGCCTGATGATCGCCACACCGACCAACGAATTTCTGGAACGGCTGGACCGAACCTTGGATTGGAAACCGGTGGAAAAGGCGTTGCAGGCGATGTATCCGGCCACGACCGGGCGTCCGCCGTGTGCGCCGCTGGCGCTCTTCAGGATGAGTTTGCTCCAGCATTGCTATGGCTTGTCCGACCCGCAGTGCGAGGCACTGGTCAGCGACCGCTTGAGCTGGCGCCGCTTTGTCGGCTTGGGCTTGCAGGACGCCGTGCCGGATGAAACCACGCTGGTGCGGTTCCGCCAACGGTTGCGCGCACACGGTCTGCACAAAAACTTGCTGGAGCTGGTCAACCGGCAACTGCAAGCCAAGGGTTTGATTTTGAAAACCTGCACGCTGGTGGACGCGACCCTGTTGCAGGCCGCGCGTCGCGCACCGGCGAAAGGCGGTGCCGCTGGCGGCGATGGCGACGCGGGCTATACGGTGAAACAAGGCCAGCCGCATTATGGCTACAAGGCGCATGTGGCGGTGGATGAAACCCACACGCTCATCCGCGCGGTCACGCTGACGGCGGCCAACGGGCATGACAGCCGGGAATTTGAAAACGTGGTGCGGGGCGACGAGGCAATGGTCATGGCCGACAAGGCGTATTGGAGTCGGGCCCGCAGTGAATGGTGCGGCGAACGCGGCATCGCCAACGGGATTTTGCGCAAGCCCGGTCGGGGTGAAAAGTTGAAGGACTCGGATGTGCGAATGAACCGGCTGTTCAGTTCGATCCGGTGCAAGATTGAGAAAGTGTTTGGCTGGTGGAAGCGCAGCGCAGGTTATCGGCGGGTGCGGTATGTGGGCCGCGAACGAAACCGATTGGAACTGGAGTTCAAATGCGTGTGTTGGAACCTGAAACGGCTGGCCACTTTGAGTGCGGCATGAAAAATCCTGCCCCAACCGCCCGCCGCCGGGCGAAAATGACCGACAGCGCAGCGCAAAAGTGCCGCGGCCTTCAGTTCGGCAAACCTTTTTCACATTGAAATATGTCGGCAACATCAAAACAAACAACTCAAACAGCCTTTTTCAGAGGTCTCATACTATGAAAAAATTACTCGCATTCATATTCGTGACCACCATCGCGGTAGCAGCCACCGCATCGGATGTTTCTTACTCGACGGAGGCAACTTTCACGCCGAGCCAGACCCACAAGGGCCTATGCCAGGCGGATGTTTCCATCACGCAGTTCCAGCAGGACGGCAAGACGACAGACAAGCAAGTTTCCACATTCCCATTGCTTGTTCCATTTGGTCAGAAGGCTTCATATCATCTTGCTTTCAACAGTAGCAATCCTAGACAGATATTCTTGGATTTGTTTTGCCCGAAGCGCGGTGAGGCAGGCTTTGCATCGTGTGAGGTCACTATCAAGCAGGGAGGCGAGACACTAGCAAAGTCCACGATTCGTTTGAAGATGGATGAGCAGTGATGTTTCGGCCTAACACCGCGCTGGAGCCAACGCCGACTGCCCCCGCAGTTTTCATGCTGTGAGTTCATCGGACACCTCCAGTGCCGTCCACGTCACGCCCGTCGGCGTGGCTCAGCTTTGGAACGTTAGGCCACTCGGAGATACGCTTATGAAAATGATACGCACATTGCTGATAATCATTGGTTGGTTGGCTGCCTGCTATGCGCTTCTGAACGTCGTTGGCGGGGTAAACATTGGTTGGAACTTGTTCAATTGGTCGCCGCCAAAGTGGGACGCCGGAGTCGTGATTGCTGGCGTCATCGTCTTGGCGATTTTGGGTTGTATTTGGTTTCTTGCAAGAATGACTCGTGACCGAGTTAGCCAAGTCATGTCGTTTATAGTTTGTTTGTCATTGGCAGGAATTGCTTTCACATTGCTCCCTGCCGAGCATTTGACTTGTCGTGCTTTTTTGTGCCGCACGATGCCTAGCCCCCTGTGGTATCGAGGAGGTATTTTCGTGATATTGTGCTCGCCATGTGTAATGTGGCTTTGGAGCATTTGGCAGCAGTATCATTCAGACCGTGGCAACGTGGCCTAACCAGTCGCCGGGCTCCTATGAGGGTTGTCAATCGCATGGAGGTGTTTGCGCAGGAGTATTTTGGTTGAGGGCATCGTCACGCGGAGCGCAACGGAGTGAAGCGGAGGCGTGCGCGCAGCGACAAGACGGAACGGACCTCAAATCGCTGGGGCTTCCCCCGCGTCGGCCTCACTTATTCCTCATCCTGGCAGTTCCTTTCCCCGCCGTGCGGGCGGGGCTGCTCCCAAGGTTCAGCGCGTGAGGATGTTGGACCGGGGCCGCCGCTTGAACGCATGCCTGGCCAGGGGGCCACGCACCAGCTCCTATCCGGACCGTTGGGCCGAGGCCCAACGCCCATGGTGTCATGCTTGTGTGACGGCGGCGACCGGGGGCTCCGCCCCTTCTAACCGACGGGCCGGGCTTGCGCCCACCAGCTCCGGCTGCGGGCAGGAACCGCCCGGTCGCCAATTCACTCACGCTCTGTGCTCGGGAAAGGGACAAAATCAAATCAGGGGTTGAGGGTTTAAGCGGGGATCCAGCCGAGTTCGGCCAGGGGGCAGGGCTCAAGCCCACAGATCCCAGGCTTCACCCTTGGCACATTTCCCATTCCGGAACCATCTTCATCAACCTTGGCAGCCGTGGGCCTGGCCGGGTTGTTTTTCTCCCGCCGTCGTTTGTCAGTTTGAAAAAAATCAGCGGCCCGGCGGATTATTCGTCGCCGGTTCAAAGCGGATCACGGTTTCATCGGCCTTGGCATAGCCGAGTTTTTCACGGGCGAGGCGTTCGACGGTTTTGGGATCGCTGCGCAGCGCGTCAAATTCCGCCTGGAGCTGCCTGGACTGCTGCTGCTGCTTTTCCAATTCCGTGTCCAGCCGGTCAATCCGGCGGCGCATCTGTTCGTTTTGCTGGATGAGCGGCAGGTAAGTCATCCCGATGAGCAGCAGGACGGCGATGGCCACGAGGGCGACGACCGCCTGCGTGAGCCTGCTCCAGATGCCGAGATCCACTTTCACGCGCCGAGTTTAACGCCGCGAGATGCGTGAGCGAAAGCGGATTTTATTGTCATGTCGCAAAGAAACTGTTTATCCTTGCGCCAGAATGATCAAGGTTTTCTTTCTGATTTTTGAACCGAGCGTGGCCTGGGAAAAAATCGCGCAGGCGCGGCGGGGATTTGTTTTCATCACCCTGGTTCATCTGCTGCCGTTGATTTTGCTGGGCACGGCGGCGGAAACCTGGGGGCTGCTGCGGTTTGGCAAATACCAGCCGCATTTCAGGATGTTGAAGGTTTTCCTGCCGTCGGAAATTTACACTTTCGAGGCCATCCAGTTTTTTCTGCTGCTCGCGATGGTGTTCGTCAGCGCGCTGCTCGTCTTCAAAATCAGCCAGACCTTTCAAGACCGGCTGACGTTTTTGCAGGCCTTCACCACGGTCGCCTACGGCTTCAGCCCGATGTTCCTGCTCCGGCTGCTGGACGCCAGCCCCACGATGCATCCGGCGGTGCCCTGGCTCTTAGGCATGGGCGTCACCATGTGGATTCTGTATCAGGGCATCCCGCGGGTCATGCTGCCAGACCCGACGCACGCGTTTGGCATTTATCTTTCGGCGACGATTGTGGTGGTGCTGACATCCGGGCTTGCGCGGCTCATCACGGCCATGTATTTGCTGGGCAACATGGATTTCCAGCACTCGTGGCTGACGCACACATTCACCCATCTGTTTGGACAATAACTTGTCAAGCCCCGTGAATTCATCCGTCGAATTTGAATTGCTGTCGGCGCTGACCCAACTGGCCGAAGCGGTCAAAAACATGCCGGCGGCGGATCCAAAACCAAGTCTCCTGCCGGTTTTCTCGCGGCTGGATGAACTCACGAAACAGCTCCCGCGTGACAGCGATCCGGCGCTGCTGCATTACTTGCACCAGAAAAGCCACGAAAAAGCGCGGCTCCATTTGCAGGGCCGCGACGCGGAAAACCAGGCGGGGATTTGCCGGCGGGTGTGAAATGACAAACGGCAAATTTCGAGTGACGAATGATTCGACGTTCATAATTCGTAATTTCCTCCCATGTTCGACGACCCCATTGCCGCCATTGCCACGCCGCTCGGCGAAGGCGGGCTGGCCGTCATCCGCCTTTCGGGCGCACAAGCATTTGCCATCGCGGACAAGAGCTTTCGGCCGGTTGGCAAAAGTTCATTGAAACCGTCCGCCGCGCCGACGCACACGATTCAATTCGGAAAAATTGTTCGCGACGAGCAAGTCATTGATGAAGTGCTGCTGGCCGTCCTGCGCGCGCCGCGCACGTTTACGCGCGAGGACACCGTCGAAATTTCCTGCCACGGCGGCCTGCTGCCCGCCAAGCTCGTCCTCGACACGCTGCTCGCCGGCGGCGCGCGCCTTGCCGAGCCGGGCGAATTCACCAAACGCGCCTTTCTCAACGGCCGCATTGATCTCGCGCAGGCCGAAGCCGTCGCCGACCTGATTCATTCGCGCACCGAGCTCGCGCTCGCCGCCGCCAACGAGCAGCTCGCCGGCAAACTTTCCCGGCGGATCAACCGGCTCCGTGACGATTTGATGCTCACGCTGGCGCACATCGAGGCGCACATTGATTTTCCCGACGAGGACATTTCGCCGGACACAAAGGGGAAATTGTTGCAGCGGCTCGAAGGCGGCGTCGCCTTCATGGACGAACTGCTGCGCACGGCGAATGAAGGACAGATCCTCCGGCGCGGGATCCGCGCCGCGATTGTCGGCCGGCCCAACGCCGGCAAATCCAGTTTGCTCAACCAACTGCTGGGCCGCAACCGCGCCATCGTCTCACCCATTCCCGGCACGACGCGCGACACGATTGAGGAAACCGCCAGCATCCGCGGCCTGCCCGTCATCTTCATTGACACCGCCGGCCTGTGCGAGGCGCGCGACGAGATTGAACTGGAAGGCATCCGCCGCAGCCGCGAATCGCTCGCGCAGGCGGAATTTATTTTGCACGTCCTCGACGCCGGCGAACCGCTGACGCGCGCGGATGAAAACTATTTCGCTGAGTTCGCCGGTAAAAAACGAATTTTGGTCCGCAACAAAACTGATTTGCCAGTGAAGCTGGAACTGCCGCCGGAATTGTGCGTTACGCATCACACATCACGCATCATTGACGTTTCCTGCGTGAGCGGGCAGGGGATTGAGGCGTTGAAGGATGCCATCAAGTCGCTCGTCTGGGCGGGCGAAATCAAGGCCGAGATGCTGCAGGTGGCCATCAACTCGCGGCATCAGGACGCGCTGAACCGCGCCCGCGCCTCCGCGCGGCAGGCGGCCGATGCCCTGCGCGACGACGTCACGCTGGAACTGGTGGCGATGGATTTGCGGATCGCCGCCAGTGCCGTCGGCGAAATCGTGGGCAAGACTGCCACGGAAGATTTGCTCGACTCCATCTTCAGCACGTTCTGCATCGGGAAATGAAAACTCAATTTTTCCAGTGATGCATTTTAGCTTCCCATCATCCGAAGATATTTTGAAAAGCCGCCTTTGCCGCAGTCTCCGGCAATGTTGTGGCCGGAAGAGATGAACCCCCCGACAACGGATTTGTTCTTCCCATGATTGATGATTTCGAGGCCAATCTTGCGGCGTTGCGACGAGGGGAAGCGCATGTCTGGATGTCTTTCGGCCAGGCGGGACAAGGCGCGGAGAAAGTTGCTTGGCATCTGCTGTCGGACGAGGAGCGGCGGCGGGCGGGAAAAATTCAAGCTGCCGCTGACCGCGACGGATTTGTGCTGGCGCACGCCTTGGTGCGCGCGGTGTTAAGCCGGTATCATCCGGTGGTTCCGGGCGTTTGGCGGTTTGGGCGCGGCCCGCAGGGCAAACCGTTCATCCGCGCAGCGGCGGACGCGCCGCCGCTCCAGTTTAACCTCTCGCACACGCGGGGTTTGTCCGCCTGTGTGATCACGCTGAACATTGGGGTGGGCGTTGATGTTGAGCGGATTGAGCGGCACGCTGATTTGCTGAACGTGGCCCGCGAGTTTTTCGCGCCGGCCGTGGTGCAGGAATTGCAAAATCTTTCCGGTGAAAAACAAACGCTTCGCTTTTACGAGCATTGGACACGCCAGGAAGCTCGTGGTAAAGCCTCTGGCACCGGATTCGCACCCGTGTCATTGGTGAATGAAAATGCGGAAGACTGGCGCTGTTTGCAAGAACGTGTTTCGCCACGGCATATGCTGGCGGCGGCGATGCACGGCGGGCAGGGGAGCGCAACGGATTTCAGGCTGCGAACGGTTCGCTGGCAGGCGCACGCTAATGTCGGCGGGCTGGAACCCTGCGGCCGGGAACGAAAAATATCCGTCCCGCCAATCATTGTGACCTGAAGCTGATTTGAAATGCCCCCGGCGGAAAAACATCCAACTTTGACTTGCATCACACGAACTCGTGGAAGTTTTGGTGACGAAAAGATAGCAGCACCGCCTGTGCCACCCGAGTCTGTAACGTGATGCAGCCGGAAGCCGGCGGCGAAATGGAAATTGGTTGATTTCACTCCTGTCCCGCTTAAAACCCCGGTAAACACTGATGATTATCGGTATTGGGTGATGTGGAAGTGGGTGGAAATTGAGCCAGCGCCTGTGAAATGGGCATTTTCTCAAAGAGCGTGAGGCTCAAAATCTGTAGCATGGTGTAAAGGCTGGCCTCCAGATGCAGATGCTTTTTCAAAATGGCGACGAGCAGATAGACGGCGATGGCGGTCCAGATTTGCGTGCGCACCGCGTTGGGGCTGGTGCCGTAAAAGGCTTTGATGCGCAGATGTTGCTTGAGCCATTTGAGGAAGAGTTCGATCTGCCAGCGTCCGCGATAGAGATAGAGTTGGGCGATGGTCAGCGC
>CAYVGC010000118.1:0-10641 GCA_964449815.1 uncultured Bifidobacteriaceae bacterium
CCGCGCCTGGCATGACGAACACGGCTGGCACAACGAGCGCGGCCACTGGCGGTGAAGTCTTCCGCCAGCAGTTGACGATTGAAGCAACTCAAGTGAGTATGAGGTGTTGAATTGATTAACAGGTGAATTTATGAAAACAAATAAATTGAAAAAAATGGCGGCGGTTGTAACCGTCGCCGGTCTGGCTTGGTCGGCACCAACGGCGCTGGCACAGGATTCGTCCGCTGCAAACACGGCACCGCCTGCGGCGGTCAGCCCGTCCGCGCCGCAACTGGCCTATGGTGTGCCGCAAATCCTGCAGCTCACGCAGGCGAAGGTCGGTGATGCCACGATCATCGCCTTCATTAAAAATTCCGGGAACAGCTATGGCCTGAACGCGGATCAGATCATTTATCTGCGGCAACAAGGTGTTTCTGACGCCGTCATCACCGCGATGTTGAGCCAGCCTAGAGCGGGGGTGGCCGCAGCCACACTGACAACGCCAGCGCCGTCCGCGCCGCCGCCGCCGGCTTCGCCGGACTACAGTGGACAAGTTTCGACGGCCACGGTGGCACCGGCGGTGACGTATGTTCAAACCGTTCCGGATACGACATATTATTACCAACCGTATTATTATCAGCCATACTACTACCCGGATTATGCTTGGTATCCGCCGGTGTTTGCCTTTGGCTGGGGCGGGTATTATGGTGGTGGTTGGCACGGTGGCGGCTGGCATGGTGGTGGACACGGTGGCGGCGGGTATGGTGGTGGCGGACACGGTGGCGGCCATCGCTGAAAAATTGTCAGTGAAGACGAGCCGTCCGCTTTTCTTCAAGGCCGGTCAGCTTTGCCAATGGTTGCCCGGTTCATTGCAAAGTTGCAATGAACCGGGTGCTGCATAACATCGCCAACCAAATAGGCGTCAAGAGCCGGGCCACTTTTCGATTCCGGCGGTGATGACGGTTGATGGCCGCCTTGCGGCGGCTCGCCCGGCGGGCGCAAATCACATCCTCATTTGTGCTGTCCCACCCGTGCGATGAATTAAGCGGAAAATATGTAAACCTGCTTTTAGAGCGTTCCTACAAGATGTAGCGGTGTTTTCCAAGAACTTGTTTGTTTTCGAGCTTTTTATTGCTCAAAAACCGCTACATGATTCTTGGGAATGCTCTATCGTCGCGAAAACACGGTGAATAACTCGGCTTTTTCGCGCTTCATCGAAGTCAATTCAAATCTGGCAGCATTTGTGAGCCGTTGGAAACCAAGTCCATCCGCAATCGTCGGCGCGGTGCGGCCACCGAAGATTATGGGGCAGATGGTGAGGTTGATTTCGTCCACCAGACCGGCGCGGAACAGCGCGTCGTTCAATTCGCCGCCGCCTTCGCACAACAGCCGGTTGACGCCCCATTTCGCGTGCAGCCAGTGCAGCGCGGAGCGAAAATTAACTTCTGTTGCACCGCAAACCTTCACCTCGTCCGCCACCGCGCGGAGCCGTGCCAGTTTCTTTGCCGCAGCGCGCCTCGTCGTCAGGACGATGATGGGTGAAAACTGTTTGTTGAAAATGTCCGCCTGCGGATCAAGCGAGCCGCTGCCGCTGATGATCACGCGCAAGTTGTATTCTGCCAGCCCATTGTTGAGCCGTTGCTTTCGGAATCTCGCGCCGCCGGCACCGAGAATAGTCCGGGAAACTTCCACCGTTTGCGCGCCGCACATCACCGCATCCGCCGTCGCGCGCAGCTCGTAAAGATGCGCCAGATCCCGCGCGCTGCCGAACGAGTGGACTGCGCGGTTGGCCGTCGCGATTTTCCCGTCCGCCGTCATCGCCAGGTTGACGAGCACGAAGGGTAGCTTTGGACTTTGGACTTTGGACTTTGGACTCATAAAATCAGCATCGCATCACCGTAACTGAAGAAGCGGTAGCGTTCACAAATTGCCTCCGCGTAGGCTGACAAAACAAGATTGAGTCCGCACAATTTTTCGCCGGGTGCGGCGAAGGCGCTCACCAGCATCAGCAACGTGGACTCCGGCAGATGAAAGTTCGTCAGCAGCGCATCCACGATTTGAAACGTTGCCGGCGGAAAAATGAAGATGTCGGTCTTGCCCTTGTGAACATTGAGCGTTCCAGCGTTTTGCCGCGCAACAGCTTCGAGCGTCCGCACAGTCGTGGTGCCGACGGCGATGACGCGGCGGCCGGATTTTTTTGCTTCGTTGACGGCGGATACGGTTTCTTCGCCAACTTCAAATCGCTCCGCGTGCATCTTGTGGTCGGCCACGTTTTCAGTTTTCACCGGCAGAAAAGTTCCCGCGCCGACGTGCAGCGTGACGAAGCAAATTTTGACGCCGCGCCCCCGGATTTTTTCAAAAATCTCCGGCGTGAAATGCAGGCCCGCCGTAGGTGCGGCGACGGAACCGGAAAATCTTGCATAAACGGTCTGGTAACGCTCCCGGTCCTCGGTCAGTTCGCCGTGGCGTTCAATGTAAGGCGGCAACGGCAGCTCACCAAGTTTTTCAAGTTCTTGGAACAGATTTTCGGTGCCGGAAAATTGCAGCCGGCGGTGGCCTGCGGCGTTCATGGCGGTGACGGTCGCAAAAATTTTTGCGGGCACGCCGTTCTTTTCCTGCAATTGGATCTGTGTCCCGATTTTGCCGCGCTTGCCGGGGCGCATCATGGCCCACCAGTCGTTCGCGGTATTTTCTTCGAGCAGCAGCATTTCAAACTGGCCGCCGGTTTTGATGTTCACACCGTGCAGCCGCGCCGGGATCACCCGCGAGTCGTTCAAAACCAGAACGTCGCCGGGCTGGAAAAATTCCGGCAGTTCGGGAAACCGGCGATGCTCGACTTTTCCGTCTTTTCGGTGTAAAATCAACAATCGTGAACCGTCGCGGCGCGCGGCGGGCTGCTGGGCAATGAGTTCGGGCGGCAGATCGAAATGGAAATCGGCGGTTCGCATTGGCGCGAGCTTAACGGGACTCGTCGGGGCTGACAATTCACAGTTCGCGGCAATTGTGAATAACTTTTGAATAAATCCACGCTTTTAACGCGGATTTAGATTGACAATGGGTGGGGTAAAGTGGTTTATATTGGGGCGTTGTGGGTGATCTGAGTGGTTTTGGTAAATCGTGTGAATAAAATGACGGACGTGCTGCAATCGAAGACTTATTACAACTCGTGCTATCGGCACGGAGTTGATGAGAAGCGGCGCGTCCAGATCCCGGCGAAGTGGCGGCCCGAAGCCGACGGCACGGAGCTGACGGTGATTTTCTGGCCGAAGCATCAGGCGGGCGCGTGCCTGCGGGTGCTGCCGCCAGACGAAATGGCGAAAATGAAAGCCGCCATTGACGCGCTGCCGAACAGCGACACGAACAAAGGCGTCCTGAAACGGTTTATCGGCAGCAAGTCGGTGCAGGTGGCGCTCGACAAGGCCGGGCGGATTTGCCTGCCAGAGGAAATGGCCGGCGCGGCGGGCATCAAGGACGAGGCATTGCTCGTCGGCCTGCTGGACCGCTTTGAGATTTGGAATCCGGCCCGTTACGAAAATGTGGAGGCGGCGGATGCGGTGCTCGCGCCCAAGGCCTTTGAAATGATGGAGTGATTTATGAACTTTGGAATTTTGCTTGGTGCGGGAAAGACTTTTTTTGGCGGCGGCAACCCGGCGGCGTATTGCCGGAACAAGCGCGTTTATCTGCCAAAGTTTAACGCGGAAAAAAATCCGTTTTCGCCAAAGTCGGCGGAACCCGCGCCCGCCGCAGCGCCGGAAGTGAAAATAGTTTCTGCGCCGGTCGCGGCCAAGGACCGAGAAAATGCGACCGCGCCCGCCGGCAACCTGGTGCGGGCTGGTTGGACGACCAGGCTGAACCCGTTTCGTGCGCCGGAGACGGCCGCTCCGCCGATGCCCAACGTGGTGCAGCCCGAACTTTCGCTGGATGCCGTGAAGGTGGTTCACAACGACCTGGCCGATGCGGACATCGAGATTGTGCCGGTAAAGTCGCGGGTCGTCGCGCCGGTGGAGACCCCGGTGTTGCCGCCCGCCCGGAAGGCGTGGGAGTTTTTGGGCGACAGCCTTTTGAAATCCAGTTGAAAATGCGCAGTGCCAGAGTTCATTCACAAATCAGTGATGGCGGCGGAGGTGCTGGCCGCGCTGAAGCCGCAGCCGGGCGGTCATTACGCCGACGGGACGCTCGGTGGAGCTGGTCACGCGGCCCAATTGCTGGCCGCGAGCTCGCCGACGGGATGGTTGTTCGGGTGCGATCGCGATGGCGTCGCGGTTGAAGTCGCCAAAAAACGGTTAGCGCAAAATTTCGCCGGACGGTATGAAATCCGGCGTGGTAATTTTTCGGAAATGGCGGATTGGATTCCAGCGGCGAGTTGTGACGGGGTGCTGCTGGATCTGGGCGTCAGCTCGCCGCAACTGGATGCGGCGGAACGCGGGTTCAGTTTTCAAAGCGACGGGCCGCTCGACATGCGGATGGACGACCGGCAGCCGCTGACGGCGGCGGACCTGGTGAACGGCGAGGACGCCGACGCGCTGGCGAGAATTTTTTGGGAATTGGGCGGCGAGCGCGAGTCGCGGCGGTTTGCGAAGGCGATGGTGCAGGACCGCGCGCCGCGGAAATTTACGACGACCCGCCAACTGGCGGAGCTGGTTGAACGGCTCGCGCCGCGCCGCGGAAAAAAGGCGCATCCGGCCACGAAAGTTTTTCAGGCGCTGCGCATCGCGGTGAACGACGAGATCGGTTCGCTGAAACGCGGCCTGGCGGCGGCGGTGAAGATTTTGAAGCCGGGCGGCCGGCTGGCGGTGATCACGTTTCACTCGCTCGAAGACCGCGTGGTGAAGGAATTTGGCCGAGAACGGACGCGGGATTACACGTTCAGCGGCGCGGTGGATGTGCCGGAGCTGCGGCAGCCATGCGTGCCGGAATTGAAATGGGTTTCGCGCAAGGCGATTTTGCCGGGCGAAGATGAGCTGAAAGATAATCCGCGCGCCCGCAGCGCGCAGTTGCGGGTTTTGGAGAAAATTTGAGATGGCGAAGAATCGAAAAAATCAGTCGGCGGAGATCCGGTTTGGCCCGGTGTTGAAGGTCGTGCTGCTGTGTTCGCTGATCTGCGGCTCGGCGATCGGCTACGTCTGGCAGAAAAACCAGATTGACCGGCTGGGCGCGCAGATCCGGGAGCGGGAAAAAAGTCTCGCCAAAGTGGAGCGCGACAATGAAAACCTCGCGAACCAGATTTCGTTCCTGCATTCGCCGGTGATGATAGACCGGCGGGCGAAGGAACTGAACCTCGGCCTGGCGCCGGCGCAGCCGTTGCAGGTGGTGCGGCTCGCGGAAACGCCGGTCGCGCCGGACAAAGACGGTTCGCGTCAGTTGGCCCAGCGGCCGATGACCGATCTGACGCCGTAACAAGAAATGATTTTGGCCGCCGCTCGTGACGCCGTCGGGTGAGGAACCGATCGCCACGGGCGGCCGGCCGTTTTTTGGATGAACAACAAACTGCAAATTCGTCGCGCGCTGCTGCTGCTGATTTTTCTCGGCGCGGCGTTCGCCGGCCTGGGCTACCGGCTGGTGGATCTGCAGATTTTGCGCCACGACGAGTTGAGCGCGAAGGCGCAGCTCAACACGCAGCGCGAGTTCCGCCAGGCACCGCGCCGCGGCGACATTCTCGATGCCAGCGGGAACATTCTGGCCACGAGCGTTCCGGTGAAAACCATTTGTGCCGATCCGTCGCTCATCGGCAATCAGCCGGCGGCGGTCGCCCGCGTGCTCGCGCCGCTGCTGCAGCTCAACGAGGCCACGCTCGCGCAGAAACTCACGCCGCGCCGCTACGTCGCCAAAAACAGCGACGGTGAAACGGTCACGAACGAACTGCATTATGTCCGGCTGGCCAGAAATGTTCCCGAAGAAGCCTGGCAGCGGATTTCAACGGCGATGACGAATCTCAATTTTGGGGTGGATGACAAGGTGCTGGCGCGCACCAGCCGGGAATTCTTCCGCAATCTGCGCCTGCACGCGGTTTATTCCGAGTCAGACCAGATCCGGGTTTATCCGAACGGTTCGCTGGCCGGACAGGTGGTTGGTTTTCCGGCGGTCGAGGAGACGAACTTGGACGGTCGTCTCGTTTCCAAAATCGTCGGGCGCGACGGCGTCGAACTGGCGATGCAAAAACAGTTGAGCGGCGTCGCCGGCTGGCGCGTGACGGAAACCGACAAGGCGCAGCGCGAAATGGTGGCCTGGCGCGATGAGGATGTTTATGCACGGGACGGCCTGGACGTGGTGTTGACGCTTGACTCGGCGGTGCAGCACATCGTCGAGACGGCGCTGGCCGACGCGCTGCAAAAGCACACGCCGAAAAGCATCACCGGCATCGTCATGCGCCCGCGCACCGGCGAAATTCTGGCGCTGGCCTCGCTGCCGAATTACGATCCGAACCAGCCGAACACCATTTCGCCGGAAACGCGCAACCGCGTCATCACGGATGTCATGGAACCGGGTTCGACGTTCAAAATCGTTGTTGTCTCCGGCGCGTTGAACGACGGCTTGGTGAAAATGACGGACACCATTGATTGTGAACACGGGCGTTTTTTCTACGCGGGTAGACTCCTGCACGAAGCCGAGTCGTCCGGTTTTGGAGCTTTGACGGCCGAGCAGATCATCACCAAGTCATCGAACATTGGCGCGGCGAAAATCGGCATCAAGCTCGGCGCGCAAAGCCTGTTCGCTTACGCGTGGAATTATGGTTTCGGCCAGCGCACGGGCCTTCCGCTGCCGGGCGAGGCGCGCGGGATTTTGTATCCGGTGAAAAATTGGAGCAAGGTTTCCATCGCACAAATTCCGATGGGCCAAGGCGTGGCGGTGACGCGGTTGCAAATGCTTTATGCGATGGCGGCGATTGCCAACGGCGGCTGCCTGATGCGGCCGATGATCGTGAGCCGTTTGCAAGAGCATGACGGCGGCGTGGTGGAACGCTACGCGCCGCAGCGCGTCCGCCAGGTCATCAGCGAGAGCGCGAGCAGGGAGATGATCCAGGCCTTGAAAACCGTTGCAACCAAAGAGGGCACCGCGGCGGAAGCGGCGTTGAAGGATTATGTGGTCGCCGGCAAAACCGGCACGGCGCAGAAGGCGGAGAACGGCGCTTATGTTCCCGGCAAATACATTTCTTCGTTCATCGGTTTTTTCCCGGCGGACCATCCGGAGCTGTGCATCTCCGTCGTGATGGACGAGCCGAAGGAGGGTTATTACGGCGGCAAAGTCTGCGGCCCGGTGTTCCGCGACATCGCCGAGCGCTGCGCGAGTTATTTGAACATTCCGGCGGACTCGAATCTGGCGACGAATGCGCCGCCGCTGGTCGCCGGAACCCTTTCACGAGAGGGCCAGACGCCATGAACGAATCCCGTCCGCAACTGTTTGGCATGTTGGCCGGCCTGTTCCTCGCCGCCGGGCTCGTTTTGTCCTCGATGCTGGGCACGACCGCGTGGGTGAAGATAAAAAATTCCCAGTTCATCACCGCGAAAGGTTCGACCCGCAAAAACGTCCAGTCCGACCTGGTCGTCTGGAAAGGCTCGTTCATGACCGAAGCGCCGACGCTGCTGGAAGCGCAGCAAAGGCTCGGAGCCGACGCCGCGAAAGTCGGACAGTTTTTGAGCGGCAACGCGGTGACCAACTTTGTATTAAAACCCATTGGCATCATGGAACTCAAAGCCACAATTAAAGATCCCGATGGCTGGAGACAGGAACGCACGACGGGCTATCGTTTGACCCAGTCGGTCCGCGTCGAATCATCCGATGTGGGCCGGCTTGCGCAGCTCGACACGACGCCGCTGGTCGAGCAGGGGGTTTTATTCACCACCGAGCCGCCGCAGTTTCTTTACACCAAGGTTGCCGGGGAGAAAATTGAGATGCTCGCCGACGCCACCAAGGACGCCCGCGTCCGCGCCGAGCAAATCGCGGCGCAGGGCGGCCGGAGCATCGCCAGTTTGCACGACGCGGAAATGGGCGTGTTTCAAATCACGCCGCTGCACGAAACCGACACCAGCGGCGGCGGTGAAAATGACACGAGTTCCCTGGACAAAACCATCACGGCGGTGGTGACCGTGACTTTTCTGCTGAAATAATTTTGTGGAAGAACGCTCTTTGAAATTTGTGGCCGAAGCCTGTGGTGCCGAAATCAAATCCGGCGCGGGCGGATCGAAAGTCAAAAACGCCAGCACCGATTCCCGGTCGGCGAAGGCGGGCGATTTGTTCTTCGCCATCAAGGGCGAAAAATTCGACGGCCATGATTTTTTGAACGAAGTTGCCGCCAAAGCCGTGGCGGCGGTTGTCGTCGAGAGAAAAGAAGTGCCGGCCACGCTGCCCGAATGCGCGGTGCTGGTGGTGGATGATGTGCGTGTCGCGTTCGGAAAGCTGGCGGCGGCCTACCGGCAAGATTATTCGCTGCCGGTGGTCGCCGTTGGCGGCTCGAACGGCAAGACGACGACGAAGGAACTGCTCGCGTCGGTGCTGCGCCAGAAATTTCCGACGCTGTGGAGCGAGGCGAGTTTCAACAACGACATCGGCGTGCCGGCGACCTTGCTGCGATTGGACAAAACACATCAGGCGGCGGTGCTGGAAGCCGGCACGAACCATCCGGGCGAACTGGCGCCGCTGGTGAAAATGATCCATCCGAAATTCGGCATCATCACGAACATCGGCCGCGAACACCTGGAATTTTTTGGCGACGTCGCGGGCGTGGCGCAGGAAGAAGGCTGGCTGGCGGAACTGCTGCCGGCGGACGGAAAATTGTTTTTGAACGGCGACGGCGAGTGGGTGGAAAAAATCGCGGCGCGGACAAAGGCCAAGATTGTCCGCGCCGGCTTTGGTGAAAAAAACGACTGGCGCGCGGGCAAAGTCCGTTTGGATAAAAGCGGCGTGACGTTTCAAGTCGCCGCGCCGAAGCAGGAATTTTGCGGCGAGTATCGAATCAATTTGCTTGGACGCCATCAAGTGACCAATGCGCTTTTGGTGATCGGGTCTGGAGAGGAACTCGGACTGGGCCGCGCCGAAATCCAGCGCGGCCTGGCCGAATGCCAGCCGCCGAAAAGGCGGATGCAGTTTTGGGAAGCGAACGACGTGCGCGTGCTGGACGACTGTTACAACGCCAATGCGGATTCTATGATTGCCGCATTGGAAACGCTGTGCGACCTGCCGCTGCAAGGCCGGCGCGTGGCGGTGCTGGGCGACATGGCGGAGCTTGGCGCGCACAGCGAGACGGCACACGCGGAAGTGGGCCGGCGGGCGGCGGAATTGAAGATCGGCCAGTTGTTCACGATCGGAAAAAATTCGGCGGCGACGGCGAAAGCGGCGCGCGATGCCGGCCTGACGCGGGTGATTGAATTTGCGGACGTGGAGGCGGCGGCGCGGGCGGTGAAGAATTTTTTGAAGCCGGGCGACGTGGTTTTGCTGAAGGCGTCGCGTTCGTCGCGGCTGGAGCGGATCGCGGAAATTTTGAACCCGGAGAAAAAATAAAATGCTTTATTTTTTGAGCCAGCGGATTTTGGAATGGGTGCATGGCACCGAATGGGAGTCGCGCCTGTCGTTTCTGCGTTTGTTCCGTTACATCACGGTGCGGAGCGCGGGCGCGGCGGTGACGGCGCTGGCATTGAGCTGGTGGCTCGGTCCGAAAATCATCCGCTGGCTGAAGCAGTTGAAATTCGGCCAGGAATATTCCGACAAGGCCGAGGAGGCCGGCGGATTGGCGGCGCGGGTCTTGAGCAAGAAAGGGACGCCGACGATGGGCGGAATCTTGATCGTCGTGGCGCTTTTGTTTTCAACGATGCTGTGGACGCAGTGGAATGCACAGGTGGAATTGACCATGCTCTCGGTGCTGGTGCTGGCGGGCCTCGGTTTCTACGACGACTACGCGAAGATTTTGAAGCAGAGCGGCGGGGGCACGCCGCCGCAGGTGAAGCTGATAACCCAGTTTGTGCTGGCGGCGTTCGTGGGGGGTTACCTGTGGAACCTGCCGGCGAAAAGCGAGCTGCATTTGCTGGCGAACCAGTCGGTCTGGCACAGCAATCTGGTTTCGAGCCTGATGCT
This sequence comes from uncultured Bifidobacteriaceae bacterium, assembly GCA_964449815.1. Classification (GTDB taxonomy): domain Bacteria; phylum Verrucomicrobiota; class Verrucomicrobiia; order Limisphaerales; family UBA11358; genus UBA11358. The sequence continues at coordinate 10,045 of CAYVGC010000118.1, forward strand.
CCCGTTTTACAAATATCCAATTCACGTCGGGGCGGTGGCCGGCGTCGCGGTGGTGATGCTGACGATTGTCGGCAGTTCCAATGCGGTGAACTTGACCGATGGCTTGGATGGCCTGGCCATCGGCTGCACGTTGATTGTCGGATTTGTGTTTTTGTTTTTCACTTATCTCGCGGGCAACATAAAAGCGGCGGCGTATCTGGAGATACCTTATGTGCCGGGCGCGGGTGAGCTGACGGTGTTTTGTTCGGCGCTCATCGGCGCCGGTCTGGGTTTTTTATGGTTCAACTGCCATCCGGCGCAGGTGTTCATGGGCGACACCGGCTCGCTCGCGCTGGGCGGCGCGTTTGGCATCGTGGCGGTGCTGATCCACCAGCCGTTCGTGCTGGTCATTGCCGGCGGCGTGTTTGTAGCCGAGGCGGTGTCGGTGATGCTGCAGACCGGCTGGTTCAAGTTCACGCGGCTGCGGACGGGCGCCGGCCAGCGGATTTTTCTGATGGCGCCGCTGCATCATCATTTTGAAAAAAAAGGCTGGTATGAGTCGCAGGTGGTGATGCGGTTTTACATTTTGTGCGTGCTGTGCGCGGTGGTCGCGCTGGC
>CAYVGC010000119.1:0-10628 GCA_964449815.1 uncultured Bifidobacteriaceae bacterium
TGACCGGCTCATCCGCAAATACGGCTATCGCGGCACGCCCGCGACGCTGGCGGCGACGAAGGCGAACGGCGAGCTGCAGAATAATTTAAGTGCGGCGGCGCATCTCATTCACGGCTCCAGCGAGGGCCGGTTCAGCATCACCTATTGTCCCGGCCATCTGACGCGGCAGGAAATTGAAAGCGTGAATTTCAAATACGCTGACCTGAAAACGACGACGCAGCGTTACGATCCAAAGAAATTGAAGGACGGCTGGAACACGCTGGCCGACGGTGAAAAGGTTTTCTACATCTCCAATCCCGCGCTCGGCCTTTGGGCTTGCCGGAGCCGGTTTTCAAATTAGTTTTGGCTCATGGGCTTGACCATCAAAACACCGGGTAGCTGCAAATACGACCAGATTTCCCTCGGCGAAGTCATGCTGCGCCTCGACCCCGGCGAAGGCCGCATCCGCACCGCCCGGCGCTTCACCGCGTGGGAAGGCGGCGGCGAATACAACACCTCGCGCGGCCTGCGCAAATGTTTCGGCTACAAAACCGCCGTCTGCACCGCGTTCGTGGACAACGAGGTCGGCCATCTCATCGAGGATTTCATCATGCAGGGCGGCGTGGACATGGATTTTATTTTGTGGCGCGCCGATGACGGCATTGGCCGCAGCATTCGCAACGGTCTGAATTTCACCGAGCGCGGCTTCGGCATCCGTGGCGCAGTGGGCGTTTCGGATCGGGGCAATACCGCTGCGTCGCAGCTCAAGCCGGGTGATTTTGACTGGGATTTGATTTTTGGAAAAGTTGGCACGCGCTGGTTGCACACCGGCGGCATTTTTGCGGCGTTGTCGGAGACGACGGCGGCGCTGACCATCGAAGCGGTGAAAGCGGCGAAGCAACACGGCGTCATCGTCAGCTACGATTTGAATTATCGCCCGTCGCTCTGGAAATCCATCGGCGGCCTCAAAAAGGCGCAGGAAGTGAATCGCGAAATCGCCAAGTATGTGGACGTGATGCTTGGCAACGAGGAGGATTTCACCGCGTCGCTCGGCTTTGAAGTGAAAGGCGCGGACCACAACTTGAGCACGATTGAAACCGATGCGTTCAAGGCGATGATCAAGACGGCCGTGAAGGCGTATCCGAATTTCAAAGTGGCGGCGACGACGTTGCGCCGCGTCATCACTGCGACAAAAAACGACTGGAGCGCGATTCTCTGGCACGATGGCAAATTCTTCGAGAGCCGCAAATATCCGGAGCTGGAAATTCTGGATCGCGTCGGTGGCGGCGATAGTTTTGCCAGCGGTCTGCAATTTGGATTCCTCGAATTCAATGACGCGCAAAAGGCCGTGGAATATGGCGCGGCGCACGGCGCGCTGGCCTCGACCACGCCCGGTGACACGAGCATGGCCACACGCAAGGAAGTCGAAAAAACTTTCGGCGATGGCAGCACGCGGGTTCAACGCTGAAAATTTATGAAAACACCAGCAGAACTGTTCTCCCTCAAAAGCAAGGTGGCGGTCGTTATCGGCGGCACGGGCGTGCTGTGCGGTGAGATGGCTGAAGGTCTCGCGATCGCTGGCGCGACGGTCGCGCTCGTCGGTCGTGATGCAGCCAAGGCCAAAGACCGTCTCGACAAAATCGCCAGGAGCGGCGGCAAGGCGGAATTCTTTTCCTGCGACACGACTTCCAAAACCGGCCTGCAAAAGCTTCTGGCGAAGGTGCTCGCGAAGTTTGGCCGCGTGGACATTTTGGTGAACGGCGCGGGCGTGAATTCGCCAACGCCGTTTTTCGACATCCCCGAAGAGGAGTTCAACAAAATCATCACGGTGAATTTGAAAGGTGTGGTGTTGGCGTGCCAGATTTTCGGCAAACACATGGTTGAAAAAGGTTCGGGCAGCATCATCAACCTCGGTTCGGCGTCGGGACTGACACCGCTGTCGCGCGTGTTCACTTATTCGGCGTCGAAGGCGGCGGTGCACAACCTCTCCAAAAATCTCGCGCGCGAGTGGGCGACGGCGGGGGTGCGCGTGAACATTCTGGTGCCCGGTTTTTTCCCGGCAGAGCAGAACCGCAAGATTCTCAGTCCCGAACGCGTGGCGCAGATCATGGGCAAGACGCCGATGAAGCGTTTCGGCGAGGCGCACGAACTCGTCGGCGCGACGCTGCTGCTGGCGTCGAACGCGGGGAGTTTCATCACCGGCGCGGAAATTGTCGTGGACGGCGGTTTTGATGCGATGAGCATTTGATTTGTATTTGCGACAAAGCGTCGCAGCCGTAAAAATTCAGCCCGGTGAAGCCATAACTTCACCGGGCTTTTGTTTTCTTGAATTTTACAAATCGGTTATGGGCTTGTGGCGCGGCACCAGCGCTTTCATCAAACTCCATGCGATCAGGTAGCTGAACGCGCAGACGATGAACATGATGAGATAGGCGGTTTGCGGCCGGTCTTTGAACACGTCAGTGAGATGGCCGGCGAGCATTTGCACGATGACGCCGCCGAGGCCGCCGGCCATCGTGCCGATGCCGGTGACCGAGGCGACGGTTTTTTTGGGGAACATGTCAGAGACGGTCGTGAACATATTCGCCGACCACGCCTGATGCGCCGTCGCGCCGACGCAGATGGCGGCCACGGACAGCACGGCGGCCATGCTGCCAAAGCGGCTGACATCGCCGAAAAATTGCGTCGTCAGCACGACCAGCGGAAACACCGCGATGATGAGCATCGTGGTCATGCGCGCCTGATAGACGGGCATGCCGCGCTTGATGAGCATCATGGGAATGCTGCCGCCGAAAATGCTGCCAACAATGGCAACGCCGTAAACGATGAAGGTCGGCAGCATGATTTGATGCTTGTCCATGTTGAATTGCTTGTGCAGATAGTCCGGCAGCCAGAAGAGATAAAACCACCAGATGCCGTCGGTCATGAATTTGCCGGCAAAAAAACACCACAACTGACGGTGGCTGAAAAGCTTCAACCACGACACTTTTTTTGTCTTGTCACCATTCGGGGCGGCGGCGGCTTCGTCGTCAATGTGGATGTAATCGTGTTCCACCTGGGAAAGCCGCTTTTGCCGGTTCGGCGGGTTGTAAAGCCAGAACCAAAAAATGAGCCAGAGGAATCCGGCCGCGCCGGTGATGATAAACGCCATTTTCCAGCCGCGCGCGTCGCCGAAATAAATCATGCACCACGGCACCAACAGCGCGGCCACCATCGCGCCGAAATTGGAACCGCTGTTGAAAATGGCGGTGGCCAGCGCCCGCTCGCGCTTGGGAAACCATTCGGCGACGGTTTTGATGGACGCCGGGAAATTTCCCGCCTCGCCGACGGCGAACGCGCTGCGCACCGCGACATGCATCATCACCAGGCGTCCGGCGAACGCGTTGAAAATGCCAGAAATGGACCAGACAATGAGTGAAAGCGCCAAACCCAGCTTCGTGCCGATCTTGTCAATGACCCAGCCGATCAGCACGGTGACGCCCGCGTAAATGCCGGTGAAAAAAGAGGTCAGATACGCGAAGTCCGTGTTCGACCAGCCGAAGCCGCCGGCGTCCTGTGCCCGGCAGAAAAATTCCTTCAGGTAGCTGATGACCTGCCGGTCCAGGTAGTTGAAGGTCGTGGCGAAGAAAAGCAGGCCGCAGATGACCCAGCGATAGCTGCTTGCCGCCGGGGCGGTTTGACTTGGGAAACGCATGTGTGCGAGGATTGTCCAGATGCCGCCCGCATTCAAGCGTGGAAATCCAACTTTACAAACCGGTGCGTTTTCTGCAAATATGACCTGCTTATGTTGAAAAAATTTCTGCCGCTTTTGCCCGTGTTGCTGCTCGCCGGATGCACAACCCCAACGTTCACCCGCCTGACGCCCGGCGCCCAGCCGCGTAATGCCGACAACCTGTATCCAGTCGAGGTGGCCTTTGACTCCACGCAACAATCGCTCCGCTGGGACAGCATCCAGCCGTTTGTTCTGGTCGGCAATGGCCAGTCGGTGCCGATGCGGCCGGTGCCAATGGTTAAAAACCGATGGGAAGGTTTCGTGCCGGTGCCGTCCGGCGTGAGCACGGTCAACTACCGTTTCAAGTTTGACTATCTCTACAACAATTTCGGCACCGCTCCCAAGCCCAACAGCGTCTCCTCCAAAGTTTACACGCTGAAAGTGGTGGACCAGTAAAATCTGAAAAATTAAAAGGCGCGGACAAGGTTTTGTCCGCGCTTTTTATTTGGCGATTTTGGAGGCTGAATTTTCAACGCCGTTTCGGGCGCAGGATCAGCGCTTTTTTTTCCGTGCCGTCCACTTCCACGCTTTGCGTTTCCACATCGGGATCATCGCGCAAGGCGTGATGCACGATGCGGCGGTCAAAGGAACCCATGGGTTCGAGTTCCACGGCGTCGCCCCAGCGGCGGACTTTGTCAGCGGCTTCCTTCGCCTTTTTCACGAGCGCCTCGCGCGCCTGTGAACGGTAGCCGCCCACGTCGAGCATCACCTTGGGCGCACTTTGATCCTGCTGGAACAAAATTCGGTTCACAATGTATTGCAGGTCGGCAAGCGTCTGGCCCTGGCGGCCGATGAGCCGTCCGGCTTCGTCCGTTTTCACATCCAGCGTCAGGTCGCCGTCCAGCATGTGTTCCTCCACGGTCGCGGCAAAGCCAAGCGTGCCGAGGATTTTTCCCAGGATTTCTTTTGATTGCGCGGGCATAAGAATTAAAAGTTAAAAACGCCGTCTGAAAACCGTCATCTGCGGTCTATTTTTTCGATTTTGAGGCCGGCGTCAATGCCGGATTCGTCGCCGGACCCATTGGGCCGGTCGGCAACGGATCTTTCAAATTTTTCGTCAGCTTCGTCTGCAGCACGCTGGCCAGGGTGCTGACAACCATGTAAAGCGCCATGCCCGCCGAATAATTGTAAAGGAACACCAAAAACAGCAGCGGCATGTAGCGCATCATTTTCTGCTGGGCAGGATCCATGCCCGGTGATGCCGGCGTCAGGTGGGATTGCCACAACATCGCGCCGCCCATGAGCAACGGCAGCAAATTGAACGGCAGGCCTTCCGGCGTGCTGATGCCGAAGGGAATGAACGTGATCCCCGGAATCATGAACAGCGTGTCCGGCTTGGACAAGTCCGTCGCCCACAGGAAATGCGCGCCGCGCAGTTCGATCGCGCTGCGGATCATCGTGAAAAAACCGAAGAAAACCGGCATCTGCACCAGCATCGGCAGGCAGCCGCTCATGGGGTTGACCTTGTGTTTTTTGTAAAGCTCCCACGTCTTCGCCGTTTGTTTCTGCGGGTCGTCCTTGTATTTCTCCTTGAGCGCGCTGATTTCCGGCGCGAGCGCCTGCATCCGTTTCATCGAGCGCGTGCTGGCCGCCGTCAGCGGCCAGAAAATCGCCCGCAACAGAATCGTCAGCAAAACAATGACCAGGCCGTAGCCGAGCCGTGTCACGTCATGCAGCCAGTTCATCGCCAGCAGCAGCGGCTTGGCGCAGAAACCGTAGATGCTGCCAAAGCCCATCACGTCGTCCGCACGGTTTTGGAACTGCGCGCCGATGTCCGCCAGCGTGCGATATTCCTTCGGCCCGGCGAACAAAACAATCTGCCGCTCGATGGACGCATTTGCCGTCAGTGTTCCCGCCGGATAAACCAGCGCCGTCTGGATGCCGCGCGGCAACACCCCGTTGGTTTCCGTCACGTTCGCAAATTGCGGCAAGGTCACCGGCCGCGCGATCATTTGCTGCGCATGTTCCTTGGGCATCGCCACCAAGGCAAAAAACTGGTTGTGCGCCGCCGCCCAGGCGACGTTGTTCGCGCCGGCGACAATTTCGGTTTTCGGCGCCCCGCGCGAGCAGCCGCCGCCCGAAAAGACTGTCAGCGACTCGTCGGTCGCCTTCACGCCGTCGGACCACATGGCGCCTTCACCCTGACCGCTGTCATCCGCATCCATCGGCGTGGCCGTGCCGACGAGCACTTCCTGCGCCGGCAACGCCAGCGGCTGGGCCGTGGTGTTTTCCAGCCGCACGCTCGCGTTGACCAGATAGTTTGAGCCGAGACGAAAATCCTTCACCAGCCGCAGCCCGCTGGTGAAGGATTTTTCCATGTGGACGCCGCCAGCCGTTCGGGTCAGCGTAAAATTGCCGTCGCCGACCAGGCTGGCATCGCCCAGCAACGCGAGCGACGGCACGCGGGCGAGCGTGTTCAGCGACGCCACGCCATTCTTGTCCGAACTGTCTTTTTTTTGCCAGCGGGCCGAAATGGTCTGGGGATATCCCAGCAGTTCGACCAGCTTCAAACCGCCGCCGCGCGACGTAAAGGTGTAGCGCGCCTTGGCGTTCGTCAGCACGATGGTTTGCTCCGGCACGTTGGTGTTGAAAACCACCGGCGTCGTCACCATTGGCGCGGCGACGACCGCAGAAGCCGCCCTTGAATTGGTTGCGGCAAGCTGGCTTTGCGCGGCGGCCACCTGGTTCGTCCGGGCATAGGCCGCCGACTGCTGGGCAAGCCTGTTTTGCTCGACAAACCACCAGCCGAGCAGCAGCGCACAAATCGAAACGACGATGATTCCTGTTTTGTCCATGAAATTAAATCCCGCATTCCTTTTTCGGCACCGGGTCGTGGCCGCATTCGCCCCACGGATGACAGCGGCAAATGCGTTTGGCTGCCAAAACCGCGCCCGCCACCGTGCCGTGTTCATGCAACGCCTCAATCGCATAAACCGAACATGTCGGCGTGAAGCGGCAGCCGGAACCGGCGCCGAACAGAAAAACCTGCGCCGGCGAAATCGTCCAGCGGTAAACACGGATGGCGAAAACCAAAATGTGCTGGCACGGATTCACAATTCAATTTTTGAGCAGGCTCGCGCGGCGGAGCGCGGCGAGAAAATCCTTTTCCACCTCGGCCAGGCTGCGGCCGGCAATGGAATTGCGCGCGACCAAAACCAGTTCCACCGGCTGCGCGAACTCATGCTGGTGCAGCCGGAAACTTTCGCGGAGCAGCCGCCGGGCGCGGCTGCGGGCCGGCGCATTGCCGATTTTTTTGCTGGTGACGACGCCAAGTTTCGGCGTGGAACCATCCGGCAGCCTGTTCCAGTTGGCAATCAGGCAGCCGAGCGTGAGCCGGTGTCCCCGCTGCCGGAGGCGCATGAAATCGCGGCTTTGCGCCAGCCGCGACGAGCGGCCCAGACGCAGGCGTTTCGGCGGCTCAGGATTCACAAAATCAAACCGGCGTCAGGCGTTTGCGGCCCACGCGGCGGCGGTTGGCGAGGGTGGCCTTGCCGCTTTTGGTGGAATTGCGGGCGAGAAAGCCGTGCTGGCGTTTGCGGCGCATTTTCTTCGGTTGATACTGGCGTTTCATAAATTCAAATCAAATCGTTCCCGGCAAAAAACCGGAGCATGCGAGGATAGCAGCGGGCTGTCTTGTGTCAAGGCAGGCTTCCGCTTCATTTCACGTTCAGTTCGCGCTGGATGCCGAATTTTTCGATGCGTTTGCGCAGAGTGGCGCGGGTGATGCCGAGTATTTTGGCGGCGTGAACCTGGTTGTCGTTCGTCTCCTTGAGCGCCTGGATGACGAGTTCGCGTTCGACGGCGGGGATGATCTTCAATTTGGGGTCGCGCTTGGCCCACTGGAACAACTGCCGCGCGAGCGCGGCGGCGTCGGTCGTGGCGGCGTCAACGGCAACGCTGGAAATCGCCGGCATGGACGCGCCGGAATTCTGGCCGGAAATTTCCGGCGGCAGGTCGGCCAGCAGGATCGCGTCGCTCTTGGCCATGACATGCGCGCGGCGGATGGCGTTCTCCAGTTCGCGCACGTTGCCGGGCCAGTGGTATTTTTCAAGCGTCTTGATGACGGTGGTGGCGACGGATCTCGGCGCGTGCTGGTTTTCGCGGGCGATTTTCTCCAGAAAGTAATTCACCAACAGTGGAATGTCGCTACGACGTTCACGCAGCGGCGCGATGTGGATGCGCACGACGTTGAGCCGGTAAAACAAATCCTCGCGGAACTGCCTGGCGGCGACGGCGGCTTCGAGCTGTTTGTTCGTCGCGGCGATGACGCGCACATCCACCTGGATCGGCGAATTGCCGCCGACGCGCTCAAACGTGCCGCTTTGCAGGATGCGGAGAATTTTCGTTTGCGTGGGCGGCGTCATGTCGCCGATTTCATCGAGAAAAATTGTGCCTTTGTTGCATTGCTCAAATTTGCCGATGCGCTGCAGCGTTGCGCCGGTGAACGAGCCTTTTTCGTGGCCGAACAGCTCGCTTTCGAGCAGTTGTTCGGGAATCGCGGCGCAGTTGACCGCGAGGAACGGCTGTTCGCTGCGGTTGCTGTGCTGGTAAATCGCGCGGGCGACGAGTTCCTTGCCGGTGCCGCTTTCGCCGGTGATGAGCGCGGTGGCATCGGTGGCGGCAACCTGGCCGATAATTTTGAAAACTTCCTGCATGGAGGAAGCGCCGCCCACGAAGCCAAGTTCATAATCCTCGGAATTGAGCAGCGGCTGAAAGGAAACAATTTGTTTCATGTCGCGGGCGGCCTTGAGCGCGCTGGCGACAACTTCCTTGAGCTTGGCGATGTCGAACGGTTTGAGCAGATAATCGTAGGCGCCGAGTTTCATCGCCTCGATGGTCGTCTGCGTGGTGCTATAGCCGGTCATCAAAATCACGAGCAGCTTGGGATCGCTCTGGCGGATGCGGCGCAAGGTTTCGAGGCCGGTCATGCCGGTCATGCGCACGTCCATCAGCACGAGGTCGGGCTTGAACTTGGGAATGACCTTCAACCCTTCCTCGCCGCTCGCGGCGGTGGCCAGCTCGATTTCCGGCGAATCAAAAATCCGCTGGATCGAATACCGCACGTCCTCTTCGTCATCAATCAACAGGAGCTTGCTCATCTTCGCGGAGGGTAATGGATTTCGCCGAAAGAAACAGCGGATTTTAAGAGCCATTTTTGCATTGAAGTTCCGCCGTCATCGGCGCTAAGTTGCTGATGTTTCCCGGTTCCAACCAACATCATTGAGATCATTATGAAAAGAAATCTTTTATTCAGCGTGTCCCTGTTCGTCGCCGGCTCGCTGCTGGCGGCGGATGCCAGCCCGAAGGATGACGTGACCAGCGCCGCCGCCGCGCTTGGCAGCCAGAAAAATTATTCATGGCGGACGACCGTTGAGGTCGGCAACAATTCCCGCTTCAAACCCGGCCCGACGGACGGCAAAACGGAAAAGGACGGCTACACGACGTTGTCCATGAGCTTCAACGACAACATGTCCGAGGCCGTTCTCAAAGGCACGAACGCCGCGATCAAGACGCCGGACAACGGCTGGCAGTCCGCCGCCGAAGCCCTGACGGACAATGGCGGCGGATTTAATCCCGCCATGTTCATCGCGCGCACGGCGCAAAATTACAAGACGCCCGCCGCCGAAGCCGCGAGCCTGGCCGCGCAGGCGCAGGATTTGAAAACCGGCACCAACGGGATTTCCGGCGATTTGACCGAGGCCGGCGCGAAGACGCTGCTGACCTTTCGTCGCGGAGGCAATGGCGACGGCCCCGCCGTGACCAATCCAAAAGGCTCGGTGACTTTCTGGATCACCGACGGCAAGCTGGTGAAATACCAGTTCCACGTCACCGGCACCGTGAGTTTTAACGGCAACGACCGCGACGTGGACCGCACGACGACCACGGAAATCAAGGACGTGAACACGACGAAAATTGAAGTGTCGGACGAAGCCAAGAAAAAGCTGGAATAAATTTTGGCAGCGTCCTGAATTCAATTGGCGGGTGCGCCGCGGCGGCGGCGCACGGTGGGAAGTTCATGATCGGGTTGCGCATCTCAGATTTCACTTCCAGAAGCGTGGCGCTTCGCATAGAAGTCATTATGTTTGCGCAGTTGAACTTGCTGCGCACATCGGCTATTTTTTCCGATTATGACGTTGACGGAAAAAATTCTCGCGCGCGCGGCTGGCAAAGCCAGAGTCCAGGCCGGCGACAACATCTGGGTGAGTGCCGACGTGCTCATGACGCACGATGTCTGCGGGCCGGGCACCATCGGCGTGTTCCAACGCGAATTCGGCAAGGACGCGAAGGTCTGGGACAAAAACAAAATTGTCATCATCCCCGACCATTACATTTTCACCGCCGACTCCAAGTCCAACCGCAACGTGGACATCCTCCGCGATTTTGCGCGCGAGCAGAGCCTGCCGTATTTCTACGACGTCATTGACGACCCGAAAGGTCACTGGGTGTTCGACGCCGTCAAGGGCAACACAAAGCGCCAATACGGTTCGCACTATGCGGGCGTCTGCCACACGGCCTTGCCGGCGAAAGGCCACACGCGGCCCGGCGAAATCCTTTTCGGCACGGACTCGCACACCTGCATGGCCGGCGCGTTCAACCAGTTCGCCACCGGCATCGGCAACACCGACGCGGGCTTTGTGATGGGCACCGGCAAGCTGCTCATCAAAGTGCCGGAGACGATGCACTTCAGGCTCGAAGGCAAATTGCAGCCCGGCGTGATGGCGAAGGATGTTATTTTGCATTGCATCGGCGAAATTGGTTTCGACGGCGCGACGTATCGCGCGCTGCAGTTCGACGGCGAAGGCGCGGGCAATCTCTCGATTGACGACCGCATGACCATCGCCAACATGGCCATCGAGGCCGGCGGCAAGAACGCCAT
>CAYVGC010000120.1:0-10441 GCA_964449815.1 uncultured Bifidobacteriaceae bacterium
GGCCACCGCCAAGCCCGTGCTCATCGGCACCGCCGTCGTCGGCGCGACCACGATGGTTTTCGGCATCATCATTCTGCTGGAAAACATGTTCGGCAACGTCATCAGCCACCTGAGCCTCGTGCAACCGGACATTATCCTGGGCCTGCTCATGGGCGGCGCGGTGATTTACTGGTTCACCGGCGCCAGCATGCAGGCCGTCGTGACCGGATCCTATCGCGCGGTCGTTTACATTCAGGAACACATGCGGCTTGACGCCACAACCGCGTCGGAAAAGGACAGCAAGGAAGTCGTCCGCATTTGCACCGTCTACGCGCAGAAAGGCATGTGGAACATTTTCATCGTGATCTTCTGCCTGGCGCTGGCGCTGGCGTTTTTCAACCCGTATTTCTTCATCGGCTACCTCATCGGCATCGCGTTCTTCGGCTTGTTCCAGGCGATTTTCATGGCCAACGCCGGCGGCGCGTGGGACAACGCCAAGAAAATTGTCGAAGTGGATCTCCGCCAGAAAGGCACCGACCTCCATGCCGCGACGGTGGTCGGCGACACGGTCGGCGACCCGTTCAAAGACACGTCCTCCGTGGCGTTGAACCCGGTCATCAAGTTCACCACGCTCTTCGGCCTGCTTGCGGTGGAGATTGCCGTGACCATTCCGAGCCAGAGCATCAAGACACTCATCGGCGGACTTTTCTTCATCGTCGCGCTCGTGTTTGTGTATCGGTCGTTCTACTCCATGCGCATTCCTGAAGAAAACCTGGGTTCTGACGGCGACGACACCAAGTCCAGTCCGGTTCAAAAAAAAACAGTTGAGCGCGGATTGACCCAGACCGGAACGTCCGGGTTCGCGGAAAAATCCGGCGTCCGAGCGGATAAATAAATAAAACCGCTTAAAAGTCCTTCACCAAGCCGTCTGCGTAACAGCAGACGGCTTGTTTATTTCCCCTGATTCGGACGGCTTGAAAAAATTTGCGACGATTCGCTGTTGAATCTACCGGCGCACGAGAGTTCCGCCCGCCTTCCGGGTCCGGCGGGGATTTCGCGGTCAAACATAGTTCTCCATGCCGGCGCACGAGCAGACCGGGTTGCGGTCGCCAAAGACGTTGTCCACGCGGCTGACGTGCGGCCAGAATTTGTAGTCGTGCAAACTCTTCGCCGGAAACGCCGCCTGCTCGCGCGAGTAAGGCCGGTTCCAATTGTCGCTGGCGATCTGGTCCGCCGTGTGCGGGGCGTTCTTGAGCAGATTGTTTTTTGCGTCCACCGCGCCGGTTTCCACGGCGGTCATTTCCGCGTGAATGGCAATCATCGCGTCGCAGAAACGGTCCAGCTCGTATTTTGATTCACTCTCGGTCGGCTCGACCATGAGCGTGCCAGCGACCGGAAACGAGAGCGTCGGCGCGTGAAAGCCGTAATCCATCAGCCGCTTCGCCACGTCCTCGGCGGTGACGCTGTGGAACGCGCGCAAATCCAGGATGCACTCGTGCGCAACGAGGCCGTTGCTGCGGTAAAGCGTCGGAAAATAATTTCCCAGCCGCTTGGAAATGTAGTTTGCATTGAGAATGGCGTATTCCGTCGCCTCGGTCAGTCCGTCCGCGCCCATCATCGCGATATACATCCACGAAATTGGCAGGATGCTCGCGCTGCCCCACGGCGCGGCGGCCACCGGTCCGATGTGCTGCTTGGAATTTGTTTTGGCGAGCCGCGCGGTGAACACCGGATGGCTCGGCAGGAATTTGACCAGATGTTTCGCCACGCCAACCGGCCCGACGCCAGGACCGCCGCCACCGTGGGGAATGCAAAACGTCTTGTGCAGATTCAAATGGCACACGTCCGCGCCGATGAAACCCGGACTCGTGAGGCCGACCTGGGCGTTCATGTTTGCGCCGTCCATGTAGAGCTGTCCGCCGCTTGCATGGACGATGTCGCAAATGTCTTTGATGCGGTCTTCAAAAACGCCGTGCGTGCTGGGATACGTCACCATCAAACACGCGAGATCATTTTTATGCGCTTCGGCCTTGGCGCGGAGGTCGGCCACGTCTATGTTCCCGCTGGCATCGCACGCGACGGCGACGACTTTCATGCCGGCCATGACCGCGCTCGCCGGGTTCGTGCCGTGCGCGGAAGCCGGGATGAGGCAGACGTTGCGATGCGCGTCGCCGCGTGATGCGTGATACGCGCGGATGACGCGCAGCCCGGTGTATTCGCCCTGCGAACCGGCGTTCGGCTGCAAGGAAACGCCCGCGAAGCCGGTGATTTCCGCGAGCCAGTCTTCAAGCAATTGGAAAAGAATCTGGTAGCCGCGCGCCTGGCCGAGCGGCGCGAACGGATGAATCTTCGCAAATTCCGGCCACGAAATCGGAAACATTTCCGCCGCCGCGTTCAGCTTCATTGTGCAGGAGCCGAGCGGAATCATCGAGGCTGTCAGCGACAGGTCGCGCGCCTCGAGCCGCTTGATGTAGCGGAGCATCTCGGTCTCGCTGTGGTGCGAATTGAAAACCTTGTGCGCGAGGAATGGCGAAGCGCGAAGCGCGAAGCCTGGATTTTTTGGCGCCAGTTCATTGACTGAAAAATTGACGACCATGCCGCCGTGGAAGACTTGCCAGATTTTTGAGAGGTCGGCGGCGCTCGTCGTTTCGTCGAGCGAAATGCCGAGCGTCTTTTCATCAATCACTCGAAAATTCATCCGGTGCGCTTCGGCGATTTTCAGAATGTCGGCGGCAGAGCTGCCCGCCAGTTCAACGCGGAGGGTGTCGAAATAATTTTGCGTTGAAACTTTGTGGCCGATTTTTGTCAGGCCGGCGGCGAGAATTTGCGTCAAGGCGTGGACGCGCTGAGCAATCGTCTTCAAACCTTCCGGTCCGTGATAGACGGCGTAGAGCGAGGCCATGTTCGCGAGCAGCGCCTGCGCGGTGCAGATGTTGCTCGTCGCTTTTTCGCGGCGGATGTGCTGTTCGCGCGTGCCGAGCGCGAGGCGCAGCGCGGGTTTGCCACGCGAGTCCTTGGACACGCCGACGATGCGGCCGGGCATCTGGCGTTTGAATTCGTCACGCGTGGCGAAGAAGGCCGCGTGCGGTCCGCCATAACCGAGCGGCACGCCGAAGCGTTGCGCGCTGCCGACGGCGATGTCCGCGCCGAATTCGCCCGGCGGCTGGATGAGTGTGAGCGCCAGCAAATCCGTGGCGACGGTGAGCATTGCGCCGGCGGCGTGGACTTTGGCCGCGAAGCCGGAGAAATCGCGGGTTGCGCCGAACGTGTCGGGATATTGCACCAGTGCGCCAAAAACCTGGTCGGTGAACACGAAAGTTTCGTGATTGCCGACCATCACTTCAATCTGCAGCGCGCCGGCGCGGCTGCGCACGACTTCGATGGTTTGCGGATGACACGTTTCGGAGACGAAAAAAATGTTCCGGTCGTTTTTGAGCCGGTGCGACATCGTCATCGCTTCGGCGGCGGCGGTGGCCTCGTCAAGCATCGAGGCGTTGGCGATGTCGAGCGCGGTGAGTTCACTCACCATCGTCTGGAAATTCAGCAGCGCTTCGAGCCGGCCCTGCGAAATCTCGGCCTGATACGGCGTGTATTGGGTATACCAGCCGGGATTTTCGAGGATGTTTCGCTGGATGACCGGGGGCGTGATTGTGTCGTAATAGCCCTGGCCGATGAACGAGTGGAAAATTTTGTTCTCGCTGGCGATGCGGCGAAGTTCGGCGAGCGCTTCAAACTCACTGCGCGCGGCGGGCAGATTTATTTTTTTGCCAAGCCGGATTTTTTTGGGGACGGCGGCATCAATGAGTTCGTCCAGATTTTTATGGCCGAGGAGTGCGAGCATCTCGGTCGTGTCGGCGGGGTTCGGTCCAATGTGGCGGTGGATAAATTTGTCCGGGTGCGTCAAATAATTTTTGGTCAAAGACATCCGCCAAAAATAAAGTTGACGCCGGGAAAAAGCGAGTTGGATTTGGAGTCAAAAGGCCTGCAACGTCGGATTTGCAGCGAACACAATATGTTCGGCTGGCAAGGAAAAACATCCACAACTAATGGTGTTTTTTGCCCCAGAAAACTATAGTTTCGCATTGTGGAATTGAGCGGATTTTCATACCTTGAAGACATTCGGTTTTGCACAAAAATTATGTCGAGCATTTCCAATTTGTCGGAAGAAAAAAAACTGTCGCCAGACAAGATTGCCGATGGCAATTACGACGCCTCCAAGTTGTCACAGCTCAAGGGACTTGAGGCGGTCCGCAAAAAGCCCGGCATGTATATCGGCGGCACGGACGAGCGGGCGCTGCATCATTGCGTGAGCGAGGTGCTGGACAATTCCGTGGACGAACATCTCGCCGGCCATTGCGACCGCATTGAGGTGACGATCCATGTGGACGGCTCCATTTCAATCCAGGACAGCGGGCGCGGCATCCCGGTGGACATCAACAAGGAAAGCGGCCTGTCCGGCGTGGAACTGGTGCTGACGACGCTGCATTCCGGCGGCAAATACGGCCAGGGCGGCTACAAATTTTCCGGCGGCACGCATGGCGTCGGCGCGAAGTGCGTGAACGCGGTGAGCGAATGGTTTGAAGTCGAGGTGTCGCGCAACGGCGAGATTTACCACATGGAATTTGAACGGGGCAAGACGGTCAAAAAACTGGAAATCATCGGCAAATCCAAGCACACCGGCACGCTCATCACCTTCAAGCCGGACGCGGAGATCTTCCGCGAGACGGTGGAGTTCAAGTCGGACATCATCGCACAGCGGCTGCGCGAACTGGCGTTTTTGAATTCCGGCCTGGAAATTATTTTTGTGGACGAGCGCAAGGCCGCCGCCGCGCCGGAGAGATTTTATTACAAGAACGGCACCGAAGAATTCGTGAAGCAGCTCAACAAGAACAAGGAACCGCTGCATCCCAAGCCGATTGCCTTTCACAAGGAGACGACGGAAAAGCTCGATGACAAGGACATCGAGGTTCATGTCGAGGTCGTGATGCAATACAATGACAGCTACAACGACCAGGTGTTGTGCTACACCAACACGGTTCACAATCCCGATGGCGGGACGCATCTTTCGGGCTTTCGCAGCGCGGTCACGCGCGCGATCAACCAATACGCGAAGTCGAGCGAGCTGCTGAAGGAAAAGGACCCGCAGATCACCGGCGACGACGTGCGCGAAGGTTTGACGGCGGTGATTTCGGTAAAGCACAGCGACCCGAAGTTTGAATCGCAGACGAAGGTGAAACTGCTTTCGCCCGAAGTGGAGCGCATCGTCGGCTCGGTGAGCTACGAAGGGCTGATGAGCTATTTCGACGCGAATCCGCCGATTGCCAAACGCATTGTGGACAAAGGGCTGAACGCGGCCCGCGCCCGCGAGGCCGCGCGCAAGGCCCGCGAAGCCGTGCGCAAATCCGCGCTCACGGGCGGCGGTTTGCCGGGCAAGCTGGCGGATTGTTCCGACCGCGACCCCGAAAACACCGAGCTTTACATCGTCGAAGGTGACTCCGCCGGCGGCTCGGCGAAACAGGGCCGCGACCGGAAGTATCAGGCGATTTTGCCGATTCGTGGCAAGCTCATCAATGTGGAAAAGGCGCGGCTCGACAAGGTGCTTCAGAACACTGAAATCCGCACCATGATCACGGCCATCGGCACGGGCATCGGCGACGGCGAGGGCGAGGGCGCGTTCAATTTGGAAAAGCTCCGCTACCACAAGATCATCATCATGACCGATGCCGACGTGGACGGTTCGCACATCCGCACGCTGCTGCTGACGTTTTTCTACCGGCAGATGCCGCAGCTCGTGAAGCAGGGCTTTGTTTACATCGCGCAGCCGCCGCTTTACGCGATCACGCGCAAAAAGAAGACTGATTACATTGACGACGACGTGCAACTTAACCGCATCCTGCTGCAAAACGGCACGGAGGAAGTCAAATTGAAAAACCTGGCCGACGGCCGTGAGTTCACGCCGAAGCAACTGGAGGAAATCCTCACGCTGCTCGAATCGCTCGACAAGCACGCAACCCACATCAAACGGCTCGGCGGCGATTTTGCCAGCTATGTTGACCGGCGCACGGCGGACGGAATGCTGCCGCAGTTCATGATGAAAGTGCGCGACGGCAACGATGAGACTGTGCATTATTTCATCACGAACAATGAACTGGAGGGGTTCAAGCTGGAGAACGGCGATTTGTTCAACGGTGACGCCGAGACGCGCAAGAAGGACGGTCCGACGCGGCGAGCGACCGTTTCCGACCTGCACTTGGAGAGCAAGGCCATCGCCGACCTGCTCGGCAGGCTTTTGAAGAAGGGACTGGCCGTGGACCATTATGCTGCGCAGGACAAGCCGCTGTTTGAACTGACCGAAGGCGAAGGCGAGCGGGCGACGGTGACGCCGCTGTTTTCAATTCCTGAAATTCTCAACGGCGTGAAAACCATCGGCAAAAAGGGCATCCAGATGACCCGCTTCAAGGGGCTGGGTGAAATGGACGCCAAGGAACTTTTTGAGACCACGATGAATCCCGTCCAGCGCAAGCTGCTGCGCATCGAACTCACTGACGCCGTCGAGGCCGAGGAAATGTTCGTGCGCCTGATGGGCGACGAGGTTGAACCGCGCCGCCAGTTCATCGAGGACAACGCGCTGAACGTGCGCAATCTCGACGTTTAACCGAGTCACAACAAATTTTTCCCCAAATTAGCATCATGCCAGACGAAAACGAATCCAACCAGCCGCCGCAGCCGCAAGCCAGCGGCGGCGCCTACACCCAGGGCGAGAAAATTTCCAAGATCAATGTCGCTGACGAGATCAAAAACTCGTTTCTCGACTACTCGATGTCTGTGATCATTTCCCGCGCGCTGCCCGACGTGCGCGACGGCCTCAAGCCGTCACAGCGCCGCATCCTTTACGCGATGGAGCAGCTTTCGCTGTTTCCGGGCCGCAAGCATTACAAGTGCGCGAAGATTTGCGGTGATACTTCCGGCAACTACCATCCGCATGGTGAAATGGTGATTTATCCCACGCTTGTTCACATGGCGCAGCCGTGGGCCATGCGCGAGCGCCTCGTGGATGGCAAGGGCAATTTCGGCTCCGTCGAAAACGATCCGCCGGCGGCGATGCGCTACACCGAGGCGCGGCTCACACACCTTGGCGCGCTGCTGATGTCCGACATGGACAAAGACACGGTGGATTTCGTCCCGAACTATGACGAGCGCCTCACCGAGCCGACGGTTTTTCCAGCAGCGTTTCCAAATCTGCTCGTCAACGGCGGCACCGGCATTGCGGTCGGCATGGCGACAAACATGGCCCCGCACAATCTGGGCGAAGTCGTGGACGGCATCTGCGCGCAGATTGACAAGCCGGACATCACGATTCCGGAGCTGATGAAATTCATCAAAGGCCCGGATTTTCCGACGGGCGGCTTCATCTGCGGTGTCGAGGGCATCAAGAAATATTTTACGACCGGCAAGGGCAGCCTCAAGCTGCGCGGGCGCATTGGCGTGGAGGAGATGAAGGGCAACCGCGAGCAGTTGGTCATCACGGAGATCCCGTTCAACGTGAATCGCGCCGGGCTCGAAGAACAGATCGCCGCGCTCGTGAACGACAAAATCATCACGGAAATTTCCGCGATGCGCAACGAGTCGGACGAACATTGCCGGCTCGTCATCGAGTTAAAGCGCGACGCCACGCCAAAGGTGGTCATCGCGAATCTGTTTCAACACACGCAACTGGAAGTATCGTTCAGTGTCAATGCGCTGGCGATTGACCATGGCCGGCCGAAGACGCTCAATCTCCAGGAAATCATCCAGTGCTACATCGAGCATCGCCGCGAAGTGATCTTGCGCCGCACGCGGTTTGAATTGAAAAAGGCCGAGGAGCGCGCCGAACTGCTCGAAGGCTACATCATTGCGCTGTCGAATCTCGACGAATTCATCCACATCATCCGCTCCAGCAAGACGCGCGACGAGGCGAAGATCAAGCTGCTCGCGTTCGAGTGGTCGCGCACGCAGGTCGAAAAATGGGGGATTCTCATCCGGCAGGAAGCCCGTTTGGAAGCGGGCCGCTACGCGCTGACCGAACGGCAGGTGGATGCGATTCTGGATTTGCGCCTGTATCAGTTGACGGGACTGGAAATTGACAAGGTTGACCGCGAATACAAAACGCTGATCGAGGTCATCAAGGACTTGCTCGACATTCTCGCGAAGGAATCGCGCGTGATGGCGATCATCAAAAAGGAATTGCAGGAGATCAAGGAGAAGCACGCAACGCCGCGCAAGACCGAGATCGTGCCAGACGAAGGCGAGATTGCCATCGAAGACCTCATCGCCAACGAAGGCGTGATCATCACGCTCACGCACAAGGGCCTGCTCAAGCGCACGAACGTCAGCCAGTATCGCGCGCAGCGGCGCGGTGGCAAAGGCGTCATCGGCATGACGACGAAGGAAGGCGAGACGCCGGATGACAACGATTTTGTCGAGCACCTGTTCACCGCGAGCACGCATGACTATCTGATGTTCTTCACGAACACCGGCCGCGTGTATGTCGAGCGCGTGCATGAGATTCCCGACATGGGCCGTGCCGCGAAAGGCCGGAGCATCGCGAACCTTTTGGAATTGAAGGCGGACGAAAAGGTCGCCGCGCTCATCCGCATCTTGTCGAAGACCGATGCGGACAAGCAAGACGTGACGTGGTCGCAGTCCGGCGAATTGTTCTTTGCGACGCAGCAGGGCACGGTGAAGAAAACGTCGCTCAATGAATTTTCCAACGTCCGCAAAGGCGGCATCATCGCCATCGGCATTGAACCGGGCGACACCCTGATCGAAGTGAAATTGACGCGCGGCAGCATCGTGGAAAACGGCGATGTCAAAGATCCCGGCGACGACGTGGTGTTGATCACCAAGGACGGCATGAGCATCCGCTTCAGCGAATCGGATGTGCGTTCCATGGGCCGCGCCGCCGGTGGCGTGCGTGGAATCAATTTGGAGCCCGGTGACGCTCTTGTTGCGGCGACGATTGTTGTTCCCGACGCGGCGCTCCTTGTCACCGGCGAGAACGGCATTGGCAAGCGCACCGGCTTTGACGAATACCGCGTCCAGTCGCGCGGCGGCAAAGGCATCATCACGATGAAGACCGGCGACAAGACCGGCGGCGTGGTTGGCGCGCTCACCGTGCGCGACACCGACGAGATCATGCTCATCACCATCGGCGGGCAGATGGTGCGGATTCCGGTGCAAGGTATCCGCGAAGCCGGTCGCAACACCATGGGCGTAAAACTTGTGAACCTTGACGAGGGCGACAAGCTCCAGGCCATTGCTCCTGTCATCGGCGAAGATCAGGAAGACAGCGCCGACGAAGAAACTCAAAAGTGATCGTTCGCACCCGATCGCCGGGCCGGAATAATGTGGAACAGGTGCAGAAGCACCTTGAACCGTTTATCCGGTGAAACAAAAAAGGGTTCTGCCGGATGCACCGGCAGAACCCAGATGAATTTTTGCCTGGCTCAGTAGGTGTAGCTGGCGTTGAAGGAATTATTGTCGGGGTCGTGGACAACCTTGAATCCAACCTTGCGGCAGATGTGCTGCATGGCGTGGTTGTCGGCTAAAATCACGCCGCTGATGCTCGCGAGTTTCTCGTTGCGGCCAATTTCGATCAGCCGGCGGAGCAGTTCGCAGCCGAGGCCCTGGCGCTGCCAATGGTCGCTGACAAGCACCGAAAATTCCGCAGTTTGGTTGCCGTGCTGCTTGCTCAAACGGCCGACGCCGAGGATTTTTCTCTCCTCGCCTTTCGTGACTTTGAGCTCTGAGACAAGGGCGATTTCACGGTCATAATCATTGAAGCAGATGCGGGTCAACCGTTCATGCGCGACGCGCTGCGAGAGTTTCAACGCCGTAAAATAACGGTTATACACGCTCTCCTCGGACAAGGTTTCGTGAAACTTGACCATGAGCGGTTCGTCCTCCGGCTTGATGGGGCGGATGAAGATCGGCACCTTGTTCTTCATTTTCCACGGGGTCGCATACTGCACCGGATACGGGCGGATGGCCGACTTGGGCAGCTTGTCTTCCGGCGTTTTCGGGTCGTGCAGCACCACGCGGGCATCGAGCGCAAAAATCCGTTCGGAGGAGACGAGCAGGGGATTGATGTCCAGTTCGGCGATCCACGGCTGCTCGACGACGAGCTGGCTGAAGCGCACCATGATTTGTTCCAGCGCGGCGATGTTGGTCGCCTTGCGGCCGCGCACGCCCTTGAGCGCGGTGAAAATCTTGGTGCGTTCCATCATGCGGCGCGCGAGCGTGGCGTTGAGCGGCGGCAGGCCGAGCGCCCGGTCCTTGAACACCTCAACGAGCTGGCCGCCGGTGCCGAAGAGCAGCACCGGGCCGAACTGCGCGTCCATGCTGCTGCCGATGATGATTTCATAGCCTTCCAGCTTGATCATCGGCTGCACGGTGACGCCGAGGAAATGTTCCTTGCCGGCTT
>CAYVGC010000121.1:0-10300 GCA_964449815.1 uncultured Bifidobacteriaceae bacterium
CCGGCTGCCCAGAGATTCTTCCGCCTCCGCCTCCTCAATTAGCAGGCTGGTGCCGCTTGCCTGATCATTCGGCAAGGCCAGTTCGACCAGCGGCTCGGAGGCGCTTGCCGTCGCCAGCGGCAATCCATTCCCGGCGGCGAGATCGGGCTTTCCCCGGCGTCCGGCGGGGAAATTGCTTTCGGCGGCAGTCATGGCTTTGACACGGTGTTTGATACCGGCCTCGGTGCCGGGCACCAAAAACCGTTTCGCCGGCGGATGGTGAAACATTATTTCGTGGGGTTGACAGTAATGACTTTCGCGCAGTTCTGCGGCTCCCAGATGAAAACCGTCCTTGTCGCGGCACCGTTTCGGTTATTACAATTCCAGCTAGCGGATCAATGTCCAGCAATTTCCAGGTTTTTGAATTCATTCTCCGGCCAAGCAAAACATTGAGGCGGCGGATTAATTCGCAAGCTGGGATTTTGAGCTTCAGTAAGGCAATTATGCCAACTTTTCCTGATCTCACCGTCAACATCCGTGGCCAGTTTATGCCACATGACTTTCCTGACCTTCACTGTTACTTAATCAAGATTGCTAGGGAACTGTATAAAACAGGCACTGAGAAAATTAAGGTGATGTGCGATTTTTTTCTCGTTGAAAAATGATGTCCAAGCATTCGGCGCAGACATATTAGACAGAGTCCTTACAAAATCTCATGAATCCTATATTTTATAAAAGCAGATGTTCGGTAATAATCACAGCTTCTGCGTTCCTCTTGAATTTCGCGGCTCCAGAAACGAGGGCAGATTCCTACTGGCAAGGTGGAACCAGTGATTTTAACAGCCCGGCTTCGTGGAATCCGGCCGGAGTGCCAGCCCAGGTGGTCAACGGTGTTGCTGTAGATATTAATGCTGACAACGACAGCGGCTCGAACAATGTGTGTCTGATCCAGCCCGGCGATCCCGTTTGGAACCCATGGGATATTCGGGCTGGCGATGGAGCCAACGCCTCCGGCGCGTTTCTGCAAACTGGCGGCACCGTCAATATTGGCGGCTGGTTCCGTCTGGCCGACAGCACGGGAAGCACTGGTTTCTTCATTTTGAGCAACGGCATGGTTAACTGCAATTTGCAGGCTCACGTTGGCGAGGTTGGAAATGGTGTGTTGGAAATTGACGGCGGCACATTTAATGTTGCTCAAGACCCCTTTTGCCTGGGGGACGGCGACTTCGGCTCCAGCCCAACCGGCATTTTGAAAGTGAATGGCGGCACGATCAATACCGCTTCCGGTGTTGAATTATGGCTCGGCGAAGGCCATAACGGCGGGATCGGCGGCACCGGAACCATGGTCATGACCGGCGGCAGCGTAAATATTGGCAGTTGGTTTGCGATCGGCCGCTTTGGTGGAATCGGCGACCTGGAATTATCCGGTGGCGCAATCACCATGGCGACGCCCAACAACGGCAATATCACGGTGGCGACCTCACCCAGCACAGGCATGGTCAATCAGACTGGCGGCACGGTCACTAACACGGTCTCTCAAACTTGGATAGCAGAAAGTGGCGTTGGCACTTGGAATCTGAGCGGCGGCGAGGATGTATTCGGGGTGGTTCATCTTACTCAAAATCCAAGCGCCCAAGGCACGTTCAATCTTAACGGAGGCGATCTAATCGCGGGCGAAATCACTGATAATGGCGGCAATGGCGCTTTCAATTTTAATGGTGGCACCCTCCATGCCGGCGCTGGCAGTGTTAATTTAATTCACAATGTGAATGGCGGCATTGTCGTGCAGACTGGCGGTGCGATCATAAATACCGAAGGTAATAACGTCACCGTCAGTCAAGCCTTGGTTAATGGTGGCGGCGGTTTGACCAAACTTGGTAACGGCACGCTGACGCTTTCGGGCAATTTGTTTTACTCTGGCACAACCCTGGTTAGCAACGGCACGCTGATGGTAACAGCGCCGGCCACGTTCGCTTCCCCGGCTTGCAACGTCGCTGGTGGCGCGGCCTTTGGTGTGACTCTGGCCTCGGTCAACGCGCAACTTGCCGTGCCCACGCTGTCACTTTCCGCCGCCGGCAGCGGATTGAAATTCAATTTCGCCGGACTTGGCGGCCAGTCCACGGCGCCGCTTCATGTGAATTCGCTTTTGGTCAACGGCCCGGTAACAGTCAGCATTGCGGGGTTCAATTTCTCGACCGGCCAGTTCCCGCTGGTGCAATATAATTCAAAAACCGGCAACGGGAGTTTCACCCTGGGGTTACTCCCGGCTGGAATGACCGCACAACTGGTGACGAATGCGCCGAATAGATCGCTCGATCTGGTCATCACCACGGCACCGGTATCGTTGCCGTGGCAACCCAAACAAGCGGCAATGATGACCGACTGGGCGCAGCAGGTAAACTCGACGAATGTTCTGGCAGAATACCCGCGACCGCAAATGGTCAGAACTAACTGGATGAATCTGAACGGCGTCTGGCAGTTTCAAGCCGGCGCAACCAATGATCCCGTGCCAGCGGGACAAAATCTTTCCGGCGTCATTCTGGTGCCGTTTCCGGTGGAATCGGCGCTGTCGGGCGTGATGCAGTATAGCGCTTTCTCCTGGTATCGCCAGAAGTTCACGGTGCCTTCAGCGTGGAACGGCCAACGAATTGTTCTCCACTTGGACGCAGTAAATTGGCAGTCGCACGTCTATGTGAACGGCCAAAGCGTTGGGATTCACAAAGGAGGTTACGATCCCTTCAGTTATGACATCACTCCCTACCTAACAAATGGTGGACCGCAGGAATTGATTGTGCAGGTTTATAGCCCGGAGGACAACGGCGGTCAGCCGCGCGGCAAGCAGACGCTCTATCCAGGGGGAATCATGTATACCTCGTCTTCCGGCATCTGGCAGCCGGTATGGTTGGAACCGGTGCCGGCCACGAGCATCGGCGGGGTTCACCTCGTGCCGGACATTGACAACAAACGCCTGCTCGTCAATGTCGCGGTCAGCGGTGCGACGAATGGCGTCAGCGTGAATGCCGTCGCCTTCGACGGCACGAACCAAGTTGCCACGGCCGCCGGTTTGCCGGGGAATGACTTTTATGTGAATATTCCTGCGCCGAAACTTTGGTGCCCGACTAATCCTTGCCTCTACAACCTGCAAGTCTCGCTCACGGCCAACTCGGCCACGCTGGATTCTGTCGCCAGTTATTTTGGCATGCGCAAGATCAGCATCGGCACGAACGATGGCTTCTTGAAAATTTTTCTCAACAACCAGTTCACGTTCGAGTTTGGTCCGCTGGACCAGGGCTTCTGGCCGGACGGCATTTACACCGCGCCCACGGATCTCGCGCTTAAGAGCGACATCGAAATTGAAAAAGCGCTCGGTTTCAACATGGTTCGGAAACATATCAAGGTGGAACGGCAGCGCTGGTATTACTGGGCGGACAAACTCGGCATCATGGTTTGGCAGGATATGCCGAGCTGCAATTCCTACACCGGAAACCCCAATCCGCCAGCGGTTGATCCGTTAGATTACATTGCGGAACTCTCAGCCATGGTGACCAACCACTGGAACAGCCCGGCCATCATCATGTGGGACATCTTTAACGAAGGCCAGGGCGAAGCCGGCAGCAGTAACGGAGTGGGCCAGACCAACACTGCCTATCTGGTGCAACTGGTTAAAACCCTGGATTCGTCACGCGTGGTCAATCAGGCCAGCGGTGGCAGCTATTTTGGCGTGGGCGACATCTTGGACGAGCACAGCTATCCCAGCCCCGGCGTTCCCACGAGTTCATCCCAGGCGGTGGTCTGTGGTGAGTTTGGCGGCGTGTCTCTTTTTATCACGAATCACACCTGGTCTGCGACGGAGACCGGCGAGGGAACGGCGACCAGCGCCGCCGACCTGCTTTCCCAGTTTCAAGGTTTCTGCGGCCTGCTCTCTGGCTTTATCAATGACGATGGCTTGAGCGCTGCGGTTTATACTCAGACCACCGATGTGGAAACCGAGTTGAACGGACTCAAAACTTACGATCGGAAAATTCTTAAGCCTGACTTGAACAGCATGCAAACGGCCATCGTGTCGCTCATGGGGCAGTATTCCAACAGCCCGGTCGTGCCAACCTCGCAAATGGTCGGCCAGATTTGGGAATATACTTTCACCTCGCCCGCCACAAACTGGTATGCGACCGGCTTTGATGATTCCGCCTGGACGAATGGCGTCGGCGGCTTCGGCACGGCCGGCACGCCTGCCATTGTGGTGAACACCACCTGGAACACCGCCGACATCTGGCTGCGCCGCACCTTCAATCCCGGTCCGCTCACATCGCAGCAGATTACCAATCTCGTCTTCACCGTCTTTCACGACGAGGATTGTGAAATTTACATCAACGGAGTGCTCGCCGGTTCCGCTTCGGGCTACGTTTCCGCTTATGACCAGCTTGCGATGAACGCCGCCGGGCAGGCGGCCATCGTGCCCAACGCAAACAACGAGCTGGCTGTGCATTGTCACCAGACCACCGGCGGCCAGGGCATTGACGTTGGCATTGGTCTGCTCGCCGTGCTGGTGCCGCCACCCGCCATTTTCGTTCCGGACTGGCTGGAAAATGGAACCGGTTTGACGGCCCAATATTTCAACGGCACCAACCTGCCCGACAGCGCATTTATCCGCACCGATACCAATGTGGATTTCTTCTGGAATGGCAGTTCGCCTGGCGGCGGCTTGCCGGGCAACCAATTCTCGGTGCGCTGGACCGGCAGAATCCAGGCGCGTTACTCCGAAGGTTATACGTTTCATCTCACCGCGTCTGATGGCTGCCGGCTCTGGGTCAACGGCCAGTTGCTGATTGACAAATGGCGGGACGACGCCACCGGCACTGATGCAACGGGCAGCATCGCGCTCACCGGTGGCCAGCAGTATGACCTAAGGATTGAATATTACGACAACACCAACCCCGCTTCGGCCCTGCTGGAGTGGGACAGCGCGAGCCAGGCGCGCGAAGTGGTGCCGCAAGGCGTTCTCTTCCCCGCCAATACCGCGCCGACACTTGCCGTCATTCCCGACGCAAACCTCATCGCCGGGCAAACACTCCTCGTGACCAACAGTGCGACCGACACCGACGTCCCCGCCCAGACGCTGACCTGGGGCCTGTTCACCGCGCCGGTCGGTGCGGGCATCAATGCCACCAACGGCGTGCTCGCGTGGCGTCCGACACTCGCCCAGTCGCCTTCGACCAACCTGTTTACCGTCACGGTCACCGACAACGGAGTTCCCCCGTTGAGTGCGACCCAGAGTTTTAACGTCGTAGTTGTGCCGCCGGTCAAACCGGTGTTCGGCATGCCCGCTGTCACGGCTGGAACCTTCCAGACGCTGATCAACGGCAATCTCGGCCCGGACTATTCGATTTATGCCACAACCAACCTTTTGGGCGGCTGGCAGCTCCTGCTTACGACCAATCCGGTTGCGATCCCATTTTTGTTCACCGATCCCGCCTCCGCCAATTTCCCGAGGCGTTACTACCGCATGCAGCTCGGACCGTGAATGGTTTATCAAGCCACGAGCCGGCTTTCTGCCCCGCTTTTCCACAGCGCTGCTGTTTTGGGCACGAGTCAGCGTCTGACGGGCGCAGCGTGGATAACTGGCATAAAAAATGGCACAAAAAAACATCCGGTTACGGGGTTGCCACCGCCCCGGGTTTCGCTACATTTCGGCTATGAAATTTTTTGTGACCGCTCCGCTAATGTCGGCGCTGCCGAATTTTCCTGAACCGCCAGCCGCAGCCAGATTATCTTTTCCCCCGAGAACGACCGCCCTCCGGCCATCCTGGAGAACTTTATTGTGTGCAACAGGCCTGCTCATCATGACGGCAAACTGCCTTCATGCGGAGAAATGGAAACTGGTCTGGTCGGACGAGTTTGACTATCAGGGGCTGCCTGATAAAACCAAATGGGATTACGAAGAAGGGTTCGTTCGGAACGACGAAAGCCAATACTACACGCGGGCGCGACTGGAGAATGCCAGGGTCGAGCACGGCCAGCTAATCATTGAATGCAGAAAAGAGCATTTCACGCCGGCGAACCATGCCCCGGTGGAATACACGTCCGCCAGCCTGGTCACACAGAACAAGGCGAGCTGGCAATATGGACGGATCGAAGTGCGGGCGAAACTGCCCCAAGGCAAAGGCGTCTGGCCGGCCATCTGGACACTGGGAACAAATATTTCACAGGTCGGCTGGCCTGCCTCCGGTGAGATTGACATCATGGAATTTGTCGGCAAAGAGACCAACAACGTTCACGGCACCGTCCATTTTGCCGCAGAGGGCAAGCACCAGTCCGACAGCGGTGTGATGGAAACGGCGAAGCCATATGATGGATTTCATGTTTACGCCATCGAGTGGACCCCGGATCGCATTGATTTCTACTTTGACAGCCACAAATACCACACCGTTTTCACGGATAAGGCGGGCCAGGGTGAAGACAATCCATTTCGCAAGCCCCACTATCTTTTGATCAACTTCGCCCTGGGTGGTGGTTGGGGCGGGCCGATTAATGAAACCGTTCTTCCGCAGAAATATGTGATTGATTATGTGCGCGTCTATAAGGCAACGGGGGGCCACGATGCGCAACAGTGACGCCATGGAATTTAGAATGTGAGCCAGATGCGGCGGAGCTTTCAATTTTGGTCGGCTGGTTCCTCATCGTGGGACGCGCCAGTGCCATCATTGACGTCGCGCTGCAAATGCAGCCGGGCAATCCGAGCTGCGCCACTGCGGACACAAACAGCCATGACCATTACCTGATCCAGCGCCGCCGGGGTCATTGAGGACAGCGACAATCTGCATGAACCGGACTGGCAGGCTGGGATCTGACGGCCAGTGATTACACTTATTCCCGTTATGATCAAGGCCACAGGTGTCCGTGGCTGATCGCACCGACAACGGCACCGATTTCAACCCGGCCTTGACTGCAAAGGTTTTTAGCGCTACGAAGATCAGGAACATGAAAGCTTCACTTGGTCTGATCGCCAGTCTGCTGGCCTGTTTTTGTCTGCCACTTTCCGCTGCGGACACCTCGTTTGACGGGTTGAATTTGGATTTGGGAAATCTATACCGCGTTTCCAGCGCGCAGTCGCGCTCCATCAGCCCGGAAAATTTCACCGGTGAAAAAGGCCTGGCCGCCATGTCCACCAACGGCCCCGCTGCCGACGGCGCGGCGCGGGAATTGGGCCGGGGCTGGAAAGTGTCGCCTTACGTTGGCATTCCTGCCCACGCGACGTTCACGCTGGCGGACATCAGCGGTCCGGGCGCGATCCAGCAGATTTGGATGACACCCGCGCCGCTGGACAAGACGCGCTGGTTCATTTTGCGGATGTATTGGGATGACGAAACCGACCCGTCGGTCGAATGTCCGCTGGGTGATTTTTTCGCCTGCGGCCTGGGGCGGTATTGCCAGATCAGTTCGCTGCCCGTGTGTGTCAATCCCGGCAGCGCCTTCAATTCCTACTGGCAGATGCCGTTCCGCAAAAAAGCCAGAATCACGTTGGAAAACCTCGATGACAGTCCGATGACGATTTATTACCAGATCAACTACACCCAGACGCCGGTGCCGGCTGACGCAGCGTATTTCCACGCGCAGTTCCGGCGCGAAAATCCGCTCAAGACCAAGGGGCTTTACACCATTCTCGACGGCGTGGCAGGCCAGGGACAATACGTCGGCACCTATCTCGCGTGGGGTGTGCATCAAACCGGCTGGTGGGGCGAAGGTGAAATCAAATTTTATCTGGATGGCGACCAGAAATTCCCGACCATCTGCGGCACGGGCACGGAGGATTATTTTTGCGGTTCCTATGATTTTGACAGCCGGGGCGCTGATGGCCAGTCGCGCTACACGGAATTTTCCACACCTTACAGCGGTCTGGCGCAAGTCATCCGGCCGGATGGACATTACGATTCGCAGACGCGGTTCGGCTTATATCGCTGGCACATCCGCGATCCCATCCGGTTCCAAAAAGATTTGAAGGTCACGATTCAGGCGCTGGGCTGGCAGTCGGGCGGGCGTTATTTGCAATTGCAGGATGACATCGCGTCCGTCGCGTTCTGGTATCAAACCTTGCCGCACCAAAAGTTTCCGCCGCTGCCCGGCCGCGACGAACTGGAACTGCATTGACCAGCCAAAGGCCGGGTTGGAAAAATGGCGGCGGGTTCGGCCACGCGCATCTTTATGCGCGGCCGGAATAAGCAGCCTCACCTCATCGCCGTTGCCGGGCCGGGCAATTGGTGAAGGCGATGGGAAAGAACCGCGAGGCCTTCGGCCAGATCTTCTTTCTGGCTTGCCACTTGGTCCGGCAACTGGAGCTTGACGGGCGTAAAATTCCAGATGCCCTTGATGCCGGCGCACACCATCAATTCGGCGGTTGCCTGGGCGGCCTCCGCCGGAACGGTCAACACGCCCAGCGCAATTTTGCCGCGCCGGACAAATGGAATCAACTGTTCCATGGCCTGCACTTTGCGTCCGTGAACCCACTTTCCAATGCCTCGCGGATCCTGGTCGAAGGCGCCGACAATCCGGAATCCGAAATTGTGAAAGCCCTGATAGCCGAGCAGCGCCGTGCCCAGGCTGCCAACCCCGACCAGCACCGCCTTCGTCTGGTTGTCCCAGCCCAAAAAACATTCGATGGCGCAAATCAATTCGGTGATGCGAAAGCCGACGCGCGGAGTGCCCACGGCACCGGTGATGGCCAGGTCTTTCCGCACAATGACCGGTTCCAAATTATGCACGCTGGCCAGCACGGTGCCGGAGACGTGTTCCTGGCCTTCCGCCTGCAAAACGCGCAGCAACTGCAAATACGCCGGCATTCGCTTGACGCATGGCAACCCTGCCTTGCGCACGCCAGCAGCTTGGCGGAGCAAAGTTTCGGGAAAGGCGGTCTTTTTCCCCGGGGGAACGACGGCGGACTCCAATCGTGCGCCGTCGCGAGGACGTTTGGAACGGTTTTTAGTTTTCATGTCCAATGCCGTAATCGGCGGTTTTAAGGGGATATCGTTATCAAATTAACGATACAAAATGAGCGACTTCTCAGCAACCATGTTTTTTGTCCGGCCAGCGAAAAAAGACACGGACTCGGCCTGAATTGTCATAAGACCATGCGAATGACATGAATATGCAAATTTCATGCGACCGCTAATTTGATTCAAACATCAGGCTAATACTTGTCTTTCAAGCCGCACATTCGATTGACAAAATTTAAAATCGGGATTAAATAGAGAAAAGTTTATTGATAATGTGTTCACGATATGAACCTCAAAACCCAGCTCAAACGCCCGGACGGGACGAATCTGAAGATCGTTCCGGAGCCGACCTTGAAGCGTCTGCCGCTGTATCACCGCTTTCTTAAGGAATGGCTGGCAGCCGGGCACGAAACGGTTTCTTGCCCGGACATCGGGCTGGATCTGGGTTTGGATCCGACGCAGGTGCGGAAGGATCTGGAATCCGTCGGCGTGGCCGGCCGGCCGCGCATCGGCTATGGGCTGACGAATGTGATTGAAGAACTGGAACGGTTTCTTGGCTGGAACAATGTGAACGACGCTTTTCTCGTCGGTGCCGGCAGCATGGGCTCGGCCTTGCTGGGCTATCGCAAATTTGAACAATGCGGGTTGAAGATCGTGACGGCGTTTGACCTGGATCCGTCGAAAATCGGCACGCGCATTCACGGCAAGCATGTGCTGCCGCTGGAAAAACTGCCCAATCTCGCGCAGCGGATGCACATTCTGATCGGCATCATCACCGTGCCGGCGGCGGAGGCGCAGGCGGTGGCGGATTTGATGGTGGAGGGCGGCATCCGCGCGATCTGGAATTTCGCGCCGGTCCGCCTGCACGCGCCGGAACACGTCATCGTCCACAACGAGGATCTTTACTGTTCGCTGGCTTCGCTGTCACAGAAGCTGTTCACCACCCTGCAAAACAACCATCCCAAAACCGGATCGAAGTCCAACGCCGCAACCACGGCAACGCTTTCCAATTAGCAACCAAAGAAAATATTCCATGCGCACTCAAACCAAGCCCGACTGCAACGGCAGAAAATTTGTGAAAGTTTTCACAATCCTCGAAAAAAACGGACGAAAACCCTCGCGGCTGGTGCCGATTCTCCAGGCCGTGCAGGAGGAATATCGGTATCTGCCGGAGGAGGTCCTGACCTATGTGGCGATGGCGCTCGACGTTTCGCCGGCGCGCGTTTTCGGCGTGGCCACCTTTTATTCACATTTCGCCATCGAACCCAAGGGCAAACATCTCATTCGCCTGTGCGACGGCACGGCGTGCCATGTGAAAGATTCCGTCCCGATTC
>CAYVGC010000122.1:0-10290 GCA_964449815.1 uncultured Bifidobacteriaceae bacterium
TTGCCATGAGACATTTGAAGCGCACGGCCAAACTGGGCCGCACCTCGGAACATCGCAATGCGATGCTCGCCAATCTGGTTTGCAGCCTGATCGAACACAAGCGCGTGACGACGACTTTGGCCAAGGCCAAGGCCGCCCGTTCCGTCGCCGAAAAAATGGTCACGCTCGGCAAGAAAGGCACCCTTCATCACCGCCGCCTTGCAGCGGCTCGGTTGCATCAGGAAGACGCCGCGAAAATCCTGTTCAAGGAGATCGCGCCGGCGTTCAAGGACCGCCGCAGCGGCTACACCCGCATCATCAAGCTGGGACAGCGCCAGGGCGACGCCGCCCAGTGTGCAATTTTGGAATGGGTGGACAACGTTGTTCCCGTGGTTGCGGCTCCCGCCGAAACGGCTGCGGCGACGGAAATCAAGCCCGAGGCGGGCAAGCCGGAAGGCAGCCAGCCGGCAGCCAGCAAACCGGCGGAAGCCAAGCCGGAAGAGAAAAAGTAATTTCGATTGAAACACCAAGCCCGCTCGATTGAGCGGGTTTTTTTGTTTTCAATGCAGGCAGAAGAACAAAAATAACAAAACGAGGACCAGGGCGGTGAGCCACCACAACCAGTGTATGCCGCGCGGCTTGACTCGCGCGGTGTCAAACTCCTCCTTCACAAATTCGCCATAATCAAAATGCTCGTCGGGAATGCCAAGGTTGCTGGCGCAGGCAGAATCCGACCAGCCGGTTTTTTCATCGGCGCCGCAGCCGGGACAGGCTTTCGCGTTGCGTGGCACGTCCGCGCCGCAGTTGGGGCAGGTTTCGGGAGGCATTTTGAAAGACGGAAGGTAGAATGATGAATGAAGCAAAAGTTCCAGCAGTGCGTTTCGGTCATTTCTTCATTCTGCATTCAACTTTCTTCATTTGTTTTTCATCCGCCGACGCCGGCGTATTCTTCGTCAGTGCGCAAATCAAGCCCCATCAAGATATAGTCATGGGCGACGGCCTGCATGTCCTTCACATATTCTTCGAGCCGCAGGAGCTGGTTGAAGCCGAGCATCGCGAACATTTTCACCGCCGCCTCCTGCCCGCCGATGAATTCCGCCTCGACACGTTCAAGGCTGGCACGGCGCGCGAGATCCAGAATTTCCGAGATCAGCGCGCGGGCGAGGCCGCGTCCGCGGAATTCGGGATGCACCAGCACGCTCACGCGGCCAATGTGCCGTTTCCAGCCGCCGAGCTGCTGGTGCAGCGTGGCCACGCCGACAATGTTTTTGTCAATCAGGCCCAGCAGCGGCAGGTTGCGGCCGTAGTCAATGTTCCGGCACCACTCGCGGATGACCTTGATGTCCTGCACACGATGCTTGATGAACATCCGTTCGCGTTCGGGGATGCCTTGGAAAAGCTGGTGCAGTTCCTTCTCATCATCCGCCTGCAACTGGCGCAGCACGGCCTTTTTGCCGTCCTTCAGTTTGATGTGCTTGGGAAATTTCTGCAGTTCTAGCTCGATGCTGAATGACATGGTGATCCTTTCCTGGCCGCACTTTGCGCCAGCCGGGAATTTACTGCAACAAAAATTTTCAGATGAACGCCGATTCCCCCGCAAGGCCGATGGACTGCCGGGTGGAGTCCAGCTTTACTTCCGCCGGGTCCAGGCTCCAGCGCGCGGCCAGTTGCGGCACTTTTTCAAAATTCGTTTCCGCATCCAGAATCGTGGCTGTTTGTTCGCCGTAATTGAAGGTTTTCACGCCGGCCTCGATTTCCGGCCGCGTCCTGGCCCCCTGGTTCCAGACGGTTTCGCCCGTCCAGGCATAGCCGCGTGTCACGCAGCCGTCATCCAGCCGCGCCCAGCCGTGGTGCCGCGAGAATTTTTCGGCATAAAAAAACTGCACATGGCCGAGCTTGCGGCTCAAGGCCGTGAGAAAAAGAAACGTCGCGTCCACATCGTCGCTGGGATTGGGCAGGCCGAGGCCGGTGACGATCACCCAGCCATGCACGCGCGGGCTGATGAAAAATTCATGGCTGCCGGCGAGACCTTCCACCCACGAGCACGGCGCCGCGCGGTTCAAGCCCAGCGCCACCTTGACCGCCTCTGGTGAGGCCGAGCGCACCGCCAGCCAGCAGGCGGGGCGGGGCGGGGAATCGGCCTTGAGTGAAAAGAAACTGAACGCCTCCGGGAAAGATTTTTGTTCCCGCCGCGCCCGGCGATGCACCGCCAGCATCCAGCCGAGGATGAGAAATCCAAAGCCCAGCGCCAGGCCTTGCAGCGCAAGCAGCATCAATGCAGGCAAATTGTCTGGATTCTGCACGCAGCGAATCTACGCCCGCCTGCGCCGGGTGCAACAATTTTCAGCGACAAGTTGCCGCCAGCCAGGCCAGATACTTCCGGCTGCCCGCGCTCACCGGCAGGACGAGAAACTCCGGCGTGTCGTAGGGATGCCGGGCCAGAACCAGTTTTTCCAGCGCGGCCAGATTCGATTTTTGGGTTTTCAAAACCAGCAGCACTTCCGCGCCCGATTCGATTTTCCCCTGCCACCAATAGTGTGATTCAATTTTGGGAACGAGGCTGGCGCAGGCGATGAGTCTGGCCTGCAACGCGGCTTTGGCCAGCGTGCGTGCCGTCTTCAAATCCGGCGCGGTGACGAGCACAATGGAAAATTTCATGGCGGGTTTCATTCTGCCTTGCCGCGAATCTTTCAAGAAATGCCCGCCGCCGTCAACCTCCGATCAGAGGGCTTGCCTGCCCACGAGGAAAAGTGTCGGCGATAACTGGTCTGGCGGCAAACAGTCCGGCCACTGCGAAGTCCAGTTCTTCCAGCTATTGCACCAGCAGCCGGAAGTAAAGGCAATCAAATGCCAACCGGCTGATGGTTTGACTGATGTTGGTCGGACTGGCAAATGATCCGTAGGTCGTCAAGTCGGTCCAAGTGGTCAGGTTGGTGGAGGCCTGTAGGCGATACATGCTGGGCGGAGAAGCGGTGAAAGAGAGCAGGACATCGCTCGCGATGGCGGTGATGTTCAAATACGGACCGATCAGAAGATACGAACCATATTCGTAAGCGCCGATGTCCGGGCTGGCACCAATAGGGCGGACGAAGCCGCGCTGGTCGGTGTTGGGAATGCCGGCGCTGTCGCCGGAATCAATGGCCGGACTGGTTGGTAGCAAAGCCATGCACCAGGTCGGTCCGCCATTATCGGCCAGCGACGCGAGTTGCGGGTCGGTGTTGTTGTAACTCGAAGGGCTGGACAAACTCGCTGTTCCGTCAGAACTGATGTTATAGCCGTCATCGGTGATGGAACCATAGGCATTGCCGGCGCCGCCGTAGGCAATGATGGTATTGTGCAGGCGCAACATTCCGTTGGTGTTGGCGACTTCGGCTCCGACGGCCATGCCATTGGTAAAAACAGGAGAAGTGCGACTCAAAAATCCAAAAGGTGAACTGCAATTGTTGCTGGCGATGGTGAGATTCAGCGCAATCCACGTCGCGTTGGTATTGTTGAACACCCCGCCGCCAATGGCATTACCGCCACCACCTTCGCCTTCGGAGTTTGGGCCAATAGGATTATTGCCAGCACCGGTGCCGCCGCTGGCGGAGTTAAGTGCGATGGTGCAGTTTGTGGCGGCCAATTGTGCCGCGTTAAAAATTCCGCCACCAAATGCATCACCGCCATTTTCGATTGGATAACTAGTCCCAGGCACCCCAGACCCGAGGAAACTTTCGCCTTGAGCATAATTGGAATAGACCGAGCAGCGGTTCACACGACTGTGCCGGAATTATAGATGGCTCCACCGAATCCATCCGTCGCTTTTATTCCGGCGACGGTATAAGTAGAAAACGGGGAATTGCCGGCGACTGATTGGTTTCCAAAGAATGAGCTGTCTCTCACTGTCAGCACAGAAGCCGAATATACCGCGCCGCCAGCAGCAGGACCAGCGTTGCCACTCCTGCTGGCGTCTCCGCCTCTCGCGATATTCGCACAAAACTGGCTGTGATCAATTGTTACGCCGCCGCCCGTGATCGCAGTTGCACCGCCATACGCCGGGCTGGAAGGAGAGGTTCCAATCTCGTAACTGATACCGCCCAAGGCCTGATTGAATGCGAAGCTGCTGTTGGTAATCGTTAAGGAACCAGAAGCTTGATACACCGCACCGCCCATGGACAAACCGCTTTCGGAAAAAGCCGAGGATACGCATAAGCCTTCGCATAGATTGCTACTCACGTTGCATCCCGTAATCGTCATTGTCCCGTTGGTGTTGTAGAGCGCCCCGCCCAAGCCAGTTCCGATTCCTCCGCCAATGGCTGAATTGTTTGAAATGCCCGATTGATTTAATAACACGCCGCCGCCGTTGTTGAAGATGGCGCCGCCGCGAGCCAGTCCGGTCCACTGATAACCAGTAATAACAGACTGTGCGCAATTATTCGTCAAGGTGCAGGCGGTCAACATTACTGTGCCGCCATTGTTGTAAATCGCCCCGGCATCGGCAGTGCCGTCGGTGACCAGGCAACTGCCGTTGGCCAGCGTCAGGTTGGTGGCGCTAAATGTCACACCCGGCGCGACGTAAAACAGCCGCACCGCGTTGCCGCCGCTGATGGTCGCCGCGACGCCGCTGCCATCCAGAATCACATTTTTGCTGATGGCGATGGTGTTCCCGATGGTAATCGTGCCATTGAACCCGAGTCCGATCCAGCCGCCGAGGGCGATGGCCGCGCGCAGGCTCGCTTCATCCGGCGAAGTGACGATGTTGTTCGCGCCCGCAGTGCCGGGCAGAAGGAGACAGAGAAGGAGAGCAAGTTTCACCAAAACCGTGAATGATTTGGTTTTCATAAAAGAAACTTCCACCAATCATACTGACAATTGTTTCACTCTAAGTCAAGTCTGGCTTTTGCCAGTGCCTGCGCTATTTACACGTCCGACGCAGTGGCGAGAACGCGCGTGGCTTCCAGCGAATATGTCTGGCTAGAAATTGACCCTTCGGCCCGTCCGCGCCGACTGGTGTGCGGCGTCCAGAATCTCCACCACGATCACGTTCACGTCCAGCGAGGCGAGACCCGTGGGTTTGATTTCATGGCGCACGACGGCGGCGAAATAGGACAGCGGGTCGGCCATGGCACCGGTGACGGGTGCCGGCGTGATTTCTTTTGCCTCTCGCATCTGGGCCGTGCGCACGCGCAACAGGTCCGCCTGCGGCACCAGCACATAGCCGGTTTGACCGTAGATTTCCATGTCCTTGCGGTCGAAGGGCCAGTTCCAGGACGGCTGAAGAATCACCTGTGCCTTGGGATAAGTCAGCACAATCGTCGCGTCATCTTCCACTTTGGGATAAATGTCCGGCTTGATTTGCTGCGCTACCGCAAAGACCGACGTGGGTCGCTGGCCGTCCAATAGCCACGTTGCCAGATCCGCGCCGTAACAGCCGAAATCATTGATCGCGCCGCCGCCGTCGAGAATCGGATCGGTCAGCCACGCCAGGAAATTTGTCGAGCAGCCGATCTCCTTTGGCCCACGATGGCCGTCATGCACCACGATCTTGCGGATGTCGCCGATCTGATGTTCGTCATGAACCATGGTGTAGGCGGCCTGATTGCCGGGATACCAGCTTGTTTCGTAATTGACGATGACCTGGATGCCGCCGCTTTTGGCGGCGGCCTCAATCGCCCGCGCCTGTTTCAGGTTGGTCGCGAGCGGCTTTTCCATCATCACCTCCACGCCGTGCGCGGCGCAGGTCTCCACCACGCGCTCATGGTCAAACGTCGAGGTGAACGTCGCCACCGCCTGCACGGTGGTGTGGGCAAACAGCGCTTCGAGGCTCGGATAAAACAGGTTTGAATCCAGGTTGAACCGCTGCGTATAACGCCCGATGAGCGCCGCGTTGGTCTCGACAATGCCGGCCAGTTGCACGTCCGTCCGGCCCTGCAATCGCGGGATGAAGCCCATCGCGTGGTCATGCACCAGACCGACAATCGCGAAGCGGACGGGCGGCTTGGTTTCCTGCGCCGGCGCGGCCAGGACCGTCAGCCAGGCTGCCGTGATGATGAGGGAAAAATATTTTTTCATGGATAAATTTTAGAGCATTGCCAGCGTTGGTTTCGTTGTTGGAAATGATAGCCGCCCGGATGAACCAACTCAAACAGCTTTTCGCGCTCCAAGATTCACGAGGCGCAAAAGGCGCGCTGGGCGGAGATTCATGCAGCCAAAGAAAACAATTTTTCAACTCCGTTTTTTTGCGCCAGTCAGAAATCAACTAAGCCGTGGCGAACTTGGCCACTATCTCCCTGATGACGGACGAGCCGTCCAAATAATCCTTCTGGGCTTCGCGTCGCAACAAGAGACGATGGGCGAGCACGGGTTCGGCCACGGCTTTGACATGGTCAATGGAAACGGAACTTTGTCCCTGGACGGCGGCGAGTGCCTGGGCCGCGCGGAATAATCCCAACGACCCGCGCGGGCTGGCTCCGAGCCGCAGCGCGGAATGCTCCCGCGTCGCCCGCGTCAAGGCCACCAGATAATCGCAGACTTTGGAGCCGACGGGTATTTCCTTTACCCCGCGCTGGCATTTCACGATCTGGTCGGCGGTCGCCACGGCGGTGAGCATTTCGATGGGATGCTGCTGCTGCACCCGCCGGCACATTTCCTTTTCCTCGTCAGCGCCGGGATAACCCAGGCTCAAGCGGAGAATGAAACGGTCCATCTGTGCTTCAGGCAGGCGGAAGGTGCCTTCCTGTTCTATCGGGTTTTGCGTGGCCATGACCATGAAGGGCTTTTCCAAATGATAGGATACACGGTCCATCGTCACCATGCCTTCGCCCATCGCTTCGAGCAGCGCGGACTGCGTGCGCGGACTGGCGCGGTTTATTTCATCCACCAGCACCATCTGCGAAAACAAGGGGCCGAACCGGAAATCCTTCCGGCCCGTGGTCGGATCAAGGATGAAATCTCCCACGACATGCTCCGGCTGCAAATCCGGCGTGCATTGGATGCGTTTGAAGGAGCAGCCAACACTCTGGGCCACGGCGCGCGACAACATGGTCTTCGCCACGCCCGGAACGTCTTCAAACAGAATGTGGCCTTCCGCGAACAAGCCCACGACGGCGAGCGCCACCTGATCCGGCTTGCCGACGATTACGCGCTGGATGTTGGCGATTATTTGTCCGGCGATTTCGGCCAGCCGTGGTGCCGGATAAACTTCATCCGGCGGTGGCGTGACGGTCAGCCGGATTTTTTCATTCGGGTCGCGGGTCTGGCGTGGTTTCAGGATGTTCTGGCCGCACTTGGGGCAGGGGTGGGCTTCGCCGACCAGCGAGTCGGGGATTTCAAAAGGATGGCCGCAATGTTGGCAAACGCGTTTGGGCATGGAGGTTCCGGTTCAATGGTTCGTCACGGCCAAGGCCTGGTGACGCCGCAGTTTTTTACCGGCGGGCACCTTTGTCCAGAACAATCACAAACCGCCGGCGTCGGGCGGAAAGCGATTCATCCCTGATTTTCCGGGGACGCTTGCCGGCTCAGGCACGGCCTGAGCTGCACGTCAATCTGCATGATGTGGTGTTGAATCCAGGCGTCGCAGGATTCGTGCAGTTCCTTCACGACTTCAGGGCGAAAGCCCTCGGTTTCAAAACGCAACTTGAATTTCCTGAAGAAAAGCAGGAACTCCCGGTGCGCCGCCTGGTTTTCCTTATACGCCGGACATTTATGGCTGGCCATGCACTCTTCTTCATGTTTGAAATGCACCGCAATGTAGGCGTCCATGAAGCTGACGAGCTGAAGAAAGAACTCAATTTCCCGCCGGTTTGGATTGGTGGTCAGGGCCATGCCTTCCAGCCGGTTGATATAGCTGATCAACATCTTGTGCTGGGTGTCAATCAGCGCATGGCCGGTCTCGAATTGTTCGCTCCACTGCAACATGGTCTGGTTTATAATTTTCTAATTATTAGTATAAGAACCACTCCACAGCCTAGGCGGAGACGCCGCTCCTGTCCAGCGGGGAATTTTAGACCGCCCGGATTGCCCGGACCAGCCGGTGGCCAATGTAAAAAATTTGTGGCAAAAAGTGGCGTGCTTTTGGCAAGATTGTCTCCGAATTCTTCATTGACGGTCGGTCGTTCCCGGTTAAAATCACGCATCGGTTTAAGCGGTTTCAGGAAATTAATTCCACCAAAAAAAACAAATGAAAAATATGGCAGTCAAAGTAGCTATCAACGGATTCGGCCGCATCGGCCGGATGGTCTTTCAGGCGCTCTGTGATCAAGGTTTGCTCGGCAAATCTATTGACGTTGTCGCCGTCGTGGACGTGTCCACCGACGCGGATTATTTCGCCTACCAGATGAAATACGATTCCATCCACGGCAAGTTCAAGCACGCCGTCACCACGGAAAAGAGCAGTCCCGCGCTTGAAGACCCCGACACCATCGTCGTCAACGGCCACAAGATCAAATGCGTCGCCGCCGTCAAGGATCTGGCCACGCTGCCGTGGAAGGCGCTCGGCGTGGACATCGTCATCGAATCCACCGGCCTCTTCACCGACAGCGAAAAGGCCAAGGGCCATCTTGTTGCCGGTGCCAAGAAGGTCATCATCTCCGCCCCCGGCAAAGGTGAGGTCAAAACCATCGTCATGGGCGTCAACGAAGGCGAATACGACGCGAAGAAACACAACATCGTTTCCAACGCGAGCTGCACCACGAACTGCCTCGCGCCGATTGTTCACGTTTTGCTCAAGGACGGTTTCGGCATCGAAACCGGCCTGATGACCACGATTCACTCGATGACTGCCACGCAGAAGACCGTGGACGGCCCGTCCAAGAAAGACTGGCGCGGCGGTCGCGCGGCCTCCATCAACATCATTCCTTCCACCACCGGCGCGGCCAAGGCCGTCGGCGAAGTGCTGCCCGCCACCAAGGGCAAGCTCACCGGCATGTCGTTCCGCATTCCGACGGCAGATGTCTCGGTCGTGGACCTGACCGTCCGCACCGTGAAGGACACGAGCATCGAGCAGATTGACGCCGCGTTGAAGAAGGCCAGCACGACCTATCTCAAGGGCATTCTCGGCGTGACCGACGAGGAACTCGTCTCCACCGACTTCATTCACGACAACCGCAGTTCCATTTACGACAGCTTGGCCACGCTGCAGAACAATCTGAAGGGCGAGAAACGCTTCTTCAAGATCGTGAGCTGGTATGACAACGAATGGGGTTACAGCAACCGCGTCGTTGACCTCGTGAAATACATCACGGCCAAGGGAATTTAATTTCCGCAGCAGTTCAAAACGGCGGCCCGCACGGGTCGCCGTTTTTGTTTGGTAAAAGAGTTGATCTTACCGCCAATCTTCACCGCAGTCTTGGACTGCGGCGGCCCTCCGCCGCTTTTTCCGGCGACCGCTTGAAACGGGGCCACGTCAAACATGGCGGCCAGAATTTGCCGGCAAGGGTCATTTTCCCAAGGCGGGCGAGTTGCGGATAATGAGGCCGCCCACATCATTGGCGAACACGGCGGCGCGCACGCCGGGCGCAAGCTGCGGTTTGAAGTTGTCAATCTCCAGCCCCTGAATGTCCGCAAAAGACGCGGCGGAACGCAGGTCGTTGGTGAGAAAATTGACGGTGATGTTCGCCAGTTCCAAGCCTTTGATGTGGCGCGCAAAAATTCCGTAGGCTGGCAGCCGGCCGATTCCTCCCGGCTCAGGATAACCGGCGCCGAGTTCCTTGGGGTTGATGGCGGCGTCTTTCGCCGTGCCGCCGCCGTTGCTCGTGAGCCGGATGTTTTCCAGCCGCACGCCTTCCACCGGCTGTTCCGGCAGGCCCATGATTTGGATGCCGCTCATCCTGCCCACGCCGTCGGCGATGACGTTTGAGATCAAAATGTTCCGGCCCCGGCTGGTTGCGGGCGCACCCGGCGTGCGGTTGCGCTTGCCGGTGGTGAGGTAAATGGCGTAGTCGGGCACGTCCATCATGGCAAGGTTGTTGATGGTGATGTTGTCCATGATGCCGCCGTCAACCTCCTCCAGTGCCAGGCCTTTGCAGGATCGGAACGTGCAGTTCGCCACGGTGCAATTGCGGAAGCCGCCGCTGGACTCGGTGCCGAACTTGATGCGGCCATTGTGGATCTTGCTCGGCTTCATCGTGCCATCAACCAGCGTGCCTTCCTCAAAACCGGAGACCTGGCAGTTGACAATGGTGAGATTTTCCGTGGGCCGGATTTCGCCGAGCGCATAGGTGCTCTTGGGACAGAGGCCGTCGTCGTTGGGCGAGTTGATGCGGCAGTTGGAAACCATGGTGTTGCGGCAGCAGTCAATATCAATGCCGTCGCGGTCGGTGTCCATCGTCACGT
>CAYVGC010000123.1:0-9955 GCA_964449815.1 uncultured Bifidobacteriaceae bacterium
CTGTCGCCGCTCAATAATTG
The DNA here is from genome assembly GCA_964449815.1 of uncultured Bifidobacteriaceae bacterium. GTDB lineage: Bacteria > Verrucomicrobiota > Verrucomicrobiia > Limisphaerales > UBA11358 > UBA11358. The sequence goes on from CAYVGC010000123.1 coordinate 21, forward strand.
TCTGTCGGTTGAACTCATTTCAAAGCGTGTAAAAAATCAGACGACCGCCGGGCCGACGGCTTTTTGCATCAATTCCAGAAACCACGCCGGCGGGCGGATGGGTTTTCCGGCGGCATCAGTAAAGGCGTGAATTGTGTAGCCGCGCACGACGGGTTTGCCGCCGGCGTTCTGGTTGATCTGGACGTTGAAGCGGAGCTTGGCGCGGCCGGAAACCTCGACGGTGGAGGCGATGTCCAGCAAATCGTCATAGCGCGCGCCGCCCTGAAATTCCAGATGCGCCTCGACGAGCGGCAGGAAGACATTTTTCTCCTCCAGCGCGGCATAGGACATGCCGAGCCGCCGGCGCATGAGTTCGGTGCGGCCGCATTCGAACCATTCCAGCGCGCGGGAATTGTAAAACGTTCCCATCTGGTCCGTTTCGCTGTAGCGGACGCGCAACTGAAGGACATCGTGCAATTGGCTCATTTTAATGACCGCCGCCGGCGGCACCGGCAATCAGACTTTCGCGCCGGCAACAAGACGGCAGTGATGAAGAAAATTTAAGGCAAATGGCGGAACGAAACCTATCTTATCTTGCCGAGAGTCCCACATTTTTTGCCGATGCCCGGCTGGCCGGTGGAAGGCGATGTTCGGCTTGCCGGTTTATTTGACGATTCCCGACCGGTATTTTGGCTGCCGGCTTGACCAGGCAGGCGAGGAACGTCAAATTCAAGCGCGTTGGAAAATCCCAAAGTCAAATCCCTGGTGCCGCGACTGCTCAAATGGTATGCCGCCCATGCGCGCGACCTGCCGTGGCGGCGGACGCGCGACCCCTATCTGATCGCCGTGGCCGAAATCATGCTGCAGCAGACGCAGGTGAAAACGGTGATCCCGTTTTGGGAACGCTGGCAGCGCGAACTGCCGACGGTGGAAGCCGCGGCCAAAGCGCCTTCAGCCAAAATCCACAAGCTTTGGGAAGGTCTCGGCTACTACACCCGCGTCCGCAATTTGCAGAAGGCGGCCCAATTGATCGTGGGCCGGCACGCCGGCAAATTTCCCGAAAACTTTGCGGACATTCTCGCCCTGCCGGGCATTGGACGCTACACCGCCGGCGCGATTTGCAGCATCGCCTTCAACCAGCCCGCCCCGATTTTGGACGGCAATGTCATCCGCGTGCTGACGCGCATTTTTGGCATCGCCGGAAATCCGAAGGAAAAAACTACCGGCAAATTGCTCTGGCAGATTGCGGAAGAATTAGTTTGTCGCGCGAAGAACGCGAAGGATGCGAAGGACAAAAACCCTTCGCCGGCTTCACGTTCTTCGCGCGACCCAAATTCCTGCTCGCATCTAAACCAATCGCTCATGGAACTCGGCGCGCTGATTTGCACGCCGCGCAATTCGCAATGCCTGATTTGTCCGGTGAAAAAACTGTGCCAGGCGTTTGCGGAAAACCGCGTCGAAGATCTGCCCAGTCTCGGCCGGCGCGAAAAGGCGGCCGCCCGGCGGGTCATCACGTTCGCCGTCGCGCACGACGGGAAATTTCTCGTCCGGCAAAGGCCGGCGGGCGTGGTCAACGGGCATTTGTGGGAATTTCCAAACGTCGAGGTTCACGGCGACGGCGTGCGTGTGGACGAAATTTTCAAATTGGAATTTCAACTGGCGGCTCCGGAAATTTTGCCGCTCGTCACCGTGAAACATTCCATCACGCGCCACCGGATTTCGACGGAGGCGTTCATTGTGCGGCTGAACAAAATTTCCGCGAACGGCGGCGCCTGGCGAACGCCCGCGGAAATGCAGCAGCTCGCCTTCACCAGCGCACACCGGAAAATTCTGCACGCGCTGATTCGTCTGGAGCGCGCGGACCTGTCCGCGCCTTGAAAAGGGAGACCTGTCTCCCCTTCGGTTCTGGGGAGCACACGCTGCTGGCATGTCGTTTCGGCATCGCGCCGAAAACCTTGTCCCAGAAACTTTTTTTCACGGGGAATGTCCGGCAGATGGTTTGATGAAAGTCCGGGCGCGACGCCCGGACTTGCACGCGCGACACGTGCGCTTCCCCCGGTGCTAAGACCGGAACGGTTCTCGCGTTGCGGCGGCATGGCTTTCTGATTCATCTGCACGCGCGCCCGTTCAAATGCTTTTGCAGAGATTTCCTGGGTGTTGGATTTGACCGGCATAAATTTATGCAAGGCTGAATTGGCCGGGCGCAACGGGTGTCGGTGGACTTGGCCCTCCGCGAACACCTTGTTTGCGTGCAAAACAAGTCCGGTTTTAGACAAAAAACGGAAGGCAGCAGACAAGCGGGACATGCTAATGAAAAGACATGCCACTCAAAAAAGGTTTGTTCCTCGTCTGTGGAAAAACTGGCCGGGTTGTCGGCTTGAACCGCCAGTGCCGGTGGGGCAAATGGCTGTTTCCAATCATCGGGCTGGGCGCATTAATCTGGTATCTGGTGCGCGTGATCCCCAAGCCTTCGCGGGCGGCCTATCCCTGCCAGCAGGCGGGCGCCCCCATCGCGCTGGGCGGCCTGCTTTATTTCTTGAGTCTGTTCGGCCTGGTTTCCGCGTGCCGCCAGGCCCGGAAATTTATCCGGCAAAACCGCTGGGCGCTGGGCGGAGTCTGCCTGGTTGCCGGGCTGCTCTCCGCCGTGGCGGTGATGCGGCAGAATGAAAGAACCGCCCGCGCGGAAGACACCGGAACCTTTGCTCCCTCCATGGGGCCGAACCAGCCTGTGGGCACGGCCCGCGGAATCTTTCCCGGCCGGGTGGCCTGGAGCTACGATTTGAGCGCCTGCCATTGGGATGGTTCCTCAAAGTATTGGTGGTCCGGCGAATTTAACGACCAGGCCAAGATCACCACGCTGATGAACAACGTCATTTGTTCCGTGGCCGGCCAGCCGGCGGTCAGCAATGCCTGGGATGTTTTGTTCCGCGACAAAAACGGCGGCGCTTCATATGTGAAAGGCGAAAAGATCGCCGTCAAACTCAACTTGAATAACGGCGGCAAATCCAACGCCATTGACGCCTCGCCGCAGTCGGTCTATGCGTTGCTCGACGGCTTGGTCAACCAGTTCGGGGCGGATCAGGCGGACATCACCCTGTGTGACCCGGCCCGGGAGAACCAGTGCTCGGCAGTCAAGAATTATTGCCAGCCGGCCTTTCCAAAGGTCAATTATGACAGCAACCTCGGCGGTTTTACGCCCAATGTTTTCGCCTATTCCGCCGCCGGCCCGACCGAAACCTCCATGTCCACCACCATTGTCAAATCCAAATACCTCATCACCCTGGCGCTGTTGAAACGGCATTGCACCCCGTCCGCGACTTATCATGATCCAACGGATAAAACGGACTACGGCAATGCCTCGGTCACCATGATTTTCAAAAGCAACTGGGGCATCATCGGGGACAGGCGCGGGAGCCAGCATTACCTCCTCCATGACTGGGATTATCCGCTGGCCAGTTACAACCAGCTTGTGGACATGTATGGCAGCACGAACATCAACGGAAAGACGGTGCTGAACATCATTGACGGCCTCTATTCGGGGGACCGGTGGAACAGCCCGCCGCACAAATGGCAGCTCGCTCCGTTCAATGGCCACTGGCCGTCCAGCTTCTTCGCGTCGCAGGACCCCGTCGCCCTCGAATCGGTGGGGCTGGATTTCCTGCGCTCCGAGATGCCCCTGATCAAAAACGCCGACCGCCATCTTTATGAAGCCGCGCTGGCTGACAATCCGCCTTCCGGAACCGTCTATAAGCCCGACGGCGTCCGGCTGCAGAGCCTTGGGGTGCATGAGTATTGGAACAACCCCGTGGATAAGAAATACAGCCGCAACCTTGGAACCGGCAAAGGCATTGAACTCGTCACCATTGTGCCGGGCGCTCCGGCCGTCAGTCCCGCCAAACCCGCCGGCGGCAGTTAGTGGTCTTCCTTGACACGGACAGCGGCTTTTATCGTCTCGCCAGGGAATCCCGCAAGCTGCTCAACGAACTCTTTGACAAGAAATCAGCGGCTTAACCAATTTCTAACGGAACCGATAACAATTATGCTGGTTATCGGGCCGCTTTTGGGGGGCACAGATTGATTATGTATATCGGAAGCGACAATAAAACGCCTAACCAGTCATTTTTTCCGGTCAGGAAAATCATTTTGTCGGTCAGGAAAATCATTTTCTTGAGTGAGAAATTAAAATTGTCGCTCTAAAAAACAAAATTGTCGCTCTAAAAACTGAACTGTCCCTCTAAAAAATCATTTTCTTGAGCGAGAAATCAAAATTGTCTCTCTAAAAAACAAAATTGTCTCTCTAAAAAAACATTTTCTTGACCGAAAAAATTGCAGTTTTGACCGAGACGCCACCGGGATCGGCCGCTTTTAACCGCCCAACCGGCGCGGCGGGGGCGGATCAGCCCAGCCTGATCCTTTGCTTAAGTCCGTCTTCATAAATAGATTATTTTTAGCAGATTATTAAAGGTTATTAATTGCCGCCAGAACCCGGCCTTGAAATCGTAAAAAACTAATAGTTTTTTCTTGCCAAACGGGCGTTCCCGGTGGAAAATGATCAGGTTCCCCAAACCATCAGACGGCAGGGTATCAAAAATGAGCCAGCCAAAAAAACTCGGTGTCACTGCAAACGGGACAGACCCCATCCGGGAATGCCACCTGCCCCGCCTGGCCCCGGTTGTTTCGACTCCCCATCGCCAGCCTGCCTGACTTCATAAAATCATGTCATACAAAATATCCAGGGGCTTTGCCCAATACGGGGTCAAGGATGTGGACACCTATGCGAGCCACGTCTTCACCCAGATGACCGCCAACTTGGCCTCCTTTCCCGGCCTGACCGCCAATGTGACCGCGCTGGGCGTGGCGCAGGGCAACCTGCACACCGCCATCGCCGCCAGCCTTGAACGCGGACGGAGCCTGATCCTCGACCGGAATGCCAAGTGCGACATCGTCATCTCCCTGCTCCGCATCCTCGCCACCGGCATCGAGGCGATTCCCAACATGACCGAGGCCGTCGCCGCAACCTCCGGCTTTATCACCTATGAACCCAGCGGCCGTCATGACGCGACCACGCCTGACCCGCCGGTCATTTTAGACATTCACAATGCCGGCCACGGCCAGTTGGGGTTCACCCTTCAAGGTTCCAACACCAAACGCGGCTACGAACTGCAATACAGTCTTAATGGCGGCCCGCCCGTCCATGCCGGGTTCTTTGCCAACACCCGCAACGTGGTGGTGCCCGGTCTGGTGGCGGGGACCACTTATGTCTTCCAGGCCCGCGCCCTCGGCGGCAACAACCAGAACAGCGACTGGAGCGCCCCCGTCTCCTGCATGTGCACCTGAATCCTGGCGACGGCCAGCCCGCCGTGATGAAAGCGAAACTCGCCCCGCTCCGGCGGGGCGGAGGATTAAGAAATTTGGGCGTGTTTTAAGCGCGATGAAAAAGCGGCGGCGGGCCGCCGCCCTCCCAAACGCCGCCACCAAACTCGATAACGATTAAATTTTAGACAGGGAAAACTTTGACGATTAACACGCCGCCGTCCTGATGCCCGACCCAGCGCGCAATCGTCATGTAGTCAATCCCGCTCAACACACAATTGCTGATGAAATAATGCCGGCAGTCGTGAAAGCCGAACTGCGGCAGGCCGGCGGTCTGGCAGGCCGAACGCAGGGCTTTATTGAAATTTACAACCGGCACATCCGCTTCACCGCGCCGGGGCGACGGGAACAAAAATTCCGAATCTCGCGGACGCCGGGCGAACATTTCGCGCAGATGCCTTTCGAGAACGTCATTGAAATCCACGACGCGCGACTTCCGGTTTTTGGCCAACCCGTCCGAACCAATGGAAATTTGCCGTCGCCCAAAGTCCACATCCGCCCAGCGCGGCCGGAGGGTTTCGGCGACCTGCGAGCCGCAGCAGGCCATCAGGCGAAGAACATTGGCGAGCAGTTGGCCATTCAACGGCACGCTGGCGGCGACGGAAAGAAGTTTCTCAAGCTGTTCAGGCGTGACAGGCGACCGCTTGAGCACGTTGTGCCGCGCAATCATGTAGAGGTTCACCGTGCGCGGTGCCAGGCCGTCCGCCTGACATTTCGCAATGAACCCGTTCAGATGCGCCCGGGTGATTTCATTCAACCGCACATCGGGCAAATCACCCGGCCATCTTCGCCGCGCCGCCTGCTCGCAACGCAACGTGGCAGGCCGCTTCGCATCTTTTGCCAGTTCGTAGAACTTGAATTATTCGTCCCAATAATCCGCCAGCCGCGGACGCCGCCTGAGCACCGGCAAGTTGTGGTCGCGCCGGTCCTTCTGCAAATCCTGCAAAGCAATCTTGGCTTCGGCCACCGTGCGCGCCATTTTAAGCCGGACACGTTTGACCGAATTGCGCCCGGTGAGATTCGCACAAGCGCGCGTAAAACCAGCCGCCGCGCTTCCACAGGCCGCGCACTCTGCGCTTGCGGTCATCGCAGACTTTTTGATAAGTTGATTTTCGCATGACATTCTGCACACATTTGAACTGGAACGGCGTTTCCCGCCGTGCCACCGCGTTTCGTGCCGTAACAGTGGCGTAAAAAGTGGCAGAGTTCCAAGTTGGAACGTCAAAAACAAGCGTAAGTGCTTGGTAGTCAATTTCGCCTCGGTAGCTCAATTGGTAGAGCAGTTGACTCTTAATCAATTGGTTTGGGGTTCAAGTCCCCACCGGGGCACCATTCAACCACTCGGAGATTTTTCTACGAGTAGTGACCACGGTTTGACGCAAGAACCACGGGCTTTTTTGCAGTCGAGGACAAGGTTCGAGCCGAAGACTTCGAGAGCGAGAACCCGCTTCTCTTGAAGCGAACCCGAAACCGCGATTTCACCAGCGTTTTTAGCGGTCAAAATCCATTTTTGGAACGGTTCGAGCCAATCGGCTCGGCCTGTCAAAAGCGCGGCGCTTTGCTCCTGCAAAGACTTCATCCGGCTCATCCATTTGGCCTTTTCCGCGACGTAAGTTTCGCGGTCAGTGATTTCGTCCAAAAATGAGTCCAGCAGCTTTTGCAGGCGGAGATTGATCTTTTCAATCTCTCCGCGTTTTTGCAGGGCTACAAGTGCGTCGGATTGGGCGGCTTGCTTCTTTTCCTCTTTAATCCGTGTCAGCATTTCCTCCGCCCAATCCGCCAGAAGCGCGAACGGTTTAAGAAGGCTTGAGATTTGGGCGTCAAGGGCTTCTTCGCGGACGTAGGGCTGCGCACAGGAATCGGTTTTGCTCTTCTTGGTGCAACGGTAGTAGGTGTATGAATGAGCGTTGCCATTTTTCTGCCGTTTCTCCTTGTGCTCGGCGGTTATCATCATTCCGCAACACCGCAACGAAGCAGGCCAGTGAAGGCTTTCGGCTGGGCAGTGTTCTCCGCCGGGGAATAACGCCAGCGACGATTCAAAATGGCGTCTGCCCGATCAAACAGGTCTTTGGTGATGATCGGCTCATGTTTGCCTTCATGCACTTCACCGGCGTAGAGGAAATGGCCGTAGTAGATGGGGTTTGAAAGAAGACGCGATACAAAACTGCGTCCAACGGGCTTGCCTTTGCTCGAACGGACGCCATGTTCGCCAAGAAAGTGGCGCAACGTGTCAAGCGTCGCTTCTCCGGTCGCATACCTTTTAAACGCTTCTTTGACGAGCGGCGCGCGTTCACGATCCACGATAATTTTTTTGGTGCGATAATCATTCAAATATCCGATGGGCGCTTGATGCGGAAATTCACCATGCCGGACTTTTTCACACAATCCGCGCTTGGTGTTTTCCGAAAGATTATCAACGTCGTATTTGCTCTGTCCAAACATGATGTTTAGCATGAATTTGCCCTGCGGGTCGGATTCAAAGCGGAACGTCGGGAATTTGAGCATTTTGAGTTTCCCGGTGTCGAGGAGGTAAATGATCTGCCCGCCATCAATCGAATTGCGGGCAAGGCGGCGGGGTGCCATGCGAGAATCCCGTCCGCCTCGCCGGCCTCAATGCGCGCCAGCATGTCGTTGAAAATCGGTCTGCCCGGCGTCTTGGCAGACTGTTTTTCAACGAGTTCGGCGACGATGTTGACCTGTTCGCGCGCCGCGAATTCGCGCAGTTCGTGGAGTTGCGCATCAATGGACATGACTTGCTTGTCCTCGACATCGGTGGATTTACGGGCGTAAAAAAACAATGTATTCATAAAAGTGGTGCTGTTTAATTTTACGACTCCTCTATTATGCGTGAACGCTCACGCATTTGCAAGTGAATTGGGCGCGCAAACGAAAATTATTTACGCGTTCCAGCGCGAGTTCGCGGCCTTGCGCGCGGACTCGCTGCGCTCCTTGGCGGTAAGCTTTTTTGCCCTGGCTTTGCCGCCTTTCAACCCGCCAAGCCTTCCGAGCGCAACTGCGGCCGGATTTTTTTTATATGCGTTTTTTTGCGTGAGCGTTTAGGCATGAGCCATGATTTCTATTTGTGAAAATCGTGGAAAGTAATTTCCATTTGTAAGTTCCAGTGTATCACTAAATCGTCTGCTGATGAAATCGCAACTCGTTTGTCCTCGACTGCAAAAAAACCCGTGGTTCTTGCGTCAAACCGTGGTCACTACTCGTAGAAAAATCTCCGAGTGGTGGAATGGTGTCTCTTTACCACGCCGCTCGAACCTTTTTTCAAGGACAAGCCTCGTGGGAGCAGTAGGAATCGAACCGTCTTTGACGAAAATCTAGACCATTTTACCCCCTCCACTAGCCCCTCCACACCAGTGGAAGGGTGCTGATTTCGTTTCATCCTTTGTTCACAAGGACTTTCAGCGTTTTTCGCCTTCGGTGCCATCCCCGACTTCGTCGGTTTTTTGCCCTCACGGGCTGGCGGGCTGCGCGTGGTCTAGCAGCCATGCTCGCCCAAAAAACCTCCTCGTCGCTCACGCGACCAACGGGTTCACCCACGGACGGGTTGTATTTTCTGGTGAAAATTTTTTCACTCCATCGCCGTGAGGCGATTTTTTTCCTTGGTCATTTCGCCTCAAATTTGGTGACAAGATTCGGGTCGGAAATATGGTATGCGTTGTTCAACACAAAATCGTCCCCTAAAAGGAATTCGAGTTGCAACGTGCAAACGCCCGGCAACGCGGATCGGCCTTCGGGTGATAAAAACGTAAGCGTTGCCGTGGTGGAATCGCCCGGCTGGATTTCCGTTGCGGGACTAAAAGCCTCGTGCATGGTTCGTCCGTATTCCATGTGGATACGTGCGGAAGAAATTCTAGTGGTATGACCTTGTCCAAATTGATGTCCGTTCTGGTCAAGAAGCGATGACACGGGAAAACCGTAATGACCGATGGTCATGGCAACCCAAAGGCTTTTAGTTGGTGAGCAATTGGTGAGGGTCATCATCAAAAAGTATTGGCTGTTGTTGATGATTTTCAACGATTGCAATTCAACGACCAAATTTCCAAATTTTTTTACGACCTTCGGCTTGTCATCGCTCAAATCCGGCACGGTCGCGGTGCCGTTCGATACGACAACGCTCACGACATTGGTAATCGGTGCCGGTGCGGTTTTGAGTTGTTGAATCGTGCTGTCATCGGTGAATGAAGCCTTGCCTCCGCCTATGATTTCCGCCGTGTCGGTGGTGACAATGGTGGTGGTGACGTTGACCTTGCCAACAGCGGGAACAATCTTGCCAAAAATCATGGCGTCATCGTGGAACTTGAGGTTCATGCGTTCGAGGGCCTGCTGCATCTTCTGCACCTGGCTGGCCGCGCCGATGAGATGGTCGGCCCGCAGACGCTGGTAGTCCTGCAACTGGCGGATGTCGGCGGGCGGCACAAAGCCCCCACGCAACAAACCGTGCGCGTGCAGCGTGGCCAGCCACTGGCAGTCGGCCACCCGCGAGGCCAACGAACATCTGATGGAAGCGATGGCTGCCCGGATGAAACAACCCCCGGAAAGGTTCAAGTTGCGCAAGACCCTGGCTGAAC
>CAYVGC010000124.1:0-9678 GCA_964449815.1 uncultured Bifidobacteriaceae bacterium
CTTATCCACGCCGCCAGCGTTCGTTCTGAGCCAGAATCAAACTCTCCGTATAAAATACGTTAGATGATTCCTGTCTGATCGTAAAATCAGACAGCTTTTACTAATTTTTGGTTAAAACCCTTAATACCAGCGATCTAACTCGCTGATAATAAAGGGGCTCTTTACTAATCGCACAATTCAATTTTCAAAGAGCAGTTGGCGTTTTACCGCCAAAAAATCTGCTTTGCTCATTTTATTTGCTCCCGGTTTAGGGGACAAAAAACCTGACCGCCGATTGGTCTTGCTTTTCAACTCGGCTTGTCAGTATCGAGCTTGGGTTATTCATCCTAACGGATTTCGACCCAATGTCAACCGGTTTTTCAACCGGCCTTCGTATCGGTTACTACCGCGAAGGGACAGAAAGACTATCAGACATTTGTTGTCGCGCAAGAGTTTTTTTGAAAATTTTTTGCAACAGTTAAATCGCAAAAATTTCCTTTGTTTACAGGCTAATCGAGACCACGCTCCGTCAAATCATCTTCGCCCAGACCAAAAAAATGTCCCAGCTCGTGCAAAAAAGTCGTGTGAACTTCCTCGCCAAAGACTTCTTCGTCGCCTTCTGCAAAATCCCAAAGGTTTTCGAGGAACAAAATAATCTGCGGCGGCAACACTGAAGCGCCCTCGTCCGCGAATTCCGCACCGGTGAATAGACCAAGCGTATCCGCTTCAACGCCATCAGCTTGCAATCCAGCATTCGGCGCGCGTTCAAACGTTACCGGCAGCTTTTGCGCCTGTTCGCGCAAAGGCTTTGGCAATGCTGTCAGCGTCGCTTCGATTTCTGCCAGCGCCAGTTTCTGCAATTTTTCACAGTCAATATTCACGCTTCAATTTTGTCGCGCCCACGCTGGCATTGCAAATTTTCTCTAGCGCTTGAACGGCGCGTGTTTAGTGTTGTCGGAATACAAATCATTTATGGCCAAAATTTTCAAATCGCCGACCAGGTTCACCGCTTCAATTCTTGCCACCGCCCTGCTCTGTTCTGCAACGATTCGCGCGATCGCCGAAAATCAAGACGTGCTGCGCGCGATGCTAACCAATGGTCTTCAAGTCGTCATCGTTCCCAACACACTCGCGCCAGTCGTCACGACGATGGTGAACTATCGCGTCGGCTCGGACGAATGCCCCGCCGAATTTCCCGGCACCGCGCACGCGATGGAGCACATGATGTTTCGCGGCAGCCCCGGTTTGAGCGCCGACCAAATCGCCGCCACTTCCGCCGTGATGGGCGGCGACGACAATGCCGACACCCAGCAAGCCGTCACGCAATATTTTTTCACCACGCCCGCCGAGAATTTGGAAGTCGCCTTGCACATCGAAGCCACTCGAATGCGCGATCTGCTGGCCGACGAAAAACTCTGGGAAAAAGAGCGCGGTGCCATCGAGCAGGAAGTCGCGCAGGATTTGTCGAATCCCACCTATGTTTTTTACCAGCAGCTTTTGCAAGCCATGTTCAAAGGCTCGCCTTACGCACACGACGCGCTTGGCACCCGCCCGTCATTTGATAAAACCACCGCCGCAGACCTGCGCAAATTTCACAACACCTGGTATGTGCCAAACAACGCCGTGCTCGTCATCGTCGGCGAAGTGCAGCCGGAAAAAGTTTTGGAGCAGGTGAAAATAATCTTCGGCAGAATTCCATCCATGTCGCTGCCCGCGCGACCGGAATACAACTTTTCCCCAGTAAAACCGGACACTTTGAAGCTCGATACCGACTTGCCTTACGGCATGACCGCCGTGGTTTTTCGTTTTCCCGGCGCGGAAAACCCTGATTTCGCCGCCGCCCAAATTTTGTCCGACGTGTTGAGCAGCCAGCGCGGAAAACTTTACGGGCTGGTGCCGCAAGGCCAGGCATTGTTTGCTCAATTTGAATACGAGACTTTGCAAAAATCCGGTCTCGGCTACGCGATCGCCGGATTTCCCGCCGGCGCGGATTCGACCAATCTGCTGAACCAGGCGAAAGAAATTCTCGCCGCCGAAATCACCAACGGCGTCACCGCCGATTTGGTGGCAGCCGCCAAGCGCCGTGAAATCATCAGCGCCGAGCTGTCAAAAAATTCCGTGGAAGGTCTGGCCTCCGCGTGGTCACAGGCCGTCGCCGTTGAAAACCGGAACTCGCCGGATGATGATATCAATTTGTTCCGCGCCGTGACGGTTGATGATGTGAACCGCGTCGCTAAAAAATATCTGGATTTTGACCACGCCGTCAGCGCAATTTTGACGCCAACACCGTCCGACAAACCGATTTCTTCCAAAAGTTTTGGCGGCCAGGAAAGCTTCGCTTCCTCAAAAAATCCCAACGTCAAACTCCCGTCGTGGGCGGAAAAATTGACCAAACAACTGCCGATGCCCGTTTCCACGCTGAATCCCTTCACCACGAATTTGCCCAATGGAATCAAGCTGATCGTGCAGCCCGAATCCGTCAGCGACACTGTGAGCGTGTATGGCCGCATCAAAAATAATGCGAAGGTTCAAGTGCCCGCCGGCCAGGACGGCGTGGACGAGGTGCTCGACAAATTATTTTCCTACGGCACCAAGTCGCTGGATCGGCTGGCATTTCAAAAAGCGCTGGACGACATCGGCGCAAACGAATCGGCGGGCGCCGATTTCTCGCTGCAAGTCCTGTCGGAAAACTTTGAACGCGGCGTGCAACTGCTTGCCGACAACGAACTTTCGCCCGCGCTGCCGGAAGATGATTTCAAAATCATCCAGCCACAGCTCGCCGCGCAAGTTGCCGGCGAATTGCAAAGCCCCGACCGCATCGCCGGCCACACGCTGACCACCGCGCTGTTTCCGAAAGGCGACCCCGCCACGCGCGAAACCACGCCGGCCACCGTCAACTCGCTCACGCGGGGCGACGTGAAAAATTATTATGTCAGCGCGTTCCGCCCGGACATGACGACGATTGTGGTCATCGGAAAAATTTCACCGGAAAACGCCGTCGCCGCCATTGAAAAGAATTTTGGCGAATGGCAGGCCGAGGGAGAAAAGCCCAACACGCTGTTCCCGCCTGCGCCGACCAATTCTGTTTCCGTCACACATGTCCCCGACGCGAGCCGCGTGCAGGACAAAGTGACGCTGGCGGAAACCTTGCCGCTGACACGCACCAACGCCGATTATTACGCGCTGCAGCTCGGCAACCACGTTCTCGGCGGCGGCTTTTACGCGACTCGTCTGTATCGCGATTTGCGGGAGAAAGCCGGCCTGGTTTATTACGTCGGCTCGTCGTTTAACATCGGCCTGACGCGCGGCGTCTATCAGGTGCCTTATGCGTGCGACCCGCCGAATGTTTCCAAAGCCCGCGCCATCATTATCAGCAATCTCAAGCAGATGCAGGCGAAAAAAGTCACCGCGCAAGAACTCAAGCAGGCCAAGCTGATGCTGTTGCGCGACATCCCGCTTGCTGAAGCCAGCACTGACGGCATCGCCGAAGGCTGGCTCACGCGGACGGCGCTCGAACTGCCGCTTGACGAGCCGGTGCTCGCCGGCCGCATTTACCTCAAGCTCACCGCCAACGATGTCCAAACCGCCTTCAAGAAATGGATCCGCCCCGGCGACCTGGCCCAAGTGGTGCAAGGCCCGGCCCCACAATAATCGTCCGCGAAAAACACAATTTGAAAACGGTGACTGTTCGCCGGTTCAAGAATTCACCGGCGGCGCATTGATTTCAATCCGGTTCGTGTTGTCAATCGTCACCGTTCCTGCGATGCGCGAATTGAAGAAAAGCAGCGGCGGCATGACGTTCGTGTTTGCTGTCTGAAATTTTCCGCCAAATCCGCCGCCGAAACTTTGCGCGGCATTCGCCGCCACATTGGAAACGGCAATCAGATTGCCGGCAAAGAGCACGTTCTCTGCTTCAAGCTGCGGTTCGCGCCGGACACGCGGGGGAAAATAATTCTGCGCCGGCATCTGCCCATTCCCAGCCGCACTCAAACGGTGCGGCATTTTGTTTGGAGCGCGACGACCGGTCCGCGCGCTCCAAAAACTTTGTGTGACTCGTGCGGATGCTTTTGGCAAGCTGGCCGCATGACCACACCGGTTTTTCATTCAGGCTTTTGCTTCGCGTGCCTGCTCGCAACGGCGATTTCCGCCGCCGCCACCAATTACGATGAAGCCAAGGTCGGCAGTTATACGCTGCCCGATCCGCTCGTGTGCGAGGACGGCTCGCGCGTGACGAACGCGGAAACCTGGTTTGCCAAGCGCCGGCCCGAAATTCTGGAGTCGTATCGTGCCAGCATTTTCGGACGCAGCCCGGACGCGGGGACGAACATCACCTTCAACGTCTGGGAAATTTCCACGAACGCGCTCGGCGGCACGGCCGTTCGCAAGCAGATTGAAATCAATTTTTCCGGCACGCCCGCCGGCCCGGTCGCGCATCTGCTCCTTTACACACCCGCCGGAAAAATTTCCGCGCCGACGTTTCTGTGTCTGCAATTCAACGGCAACTACACGGTGATTGACGATCCGGCCATCGCGGTCTTCCCCGGCTGGAACGGAAAAACCGGCGCGCGGGCGATGCCGAAAAATCCGTTGCGCGGCGAGTTCGCGCGCAACTGGAAAATTTCCGAAACCCTGGCGCGCGGCTACGGCATCGCCATCATTGATTACAATGAAATCGAGCCGGATTTGGCCGGCGGCGCGGGCTTCAAATACGGTTTGCACAAAATCTTTCCTCCGCCGGCGGCCGATGGCTGGGGGGCGATTGGCGCGTGGGCCTGGGGCGCGAGCCGCGCGCTGGATTATCTGGCCACGGACAAAAACGTGGATGGGCAGTGCGTGATTCTGTTCGGCCACTCGCGGCTCGGCAAAACCGCCTTGTGGGCCGGCGCGCAGGACGCGCGGTTCGCCGCCGTCATCGCCAACTGCTCCGGAGAAATGGGTGCTTCGCTTTCACGGCGTGATTACGGCGAGACGGTGGACGACGTGGCGAAACGATTCCCGTATTGGATGGCTGTCAACTTTCAAGAATATGCCGGCCATTGGAACAACCTGCCGGTGGACTCGCACTGCCTCCTGTCACTCATCGCGCCGCGTCCGCTGTTTCTAAACACCGGCAGCGAAGACCTCTGGGGCGATCCGCACGGCGAATTTCTGGCCGCCCGCGCCGCCACGCCGGTTTATGAACTGCTCGGCAAGACGGGAATTGCCGAAAAAGAATTCCCGCCGCTTGACCAGGCCATCCAGCATGACATCGGTTTCAACTGCCACCCTGGCCGGCACGATGTGCTGCCGTCGGACTGGGATCATTTTCTGGATTTTGCCGACGCGCATTTTGCACCCGCGAAATAAAATTATTCAGCCGCCGCCCGCCGTCGCGTCGCGATGAAAACCATTCCGCCGGCGCTCAGATGAATTGCACGCGCGCTTCTTTCAAGTGGCGCGTCTCCAGCAGCGAGGCAATTTTCCGGATGATGTTCCGCCGCAAATCCAGTTCGACCGGGATGCTTGGATCCTGGTGCGCCTCATTGATGCGCGTGCCGACGACAAATTGAACAATATCGCTTTGCAGCATCAGCGAGACGAGGTCGGAGGCGGGATTTTTGCGCGCCAGATCGGCCAGGTTCCCGTTTTCCAGGATTTCGGCCACCTTGGCCAGCGTGATGGTGCCTTCGGTGACGAGGTCAATGCCGTCCATCGCCGCCGCAGGCGGGATGTCCGGATCAAGCTGCGCCAGGCTCATGGTGACGGGCCGCGCCAGCAGCCGCGAAACGATGCCCGCCGTGGTGCCGCCGCAGATCGCCGTGCGACCGTTGAAGGTCCGCACCAGTTCCGCCAGCTCGCCGTCGCGTTCGCGGTTGAACGGCGGGCCGGAAATGACGAGCAGCCGGCGCGGACACCGGTAATAAATCGCGGCGCAGGTGATGTCATCCTTCGCGGCCCGGCCGTCGTTGATCAGGGCTTCGGCAACGAGGTTGTGAGACAGTTCGCGCGAAGAAATCTCGCGTTCGGCGGCGATCTGCCGGCGGAGAAAATCCGTCACGCACGACTGCCCCCAGCCCAGGGGCAGCCCGGGGCGGCCCAGGCCGGACTGGCTCACGCCGTCGGAGAAAAACACGATGCGGTCGCCGAGCTGCGTGTCAAATTCGCTGTAATGGATCACCCGATCCTTCCAAGTTTCCAGCGTGAGGCTGGCGCGCTCAATCGGCACCGGGGTCTGCCCGCGCAACAGCACGAGCGGCGGGTTGCCGTGTTCGATCACGCGCGTTTTGCCATCCTCGTCCAAATCCACAATGGTGAAGGTGGAGTAGCTGATCTTGCGTTTCTCGCAGACGGGCAGCGTGTCCATGATGGTTTTGGCGCTCTGGCGCACGTCCACAAAGGCCGAGGTGTAGCGGAGCGCCATGGTGGCGGTGAGGTTGGCGAGGACGCCGGCTTTGACACCGCTGCCCAAGCCATCGGACAGGACGGTGATGATGCGGTCCTCTTCCTTGATCTTGCGCGAGAGAAAGACATCGCCGGGGACGACCTGCCCGTGCTTCGACTGCTGGCAGAAGTCAACGTCTATAAAGCTTTCGCCAGTCATTGTTGTCCTTCGGGTCGTCGGGCTTGGCGGGCGAAAAGGAATCTATGATCGAGTTCAGCGTGATCTCGGATTCCGCCGCGTTCTCTCCGAGCAGATAGGCGATCTGCTGCGTCGTCGCCAGTTGCTTCTGGATCACTTCGCGCGCCTTGCGGATCACCTGCTCCTTGCGCACGGCCGGCTTCGTGATGTCCTGGATGATGCCGCCGACGAGACAGTGCTTCTCAATGCTGAAGATGGTCGCGTGCAAAATGATGTTCTGGAACCGCAGGTCGCGGTCGAGAATGTCCTCGCCGGTCTTGAGCACATTGTGAAAAAGGCTGGCGAACGGCATCACTTCCGCGAGCGCGATGCCTTCAATCGAGGCCGCGCCGCCACTGGCGGGCCTCTCCTTCGCGAACAGGCTGACGAACGCGGCGTTGAACTCAATGATGCGCATCGCGTCGTTCACGATCACCACCGCCGACGGCATTTTTTGGATGAGGGCGTTGGCCTTCTTGAACGCGAGCTGGCGCATGTAGGTCACGCACATGGCGCGCTCGGCTTTTCGGGCGATCAGCGCGATGCCGAATTCGCGGCAGGTGTCGTAGCCGCAGCCGCCGCAGTTCAATTCATCGTCGGGCGAAAATTTGCCCACGCTGCGCAGCGACTCGCGGATCTGCGAGTCGGTGTAACGCACGGTGGCCGCCGGCGCGACCGAGAAATCCGCCGGCGTGTCCATGGTGGGCGGACGCGGCAGCGCCACGGTCGCCACTGCGGACCGCAGCACGCGGTGGCGTTTCACGACCGTCGCATCACGGCGCTGCACTTTCGGGCCGTTGACGCAGCCGCCTTCGCATGCGAGCAGTTCGAGAAACAAGCCGTGGTCGGGCGTCATCTCCTCGATGCCGTCGAGCGCCTTCTTGATCGCGCCAATGCCCGAAAACGACATGAGCGAGGCGTCGTTGACCGCGCAGGTGGATTTCATGCCGGCGATCATGCCGCCGTCCACCGGATACCACGCGCCTTCGGCGGAATTTTCGGGAACGAAATGGTCGTCCGGCCTTGCCAACAGCTTTTCCGGCGCGATCTTTTCCTGCTCCAGCCAGCGGTGCAGGTCTTCAAAGGTGAGCACGACATCGAGCAGTTCCGGATGCTGCGCGGCCTCCAGCTTTTTGGCGATGCACGGGCCGATGAAGACGATGCTGATGTCCGCGCCGAACCGCTGCCGCAGCATTTTGCAGTGCGTCAGCAGCGGCGACATCAGGCCGGTGAGCAGTTCCGCGCCGGCGGCCCGGTGCTTTTGCAGGAACGCCACCACCGTGGGGCACGCCGACGACACCAGCACGCGCGCGGGATTTTTTCGGAGCAGCGCCGCCGCCTGCGCGGACACCTGCTGCGCGCCCAGAGCCGTCTCCGACACGCCCGCGAAACCAAGTTTTTTCAGCGCGCCGACGAGCTGCGCCGGCTGGAGGCCGGGAAATTCGGTGACGAACGACGGGGCGAGCGAAACAAACACTTTTTTTTTCAGCGTCAGCATCTGCCGCGCTTTGGCGAGGTCGTCGCGGACTTTTTTCGCGCCGTTCGGGCAGACCTCGACGCAATGGCCGCAGACGATGCACAGCTCCGGAACCACCGACGCGTAGCCGCCCTCGACCTTGATCGCCTTCACCGGGCAGTTCCGGACGCATTTGTAGCAGTCCTGGCACTCGCGCTTCTCGGTGAAGATGGGATTAAGGTAGTTCATGTCTTTGCCTTCGGCACAAAGTGATTGAGCAGCGCGATGATGATGATGGGGTCAACCTCGTGATACATCTTGCCGTTGATCGTGACGTTCGGCCCGGACTTGCAATGCCCCTCGCAGAGATGCCCGTTCAGCTCGACCGACGGCGGCAGGCTCTGTGTCTTCAAAAAGTCCTGGACCACCTCGATGTTACGGCTGTTCCCGCGCGAAAAGCAGGAGCTGCCCATGCAGATGGTGATGGTGGCGGCGGGAATTTCAGGCATGGCACAACTCCTTTTCTTCCGGAAGCCCCGCCGTATTTTGGCGGTCACGCCGTCCGCCCGCGCCGCGCCCGATGTGCCGGCCGATCATCTGAATGCGCGCGCTCAAACAGCCGTTGCAGGCGTCGCCGGTTTCCGTGATGCAGGCTTTGGCCGGATAAATCTCGTAAAGCCGGCGGTATTTCAGCGGCGTCAGGTTCGGCATGAACACGTTCGCACCGCGCTGCAAGCCCAGCTCCCGGCCGTTCTTCTTGTTGATCGTCGCCAGCGCCGACGTCGCCGGGATGTTCGCGTCCGACCGCACCAGCCGCGTCAAGGCGACGGCTTTATAGACCATCAATTCGCTGTTCGGAACTTGTTCGCCGTTCACCGGCGGGAAAATTTTGAATCCGCTGCCCAGCGGCGTCGCCGGATGCGGAATGAACGGCCCGATGCCGATCATGTCCAGATCCAGCTCGCGGAACAGCACGATGTCATCCGCCACGCTGGCGTAAGTCTGGCCGGGAATGCCGACCATCACACCGCTGCCGACTTCAAATCCGTGCTGTTTAAGCCGCCGTAAAATGGCGATGCGGTCGCATTTGCGGTTTCCCAGCGGCGGATGAATCTCCTCAAACAGATTGCGGTCCGAGGTTTCAAACCGCAGGAGATAACGGTCCGCGCCCGCCGCACGCCAGGCCGCCAAATCCTTGTCCGGCCGCTCGCCCAGGCTCAACGTCACCGCCAGCGGCGTTTCGCTTTTGATGCGTCGGATGATCTCCACCAGCCATTCCGTCGTGATGCCGTAATCCTCGCCGCCTTGCAACACAACCGTGCCGTAGCCAAACTTCACCGCCTGTTGCGCAGCTTCAAAAATTTCATCCGCCAGCAGCCGGTAGCGCGCGAGACTGGTGTTCCCGGCACGCAGGCCGCAGTAGGCGCATTGCCGCGCGCAAAAATTTGAAATCTCCACCAGCCCGCGCAAATGCACCGCGTCGCCGACGCAGCTCCGGCGCATCTCATCCGCCGCGCGCCACAATTCCTCCAGCCGCGCCGGGTTCGTTTCGCGCAGCCAGCCGAGAATTTCAGTTTTGTCGGGCGCCGGGTTCATGCCGCCTTCCTTTCCGCGTTCCGGAAAAATTCCAGCGCCGCCGGGAACG
>CAYVGC010000125.1:0-9678 GCA_964449815.1 uncultured Bifidobacteriaceae bacterium
TCGGGATTGACACAGCCGGAAAGCAAGACCGACAGGACCGCCACCGATAAAATCATTACATGTCTTTTCATGTTCATTTTGTTTCCCGAACTTCTGGTTTTGTTCGTGATGACATCGGGGAATCATCACATCTCATTTGCCCATACTGTTTCATCTGCGACGTCTTGCTGAAAAAATTAAAATTTTTTCTGCAACGGTTTGCCACTCGTCTCTTTAAGCACAGTCGTTGATTCGACAGGATCACGCGTCAGCGGTTTTGCCCAAGCTGGATCAGTCCTGGTGCAAAACGATGGCACAGCGGAACTGCTTTGCTGCGTCTGCGGCAAAGCAGTCAGCGATGGCCGGTTTTGTCGCCTGCCACACGACTAAAAACCGATCGCGTTATGCAGCGCGAAAGACCTGAAAGGCATCCTACCAGAAAGTCTGCCTCCTCGTGCGCCCGTTTTTCGCCCCCGTCCAGTCACGCGAATACCGGATCACGTTGTGGCGGTCTCTGTTCTTGAAAACCAGCATGGGACGCAGATTAGCAAACGAAACGGGCGGCAGGCAAGCGCGGTTAAAACGGGCGGGTTTCGCGTGAAACCCGCCCGCGCTTTTATTTTCAATGGCCGCGATGCTTTACAGACTGGTCATCTTATAGAACCGTGCCGGCTTGTTTGTCGCCTGGACATCGGTGAACTGATGGCTGCCAGAGGTCTTCCGTCGGATGTCCCAGTTTCTGCCACTGGCTAAACGGAAGCTCAGATTCGTCGTGCCCCAAACCGGGAACTGTCCGGCAGCGCCAGATGAATTGCCGAGCCTTAATGTCAAGCCGGCACCGGAGGCACCACCCGCATAGGTAACTCCACCCAAGGTCGGGGCGGTAATCGGCACCACGGAAAGCCCTCAGGCATCTTGAATCTCAGGTCGCCAATGATCACCATCAGTCCCTCCAAGTTTGTGATGTTTGACGAAGACCGGACGGTCATGACGGAAAATCCTTTTTACGGCAACACGCAAAAACAGACTGATAACAGACTGATATTTGCCAGCCGCAGGTTTATACTGCGGATTTGTCCTCCCGTCATGTCGGCGGTTCATGCCTGACCTTTGCGGATGGACACAGCGCTTGGCTAAAATATGCCTACATGTGCATGAATGACATCAGCAGGGCCGCTGATTCAGGAGATTCTGACATCAGTTGGACCGCAGACGGACATGTGGTGCCTTAAGGTTTGACGCTGCCGACATTTCCGCGAATCATTCCCCCATGAATTCCGCCCTGAATCTCTTTTGGCCCAGACCAAACCGCTTGCTGAAGCTGCTGGCGCTCGGCTTCGCCCTGGTCGTCGTGCCATTGCACGCGGCGGAACATTCGCTCAATTACCTCAAAGCGGGCAAACCCGATGCCGCCGCGCTGCTCGCACCGCCGCCGGCCACAGATTCTGCGGAGCAGGCGGCGGACATGGATGAAGTCAAAACCGTTTATCACGCCGCCAGCAGCAGTGACATCGCCGCCGCGCATGCGGAAAAGAAATTCTCGGTCTTCAATTTCACCGGCGTTGTCGGCGATTATTTTCAGTCCAACAGCCTGCCGAAAACGGCGGCGTTTTTTGAGAAGGTGCAGTTGGACGCCGGGACCGTGACGGACCTTGGCAAAGATTTTTTCAAGCGTCCGCGGCCTTACGCCACCGACCCCAGCCTCGCCAACGGCAAGCTGGAAAAAAGCTTCAGCTATCCCAGCGGCCATTCGACCGAATCCATGGTGCTCGCGCTGGTGCTGGCGGAGCTGCTGCCGGACAAACATGACGCCATTCTTGCGCACGCCCGCCTGATCGGCTGGCACCGGGTGCAGATTGCGCGACATTACCCCACCGACATTTACGCCGGGCGCGTGCTCGCGCTGGCCATCGTCAAACAATTCAGGAAGAGTGACGCGTTCCAAAAAGATTTTGATGAAGTGAAGGCCGAACTTGCCGCCGCGCAAAAATGAAAACTTACCGCAAAAACCTCAGCCCGCGCACGGGAATGCGGCAGAACATGGCCCCCGTATTTTTACGACTTTTGCATTGCCTTTTTCCGCAAATTATTAAACAATAAATCACAAGCAAAAATCTCATGAAAAAAATCATTATCCCAACTTTTGTGCTCTCGTCATTGCTGGTGGCACAAGCCCAGTTCACCGCCGGAAATCTCGTCGTGTTGCAGGATGGTGACGGCAGCGCGCCGCTTTCCAGCGCCGGCACGGCACTTTTTCTCGATCAATTCACGACCGCCGGCAGTTTTGTCAATGACATGGCAATTCCTGACACTGGCTCCACCGCCTTGGTCAACAGCGGCACCGCGTCATCCGAAGGCGCGTTGAACCTGTCCGCCAACGGCCAGTATCTGGTTTTCGCAGGATACAATGCCACGGTTGGCACCGCCTCGATTGCCGGCACCACGGCCACCGCTGCTCCGCGTGGCGTTGCCATAGTGGATGCCAGCGGAAATTACACGCTGACAGCCACGTCCAGTTCTTTTTTCAGCGGAAACAACATCCGTTCCGCCGCGAGTGATGGTGCCGGCAATTTTTGGGCTGCGGGCGCAACCACCGGGGTTGCCTACATGGGCACCATCGGCGCGGCCACGGCGATTTCAGCCAGTCCGCTCACCAATTTGCGGGTGGTTCAGGCGGTCGGCAACAATCTGTTCTACTCGTCAGGTTCTGGTTCCACCCGCGGAATTTACGAAGTTGCAGGCAACCCGACCAGTGGCTCCACCACGGCGGTCAACCTCATCAACACGAGCAGCCTTGGCAGCGCCAGCCCCTACGACTTTGCGTTCAACCCCGGCATGACCATCGCCTACATTGCCGACTCCGACGCTTTCACGACCAGCAGCGGCATTGGCGGCATTGAAAAGTGGCGGTTAGTCGGCGGTGTTTGGACTTTTCAATATTCGTTGTCTGATTCACTGAAAGACGGAGCCGTTGGTCTGGCGGTGGACTTTAGCGGCAGTGATCCCATCATTTATGCCACTTCACCGAGTGGCACCAACCTTTTTTCAGTGGTTGACACCGGCTCATCAGCCACCGGCACGGTGCTGGCCAACGCCGGCGCCAACGAAGCCTTCCGCGGCGTGGACTTTGCACCCCTTGCGACCACTCCTGAACCTTCCACACTTGCGCTGGGCGCACTTGGAGTGGCGGCCATTGGCCTTTTCCGGCGCAACCGGAAAGCCTGATCAATTCAGATTTTAAGACAAGACATCAGACGCGCCGGATCATCCCCGGCGCGTTTTTTTGTGCGAACCAGCATCAGTCATTTAATCTTCTCAACCTGAATCCGTGACGGATCGTTCACGCCAAGCTGAAGCAGCACGGCATTGGTGTAGATCGCAAAATTCGCGGGCATCGGCGGCACGCCAACCTCCTGCCGTTCGCTCATCAGTTCTTTCAGCGCCAGCGTGTCCAGCGCCACCGGATCGTGGCTTAACCAGATTTCGTTGCGCACGGTGGAAAATTGCAGGTAGCCCGCCGGCCCGCCTTCGTATTGCGTGAGCAGCGCGTCGGTGACATGCAGCGCCACGCGGTCACCGATCACCGGCAGCGCGTCAATCTCCGGCAGCGCCACGGCCAGGCGGCCGGCGTCGCCCTCGAACCGCCGCGTGTTGTCCACGCAGCCGAGCGCGAGGCTGAAAAAATGACCGCACAAGCCGGCGGCATTTTCATTCATCAAAGGCGCGACGGAAATGATTTTGGTCATCTGCCGGCTCACCAGCCTGGAGACAAAGGATTTTTTCCCGACGCTGAAGTCCTTGTTCGTTTTGCCAAATTCCAGATCGCCCCAGACCAACTGGCCAGTGACCGGCGAATCAGGCAGGTAAAAGCAATTCGTATCGTAGCCCGCCTCCGCCGCGCCGGCCACGCGCACGCCCAGCGTCCGGCCCAGACTGAAAAATCCGGCGGAGCGCAAATCTCCAGCGTGCTTGTCCCAGATGATGATCTGGCCGGGCGGCAAACCGGCGGCGAGCAGACCGCGCACGATGACGGCCACGACGGCGGGCCGCGTGCCGGACAACTGGCCGGGCTGCGAAAAAACCTTGATGCCAACCGTGTCGTTCGTGGTGACGAGGCTGCGCCAGGCGTTGCTCACGGTGGTCGTGCCGGTGAAAAAAGTCAGGCCGCGATTGAAAGCGGCGGCCACGCGCGCCTCGTTCGGCAGGAAGGCGTCGAGCAGGTTGTCGCCTTGCAGGACCACGACGCGCACCGCCGAATTAGTCGGGCGCGACGGCAAAAAATCCTGCGCCCCGGCGGGAACGAGCCAGCCGAGCAGCACAAAAATCAGCAATTGGAACCGTGCGTTTCTTGACAGTTGCAAGCGCTAATGTTACCACCATCGCCGATGCTGGCAAAAATAAATTCAGTTCGCGTCACCGTTTTCTTCCTGGCGCTGGCGGTGTTGCTTGCCGGTTGCACCCCGGCGGGACCGCGTGCGCTGTTGAAAGGGAAAAAGTATCTTGACCAAGGCGACATCGCCGGGGCCGTCGTCCAGTTGAAACGGGCGACCACGCTGCTGGCGACGAACGCGAACGCATGGAACTATTACGGCGTGGCGCTGCAACGCGCCGGCCAGTGGGACGAGGCGGCGGCGGCGTATCAAACCGCGCTCAAACTCGACCGTGATCTCGTCGAGGCGCATTTCAATTCCGGCAGCCTGGCCCTGGAGCAAAACCAGCCGGACGTGGCGAAGACGGAATTCACGGCCTACACCTTGCGGCGGCCCAACGACGCGGCGGGCTGGCTCAAGCTGGGTTCCGCGCAGTTGAAATCCGATGAAATCCTGCCGGCGGAAAGAAGTTTCAGCACCGTGCTGGCGTTGAAACCCAAGGACGCCGAGGCTTACAACGGCCTTGGCCTCGCGAGCATCCAGCTCGGCAAATTCCACGACGCCGCGAAATTCTTCAGCGCCGCCGTGCAGTCGCGCGCGGATTTTGCGCCCGCCCGGTTGAATCTCGCCACGGTCAGCCAGCAGTATCTCCACGACAACAAGGCCGCGCTGGAAAATTACGAGGCGTATCTCGCGCTCAAGCCGCGCCCGGCCAGCTACGATGACGTCAAAACCATCGTCGCCAGCCTCGAAAAATCCGAGCCCGTGGTTTCCATGCCGGCGCCCGCCGTGGCGGTCGAACCTGCCCCGGTCGCGGAACCGAAGCCAAAAATTTCCAACGTGACGACACAGCATCTGGCTGGCGGCAGCCGGCCGGAGCCAGTCGAGAGTTCCCCCGCTCATGTATTGCAACGGCCGGCGGGCATTGCGAATTCAGGTCCGGCGCAATTGGTGACGCCGGTTCCCATGCAAACCGTGCAAGTCCAGCCCGCGCCGCAAATCGTCACCTCGCCGCAGTCAAATCCGCCGAATCCGGCTGTCGCCAACGGCACCGCCGAGCCGGAACCGCTGGAAGTGCCCATGCCGGCTGAACCAGAAAAACCCGGCCTCTGGCACCGGCTGTTTCATTCCAACAATCCGCCGGGTGCGTCCCAGCAAAAATATCTCGGAGCAGATCTGACGCCGATTCCTGCGGCCACCGGGCCGAAGCCGGCCACAAAACCGGCGGAAGAAAAACCCGCCGAAGTGAAGCCCGTGCCGATCACAAGTTTTGCCCGCTACCATTACACGTCGCCGCGCCAGCCGGTGGCGGGCGACCGGCGAACCGCCGGCGGCGCGTTCACCAAGGCGCGGCTGGCGGAGCAGGACGAGAATTGGACCGCAGCCGGGCAATGGTATCAGCAGGCGGCGGAGACTGACCCGTCATGGTTTGAGGCGCAATACAACTCCGCCGTGATCGCGCACCGGCTGCGCAGTTATACGCTCGCGCTGCCGCGCTATGAGCTCGCGCTTGCCCTCCAGCCCGATTCGGTGGATGCCCGTTACAATTTTGCCCTCGCGCTCAAGGCGGCGGATTATGCGGCGGACGCAGTCAATGAACTCAAGAAAATTCTTGCGGCCCATCCGGGCGAAGTCCGCGCGCACCTGGCCCTGGCAAACCTCTACGCCCAGGTGCTGCACGACACCGCACAGGCGCGGCGGCATTACTTAAAAGTGCTCGAACTCCAGCCCGACCACCCGCAGGCCGCCGACATCCGCTTCTGGCTCTCGGCCAATCCGAAGTAGGGAACGCCCCGCGACGCCTTGTTCAAAATCACGACCAGGCTGGACACCGGATGCCTGCGGAATCGGTTTGACTGGTGGAACAGGGCAGGCAGCCGCAACCAGCAGGCCGGTTTTCATCAGGCTCCGCCTGCATTTTTTGCGATTTTATCTATGACTGCGACGGGAACTTGAAGCTTGCCATGTCAATCATGGCAATGGCAACTTGCGCTTTCTCAAGCGAAGATTTTGCGGCATGGAAACCAACCAGCAACCTGAATCGGACGAAATCAAACTGCGCCAGCGGCTCGAAGAACTTTTGCGCCAGGCCCGCGAGCTGGCGGAGGTCACGCGGGCGCCCGCCAGCCTGCCGCGCGTCACCACGCCGCGTCCCGCGCTGCCGACGCACGAAACTTTGCTGCCCGGCTCCATTCTCACGACGCTGTTCCGCAAGCCCGCTTCGGGCCGCACGGTTTCTTTCAAGCGCGAGGAGCTCGGCGACCTGGACGGCATGACGACTGATTACCTGCTGAACTTTTACCAGTCGCAATCGCTGTTCACGCCGGACGACGGCCTGCGGCTGCGCAACAGCATTGAGCAACATGGGCGGCGCTACAGCCAGTTGCTGCGCAACAGCGACTGGCGCACGGTGGTGTTCGGTTATGAAATGGCGAAGGAGGAAGGCATCTTGCGGAGCCTCATCCAACTGCGCCTGCTGGTTGAATGCGTGCAGATCCTCACGCCGCCGCTGATGACCGTCAAACGCATTGGCGACGAGGAATTCGACCTGATTGACAACCTGCACGGATTTGTGCGGCTGCTGACGCTGGCGCTATGGCGGCGGCTGGCCACGGAGAAATCGGATTTGCAGGCTTACGGCGCGTTGTCCCTTTGCATCGCGGGACTGGCCGCGCGGGCCGACGACGCGCTCGCGCTGCTCGAATCCGGCTATGCCGCCAGCGGCGGCAACCCCGACGCGTTCAAGAAATGGTTCGACCAAGGCGGGCGCAAGGCGATGGACCGTGTCGCCGCCATGCTGCAGCCGGTGGACAAGATCGGCCTCGACGAAATCTTCGGAATGCTCACGCGCCACACGCTTGACCTCGGCTTGCAGCCGGTCACGATTGAATTTGTCCGCCAGGTTTTGCAGACGCTCCTGACAACCTTGTCGAACATGGACAGCGAAACGTCCGACGCCTGCCGCCGCCGCTCGGCCGTTTTGTCCGCGCAGTTCACGGAAGTCTCGCGGCAATATGCCGTTGACTTCAACGCCCGTGCCGCCGATCCCGGCGTCAGCGAGGAGGATCTGACCGCCATTTTCAAGGAACTCGACGCGCTGGTCGGCTTGGAACCGGTGAAGAGCGAAGTTCACCGCGCCACGAATTTTGCGCGGATGCAGGTGCTGCGCCGGCAGCAGGGCCTGCCCGTCGTGCAGGCGAGCTTGCACAGTGTTTTCTTCGGCAACCCCGGCACCGGCAAGACCACCGTTGCGCGGCTCATGGGCCGCATTTACAAATCGCTCGGCCTGCTCCGGCGCGGCCACGTCGTGGAGGTGGATCGCGGCCGGCTCGTGGCCGAATACGTCGGCCAGACGGCGGTGCGCACGCACGCGGCGATTGATTCGGCGCTGGACGGCATTTTGTTCATTGACGAGGCCTACTCGCTGGCCGGGCGCGGCGCGGAAGATTTCGGCAACGAAGCTATCGAGACGCTGCTCAAGCGGATGGAAGATGACCGCGACCGGCTCATCGTCATCGTCGCCGGTTACACCGGGCCGATGGAGGAATTCATCAACTCGAATCCCGGACTGGAATCGCGGTTCACGAACTATCTCAATTTTCCCGACTACCAGCCGGATGATCTGGCGGAAATCTTTCATCGCATGGCCGCGCAAAGCGGCTTGGCCTGCTCGCCCGCAGCGGAGAAAAAAGTGCTGAAGCTCTGCCAGAATTTATACGCCGCGCGCAACGAACAATTCGGCAATGCGCGCGAAATGCGGAACATGTTCGAGTCCGCCGTGCGCAATCAAAGCACGCGGCTGGTGGCCGGCGGCCAATGCGATCACGAGGCGCTCACCACCCTGCTGCCGGAAGATGTGCCCGATAATTTTGAGACCGGCCTGCCTGCGTCGGCGGAAGCCAGGCCCGCTCCGTCACGGATTGCGGTGAGGCCGGGTTGAATGTTTTTAACAACTGCCCGAAGCGGGAAGCCCGAACATCGGAAACTCGCGAACTTGTTGTTGCCGGCAGAATTTATTCCCAGGGGAAAATCTGCGCCGGCCAAGGAGAAGGCGAAGGCCGAACCCCAGCCCCAATTGAATTTTGGAGAATAACTTTGGACGACACCGATGTTGATTTTTTGTGCAACGGTCTTCCCGCCGAGGAAGCCAAACGGCTGAGAAAGATTCTGGCCGAATGGAGTGACGGGGATGAGAATGGATTTCCCGTGCAACTGGTGATGCTGCCGCGCGTGCAATGGCGCGCGGCAGTTCTGGTGCCGCAGGCGGCCAATGAGTCCTGCAAATTGATTGAACTGCATCTGGCCGAACACCGGCGGCAGACCGCCACGCTGATCGGCAATCTTTCGGTCGTCGTGGAAGAGCAAACCGGGAAATTGAAAGGAATCGTCAAGCCCCACACCTAAACTTTGAATCATAGCAATTCTCACATAGAATCGGAACAATGAGTCAAGGCGTGGCGTTTGCTTGAGCAGGGAGCCAGGGATGGATCAACGACAACCCCCGTGCCGGCGTTTCCCTGAAGGGGCGGAGCGCCGCCGTCAAGGTTTCTTCCAAGTCATCCAGACTTTCATGCCGGCGATTGCAGGTGACGTCCTACACTTGATCCCACAGCCCTTCGATCGGATTGAGTTCGGGACTGTAAGGCGGCCAGGGGAGCAGATGAATCCGGTCGGGCAGGCCGGGACCGCCCGCGCGCAGGGGAAAGCCCGCCTGATCCTGAATGACCACATGCTTGGCGGCAGGATCGCTGGCGGCAAGCTGCCGGAGAAAGTCCCGGCTGAAATCCAGATTGACCGAGGGCATGAAACGAAATGGGGCACCGCCTTCGAGCACTTCCAGCGCCCCATAGACGTATTCCCACGCATAACATTGCGGTTGACCGTCGGCAACCAACGCCGCATAACCCGACGCCCACGGCTGGGTGTTCAAGTTACTCTTGACCGCAGCCAGATCGCCGATCGTAAACGGAATGCCGGGATGAACATTGGGTTCGATTTTGTCAGCCGCCTGGGCGGCCACTGCGAATGCAAACAACCATATCACGGCAACTAAAATCAGCGTGACCGACGGCGGGCTACATCGGAGGCCGCTGGGCCATCCTAAATTTCGGTTCCAGACGTTGTTTTCTGTGTGCGCGTTCATAATTTTTGCTTGAGCAGTGTGGATTCCTGAAGGAATCAAGCCAAAGTGCTTCATAAAACACTACTGAAGTTTGCAGAATATAGTGACAAAGGCAGCTCTTCGTGTTAGGATTTGGGCATGGGTAATCCAAAAGGAGATGTCTGCAAAAGGGGTTGTTTTTGAAAACAGTTGATCCCCGAAGCGAGG
>CAYVGC010000126.1:0-9567 GCA_964449815.1 uncultured Bifidobacteriaceae bacterium
AAGGAAATGGACGTCATCCGCCGCGAAATGGACATGTGCCATGACGATCCGGGCCGTCGCGCGAGCCGCCGGCTCTTTGAAGTCGCCTACACAAAAAGCCCGTATCGCTTCACCATCATCGGCTATCCGGACATCTTCAACGAGGTGAAGCCGGATGACATCCGCAATTATTACACGGAAAAATACGCGCCCAACAACGTCTTCTACGTCGTCGCCGGCGACGTGAAAAATGACGAGGTCGTCGCGCAAATCAAAACCGCCTACGCGAAAAGCAAATCAAAGGCGATGCCGCCAATGGTCTTGCCGCTCGAACCAAAGCAGACCGCCTCGCGCGAAATCATCGAGGAATCGCCCGTGGAACTCGGCCATGTCTATTTTGCGTGGCACATTCCCGAATTGCGTCACGCCGATGTGCCGGTCCTCGACGTGCTGGCCGTTTTGCTTGGCAGCGGACGCAGCTCGCGCCTGTTCCAGCAGGTTCGCGAACGCCAGGGCGTCGTGCATCACGTTGACGCGTGGACTTACAGCCCCGGACTGCCGGGACTTTTCGGCGTCAGCGCCATTGTGGACGGCGACCAGTTTGAAGCCGCCAACCAAGCCATTCTGGCCGAGATTGAAAAGGTGAAATCCCTCTCCGTGTCCGCCGATGAATTGCACAAGGCCATCAAGCAGTTCATTTCCGCCACGCTCTCCTCGCGCAAGACGATGGAAGGCCAGGCGCAAAATCTCGGCGGCAACTGGCTCGCCGCAAACGACCTGAATTTCTCCGAACGCTATCTCGCCGCCGTCAAGCACGTCACGACCAATGATGTCCAGCGCGTCGCCCGCCAGTATCTCACGCCGGAAAACCGCACGCTTTACGCGCTCCTGCCCGACGGCGCCGCGCCGGAGGCCAAGGCAAACGTCGAGACGAACACCGACAATGCCATCCAGAAAATTGTTCTGCCAAACGGCCTGACGCTGCTGGTGAAGGAAGATCACCGTCTGCCGTTCGTGGAATTTCGCGCCGTGTTCAAAGGCGGCGTGCTCGCGGAAAACGCCGCGAACAACGGCACCACCATGCTGCTCGCCAAAATGCTCATCAAAGGCACGCAAAAACGCAGCGCGGAACAGATCGCCACTGAAATCGAATCTGTCGGCGGCAGCATTGACAGCTACGGCGGCAACAACAGTTTCGGCATCAACGCCGAGGTGTTGAGCGAGGACTTTGCGACCGGCCTGGACTTGCTCGCGGATGTCATCCTAAATCCGGTTTTCCCCGCCGACGAACTGGAGCGCGAAAAGGAAATCCAGATCGCCGGCATCCGCTCCCGCAAGGATGAACTGCTCAAGAGCGCGAGCCTCGCCATGCGCCGCGCCATGTTCGGCGAAGCCGGCTACGGCCTTGACTCGCTTGGTTCCGAGGAGTCCGCCGCGAAAGTTTCCGTCTCCGGCCTGAAATCTTTTCATCAAAAATTAACCGTGCCGAACAACTGCGTGCTGGCGGTTTTCGGCGACGTGAAAACGGCGGAACTTAACGCCGCCGTGGAGCAGGTTTTTGGCAGTTGGAAAAAATCGGCGGACATTTTCCTCAGCGCTCAACCAATTTTCCTCAATTCACTCAAACGCACGGAAGAGACGCGCGACAAGAAGCAGGCGGTGCTCGTCATCGGTTTTCCCGGCACGACGCTGGCCGACGATGACCGTTATGCGCTGGATTTGTTGCAGGAAGGTTGCAGCGACCTCGGCTCGCGGCTGTTTTTGCGCATCCGCGAACAGCTTGGCCTGGCCTACTATGTCGGCGCGCAGAATTTCGCCGGGCTTGTGCCGGGCTACTTCGCCTTTTACACCGGCACGGAGCCGACAAAGGTTGCGCTGGTGGAAAAAGAATTGCTCGCGGAAGCCGAGTTGCTCCGCACCGAAGGCCTGACCGCCGAGGAATTGAAGCGCGCCAGGGCCAAGATCATCGGCCAGAAAAAAATCGCCCGCGCCGACCTGGGCAATCTCGCATCCACTTCGGCGCTGGACGAACTTTACGGCCTCGGCTGGCAGCGCGCCGATTTGGATGACGCCAAATACGAGGCCGTGACGCTGGAACAAACCAAAGCCATCGCTCAAAAATATCTCAAGCCTGATGCGTTCGTGGTTTCCATCGTGAAGCCGGAATGATTTTTTGACAGAATGGATAAAATGGTTTCAGAAATTATTCTGAACATTTTGTCATTCTGTCTAAAAGTGCTTTCCATGCGAAAGACAGTTGCCATTTGCAGCGTCATTTTGCTGATGTCGGTGTTCCGTGCGTTTGGTGCCGATGCGGAATACAAGCTCGTCCGCATCGAAACGCTGACCAACGCGGTGCGCGTGCGCCTGCCGCTCACTGACGTGACCGGCAAAGTCCGCGTGAAGGAAAAAACGGCGGACGGCTTCGGCCTGCCCGTGGCGCCCAGCAAAACGGCGCTCGGCGAACGGCATTATCTTGAATGGCAGATCGGCTACGACACGCCGAATCCGGACAGTCCCAGCGTCGTGCCCCAGATCAAGTTGATCCGCAAAGGCGGGACAAAATACGGGCACGAACTTGCCAAAATCATTTTCGAGAGCGTCCGGCTGGGCTTGCTTTCAACCAACGATTTGGCGCGGGAACTTGAGCTGTTGAAACAAATTCCGCCAGCAGAGTTTGAAGAAAGCCGCGCCGTTCAGATCGAAGTTGCCACCAACACCGCCGCTGACGGTTTCCAAAGCGCGGTGCAACGGCTGCCGCAGTTCACCAAGACCACGCCGCATGGCTGGGTGCAAATTCAGTTGAAGCAGAAACAGCGCGCCGTCGGTTATCAGGCGATGGTTTATGTGTGCCTCCCGATGGCCGAAGTGCTGACGACGGCCGGCTCGCCGCGCCCGGCGGGCAAGGCTCATTCCAAGGAAACCGTGTTTTATGATTTCAACCGGGACAACGCCGCGTTCCTGCTCGACATCGTCCACGCCTTTGGCCTGGCATCGCAGCAGCACAACGAGGACATCGAGAAAATACTTGGACAGATTTTGGAAGCCTCCGCCAGCCGTTAAACTTGCCGCCGCCGCCAGCCGGCGATGAACATGCCGTTGCCGTCCAAATCCGACGGCCAGATTGTTTTCGCAGCCGCCGGCGTGAGAAGACTCTGACTTCCTGAAATTGCCGGCAACGGCAGCGGCTCGAAATCCGGCCGGCTCGCGTTGAAATGTTCCACCACTGCCGTCGTCTCGGCGCGCGACAAGGTGCAGACGGAGAAAATCAATTTGCCGCCGGGCTTCACGCCTGGCGCGACATTCGCCAGCAGCCTGCGCTGGATTTCCGAAAGCTCGCGCACGTCTTCCGGCGTGGTCGTCCAGCGCGCCTGGGGATTGCGCTGCCAGGTGCCGATGCCGCTGCACGGCGCGTCCACGAGCACGCCGTCAAATTTGGTTTTCGTTGGCAGCTTCGCGCCGCCGTCCCAGAACACCGCGCGATAATTGAACACCTGCGCCCGGCCGGTGCGGCGCTTGAGTTTTTGCAAACGCCATTTCGCGCGGTCGCTCGCCCAAATGAGGCCTTTGTTTTGCATCAAGTCGGACAAATGCAGTGTCTTGCCGCCCTCGCCGGCACAGGTGTCCCACCACGTCTCGCCCGGTTGCGGATCGCAAAGCAAGCCGACGACCTGCGACGCGATGTCCTGAATCTCAAATTCGCCCGCGTGAAACTCCGACGTCTTGAACAAATCCGTTTCACCACGGAACATCAAGGCGTCCGGCAACAGCGGGCTGGCTTCCGCGCCGGGCAGTTTTTCCGCCAGCGACTCCGCCTGGCCGCGCTTGGCACGCAGCCACAGCTTCGGTTCGCGCTGCAAGGAGCGCAGCCAGTCGTCGCTGACTTCCAGGCAATCCGCCGTCCACGCGGGGACGGCCTTGGCGCGCAGCTCGGACAGCGGGATGCTGGCTTCATTATCTTGAAAGCGCTGGTTCAACCGCAGGGCGAGCCGCATTTTTGACTCCACACCACGCTCTTCCCGCAGCCAGACATGCCAGCGGTAATAAATGAAGACGGTCCTGGCAACTTCCGTCGCGTCGAAGGGTGGCAGGTCGCGGAGCGACTTGAGCACCTCGCGCAATGCGGCGTCCGCCGGCTTGTCCCTGCCGGTTTGGCGGATGACCTCCGCCGCGATCTCATGAACAGGTTGAATCACAGCCCGCAGCATAAGCGATTGGACGCCGGCAGCACAACGCAGACTGCGTGCGACGAAAGGCTTTGCCTGTTGGCACCGATCATTCAAAAAATGAAAATGCGCCCGACGATCCGTCAACAATGGGAAGCAGGCTCATTTTGACGGGCCGGACGGCGGACTGTCTATTTGACCTCCAAGAAATTCCCCGCGCCACACCCACAATGCCCGCCCCATGGCCGCTTTCATTTCGCGCGTTAAAGCGGCGTGAACACCGCGTTTCACGGCTGCCTCAGTCCTCGGCCTTGAACGCGCGAGAAATCAAATCGCGCACGGCCAGCTTCGGAATTTTCCCCTCGTAGAGCATCGCGTAAACCTCGTCAATGACCGGCGTCGGCACATTTTTTTGCCGCGCCAGCCGGTGCGCCGAACGCGCCGTCGGATACCCTTCCGCCAGTTTCGGATGCGACGCCTGGATGGACGCCAGCGTCTCGCCGCGGCCGAGCCGTTCGCCGAGATCGCGGTTGCGGCTCTGTTTGGAAAAACACGTCAGCATCAGGTCGCCGAGGCCGCTCAGGCCGGAGAAAGTTTCCGCCTGCGCGCCGCAGGCCGCGCCAAGCCGCCGCATCTCGGACAACGCGCGGGTCACCAGGCCGGCCTTCGTGTTGTCGCCAAAACCGAGGCCGTCGCTCACGCCCGCGCCGACGGCGATGACGTTTTTCAACGCGCCGCCGTATTCCACGCCGAGAATGTCCGTGCTGCGGTAAATGCGAAATTCCGGACGATGAAAAAGCCCCTGCACGGTCTTGGCCGTGCCGTCGTTTTCACACGCGCAGACGACGGTGGTCGGGATGCCCAGCGCCACTTCGCGCGCGAAGCTCGGACCGGACAGCGCCACCACCCGGTCCGCCGGCGCCTGTTCGCGCAAGATGCGGCTCATGGTGTCGCCGGTGGCAAATTCAATGCCCTTGGTCACGCTCACGAAGATGCCGGGATGCCCCTTGAGCTTTTCCGAAACTTCGCGGAACGCCTGCGAGGGGATCGCCAGCACGACGCACTCCGCGCCGCCGACGGCTCGCTGGAAATCCGCCTGCGTCTTCCAGTCCGCCGGCAGCTCCACGCCCGGCAGGTAATGTTCGTTGCGTCCGCGCTGGATTTCATCCAGCAATGGCGCATTGATGTCCCACAGCGTCACGGCGTTGCCGTTTTCCTGAAGGATTTTGGCGAGCGCGGTCCCCCACGCGCCGGCGCCGAGCATGGTGATTCTCATTTCGCGGCCTCCGCTTTCCTGCCGAGGCGATTTTCAGTTCCTGCCATAAGTCGTTGAAGGTTGGATTTGTGTTTGTAAACCGCCAGCGCGCCGAGCGTCGTGGTGACGATGCCGAGAAACAGATTGTGCGGCGTCATGATCCAAACCGCCGCTGGCAACGCAATCGCCGCCGAAATGGAACCGACCGAAACATATCGCGTCAGCAACAGCGCCAGAATGAAAACCACCAGTGCAATCAACAATGCCCACGGCGCGAGTGCGAGATAAACACCGGCGGTCGTCGCAATTCCTTTGCCGCCTTTGAATTTCAGCCAGCAGGGGTAATTGTGGCCCAGCACGGCGAAAATACCGGCGATGATTGGAAATGCTTCCATGCATTTAACAATGTTTTGCACGTCAGCATTGGAATGAATATTTGCCTGTGGCAAAAAGTAAAAAAATATACAACTACCCGCCATGCAAGCAAACCAGCCTTTGAACGCATCCATTAGTAATACAACAATGCCCATCAGCTTGCCGAGCACGCGCATGGCGTTCGTCGCACCGATGTTGCCGCTGCCGACACTGCGGATGTCAATGCCATTGGCCTTCGCCACGAGATAGCCAAATGGGATCGAGCCGAGCAGATATGCGCCAAGCGCGGTCAGGATGTAGCTTGAAACTGGCACGGCGGTAATCTAACGGTTGCGGGTCGCCGGTTGAAAGTTGAAAGTTGGGTTTGTTAAAACGTGAATCGTGAATCGTTACATCGTGAATCGGACTGCAAACAGCCGCCGCCGATGTGACAATTCACGATTCAACGCGCTAACGATTTGCCGCCCCGCCCCGCGTCTGGCAAACTCCGCCCATGGCAAAAGTCAAAGTCGCCGTCCTCGGCACCGGTTCGCTCGGCCAGCATCACGCCCGCATTTATTCCGAACTCCACGCCGCCGGTCTGGTGGAACTCACCGGCATTTTCGACGCGCACGCCGAAACCGCCCGCAAAATCGCGGAGAAACACAAGCTGCGCGTCTTCGCCTCCCTCGCCGAGGCCGCCGCCGCCAGCGATGCGCTGAACATCGTCACGCCCACCACCACGCATTTTGACATCGCCAAATCGCTGCTCGCGCAGGGCAAGCACGTTCTCGTCGAAAAGCCGATGACCGACAGCTCCGAGCAGGCCGCCGAGCTGTGCGAACTCGCGCTGGAGAGAAAACTCATCCTGCAAGTCGGCCACGTCGAGCGGTTCAATCCCGTTTTCAATTTTCTCCAAACCGTCGCCACCGAGCCGAAGTTCATCGAGTGCCACCGGCTTTCGCCCTTCCCGGCCCGCTCCACCGACATCGGCGTGGTGCTCGATCTGATGATTCACGACCTCGACGTGATTCTCGCGTTCGTGAAATCACCCGTCACCAGCATGGACGCCGTGGGCATTCCCGTGTTGAGCCGGAACGAGGACATCGCCAACGTCCGACTGCGCTTCGCCAACGGCTGCGTGGCCAACCTCACCGCCAGCCGCGTCAGCCCGGAGCGGATGCGCAAGATCCGCGTCTTCAGCGGCCCGGCCAATCCCTGCTACATCTCGCTCGATTACCGCGTGCAGGAGGGATACATCCTCCGCGTCGCCCGCGACGGCGAGGAAGAAAGCTCGCTGCTGAAAAAAGTCCTCGCCGCCAAGCTCGGCATCGGCAAGGACTCCAATATCGTCAGCCAGTTTGCCGGCAAAAAAATCGTGCGCGAGCCGGTGCCGATCACCAAGGAGGAGCCGCTCAAGCTGGAACTGCAAAGCTTCATCAACTGCGTCCGCGAAAAACAGACGCCCGTCGTCAGCGGCGAATCCGCCAAACGCGCGCTGGATCTGGCGTTTGAAATCACGCGGCAGATCCAAAACATCAAATGAAAAATAAAAATTCTCCGGCGTTTCCGCGTGAAACGGCGGCGTTGTTTGGCCGCTGGTTCAATTTTCAAGGATAATCTCATTTGTCATTGCTGCGACTGCTTGTTTGACGCCGTTGATGTCAGGACAGGCTGCAACCTTCGGCAACAGTTTTCATCCTGCCGGCCCGGCCCGGCCCGGACGGGCTTTCGCCTTGATTCCGGTTTGCCATCGCCGCGTTTGTCCGCCACACTGCACGTTCGATAATGAGCAAACGGTTTTACATCACCACGGCAATTGATTACGTCAACGGCCAGCCGCACCTCGGCCACGCCTACGAAAAAATTGTCGCGGACGTCATCGCCCGGTCGCGGCGCAGCCTGGGCCAGGAGGTTTTTTTCCTGACCGGCCTCGACGAGCACGGCCAGAAAGTCCAGCAGGCGGCGCAGGCGGAGCAGAAAAATCCGCAGGCGTATTGCGACGCGCTCGCGGCGGACTGGCAGGCGTTCGCCCGGAAACTGGAGCTGACGAATGATGACTTCGTCCGCACCACGCAGCCGCGCCACAAGGAATTCGTCCAGGCCACGCTGGCGAAGCTCCACGCCGCCGGCCATTTTTACAAGGCCAGCTACACCGGTTTTTATTCCACGAAGGAAGAGACGTTTCTCACGGAAAAGGACCGCCTGCCCGACGGCAAGTTTGACGCGAGCTACGGCGAGGTTGTCGAACTGAAGGAGGACAACTACTATTTCAAGCTCGGGGCGCAGCAGCAATGGCTGATTGACACCGTTGAGGCGAACCCGGATTTCATCGCACCGTCGTATCGCCGCAACGAGGTTCTCGGCTTCCTCAAAAACAACCAGCTGGAAGACCTGTGCATCACGCGTCCGGCGGCGCGGCTGAACTGGGGCATTCCGGTTCCGTTCGACGCCAATTTTGTGACTTATGTGTGGTTCGACGCGCTGGTGAACTACGCCAGCATCGCCGCCGCGCATCCGTCGCTCGGTCTCTGGCCGGCGGACATTCACGTCATCGGCAAGGACATCGTCAAATTCCACGCGGTCTATTGGCCGATCATGCTCAAGGCGATGGGGCTGCCGCTGCCGAAGCAAATTCTCGTCCACGGCTGGTGGCAGAAGGACGGCGCGAAAATCAGCAAGAGCACCGGCAACGTCGTTGACCCCATCGCGGTCATCAACGAATGGGGCCTCGACGCGTTTCGCTTTTACGTTTTGCGCGAACTCGACATCGGCCCGGACGGCAACTGGACCGACGCCGGTTTCAAATCCCGTTATCAATCCGAGCTGGCCAACGGCCTCGGCAATCTCGTCAACCGCTCGCTCTCGATGCTGAAGCGCTACCGCAAAGGCGTGGTGCCCGCACGCTCGGATGAACTGGCGGCGGACGCGGCGAAGGCGGCGGACGAAACGCGCGCCTTGTTCAAGCAAAGCCAGCTTCAAGCCGCGCTGCAAAGCATCTGGGGGCTGGTGAACCGCGCGAACAAATTCGTGGACGAAACCGCGCCGTTCAAGCTGGCGAAAGATCCGGCGCAGGCGCGGCGGCTCGACGAGGTGCTTTACAATCTGGCCGAGGCGTGCCGCGTCCTGGCCGTCTTGCTCTGGCCGTTCCTCCCTGGCACGGCGGTGAAAATTTACGCGCAGCTTGGCTTGACCGGCTCGCCGGACAAACTCGACGCGGCGGCGTGGGGCGGATTACAAGCGGGTCAAGTGATCGGCGAACCCGCGCCGCTGTTTCCGCGCAAGAACGAGCCGAAGAAATAATGGCGAGAATGGCAGGGCTGACCTGCCGGTCAGTCGGGGGGAGGCGGCGCGGCAGCACCGCCTTAACAAATCAATAAACCAACACCACCACCACCGCCAGCGCCGACTTTGAATCCACGAATTACGCGAATTTGCGCGAAGGAAAAACAAATTCGTGTCAATTCGCGCAATTCGCGGATTAATCAATAAACTAAAACCAGAACTGCGGCTTCTTGAGCGGATTTAACGACGTCTTCAAACGGCTCGTCCTTGGTGTTTGGCTCCTTGAGTTTGGCATCCACGTTCGGCACCGATTCCAGAAAGCTCAAGAGCAGGCTGCTCTTCACCGCATAATTCACATTCTCCGGCAGCGACGACGGGGAAAAGAAGAATGAAGAAGGATGAATGAAGAATTACCAGACGGCGCGATCTCGTTGTTGCCCCGTTTCTTCATTCTGCATTCTGCATTCATCATTTGAGGCTGCTTCGAATTGACGGACGGAGAATTGGGTGAACAATGAACCATCCAGT
>CAYVGC010000127.1:0-9299 GCA_964449815.1 uncultured Bifidobacteriaceae bacterium
ATTTTCTGGCGGTGAGCGTGGTTGCCTCCTCGATGCCAATCACGTCGTATTCCAACCCGAGGTAAGCATCAATGTCCTTTTCGTTCTGGAAATGCCCCGCAATGATCCGCGAACCGTTGGCAAAGGTCAGGATGCCACGGAAAGCCGAAAATTCATGCGGCAGCCGATTGAACAACTTCCGGCGCAAATCTTCAAAGTGTTCCAAGTTCGCCTTGCCCACCTTGCGGAGCAGCAGACATTTCAGACCCGGCACACGCTGGCAATCATCCGCCCCCATTTGCGCCAGCAGCCAAAAAGATTTTCCACCGCCGCGCGCCCCACCGTAGCCGATGGCCGTCGGCCCGTTTGGATGGTCGCAGAGCCGGGCGGCGGCACAGGCCGCAAGCTGGCGCTCGTGCAGGAAAGCATTGGCGTGAACCAGCCGCACCAATTGCGACGGCGGACACCCCGCTTTCATGCCAGCGGCGGAAAAAACAGCGGCTTCGTTCACGGCTTGCCCCCTTTGCCATCCTCCAGCTTCGCCGGAGGCGTCACCGGCTCGACTTCCACAATCGGCGCATCGTCGGGCAGGCCGTAGGCTTTGCGGATGGCTTGCTCCCACTCCACCGACACCGTGCCGGTGACGTGCTGATGCACTTCCTTGACTTCACCCGGCATACCCCCGGCGAGCAGCCTGAGCTTGATGCCCAAATCGAGCATTCGCGCCATGCCTTCCCACCCCGGCGTCCGCCCTGATTTTATCCACTGCGCCCGTGCCTGCCGCACCATCGCGATTGTTTCTTCCGCCTCCCACCACACTTCCCTGCGAATGGCTTCATGTGTGCGGTGCCACTCCACGGCTTTTTCAACCGCCGCGCTTTCAATGGCCGTGCGTTCTACTTCCGCGAGGTGTTCGGCATGGTTTTTAACCCGCGCTTGCCAGTCAAATTTCGCCGACCACCTTTTCAAAAGCTGTTTACTCTTGGACTGCTTTTGGGCTACCGCCTCCAATGACCGTTCCGGCCCCATGTCCAGGTAAGTTTTGAACGCGGCAAATGCCTTGTTCGATTCACGCGGCTGCTGTTCAAACATCAACGGCATACAGCTCCTTGGTTACGGGGTGAAAGTGCGTCTGGCGGGACAAAATTCATGCCGCCGTGCCAAGTGCCAGAATCTAAAGTATTCTGGCATTTTGGCACTGTCAGCGGCTTCCGCGTGCCAGAATCAGTTCTGGCACAATTGGCATACTGGCATAAAAGGCTGGTGAACATTAGCGAAAGTAGTTTTGGCATTTTGGCACGATGCGGTTTCATTTCTTCAAAATCGGTTGCCATGTGCCGGTGACGGTGGAGGGGTGAATTTTCCCCGCTTTTTCGAGCGCCTTGCGGAGCCGGAAAAACGTCCTTTTGCTGATGCCATTTTCATCGGCAATTTTTATCCACGCTTTGTTTTCCAGACCGTCCGACGGCAACAACGTGAGCAAATCGTCGGGATTGTGTTCTGGTTTTCGTCCGCCCGCCTGTTTCAGTTTGGACGGGTCAAGGTCGTCGGCGCGGTGCATCAAGGGAAATTCCCAGCGCACAGCAAACGGGGCGACGGGCGCGAAATTGCGGAGAATTGCTTCAACCACAAATGCGTCATCATCCTCATGCTTGGTAAAAATCAAAAGACTGTCGGGGTCGCGGGCAAATACACCGCTGCCGCTGATTCGGTCAATGGCCTCTTTCGCGCTGGCGTTGCCTTTGGCAAAGTGTGCGCCGAAGGCAATGGCCGCGCCGGATTCCGTCGCCAGTCGTTCCAAGGAGTTCAGCAGTTCAGCCACCGCGCCAGCGGCATTTTCATCCGCGCCACCGTAAAGCTTGTATATCGGGTCGAGCACAATCAGCACGAAGTTTTCGTCCCGGCAGCGTTTAATGATGCTTGGGATCAATAACCTGAACCCGGCCGCGTGTCCGCGCAGATTCCACAGCATGACCTGGCCCGGTTGCAGGTTGATACTTTTGGCCTTTGCTACGGCGATAATCCGGTCTTGCCATGCGTGAGATTGAATCTCGAAATTCAGGAACAAGACTTTGCCTTGTGCCGTCGCCCGGCACATCCAATCCGTGCCGGTGGCAACGGAGATTGCCAGGTCGAGCAAACACCAAGTCTTGAAACTTTTGGACGACCCGCCGAATACCAGCTTGCTGCCTTGGTGCAAAATGCCTTCCACCAGTTCGGCGGGCGGTTCAATCGGTTCGGCGATGAACGCGGCAGCATCAATCAATTCGGGCAAATCACCCGCAGACGAACGAGCCGGCGGCTCGGTTGCCCCAGACTTGGTCATAACATCATTGCGACCCGCCCATAATATTACCGGGTTGTCCGTGGATTCATTCACACAAAGACCGGTTCGGACTTCATTTTTTCCAATAACAGAATCGTTTTCATTGGCTGTTGGCATATTGGCACCCCGCTCGGTTGCGGGTTCAAATACAGCAACCGCTGGCAGCGCTCGCCGCGCATCGCTTGCGGCAGCCGGGACAAACGGACGGCGGACAAAGCGCCCCGATCCGCGCCGAGCGTAATCAGCACCGGCTTGAGTGGCGCCATGAGCCGATCCCAATCGGCCTTGCTCGCCGCGTCCAGCCGCACCAGCGCATGAATTGACCGCTTGCCCGACTCGCAAATGCAAGAAATCCGCAGCGGCATTTGCACCAGACAACGGAGCCAGTCATCGGCATCCGCCTCATCGCTTTCCAGCACCGCATAACGAAACGCCGAAACCGCCTCTTCCGACCGCCGGGACAAATTCCCGTCGGAACGCGGATTCGGAAAAAATCCGCCGCTGACAGGTTGCGGCAGAAACCAGACGCCATCATTGCCCGCCGGCAAATGCCGCTGCTGGATAAAATCGCTCCGGTCAGCTTCCCATAAAAATTGCCCCTGGGATTTCATTTCCGTGAAAATCAAAATCTTTTCGCCCGACCCGCGAGCGTAAAGATGCCGCAGCACACTGGCCGAATCCTGACGTTCCACATTCACCGGCGACCGTTCGGAAAGAAAACAAACGGTGTCCTTGATGTCTGGCACCTTGCCCGCGATTCGCCGCAAGACATCCCTTTGAAATTTCGGCTTAGGAGGAGGTGGCGGAATCGGTTTTGCGGCAAAAGTTCCGCCATAGTCCTTTTCGTCGCCCAATAAATAACCACGCGGAAACGAGTGAACCGCATTCGCCGCCGACGTGATTTTGTGGATCAATTCGCCTTCGCTCCACGGCGGCAGACACCGCTGATTGAACTCCTTGAGCAGCATCAGGGCGTCGGCTTCACCGAGCGCGAAGCCATGCACCAGCACCGCCGCGACATAAAATGTCGCGTTGTGACCGCTCTGGCCGCTGATGGCTGGCGGGCACTTGGCGAAATAACGCCGAGCGCGGTCTAGCGGGGATGCTTTCATCACGCACCAGCGCGAGCAGTTGAAGCAAGATGCCGTCCGCCTACCAGATTTTTACCCGCCAGCGCCGCGCGAACCATGTCCACGTCGAAGAAAACCAGATGGCCTATGCGGATAAACGGAATCGCCTTGGCTTTGGTTTGCTGGCGCAGCCAGCGGATGCTGGGCCGGGCGTCTTG
This sequence comes from uncultured Bifidobacteriaceae bacterium, assembly GCA_964449815.1. Taxonomy (GTDB): domain Bacteria; phylum Verrucomicrobiota; class Verrucomicrobiia; order Limisphaerales; family UBA11358; genus UBA11358. The sequence continues at coordinate 3,594 of CAYVGC010000127.1, forward strand.
GTCAAACAACTCATTGAGCAATTGTTTGGCATCCACCAGTTTTCCCTTGAGAGTTATTTCATTCATCATAATGTCGTCGTAGTCAACTCGCAGTCCGCGTCTGCTTTGGCTTGCTTGGTTCCGACCGCCTGCCAACCGCTTATCTTCGGCCTGCATCGTTCTGTTATATGTATCGCATATCTGCATTGAAAAGGTAGATGTTTAATGCGTATATGCTATGCTTCCGATTATGCGACCGTCACCACAGCGACACACCCTAGCCGTTCTCCGCACGACCATTGGCATTACCCAAAAGGAAATGGCCGCGATTCTTGAATGTTCGACGCCCACGATTCAGGCCGTGGAATTGGGCAGGTTGAATCTTAGCGAGAAACTGGCCGGCTTGGTTTCGCACAAGACCGGAATCAATCTCGCCTGGCTTTTGACCAATGATGTCAACCAGCCGCCGGTTGATGTTGAAGGCGCACCCTATACCAAGGCATTGTTTGAAGATTATCAGGCGCTCGGCCTCCAGCAAAAGCACCCTGATCTGGGAGCCTTGCAAGCACTCCATTCATTGACCACGAATATCCGCCGCCTCTGCGCCATTCAGTATCGTGCCTACAAAAACGATGACTCCGCCCTTTGCGCCTACAAACTCGCCAAGGCGTTCGAGGAATTGGAAAAACATTTCGGCGTCACCGAGGAAGACCGCATCGCCGTCAAAATGCCGGACTCCGATAAAATCGCGGCGGAGATCAAAAAACTGCCGCAACTGGCGTCCGGTTATTTGTTGGAAGGGTTTCTTACGTCCATGCGCCTTGAATCGGAAAAGAAGCTAAAGAAAAACAAATTTCCATTCACCAAGTCCGGTGAATACGTTTGGCAAAGCGACGGCCAGATTCATTACACGCCCGAACGCGAGCCGCAAAAAAAACTCGCCCGCGCCGCCGCCAAGCCCAAAAAGAAATAGCGGCAACATCAGGTCTGGATTGTATCCGCCAATGAAGGCTGGAAAGTTGCCATTAAATTTGCCTTTAAGCGGTGTTTTGTGGCAAATATCGGCACTCCGCTTCATTCGCTTGCACTTTGAAGAATCCCGTCATAAATCAATAAAACCCTTTATCCATCGTTATTTTACTGATTTTCCAATGAAAAGAAATGGTGGGTTGGGTGGGACTCGAACCCACGACCAATGCCTTAAAAGGGCACTGCTCTACCGACTGAGCTACCAACCCAAAAAATTATCGCAAAGGCATTTGCGAAGATTATTCAATGATCTCAGGCATTATATTGTAACCCGAATTTGTAACCCACCGTCTTTTTTGTCCGTCTTTTTGCATGAAAACGATGGGCAAAAGCACATCGCAACTCGTCGGACAACCAGTGTTTCACAAAGTCGCCGAGAACCTATTTGGCTCGAATCATCGAGCGGATATTATGCCTTACTGAAGCGCGGAGGCAAGCAGTTTCGCCGCGCTGAAAACCAAAGACTAAAAGTTGGCTGACCGTTGTTTGAATGACTTGCGGGCAGAGACAGGCTGTTTGAAAATTGTTCACGGTGAACTGGATGATTTGAAATTCAACGTCCCATTGCTCATATGGCAAACACGGCTGCCGGCAAAATTTTCACGCGACGGGTGATCCTTGAATTTCGCCGGCAAAGCTGGTTGCGCACCGGTTTTTATTGGGGCATTTCTTCGTGACGGAGCACGAAGATGGCGAGGTCGGCGTTCCGGTTGGCGTCCCCCGTGACTTCCTGGCCCGCCTCGGTGTCGAGCGCAATGCGCCGCTGGATGTGAAAGTGTTTTTCCTTGCAAAAGGATTCAAAGTCCGCGATGGAAAGAAACCGGATGTCCGCCGTGTTATACCATTTGTCGCGCATCCAGCCATAGGCGCGTGGCGCGCGGCCTTCCTCGGCGAGAATGCGGCGCAGCTTGTGAAACGCCAGATTGGGAAAGCTGACGATGCCCGTCGCGCCCACGCGGAGCATTTCGGCAATCACGCCCTCAACGTCCTTGACCGCCGGCAACGTCTGCGACAACACCACGCAGTCGAACTGCTTGTCGGCAAACGCCCGCAAGCCCTCGTTCAAGTCGGCTTGAACCACGTTGAGATTCCGTTGCAACGCACCCAGGATTTTTTTCTCGTCCAGTTCGATGCCCACCAGCCGGCCGGGAGACCGGTGTTGAAGCCGCGCCAGCAACCGTCCGGAGCCGCAGCCGAGGTCCAGCACGCTGGCGCCCGACGGGATCAATTCGAGGATGCGGTCGTAGTCGAGCCGGCGCTCGTGGAAAATGCTGGTGGTTCCGGGCAGCTCTTCTTTCTCGACGCGCGGAGGATTTGGCGCGGGCGCAAGATTATTTATGAACACGCGGATCATTTCGCCATAGCGGTCAAAATTGTCCGGCAGCAGAAACGCATCGTGACCGCAGGCGCTTTGGATGTCGCAGTAGCTCACGGCGGCGTTGTTGTGAATCAGGGCGTTCGTGATGTCGCGGGACTGGCTGGGCGGAAACAGCCAGTCGCTGGAAAAACTCAGCACCAGCCACCGGCATTGCGCCGGACTGAAACTTGCCGCCAGTTGTTCCGGCGTGCCGCCCAGGTCAAACAAATCCATCGCCAGCGACAGCGTGAGATAACTGTTCGCGTCGAAGCGTTCCACGAACTTCGTTCCCTGATGGCCCAGATACGAGCCGACGGAAAAAGTTTTTTCAAACTCAATCACTTCTTCGCGCGGGTGCAGCCGGTCGGCCTCAAACTTCTGGTTCATGGCCTCCGGTGAAAGATAGGTGATGTGGCCGATCATCCGCGCCAGCGCCAGGCCGACGTCGGGGCCGTGCGGCTGGCCGTAATACTGGCCGCTGTGAAAATACGGATCGCGGCGGATGGCGTTCCGGCCCACCACATCAAACGCCAGCGCCTGGCTGGTCAATCGCGGTGAACTCGCCAGCACCGCCACGCCGCGCAACCGGTCGGAATGCCGCGCGGCCCACGTCAACACTTGATGTCCGCCGACAGAGCCGCCGATGACCGCGACGAGCTGGCCGATGCCAAGGTGATCCAGCAGACGACTCTGGACTTCCACCATGTCGCCGATGGTGATGGTCGGGAAATCCGGCCCGTAAGGTTTGCCGGTCGCCGGGTTGAGGCTGCCGGGGCCGGTGGTGCCGCGACAGCCGCCAAGGAGATTCGGGCAGACGACAAAAAAACGCTTTGTGTCCACCGGCTTGCCCGGCCCCACCAAAATGTCCCACCAGCCCGGATCATCCCCGGCATTATGACGGGCGACATGGGAATCACCGCTGAGGGCGTGGCAGATCAGAATGGCGTTGTCACCGGACTTGTTGAGCTGGCCGTAGGTTTCAAAGACCACCGTGATACCTGGCAAAGTGCCGCCGGACTCCAGCGGCAGTGGCTTGTCCAGCTTGATGCTCTGCGCAAAACGCAACGGCTGCGCGGTGCGAACCGCGTCGCTGCTGGCAAAAAAATCACTGGCCATTGAACTTGGAGCTTGGCAAACCAACCTCCGTCGCACCGGCGATTGACTGATCCTTGCCGGTGCGCGGAGTTCGGAATTATTTCTGCGAGGCTTGCAGCGCCTGCTCGATGTCGGCCTTGATGTCGGCCACGTCCTCCAAACCGACGGAAAGCCGGACATAATCGGGCGTCGCGCCGGTTTCCTCCAGTTCGGCTGGCGACAACTGCGAGTGCGTGGTTGAAGCCGGATGAATCACCAGCGATTTGGCGTCGCCGATGTTGGCGAGGTGCGAGAGCAATTTCACCGAGTTGATGAATTTTTTCCCCGCTTCCAACCCGCCCTTGACGCCGAAACCGACCAGACCGCCGAAGCCGAGCTTCAGATACTTCGAGGCGACCTTGTGGCTCGGATCGTCCGGCAGGCCGGGATAAGTCACCCAGGTCACCAGCGGGTGCGTCTTGAGCCAGCGGGCGATTTCGAGCGCGTTGGCCGAATGTTGCTTTTGCCGCAGCGGCAAGGTTTCCAGCCCCTGCAAAAAGAGGAACGAATTGAACGGACTGAGCGACGCACCGATGTCGCGCAGCAGCGTCACGCGCACTTTCAGGATGAAGGCGACGTTGCCCATGCCGGGCACGTTGCTCAACGCATCCCAATAAATGAGGCCGTGATAGCTTGGGTCTGGCTCGGTGAATTCAGGGAATTTGCCGTTGTTCCATTTGAATTTGCCGGAGTCCACGATGACGCCGCCGATGCTGGTGCCGTGACCGCCGATGTATTTCGTGGCGGAGGTGACAATGATGTCCGCGCCAAAGTCAAACGGACGGACCAGGCCGACGCCGACGGTGTTGTCAATCACCAGCGGAATGCCGTTTTCGTGTGCGATCTTGGCGAGCGCCTCGAAGTCCGGGACGTTCAGTTTCGGATTGCCAATGGTCTCGGCGTAAATCGCCCGGGTTTTGGGCGTGATGGCTTTGCGGAACGCCTCCGGGTCGCGGGAATTGACGAACTTTGTCGTGCGGCCCAGCTTGGGAAATGTGTAGTGAAACAGCGCATAAGTGCCGCCATACAGGTTGTCTCCGGCCACAATCTCGTCGCCCACCTGTGTGATTGCCAGCAGCGCGTAGGTGATGGCGGCCGCGCCGGACGCCACGCCCAGCGCGCCAGTGCCGCCTTCGAGGGCGGCGACGCGCTGTTCGAAAACGTCGGTGGTCGGGTTCATGATGCGGGTGTAGATGTTGCCGAACTCTTTCAACGCAAAAAGATTGGCCGCGTGCTCGGTGTTTTTGAAGACGTAGGACGTCGTCTGGTAAATCGGCACGGCGCGCGCGGTGGTGGTCGGGTCGGGAACCTGGCCGGCGTGCAATGCCAATGTGCTGAGGCCTTTTGTTTGATTGCTCATAATTTATATGATTCTTTGGTTGCTGATGATATTGCCGTTTTGGTCAAATGCAATTACGCATCGTGTGAAAACAAATTGCTGATGTCGTCGGAATCAGTGTTGATGTCGGCGAACAGCCAGGTCGAAAGATAACGTTCGGTGGACGAGGGCACGATGGCCACAATGGTTTTGCCCTTGTTTTCCGGGCGTTTGGCGACCTGCAGCGCCGCCCAGATTGCCGCGCCGCTGGAAATGCCCACGGGGATGCCATCCGTCTGGTTGACTTCCTTGGAAATCGGGCCGGAATCTTCCTCGTTCACCTTGATCACTTCGTCCACAATCTTTGTGTTCAAGTTCGCCGGAATAAAACCAGGCCCGATGCCCTGCAACTTGTGCGGACCGGCTTGGCCGCCGGAAATCACCGGCGATTTCGCGGGCTCAACGGCAATCGCCTTGAAACCGGGCTTGCGTTTCTTGATGACTTCCGCGACGCCGGTGATCGTGCCGCCGGTCCCAACGCCCGCGACGACGAAATCCACTTTGCCGTCGGTGTCGCGCCAGATTTCCTCGGCGGTGGTTTTGCGATGGATTTCCGGGTTGGCCGGATTGTTGAACTGTTGGGGGATGAAGCTGTTGGGAATCTGTTTGTTCAGTTCCTCGGCCTTGGCAATGGCGCCTTTCATGCCCTTGGCACCTTCGGTCAGCACGAGTTTCGCGCCGAGAATTTTCAGCAGCTTCCGGCGTTCGATGCTCATCGTTTCCGGCATGGTCAAGATGAGCTTCAAGCCTTTGGCGGCGGCGACAAACGCCAGCGCGATGCCGGTGTTGCCGCTGGTCGGCTCGATGAGCACGGTGTCCTGGTTGATCT
>CAYVGC010000128.1:0-9118 GCA_964449815.1 uncultured Bifidobacteriaceae bacterium
GCCGTTGAGCAACCGGACGCCAAAGGCCGTGCCCCCCGTGGAACTCGTCGCCAGCCGGTGGTTGGCCTGCGGGTCTTTCAGCTCCGGGCTGCTCCCCCCGCCCCCAGACCATTCGCCCCACCACCCGCCCGTGCCGTAGGCCACCTGGTCTTCCGCCATCAAGATCGGCGTGCTGGTGTTTTCTTTGGCGAGGCGAAATATGGGCTGTGGTGAACCCAATATCAAAAACTCTACGGTTAAGGCACCTTTGAATCTCAAATCCATTTTTTCACCCGACACCGACCGTCATAAGTTTAGCTGCGGAATGTTGTCACTGCCGCGATTTTGGTTGGAAAACTTATTGCCAAGCACTTGGCGGTCTGGTAAGCCGCTCAATGTTGTGAAGCCACTAATTGCATATCAAGTCCTTTGGCGTCTCGTTTGGACTCAAATCAAGACCACGCCGGCCGATGGCACGATCACACGCGCCGCGTTTGCCGTTGAGGACAAATTGGTTACAATGGCCGCTTGTGTGCCAATCATGAATTAGCCGAAACATGTCTAGCGTGACTGCCAATAACCTTGTCGAACAAGTCCGCACTGTCACCGGTGCGTCGCCGCTGAATTGTTATCAGTGCGGCCGATGTGCGGCGGGTTGCCCGCAGAATGTTCCCGGTGAAATGGACGTCAGCCCGACGCGCGTCATCCATCTGCTCCAGCTCGAAGCGGCGTTTCCGACAAGGGCGGCGGTGTATGCCCGGCAGGCGTTGACGGCGGAGACGCCGTGGTTGTGCGCGGGTTGTCTCGCCTGCACGACGCGCTGTCCGCAGGGCGTGGACATCGCTGGCACGATGGATGTGCTCCGACAGGAGGGACTCAAACGCGGCATGACCGCGAGCACCAGACGCGTCCGTGATATCCAGGCGTTACACCACATTTTTCTTAACGGCGCGCTGCGGCACGGACGGGTTCACGAACTGTTTCTGGTCATCGGTTACAAGCTCCGCACCGGCCACTTTTTGCAGGACGCCGCGCTCGGCCCGGCCATGATGGCAAAGGGTAAATTGCATCTCCTGCCAGGCAAATCCGCCGACACCGGCCGCGTAAAAAAAGCCGTGCAACGGTTGAAAAAATCATGAGCGTCCTCGGCTACTATCCCGGTTGCAGTCTGAGCAGTTCGGCCAGCGAATATGACCGTTCGCTGCGCGCCGTCGCCGGCCAGTTGGGGGTCGAGCTGCGGGAGATTCCCGACTGGGTCTGCTGCGGGGCGACCTCCGCCCACGCCATTGATCACGAGGCGGCGCTCTGCCTGGCCGCCGACACGCTCGCGAAAGCCCGTCGCGCCGGTCTGGCCGAGGTGCTTGCGCCGTGTGCGATGTGCTACCAACGCCTGGCCACGGCGGCGCATGAACTGAAGCACAATCCCGGCATCGCCGCCGCGCTGGATGAAGCGCCCGGTCTGGAAAACATCAAGCCAGTCAGCGTCTTGGGCTGGCTCAACCACGGCGTGACCGACGCGCTCAAATCCAAAATCACGCGCCCGCTCGCCAGCCTGAAAGTCGCCTGTTACTACGGCTGTTTGCTGGTGCGTCCGCCCAAGATCACCGGCATCCAGCAGGTTGAAAACCCGCAGCAGATGGAACAACTCGTGACACTGCTCGGCGGCCAGCCGGTGCGCTGGTCCATGGCCACCGAATGTTGCGGCGCATCGTTTGCGTTGTCGCAGAAGAGCACGGTGCTCCGCCAGGGCCGGCGCATTTACGATGCCGCCAGGCGGGCCGGTGCCGATGTTTTTTGCGTCGCCTGCCCGATGTGTCATTCCAATCTCGACCTGCGCCAGGGCGAGATGGGCATTGCGGCGAAGGCGCAGTTGCCGGTGATTTATCTCACGCAACTCACCGGCTGGGCGATGGGTTTGGCTGCGGCCGTGCTCGGCTTGGACAAACATTTTGTGCCGACGGCAAATGCACTGGGGAAGGAGAAAAACTGACATGTCCCGGATCGGCGTTTTCATCTGCCATTGCGGCGAGAACATCGGCAAAACGGTGGATTGCGCGCGCGTGGCCGAGGCCGCGCGCCAGTTGCCGGGCGTGGCCTACGCCGTGGATTACCGCTACACCTGCTCGGAGCCGGGCCAGGCGCAGATCCGCAACGCGATTCAGGAACACAAACTGACCGGCGTGGTGGTGGGCGCGTGTTCGCCGCGGATGCATGAGAAAACTTTCCGCAAGACCTGCGCGTCTGCCGGGTTGAATCCTTATCTGTGCGAGATCGCCAATCTCCGCGAGCAATGTTCCTGGGTGCATGCCGACCGGGAACAGGCCACCCGCAAGGCGATTGACATCGTGCGTTCCATTGTCGCCCGCGTTCAGCGCAACACGCCGCTCGCGCCAATCCGTGTGCCGGTGACGCGCCGGGCGCTGGTCATCGGCGGCGGGATTGCCGGCATTCAGGCGGCGCTGGACATTGCCGACGGCGGCACCGAGGTGATTTTGGTGGAGCGTTCGCCATCGCTGGGCGGCCACATGGCGCAGCTTTCGGAAACATTTCCAACGCTGGATTGTTCGCAATGCATCTTGACCCCGCGCATGGTCGAGGCCGCGTCGCATCCGCGCATCCGGCTGGAAACCTACAGCGAAGTCGAGAAAATTGAAGGCTACGTGGGCAATTTTGAAGTGACCATCCGCCGCAAAGCGCGCAGCGTGGATTTGAAAAAATGCACCGGCTGCGGCACTTGCTGGCAGAAATGCCCGCAAAAAAAACTGCCGAGCGACTTCGACGAAGGTCTTGGGTTGCGCACGGCCATCGGCATCCCGTTTCCACAAGCCGTGCCGAACAAGCCGGTCATTGACCGCGCCAGCTGCATTAAATTCAAAAACGGCCGCTGCGGCGCCTGCCAGAAGCTTTGCCCGACCGGCGCGATTGATTACAACCAGCAGGACGAACTCATCGCGGAGAAGGTCGGCGCGATCGTCGTGGCAACCGGCTTCCAAGTGCTGCCGAAAGATCAACTTCCCGCGTATGCCGACGGTGATCATCCCGACGTGCTCACGGGATTGCAATTCGAGCGGCTGGCCTCGGCTTCCGGCCCGACCGCCGGCGAAATCCGACGGCCATCCGACGGCAAGGCGCCGCAGACCGTGGTGTTCGTCCAATGCGCCGGCTCGCGCGACCGCGAGAAAGGCCGCGCCTATTGCAGCAAAATCTGCTGCATGTATACCGCCAAACACGCGATGCTTTACCGCCACAAGGTCCATGGCGGCCGGGCCATTGTCCTGTGCATGGATGTCCGCACTCCGGGCAAGGGCTACGACGAATTTTACCGCCGCGCTGTCGAGCAGGATGGCGTGATTTACCTGCGTTCACGGGCCGCCCGCATTTATGGCGAAGACGGCCAACTGATCGTGCAGGCCGCCGACACGCTCAACGGCGGCGAACGCATTGACATCAAGGCCGACATGGTTGTCCTGGCCAGTGCCGCCGTTCCGCAGGCAGACGTGCGGACAATGGCGCAGAAACTGGGCATTGGCTACGACGCCGACGGCTGGTTGAGTGAAGCGCATCCGAAGTTGCGCCCGGTGGAAACCAACACCGCCGGCATCTTTCTGGCTGGCGCGTGCCAGGGACCAAAGGATATTCCAGAATCCGTGGCGCAAGCCTCGGCGGCGGCGGCCAAGGCGCTGGGATTGTTCGCAGCGAGTGAACTTCAGCGCGACCCGGTGGTTGCCCGGGTAAATCGTCAGCCGCCACCCTTGTTTTCAACGTGCATCGGCTGTTTCACCTGCGCCGCGGCGTGTCCCTACAAGGCGATTGAGCGCGAAGAAATCCGCGACCGCCAGGGCGCGTTGATCAAACAGGTGGCGCGGGTCAACCGCAGCCTGTGCCAGGGCTGCGGCACGTGTGTTTCGCTTTGCCGCAACAAGTCAATTGACCTGGACGGCTTCACCGATGAAGAAGTTTTCAGCGCACTGGAGGCGCTCCTGGAATGAGTGAGACCGCCAAATCAAACGGTTTTGAACCGCGCATTGTCGCCTTCGTCTGCAAGTGGTGCACATACGCCGGGGCGGACCTGGCCGGCACCAGCCGCATGACTTACGCGCCGAACGTGCGGACGTTGATGCTGCCCTGCACGGGCCGGATTGACGTCAGCTTTGTCCTGCGGGCGTTTCTGGATGGCGCGGACGGCGTCATCGTCAGCGGCTGCCATCCGGGCGATTGTCATTACACCGCCGGCAACTACCGGGCGCGGCGGCGGTGGATTTTGTTCCGCGACCTGCTCAATGTGATTGGCTTCGACCTGAACCGGTTTGAGCTGGCGTGGATTTCCGCCGCCGAAGGCGCAAAATGGGTCAAAACCATCCAGACATTCACCGACAAAATCAAGGCGCTGGGACCGCATGATGCGATGCGCCGGCTGGCGGCGGATGACGCGCCAGATATTGTGCCCGCGAACGCGAACGAGTCGGCGGTGTTCCGGTTCGCGCCAGCACAGCCGGCCGACCCGCAATTGGCGGCGGCAGCCGGTGAAGCACTCACCAGTGGAAAAGTCAAGGTGGTCGTCGGCTGGACTCGCAATGAGACTTTGTCACGGCCACGTCCCTCGTGGATTCTCTCCGCCGAAGCAGCCGGTGAACTGGTTGCGCCCGGCAAATCGGGCAATCTGGCGCGACTGCTGAAAAACCCAAAGCTCAAAGCCGTTCTGCCGCTGGGCATGGTGGCGCGCCGCAGCGAGATATTGTCTTTGAACGTGCTGGCGCAGGAATCACAAATTGACCCGGCGAAGCTTGTCATTTTTGCAGTGGCCGACGATGGAAAATTTTTGGGAACGATGGATTTGACCGCAGCTTCGGCGGCGATGCTCAAGGAACTGCCGGCGAATCGGCCTGTGGGATTTTCCGATGCGACGCTGAAGTCGCTGGATGAGCTGATGGCGAAGCCGCCCGGTGAACGCTGGACGTTTTGGCGGGAGCAGTCGGCAAAGTGCATCAAGTGCTACGCCTGCCGCGGTTCGTGCCCGATGTGTGGCTGCGAGCAGTGTTTCGCCGACAAAAACCAGCCGCAGTGGTTTCCAACGGCGGCGGACGGTCGCGGCAATTTTTCGTGGCACCTGATGCGTGCGTTCCATCTCGCCGGACGCTGTGTGGGCTGCGGCTCATGCACGAGCGCCTGTCCGGCCGGCATTCCGCTGGACCTGCTGAACGCGGCGATGGCCCGTTCAGCCTTGAAACATTTCACCCACCGCGCCGGCGTGAATCCTTCGGACGCGCCGTTGCAGTCAGATTACCTGCCAAACGACAAGGAGGATTTTATTTTGTGAAATTGGCCCGGGAAACAATTGAACAGTGGCCGTCCGGACTGCTGGCCGCAGGCTGGCGCGTGCTCGCGCCGGTGGCAGCCGACGGGCAGGTCGGGTATCGCGAACTCACCGCCCAGTCCGCCCAGCCGACCGGCCTCGGGAAGGGGCTTGCCCGGCAAAGTCCGAAGAGCAGTTGGTTTCCGCGCAGCGAACCCATTCTGAAATTCCGGCGCAGGGACCGCGAGTGGACAATGGAAGACCCGCAGCTGGAATTTCCGCCGGTGGTGGTGTTTGGCGCGCGACCGTGCGACGCGGCGGCGCCGGAAATCCTGGCGCCCTTGTTCGGCTGGGATTTCCACGACCCTTTTTTCGAGCGGCGGCTGAAGAACATGGCGTTCGTCGTGCTGGCCTGCCGTGAACCGGCGGATGCAGCGTGTTTCTGCACGTCGGTCGGCGTTGATCCCGCTGGCGAAAACAGCGGCGACGTGACGCTGACGGAACTGGCAGACGGCTCGTTGGCCGTGGAAGCGCGCACGGAGACCGGCCGGAAACTTCTGGCAATGCTGCCGCAGTCGGACGAGGCGGTGGATTTGACGGCAATCCGCGAAACCATTCGGCGAAAGCTGCCAGCTCAATTCAGCACGAAGGCGGTCGCGGAAGGACTGCGTCGGCGCTTCAACGATCCGTTGTGGGAGCGGGCGGCGCGGTCGTGCCTGGCCTGCGGCACCTGCGCGTTTGTCTGTCCGACCTGCCACTGTTTCGACCTGCAGGACGAGATTCGCGGAAGCGAAGGGAGCCGGCAGAAGAACTGGGACGCCTGCGCGTTTCCGCTGTTCACACTGCACACCTCGGGGCACAATCCGCGGCCCGACCAGCCGAGCCGGTGGCGACAGCGGTTGTCGCACAAGTTCAGTTATTATCCCGGAAAATTCGGGCGAGTGCTCTGCACCGGCTGCGGCCGCTGCATCCGCCTGTGCCCGGCGGGAATGGATTTGCTGGCTGACCTGAAAGAATTGTCGCGCGAGCTGCCGGCCGGGCCGGCACCGGAATTTGCGGGCGGCGGCGTTCCCGGCATCCAGGCGCGGACGGCTTCGGCTTCACCCAACATTTACCGGCCATACCTCATGCGCATTGTGGCGATGCGGGACGAGACGCCGGATGTGCGCACCTTGCGCCTCGAATTCGCGGACGCGAAGGAAGCGGAAGCGTTTGACTTTCGCGTCGGCCAGTTCGGCCTGTATAACGCGCTGGGCGAAGGCGAGGCCACGTTTTGCATTGCCAGCAGTTCAACGCGCAAGGGTTACATCGAGTGCACTTTCCGCCAGGCCGGGCGCGTCACGCGGGCGTTACGACGACTGAACGTCGGCGACTTGATGGGTTTCCGCGGTCCGTATGGCAACAGTTTTCCGGTCGAATCCTGGAAAGGGAAAGATTTGCTGTTTGTTGCCGGTGGCATTGCCCTGCCGCCGATGCGCAGCGTCATCCAATACTGCCTGGATCACCGGCCGGACTATGGCGACATCACCATAATCTACGGGGCGAAAACGTGGAGTGATCACGTTTACAAGACCGAACTCGCCGAATGGGAGGCGCGACCGGATGTGAAGTTATGGTTGTGCATTGACTGGAAAGGCGGCCCAAAGGGACTGATCGAAGAAGCCGCCGAGGAAGACTGGTGGCCGCTGAACCTGAAATCTCCCGGCGAGAGTGTGCTTGAACGGAAACATCGCCGTTACACCGGCTTCGTGCCCCATTTGGTTGAGGCGGTAAAGCCGTCGCCGGCCAACCGCATTGCGGTGCTTTGCGGTCCGCCCATCATGATCAAGTTCACGCTGCAGAGCCTGAAGAAACTCGGATTCCAGAGCGGCGATGTATTCACCACCTTGGAAAATCGGATGAAATGCGGCCTCGGCAAATGCGGACGTTGCAATGTGGGGCCAGTCTATGTCTGCAAGGAAGGCCCCGTTTTCACCGCCAAACAAGTTGAGACGCTTCCGCTTGAGTTGTAGCGGCGCGGATACCAGCCACCCAAGTCATGGCTTTATCAAAGTCGGCAAATGATTTACAAGCATATGGAGCGGGTGAAGGGAATCGAACCTTCACCGCAAAATCCAGAATCTGCACAGAATCAGCCTCTTACAACACACACCCAAGCGGACTATACACAAATACGCGCACAGATTCTAGGCGAGCTTGGGCCTGAATTGGCGCGCGTTGTCGCAGTTTGGTCAAAACTTCCCGTTCCGCTCCAGGCGGCGATTCTCGCCATCGTCAATACATCGGAGGCCAACCGATGAACATCAGCCCGTCCAAACACTTTCCGCGCGGCGTTCTGCCCGTCGTGGGGAATTCAACTAACCCGGCAGAAATAGAAAGCTGAAATTAGTATGATCACAAAACTGACGGTATTTAAGGAAGTCTACAACAGTTGGGATGCCAACGAAAAGCGCAAGGCCGGGGAAGCCTGGGACTTGCTCTGTCTGGACATTTCCGAACCGGCGGAACACCGCATGGAGGAAATGCTTTACTACCGGCTGAAACCGGAGGAACGGCAGGCATATTGGGGGAAGACAGTGGGCAAGACCATCGAGGTCGGCATTGCCAAAATCCGCCACGGTGACAACGGCGGCAAGGCGACGCTTTTGGGCCAAATCATAACCGCGAAATAAACCGGCTATGTCGTATAAAAACCCTCAAGCGGATAGGCAATGGCGCGAGCCGTGGCGACGGCTTGAGGTCGGCACAGATTATTCGGTGATTCTCTCCCGGGTTCCCTGGGAGTTTTTCGGCACGCCAACTTTTGCGGGCAGAGTCCCTCGGCCTGGCATTTGCCAGTCCATTTTTGAGAATTGGAAGCGCAGAATCATCGAATCGTTTGGCTGTCCCCAGAAAAACCTTCTCGTGGCACTGCGTGGCGAAGAGGGAGAAATGACGGGGCGGTTCCACTATCACTATCTGCTGGGTGGGATCTTTTCGCGCAATGGTCACGCGGACGCCAAGAAACTTGAGTTCCTTTGGAAGCAGGTTTCGCATGGTGCCCGGGTTGAAGTTCGGCAATATGACCGGTCACGCTCTGGACCGGAATACGTGAGCAAATGCCTGGGGGCAAACTCCTACGAGGTGTCGAAATACGCCTTTGCCGACTCGGTGACGCTGTCAGCGTCGGTGGTGCGCCTGATCACGCATCTGGACGCCGTGGGTGACAGACGCCACAGGGCGGACTTACGGAAGAACGGGCAGGTGGTAAAAGCCGGCGGGGCGATCAATGGTTTGTCATTTCCCCCGGCGAGTAGCCTTTGCGATGAGACTGCCTCACAGCTTGCGGGCATGGGGGCGTTGGTTTTGCCTAAGAGTGGCATGTCCACCACGGTTTAACCTTGGCCGTCAGGCCAGACGCCCCCCGAAAATCCGCCTTGGATGCTGTGATAAAACGCCGGATTTCCACGGCCTAAGTCAAACTTGCTGGATTCCTTGGGCGGGGGCCGGTGGGCGGGCGCGGAGCGCCCGCCTGCCGGCCTCCGGCTAAGGCTCCTTGTAGAATTCCTATGCCCAGATGAAATTGAGCGTTTGCAAGCCATCGTCGTTCGGATTTGCGATTCACCGCATTGTCTTTTCAACAACTTGGGGAACCATGCGAAGAACGTGAAAACGCCAGGGAGGTGGTGCGTGTCAGCCGCTGGGGACAAAATAAAAATCATGCGCGTCAGCGCACTCGTAACTTGGTGGCGACCATTCGAGCGTAGCGAGTCAAATCAAATGGCATCCAGCGGGCTTTGCACCCCCAAACTCGGCTGCTGCATGACATGGGTGTAAATCTGGGTGGTCGCCACGTTTTTATGGCCC
>CAYVGC010000129.1:0-9085 GCA_964449815.1 uncultured Bifidobacteriaceae bacterium
CTGGAAATCTGGATGCCCGCCGTGGCGACGATGGTGCCGGTGCGCTCGTTGATGACGATGCGCGCCGGCATGTCCGGCGTGACTTCAACGTCCTCCAGCCGGGCGATGAAATCCACCGGCGACGTTTCCGTGCCCGCCGGCAACTGCACCCGCACGCTGGTCGAGTCCTCGGCGTGCGCGGAGTTCGTGAACACGCCGTTGACGGCGGCGGCCAGCCGCGCGGCGGACGTGAAATCCGGATCACGCAACAGCAGTTCCACACTGTTGTCGTGGACAATCGTCGTGGAAATCCCTTTTTCCACCAGCGCGCCGCCGATGATGGTGGCGACGGTCGGATGATTCTTCGTCACGGTTGCGCCACCGCCGCCACCGGTGCCGGCGGTGAATCCGCCGACGGAAACCGGCCCCTGCGCCACGGCATAAACTTTGTTGTCCGCGCCGAGCAGCGGCGTCTGGAGCAGCACGCCGCCCTGGAGCGATTTGGCGTCACCCATCGAAGCCACCTGCACGTCGAGCCGCTGGCCAGGCTTGATGAACGCTGGAATGTCCGCCGTGACCATGACGACGGCGATGTTCTTGGCTGAAAGCGCGGACAGCGAGGCGGCCGGGATGTTGACGCCGTAACGCTGGAGCAGATTGGCCATGGTCTGCTGGGTGTAAATTGGATTTTGATCACCGTCGTTGGCCAGACCGGCGACCAGTCCGTAGCCGACGATCTGGTTGTCACGCGCGCCCGCCACCATCACCAAGTCGCCGATGCGGACACCGGAAGCGGCGGCGGAGAAAATTCCCGCAAACAAAACAACGGACAAGGCGAGCACGCCAATTCGTTTCGCCGGACGGATCTCCCGCAGCGGACTCTTCGGCCGCCGGCAGCCTTGCCGGACTTTCGGTCGCAATGTTCTTGGCACGAGCGGCATGGTCAGAAGGGGTTGATTTTGTCCCAGATGCGGGTGAACCAGCCTTTGTTCTGGCTGTCAGTGACGGTGCCTTTGCCGATGATCTGAATGGTGGCGTCGGCGACGTTGTAACTCTGGACGGTGTCGTCCGAGGCCACGTCGTCACAACGCACGACGCCGTGCAGCACAATCGTCTGACGTTCGCCGCTGAAGGCGGTCTCGCGTTTGCCCTCGACGACAAGATTGCCGTTGGGCAGCACGTCCATAATGCGCACGGCGATCTTGGCCACCACCGTTTCCGAGTCGCTGATGCTGCCGCTGCCGTTGTGCGCGACGTCGGAGTTGTAGTTCATGGCCGGCATCTGTCCCTGGTGCGTAAGAAAACCGGCGTTGGGATAAAGGAACGAGGTGATGGCCGCAGTCAGGCTGGATTTCTTCTCCGTCACCGTGGAGTTGTTTTTGCTGGCGGTGCTGGTTTCCGAGACAATGATGGTGATGATGTCGCCAACGCGGGTGGCGCGTTTGTCGGCAAACATGGACTTGGAGGCGTCGTCATGCCAGAGCGACTGCGGCAATGCAGCGAATGGCAGCCAGACGATGGCCAAAACAACCACGGCCAGCACCCGCAACCGGCAACGATTTGATTTCGGGATGGAAATTGATGGTTTCATTTTAGAGCGGGACAAGGACGGTTTTTCCATTGAGAACCTTTCCGCAGAGATCATGGCTGGACTGCAAATTGCGCAGGCGAATGAGCTGGCCGGGCGTGCCGTCCTCCAGCGCCTGGACTTTCATCATCACATTCAACGCGCCGTCCTGAATGAGCGCGTCGGCCATCTGGCCGCGGCGGATCACCGGGTGCAGCTTCACCGAATACGCCAGCAGCGGCGAGCCGGCGGGAACCGATTCAGCCACTTCGAGCGTCGTGTCGCCGGCGGCAAACTCGGCCAGCGGGCTGTGCAGCGCCAGCACGTCGCGGCGTTCGCGTGCGATGGCGGCGTCCGCCACCAGTCCGCCCGGCTTGAGCATGGAGCGGGCGACCCAGATTTCGCGCCAAAGATGCGCCTGCACCGAATATTGCCAGTTGCCCAGGCTGCCGCCATCGGTGGTGAAAATTTCAAACCGGACGAGGAACGAGGACGCGACGCCGTTGTTCGGCATGTCGAGAATTTTCAAAGTCAACGGACCTTCCGGAACGTTGCGCGAAACCCACGGGCGCGTCAGCCGCAAGTCCAGTTCGCCGCCGGCGCCGACAAATTGTTGTTGCAGCGCGGCGGTCAACAGCCGGGTGACGGCGGCCTCGTCGAGCGCGCATTCGCGCGGCGCGGCGTTGGTTCCGGTGGTGACAGCCGGGGATGAAGTTGGGGTAAGCCCGTCTCCCAAAACCGGAAAACCAAATCCTCCGCCGAGGACGGCGAGCAGCAAGGACAATATGGCGTGGCGCGGAGACATCATTTTATCAGGTTGTTGCTTTGCTGCATCATTTCGTCGCAAGCCTGCACGGCCTTTGAATTGACTTCGTAGGCGCGCTGGGCCTGGATGAGGTTGACCATTTCTTCCACAACGCTGACGTTGGAAAGTTCGAGGTAACCCTGGTTCAAGGTGCCGAAGCCGTTTGAGCCGGGCGTGCCAAGTTCAGGCGTGCCGGACGCGGCGGTTTCCTTGTAAAGATTGCTGCCCTGGCTTTCAAGTCCGGCGGGATTGTTGAAGTTGACGAGCTGAACTTGAAACGAGGTCGTGCCGCTGGCGCCGGTATAAGTCACATTGCCGTTCGAGCCGATGGTGATGTTCGTTGTGCCGCTGGGCACGGGCTGAAAACCGCCGATGACCGGCAGGCCGTCGCTGGTCACAATGCGGCCATTGGCGTCCGTCTTGAACGCGCCGTCACGGGTGTAGGCGTTTGAACCGTCGGGCATTTGCACTTCGAAGAAGCCGTTGCCCTGCACGGCCACGTCCAGTTGTTCGCCGGTCTGGGTGAGATCGCCGTTGGTGAAGATGCGCGCGGTGGCGACGGGGCGCGACCCCTGGCCGACCTGGATGCCGGTAGGCACCTGGTTGCCGGAGCCGAGGTCGGCGCCGGGCGCGCGGGTGGTCTGGTAAAGCAGCTCCTGGAACTCGACCTTGCTTTTCTTGAAGCCGGTGGTGTTGACGTTCGCCAGGTTGTTGGAGATGACGTCCAAGTTCATCTGCTGGGATTCCATCCCGGCGGCGGAGGAGTAAAGGGCGCGAAGCATAATTATTTATGATTGGTGGCTACGAGGTGCCGCCCAGGGCGGTGATGGCCTGTCCCATGCGGTCATTCTGCATCTGCAGCACTTTCTGGTTGGCCTCGAAAATCCGCATGGCATTGATCAAACTGCCCATCTCGGTGGTGGACGAGGAATTGGACGCCTCGAGAAATCCCTGTTGAACCGTGGTTTTACTGCCGGCCGGAACGGGCGTCAGGCCGGGCTGGTTGGCGAGCAGATAACCGTCAGACGTGGCCGTGAGCTGGTTCGGACTGGAAAATCTCACGAGCTGCAAACGCCCCACAGGATTACCGGCCTGCGAGATCTGGCCAGTGGATGAAACAGCGAACGCCGAGGTGTTGTGGGGATCAAGTTGCACGGGACCGGCGTCGCCCATGACGAGGTAGCCCTCCTTGGTGGCAAGCTGGCCTTGGGCGTTGAGTTGAAATTCGCCGTCGCGCGTGTAGGCCTTGTCGCCGCCGGGCAGTTGCACTTCAAAAAATCCGGGACCGGAAATCGCCAGGTCCGAGGAATCGCCGGTGGGACGCATTTGCCCCTGCTGAAAATTCGTGGTGGTGGTGGCGACCGGGATGTAAAAACTGGCCGGGGTGGCGCCGTTCACGTTCACCGGCGACGCGGCGGCGACGTCGGCGAAGGAAATATCCTGCTTGCGGAAGCCGGGCACGGTTCCGGCCGAGAGGTTCTCGGTGATCATCTCCTGCCAGCGCGTTTGGGCGTTCATCGCGGCGGCGGCTTGATAGAGGCTCACATTCATGTGCGAACTTGTTAAGCACTGGCTGTGCCAGCGGTCAAAATGGAGGCTTTTGCCGGAATAAAATCCGTTTCGCCGGCCGCCGCTGGCAAAAGCTGCCTGGAACGGTTGCAAAATTTGCCGGTTCGGCCGGCGGCGCGGGAGATGAACGAAAGAAAATTCATCGGCTCAACCTTTCACCGCCGCCGGCGGGGTTGGATAAACGCACGCGAGTTCAATGACCTGGCCGCAGGCGCATTGAATGCGGATGACCGTGACACGCCCGCCGTCGCGCTGCAAGGTCACGCGCGGTTCGCAGGCGTCGCCCGCGCCGGACTTGTTGCCGGCGTGGCCCAGCGGCCGGAAGGGCTGGAGATTTTCCGGCGGGCTGACAATGGCCACGCGGAAGTCCGACCGGTTTTGGCCGGCGGCGGCGGGACTCAACGGCACAAAGGATTCATTCATGGCGGGTTTTGGTTCGGCGGGGCGGCGGCCTCATCCAGATCTTCAACTTTCAACAAAACGGTCACGCGCCGGTTGGATTCGGCGGCGGGGGCGAGACCCGGCATCGGCTGCGTGTCCGCGAAGCCGGAAACCTTGAAAATCTGTTTGGCCAGGACGCCGCTGGCAACGAGCTTGCGGCGGGCGGCGTTGGCGCGTTCGGCGGACAAATCCCATTTGTTCTGGCTTTCGGGCGCGGGGTCCGGCAGGGTCTCAGTGTGCCCTTCCAGTTCGATGCGAAAGGTGTGGAAGCGCGCGATTTCCCACGCCAGTGTGGAGAAAACCCAACTGCCGTAGTCCGTGAACTTGTCGGTGCCCGGCTCGAAGACGGGCTTCTGCGAACGATCGAAAATGTTGATGCGCACGCCGTCGGGGGTGAGTTCGATCTGGACGCTTTGCTCCAGTTCCTGGCTTTGGGCGAGCATCCTGGCGATGTCCTCCGTGACCTTCCGCAACATCTGCATTTCGATGGCGGTTACCGACTGGAAATTTCCTTTATCCTTGTTCTGTGAGCTGGCGTCCTTGTTGGAGTTGGGGATGATGCCGGTGGATTCCTTGTTGACCGCCGAGAACGGATTGCGGAAGGCGCGCTCGACGGCATCCTTGATTTTTTTGTCCTGCGCGGTCAGCCACAACAGGAGGAACAACGCCATCATGGCGGTCACAAAGTCCGCATAGGCGGTCTTCCACGCACCGCCGTGATGTTGGTGGCGCTTGCTCATGCCGCATCAGGTTTTGGCACCGGTGTTCTTCAACGGCTTGAGCATTTCCTCCAGTTCGTCCGCCTTCGGGCGCAGTTCGTCGCTCAAGCCGCGGCGGCCCAGTTCCACCGCCGTGACGGGGGCCATGCCGCCGGCAAAACCGATGACGCACGAGGCGATGCAACGCGTGAAGTCCAGCTCCGCGTTGCCGGCGAATTCCAGATTCATCGCCAGCGGATTCACAAAACCGTAGGCCAGCAGGATGCCCAGAAAGGTGCCCACCAGCGCGGCGGCGACATTGGTGCCGATGTCCTCAATGGGACCGCTGATGGACGCCATGGTCACCACGATGCCCAGCACCGCCGCCACAATGCCGAAACCCGGCATGGAATCGCCCACCTTGGTCAGCACGTTGACCGGGCCGTAATTGTCCGTTTCGCGCCGCTCGATTTCGACGTCCAGCAGCAGCCGCAACTGGTCGGGTTTGATTTTGCCGTCAATGATCGGACGGAGGCTGCTGCAAAGAAATTCAACCGCCTTTTGATTGGCGGCAAAGAGCGGGTATCTGTTGAAAATGGCACTGTTCTTGGGATCAAAAACGTGCTCCTCCAGCGCAATCATGCCGTTGCGCCGGCCCAGCAGGAAAAGTTCATAGAGCACCTTGAACAATTCCTCGTAGGCGGCACGGCCATACGGCGTGCCCTTGAGCGCCGTCAACAATCCCCGCCCCATGTCCACCAGCACCTTGCGCGGCGACATGATGACCATCGCACCGAAGGCGCCGCCGCCGATGATCAGCAGTTCGTGCGGATGCACCAGCCAGAGAAGCTGGCCGCCGCCCAACTTGAAGCCGCCAAAAATCGAAAAGACGACAACGAGGATGCCGATAAGAATAATCATGATGGCTGGAACACCTTGCCCTGGCCAGCCACGCCGCTTTCCAAGTGTTGCAGGTAGGAACGGATGGAAAGAATCGCCTGCGAATGAATCTGGCAGATGCGGGATTCGGTCAGGCCGAAGACCTCGGCGATTTCACGCAGATGCATGTCTTCGCCATAATACAGCGCCAGCACCTTGCGCTGGATTTCCGGCAATTCCTTCAGCCGCTTGAAAATCACCCGCTTCAGTTCCGCGCGTGAAACCTCCTCGACCGGGCCGGGCTGGTTCGGGTTGGCCACCACTTCGTAAAGGCTGCCGGCCTCGTCCCCGTCCGAAGTGGATACGGCATCCAGGCAGATGAACTGCGCGGGGCGGATTTCATCGAGCAGCCCGAGATATTCGGCCAGCGGAATTTTCATCGCCTGTGCCATCTCCTCATCGTTCGGCGCGCGGCCCAGGCGCTGTTCCAGCTCGCCCATGACGGCCTGGATTTTTCGGGATTTCTCATGCACCGTGCGCGGCACCCAGTCCATGCGCCGCAGCTCGTCCAGCATCGCGCCCCGGATGCGCAGCCGCGCATAACCTTCAAACGACGTTCCCGAAGCCGGGTCATAATTCCGCAGCGCCTGCAACAGGCCAAGAAGCCCCGCGCTGTGCAAATCGTCGCGGTCAACATGGTCCGGCAGCGTCATCGCCAGCCGGTTTGCGGCATAGCGCACCAGCGGCAGGTAGCGCTCCACCAGCGAATTTTCATCCTGGCTGTTGGTCTGCTCATGATAATGCCGCCAGAGTTCCTGGGCGGTGGGACGCGGTTCCGTTCCCGCCACTGCGGGACGGTCCGCCTCGATTTCACAGCTGCTGGTGTTCATGATTTTTTAACGGGTTGGATGAATGGTGCCGCCGCCGGGCGCCGGGCGCGGCGTTGTTCCAGGGATTCGCGCAGACCCTGCATCCACACACGGCTCCACCAGCGGGTGAGGACGGTGGCGACCAGGGCCGCGGCGCAGGCGCGCCACAGTGCCGCCGGCCACGGACTGCTGCCCGCCAGTCCAAAACCCGCGCCGATGAGAAATCCGACGATGGCGCCGAGAATAATCAATGCTTTCATTTGATGCCTGACAGTTGTTTAGCAAGCCGTTTGCCAGCCGGGGAACAGCGCGTGGAAATGGGGGGATTTCCCCGGAATCAGGGGGTTTTTGCCGGCAACAAAATTTCCGGCGACGCATTCCGGAATTCTCCGGGAATTTTTTGCCCCGCGCCGAGGAAGCGAAGGCTGCAATTTGTGCCGAACACGAAATTCCACAATTTCACCGGATGCGCCTCCTCGTCCAGGTGCGTGAAAATCAAATCCTCCGGCGCGCACAGCTCGAACGCGTGCCATTGCGCCAGCAACACCGGCGTTTCATACGCGGCGTTCAACACCAGATGCACGCGCGGCGACGGCAGGGTCGTCAATTGATTGCGCAAGGCGGCCAGCGCCGTCGCGTCGGTAATTTCCACGCCCGGCAAATCCACAAACCACAATTCGCCGGCGGTTTCCGGCTTCGCCCAGAACCGTTCCAGCGGCACGCCAAGCATTTCGCAGTGGCTGTCGAGAAATTCCGCCGTGTTGGCGATGCTGCCGTCCAGCCGCCAGACCCGCGCGGCACGGCTCTCCAGCAGCGTGGCGAGCGTCAGCCATTTGCACAGCGCCGTCGTTTTGCCGGAACCGGGCGGGCCGATGAAAACGTGCGGCCGCGCGGCCCCGTCATCCAGCGGCGGCGGGGTCAGCCAGAAACGCGACAACGCGCTGCGGACCAGCTCCCATTCTTCCTCCGGCGAATCCGGCGCGTCGCCCTGCACGGCCTGCAAATGGGTTTGCAGCCGGCCGGCGTGGACCGGCAGCAGGCCCATTTGCTCCAGCCACGCGACGCTGCGCCAGCGGCCGGCCTCGGAAACCTGGCAGGCGGCATTCTCGGAAAAATTCTGCGGCGGAGAAACCGGCTTCGGGGTTGGCGCGGAAGTTTTGTCGGGCACGCCGGCCGTGACTTCGATCCGGCCCTGCTTGTTCCAGAGCCGCGCCAGGCCCGGTGCCGGCAGCCGCCGGACGGCCACAATCACCGCATCCGCGCCGAGTCGTTTATGGACTTCGACCAGCGCGGCGGCGGCGTTGTCGGCGACGAAACAAATCAATTTCACAAACCTATTCTGCTATTCCTGGAATCACCGCCGCGCTTTGCACCTGCACGCGGGCCGGGACTTCCGCGTAGGACAGCACGGCGAGGTCGCTGAAGGTGCTTTCAAAGAACCGCCGGAACGCCAGGCGCAGTTGCGGCGCGCACAAGATGACCGGCTGATGTCCGGCGGCGAGCATTTGCTGGACGAATTTCGAGAGCGAATCCATGACGTGCCGCGCCAGCTTCGGCTCGACCACGAGCGCGGTTTCGCCGGGCGTCTGCCGCACGCCCTGCGCGAGCTGATGCTCCAGTTTTGGATCCATCGTGATGGCGCGGAGCTGGTTGTTGTCGGTCTGGTATGGCTTGGCGATTTGCGGTCCGAGAGAGCGCCGGGCGTATTCCGAAAGCTCGTCGGGATTTTTGGTGAACGCCGCGCAATCGCCGATCTTTTCCAGAATGCCGGAGAGATTGCGGATGGAAACGCCCTCGGCCAGCAGGTTTTGCAGGACGCGCTGGATCTGGCCGACAGAAAGCTGCCCGGGCACGAGTTCGTTGACGACGGCCGGATGCGTTTTTTTGAGATTGTCGAGCAGCGCCTGCACGTCCTGCCGCGTGAGAATTTCATGGCCATGCCGCCGGATGGTTTCGGCGAGGTGCGTCACCAGCACGGAGGCCGCGTCCACCACGGTGTAGCCGCCGGCCTCGGCGTTCTTGCGCTCCACATCGGAAACCCATGTCGCCGGCAGTTGAAAGACCGGCTCGACCGTCGGGATGCCCTTGAGCGTGGTCCGGCTGTTCGTGGCGTTCATCGCCAGCCATTGGCCGGGCATGAGCTGGCCCTGCGTCAGCGGATTGCCCTTGATCAAAAAGCGGTATTCATTCGTGCCGAGCTGCAGGTTGTCGCGCAGCCGGATGGGCGGAATCAACATGCCCATTTCCTGCGCGAAATTCCGGCGCACGCCGGTCACGC
>CAYVGC010000130.1:0-9079 GCA_964449815.1 uncultured Bifidobacteriaceae bacterium
CGAGACCTGCCTGGCAAGGGCTGGGAATGGAGCGCGGGTTGTCCCAACTCGCAGCCGGGGGCAGGACGAGAAAAGGTCGGGATGATCTTGCGGCTGGCTGGTCTGGCACCGCGCTGCGGGCCGAGCCTCGGCCTGGCATGGGGACAATCCGGGTTCCGGTGGCACCATTCCGTTTGGGGTGGACGAACGGGGCAAAGGGCGTTTGAGTTTTTGTCGCGCGCAGGGCGCGCAGCGAAGCGACGCAATGACAATCGCCCGGCCATTCCTGGCTGGGCATCGCGTCAACCCAATGCAAAAGTCCCGCGAGGGACGGCGGAAAAACCGGGCCGGGCAAAATCATCCGACAACGGGCTTGACAATTGGGCCGCCGCCATGTGACAACATGGCGATGGCCGCGGGCGGCCGGAACGGTGGGCGCGTCTGAACCTGCGCCGTGTTTCCTGAGCGCAGATTTGGCGCTTTGACCGGGCTAAACCGTTGCGGACAAATGAGCAAGTCAGAAAAATGATTCAAATCCTGAGAGCCTGTCTGAAAATGTGGGGGCGGGCTTCCAGCTTGCCGGTGAAGGCGGCATCCTGCCGCCAGT
The DNA here is from genome assembly GCA_964449815.1 of uncultured Bifidobacteriaceae bacterium. Taxonomy (GTDB): domain Bacteria; phylum Verrucomicrobiota; class Verrucomicrobiia; order Limisphaerales; family UBA11358; genus UBA11358. Next base: position 587 of record CAYVGC010000130.1, read on the forward strand.
TCCCGGCCAAACTCGCGGCTAGAAGCCGCGTCACTAGCAGCCAAGATGGCTGCCGCCACGACAATAGAGGAGTTCTCAGACAGGCTCTGAAACCGGACAGGCGGAACGCGACCGAGGATAGGCGCAACAACCGGCTGTCCATTATCTGTTAGGCGGCAGTGCCATCGGTTTGTGGAGAGTTTTTTGGGTTCGTGGGAGCAGTTTGCCGGTTCGTGCGCCAGTTTATCGTTTCGTGCGGTGATTTTGGCATTCCGTGCGCCGATTTGCCGGTTCGTGCGGGTGTTTTTCGATCCGGCAGGTGTTTTTGCTGGTTTTTGAGTGATTTATGACATATTTGCCGCCTAACAAGACGCCGGAGCCAACCGCCGATGGCGCGGTCCGTTCCGCTGTCGCGGTCCACGCTGCGAGTCGGCGGTGGCTCAGCTTTTTTCGTTAGGCGGCATCACACACAACAACAATCGAATATGAAAACAAAAAGCAAGATAGTCATCGGCATCTTGTCACTCATTGTCGTCTTTGGAGTTGGGCTGTTTGTTTGGGCGCGGCAACCTTCCCAAGTCACAGTAGCCATCACCGGACAGTCAGGATTGGCGTTTACCGGAGTTATCAAAGCGGACGGCGCGGAGATGTCAGTGTCCGGCGTTGTGCCGACGAATTATGTCGTCACTGCGCGCTCCGTGGATTGCCGCTTCGAGAAGCAGCAGGTTGGAGGCAGGCTTGGTGTTTGTTTGAAGATGAGCCGTCTGGGTGGGACCTGCGCTGTTAGCAGCTCCGAGTTAGGCAGAGGCGTTAGCGCACTTTTGAGCCTGCACGATGCTAGATATAGTTCATTTTGACATGAAGTTGCCGCCTAACAAGATAGGATGAGAAGGCAGAGGCCCGGTGTTGGTTGCTGGGTTATCCTCTCTGCCTATGAAAAAAACAACTAAAACCACTCCGTCCGTCGTTTCCACTTCCACGCCCGCCACGGTGGGTCAAAAGGCGAATGCAGAAGGCAGAATGAAGAATGAAGAAACGGGACCGCAACCGGTTCACGCCGCCTGGCAATTCTGCATTCTGCATTTCCCCGTCGTCGCTGCCGGAGAATGTGAATTATGCGGTGAAGAGCAGCCTGCTCTTGAGCTTCCTGGAATCGGTGCCGGAGGTGGATGCCAAGCTGAAAGACCCGAATACAAAGGACGAGGCGTTTGAGGAGGTGGTGAAGTCCGCCCAAGCTGCCGCTGTATTGGTTTTAGTTTATTGATTGATCCGCGAATTGCGCGAATTGACACGAATTTGTTTTTCCTTCGGCAAATTCGCGTAATTCGTGGATTCAAAGCCGGCGCAGGCGGCGGCGGTGTCTCAAACTTCAGCGTTTTCTGTGTGTGCGGACGGCCGGAGGATGATTCCTTCGCGCTTGAGCAAGCTGCGTTTCCAATCCAATCCGCCGGAGAAGCCGCCGAGTTTTTTGTTCGCGGCCAGCACGCGGTGGCACGGCACCAACACCGGCACCGGGTTCGCGCCGCACGCGCCGCCCACGGCGCGGACGGCCTGGGGCCGGCCAATCGCCGCCGCGATTTCACCGTAGCTTTTCGTCTTGCCCAGGGAAATTTTCCGCAGCGCGTTCCAGACGCTCTTTTGAAACGCCGTTCCCGCCAAATCCAGCGGTGGAAATTTTTCCGGTTCGTTGCCGGCGAGGATTTTTTTCAACGCACGGGCGGTGATGCGATGCCAGCGGAGGATTGGTGCCGTCGCTTTTGGATTTGAGGAAATCACGCGGCCATTTCGCTTGGAAGGAAAATCAAGCCCGGCCAGTCCTTTTTCGGAATAATGCGCGAGAAAAATTCCGTCGCGGGTGGCAACCGGCAGTTCGCTGAGGGCGGTTTTCATGTCAGCGGTGTTTCAACCACAGCAGGAGCGTGCCGAGCATGATTGCAAAAAACATCACGGCGAGCACGATGACGCGGTTGCGGGCGACGCGCTTTTCGTAGCGCAGCGGGCGCAGGCCCTGCACGCCGCCGGCGGCGAGGTAGCTCACGAGGCGCGGATTGCTGGTGGTCGGCCCGCGAAAATGATTGCGCACCCGGTTCCACAGCGCGGGCAGGTCGTATTTGCGCACGCCGAGCTCGTTGAAAATCTCCGGCGTCTCGTGGTCGGCGTGCGGTGTGAGCGGGCCGCGCTTGAGGTCTTCAAACACGGGTTCGGCCTTGGACGGCGGCGCGGGTTTTTCGGCGGTGCGCGGCATCGTCGCGCCCGGCGGCAGGACGGTGGAACGGTATCTTGGTCCGGACGGGTGCTGCAACTCCGTGTCGAGCTTCTTGATTTCGGCTGCGAGCGCGGCGATCTCGTTGTTGAGCGAGCGCGCCTTGTCGGAAATCGGATCTGGCTTGTTTTGTGCCATGCGGACTTATTTTCGCGCGAGGATGGCGATGAAAACTCCCAGCGCAACCAGCGCGACGAGCAGCAGCGGCCAGGTGAACGCCAGGCCGATTTTGCAGAGCCGGGTGAAGCTCATTCCGGCGAGCGAGGCCGCGCTGGCGGCCGCGGCGGAATTCTTTTCGGCGGCCGCGGCGGAGCTGGTGTCCCCGGCGAGCACCGGGAGTTTGAGCCGGGCGGAATTCCATTCCATGCGGGCGTTTTCGATGGTGGTCAGCGCGCGGGTGAGTTCGATCTGGAAATTTTCCTTGGTCCACGTTTCATCGTGGATGGCCTGCACCTTGATGAGCGCGGCGCGGAAATCGCCGAGCGTCTTGACCATCTGCTCGGCGTCGCGGCGGGCGGCAAACTCGGCGTCTTCGAGCAAGCCCAGGCCGCGCGTGAGCTGATGGATGATTTCATGGCGGCCGGTCATGAATTCACTCTGGCGCCGGCGCAGTTCTTCGAGGCCGGCGCGTTCCCGTTCCAGCTCCTCCTGCGCGCGCTTGAGTTCGACGAGTTTTTGCTGTGCCTCGACGACCTTGCGGTCCACGTCATCGCGCGTGGGCGCGGCCAGCGGTGACTTTTGCGCCGTAAAATCAGTGTCAATAAATTCAGTCGGGTCGTATTCGCCAGCCATGGAGCGACTTTAAGCCTGCGCCGCGCAACTGTAAAGCGGGTTTGCACTTGCCAACCGGCCGGCGATGGCGGAGAGGTTGGAGATGATCGAATTGATTCAATTCCCGTTCAGCCCGTTCTGCATTCCGTCGCGGCGCATCCTCGAATTTTCCGGCGTCCCGTTCAAGCTCACCAACATCCCGGCGCAGGATCGCTCGCTGGTCTGGAAATTGACCCGGCAGCAGTATTACGGCGTGCCGGTCATCCGCGCCGGAACCAGGGTCGTGTTTGACGACACGGATGATTTGCAGATCGTCGCCAAATTTCTCGATGAAAAATTGCAGCTCGGCCTGTTTCCCGCCGAACGCGAAGGCGTGCAAGCCATCCTCTGGCGCTGCATCGAAAATGAAATCGAGGGCGCGGCGTTCCGGCTGAACGACATCTACTACCGCGAAAATCTGCCGGCGGACGAACAGCTCCAATACCTGCGCTTCAAGGAACGCAAGTTCGGGCGCGGCTGCATTGACCAGTGGCGGGCGCAGAAAAATGACTGGCTGAAAAAACTGGCGGCCGGCCTCGCGCCATTTGAGCAGATGCTGGCGCACTCGGAATTTCTGTTGAGCGAACGCCCGTTGTTCGTGGACTTCGACTTGTTTGGCATGTTGGAAAACTTTTTGTTCTCCGGCCACTACGCGTTGCCAAAGTCACTGCCGAACCTGCGCGGGTGGCATCGCTGCATGAAAACCATCCGGCTTGCAGCTTGAAAAGCGGATTCGACGAACCAACCCTTTCATGGCAGGATGCTCGTTGAAGCAATGTCTTCAACCACGACAACCGAACTGCGCGTCAGCGGGATGACCTGCAACAACTGCGCGCGCCACGTTACCGAAGCCATCCAAGGCGTCGCCGGCGTCCAAAGCGCCTCGGTGAGCCTGCAAAACGCCGCCGCCAATGTCCGCTGGAATTCGGCGGATGCGAAAAACCTCCCCGCCGTTCTCACCGCAGTTTCAAAAGCCGGCTACGAGGCAAAAGAAATTTCTTCAGACGAAAACAACGACCAGAAGTCCAAACAAAGCCGCTGGCAATGGACGCTCGTCGTTGGTCTCGCCGTCACCGCCGCGCTGATGATCGGCGAATGGGTTTTCGGCCTCGCCATGACGCCGTGGTTCCGCTGGTCCGCCTTCGCGCTGGCCGGCGTCGTGCAGATTTTCTGCGGCGCGCAATTTTATCGCGGCGCGTGGAACCAGCTCAAAGTCGGCCAGTCGAACATGGACACGCTCGTCGCGCTTGGCTCGACGACCGCGTTCGGTTACAGCGCCTGGGCGTTGTTCAGCGGCGCGGGCGGGCACGTTTTTTTCATGGAGGCCGCCGCCATCATCTCGCTCATCAGCGCCGGCCACTGGCTCGAAGCGCGCGTCAGCGACAAGGCCGGCGGCGCGCTGAAGTCATTGTTAAATCTTGCGCCGCAGACGGCGCGCCGCATTCAAGGCGCCGATCTAGTTGAAAAGAAAATTTTTGACCTGCGAAACTTCAAACCGGTCACAGCGGCTGCCGTCAAAGAAATTGAAGTTTCCGTTTCCGAATTGCAAATCGGCGACCGCATCGCGCTGCGCCCCGGCGACCGTGTGCCGGTGGACGGCGTGGTTGTTGAAGGCGAATCCGCCGTGGACGAGGCCATGCTCACCGGCGAATCCGTTCCCGCCGACAAAAAATCCGGCGGCGAACTGTTTGCCGGAACCGTCAACCTCAACGGCCGCCTCGTCATGCGTGTCACGGGAACCGGCGAAAGCACCGCGCTGGCGCACATCATCGCCGCCGTGCAGCGCGCGCAGACCAGCCGCGCGGACATCCAGCGCCTCGGCGACCGCATCAGCAACGTCTTCGTGCCGGTCATCGTCTGTGTGGCGCTCGCCGCCGGGCTGTGGTGGGGCTTTGCCTTTGAATCCGCCAGCCGCTTCCATGAAATGCTCGCGCCGTTTTTCTGGCACGCGCATCTGCCGGCGGCCTCGGCGCTGGCGGCGGCTTTTATTGTCGCGGCGGCGGTTTTGATTGTCGCCTGTCCGTGCGCGATGGGCCTGGCCACGCCCGCGGCGATCATGGCCAGCGCGAACGCGGCCGCGCGGCGCGGAATTTTAATCCGCGACGGCGTGGCGCTGGAAAAGGCGGGAAATGTCACGGCGGTGATCTTCGACAAAACGGGCACGCTCACCATGGGAAAGCCAGAGGTGGCGGGTTCGTGGCCAAGTAGCAGCCGACGTGAGGAGGCTCAAATCAAAAGCGGAGAGCGGAAAGCGGAAAGCGGAAATGAATCAGAGCCTCCTCAGGTCGGCTGCTGCGAGGAAGATAAAATTGCCGCCACTCTCGCGCGCAATTCCACCCATCCCGTCAGTCAGGCGATTGCCAGAATTTCGACGGAAAAAATCGAAGTTGCTGACTGGAGAGAAATTCGCGGATCGGGTGTGGAGGGAGAAACGAAGATGGCAGATGGAGAATCGAGAATGGTGCGCATGGGCTCGCTTCACTGGCTCAAGGAATCCGGCGTGGCTCTGGCGGCGGGCGAAAAATTCATTGCCGAATGGTCGAATCAAGGCGCGACGATTGTCGGCCTCGCGGCGGACAAGACGCTGCTCGGACTTTTCGCCGTGCGCGATGCGGTGAAAACGAACGCGGCGGACGTTGTTAAAAAACTGCAGCAGCAAGGTCTGAAGATTTTTCTCGTCACCGGCGACAATTCCCTGACCGCCGCGAGCATCGCGAAACAGGCCGGCATCGCGGCGGAAAATATTTTTGCCGAAGTCCGGCCGGAGCAGAAGGCGGAGTTCGTGAAAAAACTTCAGGCGTCGGGCGAGCGCGTGGCGTTTGTGGGCGACGGCATCAACGACGCGCCGGCGCTCACGCAGGCCGATCTGGGCATCGCCGTGAGCCGGGCGAGCGACATCGCGCGCGAGGCGGCGGACATCATCCTGCTGAAATCAGAAATCGAGGCCATGCCGGAGGCGCTCGGCCTGGCGCGGGCGACGTTGCGCACGATCAAACAGAATTTGTTCTGGGCGTTTTTTTACAATGCGCTTGGCGTGCCGCTGGCGGCGCTTGGTTTCATCAGCCCGATTTTCTGCGCGGCGGCTATGGGCGTGTCCGATTTGATCGTCATCGGCAACGCGCTACGGCTGCTGCAGTGGCGGAAATAAACGCGCAGTGTCCGCTTCGACGCAGCTTGACGTCCGCCGCCGTGTTGTTTAATGAAATAACCTCTATGAGCCAACCAGAGACCCATCATTTTCAGGCGGAGATCCAGCAACTGCTGGACATCGTCATCCATTCGCTTTACACCGACAAAGAAATCTTCGTGCGCGAGCTGATTTCCAACAGCACCGACGCGTGCGAGAAGCTGCGCTTCAACCAGTCTTCCGGCAGGCCGGTCTTTCAGTCGGAAATCGCGCCCGGCATCACGGTGAACACGGACGAGAAGGCGGGCACCATCACCATCGCCGACACCGGCCTGGGCATGACGCACGGTGAGCTGGTCGAAAATCTCGGCACCATCGCGCACTCCGGCACGAAGGCGTTTCTGAAACAGCTCGCGGAGGAAAAGAAGCCGGACGTCGGTCTGATCGGCCAGTTTGGCGTGGGTTTTTACTCGGCGTTCATGGTCGCGAAAAAAGTCACCGTGCTCAGCCGTTCGTTCGCGCCGGATGAAACCGGCTGGCAGTGGATCAGCGAAGGCATGGGCGGCTACGAGATTTCGCCCGCCTCAGATCTGCCGCGCGGCACCAAGATCACGCTGGAGCTGAAGGACGATGCGAAGGACTTCGCGCAGGAACCCACCATCGAGCGCATCATCCAGCGCTATTCCAGCTTCGTGCCGTTCCCCATCGAACTGAACACGAAGCGTCTCAACACCGTCCAGGCCATCTGGGCGCGCAACAAGAGCGAGATCAAGGACGAGGAATACAACGAGTTTTACACCTTCGTCGGCCATGACCACGACCAGCCGCTGTTCCGCCTGCATTTCTCGGCGGACGCCCCGCTCGCCATCCAGGCCCTGCTGTTCGTGCCCGCGCGCAACTTTGAAATCCTCGGCATGGGCCGGATTGATTCGGAGGTGAACCTCTATTGCCGGAAAATTCTCATCCAGGCGAAGGCCAAGGGCCTGTTCCCTGAATGGCTCCGCTTCCTCAAGGGCGTGGTGGACAGCGAGGACCTGCCGCTCAACATCTCGCGCGAGACGATGCAGGACACCACGCTCATGCAGAAGTTGAACAAGGTGCTCACGAGCCGCTTCCTGAAATTCCTCGACGAGCAGTCCGAGAAGGACGCCGACGCCTACGGGAAGTTTTATCACGAGTATCAGCGCTTCCTGAAGGAGGGCGTCGTCACCGATTTCACCCACCAGGAGGCGCTCGGCAAACTGCTCCGCTTCGAGTCGTCCACGCTTGAGAAGGGCAGGCTCACGTCGCTCGCCGATTACGTGAAGCGCATGTCCGGCGGGCAGAAGGAGATTTACTGCCTGCTCGCCGCCAGCCGCGAGGCCGCCGAGGCCAGCCCGTATTTCGAGGTGTTCCGCGAACGGAAGTTTGAAGTGCTGTTCCTCTACGACGCCTGGGATGAGTTCGTCATCGAGCATCTGCACGAGTTCGACGGCAGGCCGCTCAAGCTCGCCGAAAAGGCGGAGCTCAACCTCAGCGCCAGGAAGGACGGCGCGCTGTCCGAGGAGGCTTCCAAGTCGCTCGCGCAATGGCTCAAGGAAACCCTCGGCGACAAGGTCGGCGAAGTCCGCGACTCGCAGCGCCTTGTGGAAAGCCCCGCCGTGGTCGTGGATGCCGACAAGTTCATGACCGCCAATATGCGCCGCATGATGAAAGCCATGAAGCAGGACGGCCCTGAGCTGCCGCCCGCCAAACAGGACCTCGAAATCAACCCCGCCCATCCCATCATGGCGCGGCTCGACGCGATGCGGCAGAAGGACGCCGCGCTCGCCGGCAGCGTGGCCGAACAGATCCTGGACAACGCCCGCGTCGCCGCCGGCCTGCTCGAAGACCCGCGCGCCATGCTCACGCGTTTGAATTCGCTGCTCGAAAAGGTGCTGACCAAGGAATAAAAGTGCCGGGCCAGCCTTGCCACGCCTGCGAGCCGGTCTGAAAATCCCGGAGCGCGGCTGGGTCGTCCTCGACCAGCCGTCGCCGGTCGCGAATGCCCGGTGCATTGCGGCGCTTCCCCCGGGCTGCGGCTGGTCTTCGACCCAGCCGCGCTCCTTTTTCAGACCGGCTCTAAAGCCAGCATGAGGCTGGTCATGGAAAGGAAGCAGGATGAATGAAGAATTTACCAAGCGGCGCGAAGGGGAAATGCAGAATACAGAAGGATGAATGCAGAATTACCAGCCAGCGCGAACCGGTTGCCGCCCCGTTTCTGCCTTCTTCCTCAGGCTTGGCGGGTGGGTGAACTGACAGAGTTTCTGGACCGGGAGGCGGCGTTGGATCGCGT
>CAYVGC010000131.1:0-8799 GCA_964449815.1 uncultured Bifidobacteriaceae bacterium
AGACCGTTCAGGGCGGCGCGATTTTCACGCTGGCGGATTTCACCTTTGCCGTGGCATGCAATTCCTACGGCACCATGGCTGTGGCGCTCAACGTCAGCATCACCTTCATGAAGGCCGCCACCACCGGCACGCTCTGGGCTGAGGCGCGAGAGATTTCCAAAAATTTCAAGGTCGGCTCCTACACCGTCGAAGTGAAGGATGACACCGGCGACCTGGTGGCACAATTTCAAGGGCTGGCCTACTGCAAGAAAGACAGGCTGCCGGCTTGATCTGACCGGCTTCAAAGCTTGAATTATCTTCAATCTGCAGTGCTTGGGCGGTCAGGCGCGGCATCTTGTGGAAGCCCGTCAAAATCGAATGCCGCCCAAATTTGGTGGCAGCGGTGCGGCGGCACCCACCATTTGCAGTCAGGACACCAATCTGGCGGGCGATCCGCTTGCGGAATTGCGGGCAAAAGACGTAGAATTTGGCTGCACACATGGCCGGCTGACCCAAAAACAGAATGAAAATGAAGCTGCTGTTTCAATGTGGAATGAAAATAACGCCCTTTTTATTGGGCTTGCTGCCGTTGCTTTGCGTCAGCGCGCCCGCCGCCAGTTTCACTGATCCAACGATGCAGGGTCAGGATCCGGAAGTGGAAATGAAGAACGGCATTTTCAACCTGGTGCAGAGCGACGGCTGCAACATTCATCTCCGCGAATCTAAGACGATGGGCGGCCTGGTTTCGGCGTTGGATCAAATCATCCTCTCGCCCGGCTGCTCGAATGTGTGGGCGCCGGAGATTCACTGGTTCAGCGGCAAATGGTATTTGTATTACAGCCTCGGGCTCGACAATTCCGATCCCGGCACCAGCCACCGGGTTTTTGTCGCCCAAAGCCAGGGCACCAATGCCACCGGGCCTTACACGATTCTGGGCGTCCTGTTCAACGGTTTTTGGAACATTGACGGCAGCGTCTTTGCCGCGACCAACGGCCAGCTTTATTTTATTTTCTCCGGCAACCCGTCCGGCGCGCAGAATATTTACATCGCGCCAATGAGCAATCCCTACGCGCTGAACGGTGCGCCGGTGCTGATCTCCGCGCCGACGCTGGCCTGGGAAACCGTCGGGACTCCGCCATCGGTGAACGAAGGCCCGTTCGGCTTCACGCACAATGGCCGGACTTTCATTGATTATTCCGCGAGCGGCTGCTGGACGGACAGTTATTGTCTCGGCCTGCTGACCTTGACCGGCACGAACCCGCTCGATCCAGGCGCGTGGACCAAGACCGGCCCGGTGTTCAGTCAGCAGCCCGGCGCCTACGGGCCGGGTCACAACGGCGTTTTCACCGACGCCAACGGCCAGTGGTGGAACATTTATCATGCGAACGATCTTAGCGGCCAGGGCTGCGGCGGGTATCGCCAGCTCCGCATCCAGCGCCTGGCCTGGGACGCAAATAATCTGCCCGTCTTCGGCGCACCCGTGCCGATTGGCTCGTGGATTTCGGACGACACCAATTTTCTCGCCGCGCAATTTCCGCTGACGGAAACCAACGGCACGAGCGCCACCAACCTGATCTTCGGCACACACGGCACGCTCGTCGGCTCGCCGGTCTGGACAAACCCCGGCCTCAAGCTGAATGGCGTCACCGATTATGTGGACTGCGGCGCGGCGATTGGCAACGATGTGCAGACCGCGCTCACCCTGGCCGCGTGGATTCGCGCCGATGCGTTTGTGGACTGGGCCGCCGTCATCGCCAAGGGCACAAACACCGAACCATACGCGATGCAAATCTGGCACGACGGTTCGTTGCGCTTCACCGCCAACTGGGGCGCGCCCGGCGGCGGCGCGGGCGGCAATTCATGGAATTCCAATTTCAAAATGGCCACGAACGCCTGGTATCACGTCGCCATCACATACGACGGCGTGACCCTGCGATTTTATCTCAACGGCTCGGTGGATTCGTATCAGCCCGCAGCCGCGCTGCGGTTCGGCGTCGTGAACGAGCCGCTGACACTCGGCGCGGATCTGCCGGGCGGTCATGAATTTTTCCCCGGCACCATCCGCGACGCCCGCGTTTATGGCCGCGCGTTGAACAGCGCGGAAATTCTGGCGCTCGTGAACCGTCCGCCAAGCTTCAGCAGCACGCCCATCAACTACACCCGGCCGGCGGGTGTCACTCTGACCGTGGCCAATCCGGCCACTGATCCTGATTTCCCGGCGCAAACGCTGACGTGGAGTTTGCTCTCGCCGCCCGCCGGCGCGGTCATCAATCCGAACAACGGAATGTTTTCCTGGCGGCCGGCCATCGCTCAATCACCTTCGACCAATGTCATTGGCGTGATGGTGGCTGACAACGGCACGCCTTCGATGAGCGCCACGCAAAATTTCACCGTCACCGTCCTGCGCCCGCAGGCCCCCGTCTTGAACAACGCCGTCGTCAGCAACGGTCTTTTCTCCCTGCTGGTCAATGGCGACATCGGGCCGGATTATGTGGTGGAAACCAGCACCAATCTTGCCGGCGGTTCCGTCTGGCTGCCCGTGGCCACCAATTTATCCCCCGAACCGCCTTTCCCCTGGACCGACCCGTTTACGACGGTGCTTCTGCAAAAATTTTACCGCGTGCGGCTGGCTCCGTGACGCAGCGCGCTGGGAGGTTTAATCCGCGAACTGCTCCGAGATGAAGGGCTTCGACGTTTTGCCGATGGGTCGGTGATTGCAGAGTCGGGTTGTTTTCGGAAAGTGCCGATGCGCCGCAAAGTAAAAGCGGCTCAATTCTTCTCGCGCGCCGGGAATGATTCCACCGGGTTTCATCCTGCCCGCGCCGAAGCATTTTCGCTGCACACTTGCGTTCGCTTGGCGGCGAATTAAACTCCGCGCCCGATGTTGAATTTGTCCAGTCTCAACCCGCAGCAGCGCCAGGCCGTCGAAACCATTCGCGGCCCGGTGCTGATTCTCGCGGGCGCGGGCACGGGCAAGACGCGCGTCATCACCTACCGCATCGCGCACATGGTCGGACGCGGGATTGCGCCGGAAAACATCCTCGGCGTGACGTTCACCAACAAGGCCGCGCGCGAAATGCAGGAGCGCGTGCGCAAGCTGCTGCCCAAGCCAAAGGCCAAGTCGCCCGGCACCAAGGCTTCTGACAACCGGCCGACCATCTGCACGTTTCATTCCTTGTGTGTCAGGATTCTCCGCCAGCACATCGAGAAACTGGGCTACAAGAAAAGTTTCGTCATCTACGACACTTCGGAGCAGCTCGCGGCGGTGAAAAAAATTCTTTCCGCCATTTCCGCGAAGGGCGAGAAGGCCGATCCCGGCGCGGTGCTGGCGCTGTTGAGCAAGTTCAAGAACGGCGGTGAAAACGCCAAAGCTTTTGTGGATCCCAATCTCCGCGCGCTCGCGGTGCATATCGCCAAGCGTTACGAATCCGCGCTGCACGCCTGCAACGCCGTGGATTTCGATGATCTGATCCTGCTCACGCTGCGGGTCTTCCGCGAGCATCCCGCCGCGCTGGAAGCCTGCCGCGCGAAATACCAATACGTCATGGTGGACGAGTATCAGGACACCAACGCCGCGCAGTTCGAGCTGGTTCATGCGCTCACGCAGGAGCACCGGAATCTCTGCGTGGTCGGCGATGACGACCAGAGCATTTACGGCTGGCGCGGCGCAGAGGTGGCCAACCTGCTGAACCTGGAAAAGCATTTTCCAGAAATCAAAATCGTCAAGCTGGAGCAGAATTACCGCAGCACCACGACCATTCTCAACGCCGCCAACGCCATCATCAAACACAATGTCCGCCGGCGCGGCAAGTCGCTCTGGTCGCAGAAAGGCGCGGGTGCAAAAATCCAGTTGCAGACTTATCCGAACGACGAGGACGAGGCGCGCGAAGTCGTCGGCCAGATCGAGTTCAAGCGGATCGCGCACCGGATTCCGTGGCAGGACTGCGCGATTTTGTTCCGCACCAACCAGCAGTCGCGTCCGCTGGAAACGGAACTGCGCAAGGCCGGCGTGCGCTATCATTTGATCGGCGGGCAAAGCTTTTTTGACCGGCGCGAGATCAAGGATTTTCTCGCGTATCTGAAAATGTTTTTGAATCCGCACGACGACATCAGCCTGCTGCGCATTGCCAACGTGCCCGCGCGCGGCTTGAGCGACATGACGATGGAGCGGCTGCTCGGCGCGAGCCATGAGCGGAAATGCTCCGTCTTCACCGCCATGAAAAATCCGCTGGTGACAACAACGTTTCAGAAAAACACGCGCGAGTGCATCGAGGCGTTTGTGGAATTTGTCGAGCGGGTGCAAGGCCAGTTGCAAAAGCCGGAAGGCAACTTGATGCTCCAAACCTGGGCAAACAGTTTTTTGGACGAGACCGGCTACTTCGCCGAATTGAAGCGGCTGGACAAAGACCCGGAAGTCGCCGAAGGCCGCAGCCGCAGCCTGCGCGAATTGATGGCGACAATGGACGGCATCGGCAACCTGCCGGCGGAGCGGCTGGAGAATTTTCTGGAGAACATCACGCTCGACAGCGACCGCGAGGAGGAAAAGGAGAACACCCAGGACGCCGTGACGCTCATTACCATGCACTCGTGCAAGGGGCTGGAGTTCCCGCACGTCTTCATCGTCGGGTTGGAGGATGGATTGCTGCCGCACACGCGCTCGAAAGTGGAAGGCACGCTGGACGAGGAGCGGCGGCTGTTTTACGTGGCCGTGACGCGCGCGATGCAGACGCTGACCATCAGCCATTGCGGCGGACGCAAGAAATACGGCCAGTTGCTGCCATGCCAGCCGTCGCCGTTCCTCAAGGAGCTGCCGGAGGAACTCGTGGAACATTCGGATTCCAAATCCAAGCAGCCGGTCACGCAGGAATCGGGAAAAAATCTTTTCGCCGCCATGCGCGAGGCGATTTCGTGAAGGGCTTTTTGCTTTTCAAACCGACTTGTTCCCGCGCACACTCCGTGCATGGCAAAGAAATTAGCGGCTCAACCAGCCGCGCCGGCACGCCAAAAACCATCCGCGCTGGTGGACACGCGCGTCATTTACTGCGGCGACAATCTGGAACAGCTCCAGAAGCTGCCCGACGCCTGCGTGGATTTGATTTACATTGACCCGCCCTTCAACTCCAACCGCAACTATGGGGTCTTAGGGGCGAGACCAAGGAGAAGCACGCCTTTGAAGACCGCCACGAGAACACCAAGGCTTACATTGACTACCCGACCGGAACCGGCGCGGTCGTGAGGGGAAAAGAGCCGACCGGCAGCCGGGGACGGGAGCAAGAAAGCGCGCTGGTCACGGCGGAAGGAAATTGGTTGCCTCCCGACTTGACAACTGGTAGCAATTTGCTACCTTATCATATATGAGCCAACCAGTCAAAGTTTCCGACGCGCTCCTGCTGGACGCCCGGGTCGCGGGCGAGATCGTAGAAAGATCCATTGCCGGGCAAATCGAGTTTTGGGCCAAAATCGGGCGCGCGCTAGAACCGCTGTTGCGCGGGGATCATGTGTTGGCCTTGTGCCGGTCTGGCAACGTCAAGCCGCTCTCCGCCTGCATTGAGTCGGTGGATTCTCCAGCCGGTCGTCAGCGGGTGTTTGAACATCTGAAGACCAGACCGTATCCACATTACGAAGCCGCCGCCGGGTCGCCGGGTTTGCTGGTGCGAATCGAAGCCGATGGCAAGCGCACCATGGGGCGGTTTATCAACCGGCAGTTTCAACCAGCCAGGCTATCCGCGAAGAAAAGAAACAAGCCGGCTTTGGCAGGTGACTCAAGGTGAAAAAGTCCCAGCCGAAACCATCGCTGTCGTGGAACCCTCCAGGTTTGGACCAGCGACCGGTCATCGTCGCCGTGGCCGGACCGAATGGAGCGGGAAAAACCACGTTTTACGAAGCGCACCTAAAAGCCAGCGGCTTGCGTTTTTTGAATGCGGATGTTTTGGCCGGGGAACTGGGGATTGACGCTTATCAGGCGGCTGAAGTCGCCGCCAAATTGCGGCAGGAATTTGTGAGCCAAAGGGAAAGTTTTGTTTTCGAGACGGTGTTTTCCGATCCCGTGGGTGACAAGCTGGCTTTTTTGAAACAGGTTGCCCAGCAGGGCTGCGCCGTGGTGTTGTGCTTCATCGGCATAGCTGATGCCAACCGTTCCGAAGAGCGCGTTGCCATACGCGTCAGTCAAGGCGGACATGATGTGCCAACCGACAAACTGACTGCGCGGTTTCCGCGCACCATGACCAACCTCAAACAGGCGATCCAAGAACTTCCCTGCGTTTTCATCTTTGACAACGACGACTTGCAAACGCCCTACCATTTAGCGGCCATTTTTCAAAACGGTCGGCAAACATTTTTGGCAAAATCAATTCCCGGCTGGCTTGAGCCTGCACTTTGAAAAACAAATGGTGCCAATCTCTCCTGCCCCCTACCACGACATATTTCGTGGCGTGAAATTGTCCAGAAGCGCGGCCAGCAGGTGAGTGAACACGACATCAATAACGCTGGAAAGATGACCCCCGTCTAATACATTGCGGGATAGGATCACCACACTGGATATAGCGGTTGAACTTTCTGACTGCCTGCCTATACTGGTTTCATCATGAGTAGTCTATTATCACTTACCTCGGCTCAACTGAAACGCGCGGCTGATATCAAAGACAGGATCAGCGCATTGGAAAAAGAATTCGCTTCCATCCTGGGGTCTCCCGCAACGGTTTCAACTCCCTCCCCGGTTCCAAAAAAGAAGTCGAAGATGAGTGCGGCGGCACGGGCCAAAATCGCCGCTGCTCAAAAGGCGCGTTGGGCGAAGGTCAAAACGCCGGCGACCAAGCCAGCGGCAAAGTCTGTGGTCAAAAAGAAGTCCACGATCAGCGCGGCAGGCCGGGCGAAAATCGCAGCGACAGCCAAAGCCCGGTGGGCCAAAGCGAAGGCCGCCGACAAAACAAAACTCGGATGATCGCTATTTTTAACGCCTCTTTAGTGATGCTTTGCTTGACATATGTCAATTTAAGACTCATATATGAGGCGTTATGAAGATAGTCAAACAAGCCACTGACGCGGCTGTCCTGACGGAGATCGGCCGGCGGCTCGCCCGGGTGCGGCTGGAAAAGAACCTCACCCAAGTCCAGCTCGCGGAACAGGCCGGGGTTTCCAAAAGCACGGTGCAACGTCTGGAATCCGGCGACGTGTCGCCCCAGTTATCCGGTTTCATCCGCGTATGCCGGGTGTTGGACTTGATTGAGCGCCTTGACCTGCTCGTGCCCGAGCCGGTGCCCAGTCCCGTCGAACAACTGAAACTGGGCGGCAAACGCCGCAAACGCGCCTCGAAAGCCAAAGCCTCGAAACCATCTCCGAAAAAATGGCAATGGGGGGATGAAGCATGAGTCTGGCGGAAGTAAAACTTTGGGGCCGGACCATCGGAGCCGTCTCCTTGGAAGATGACGGACGCTTCGCCGCCTTCCAGTATGATCCTGCCTTTGCCCGGAGCGGCATTGAGGTGTCGCCCATCACCATGCCGCTGAGCGAACACATCTATATCTTCCCCGATTTGCCGACCGTCACTTTTCACGGTCTTCCCGGCCTGCTTGCCGATTCGCTGCCGGACAAGTTCGGCAACGCGCTGATTGATACCTGGCTGTCCACCCAGGGCCGCACGCCCGAAAGTTTCAATGCGGTGGAACGACTGTGCTACACCGGCCAGCGCGGCATGGGCGCTCTGGAATTCGCCCCCGTCATCGGCCCGAAACCGCAACCGGCGAAACACATTGAAATTGATGCGCTGGTGAAACTCGCTTCCGAAGTATTGAGCCAGCGCAAAAATTTGAAAACGACTTTTGCCAGCGAGCGCCGAAAAAATGCGCTGAATGATATTTTGCGCGTGGGCACTTCCGCTGGCGGTGCCCGCGCCAAGGCAGTGATTGCCTGGAACCGGGAGACCAATGAAGTGCGCTCCGGCCAGGTCGCCGCCGGTGCGGGCTTTGATTATTGGCTGCTGAAATTTGATGGCGTTACCGGCAACAAGGACAAGGAACTGGAAGACCCCAAGGGTTATGGCGCGATTGAATACGCCTATTATCTGATGGCGAAGGCGGCAGGAATCAACATGAGTGAATGCCGGCTACTGGAGGAAAACGGGCGGCGACATTTCATGACCCGGCGTTTTGACCGGCTGGCAGGCGGCGAGAAGCTGCACATGCAATCGCTGTGCGCGCTCGCCCACTTTGACTTCAACCAGGCGGGTGCGTATGCCTACGAACAGGCGTTGCTCATCATCCGCCAGTTTAATTTGCCGATGGCCGACGTGGAGGAACAGTTCCGCCGGATGACGTTCAACCTCATCGCCCGCAACCAAGACGACCACGTCAAAAACATCGCCTTCCTGATGGACAAGACCGGTTGCTGGTCGCTCGCGCCCGCCTTCGACGTGACTTACAGCTATAATCCAACCGGCAGTTGGACTGACCGCCATCAGATGACGATGAACGGGAAACGCGACGGATTCACGCTGGCCGACTTTCGCGCCTTTGCCAAGATCGCCCTGATGAAACGCGGTCGCGCCGAAACCATCGTAGAAGAAGTCCGCGTCGCCGTAAAACGATGGTCGGAATTTGCCGAGCAGGCGGACGTGATGAAAGACTGGCGCAATCAAATCCAGCACAATCTTCGGTTGGATTTACCGGGCAAATAAAAACCGAATCTCGGATTCAACGAATATTATTTGATTGTCTCGTCAGACTCATCCGTTACGAATAAAAAATCTTGGTTTAAACCGCCATTGGCAGTGAAGTGTTGGGACTCCGACAAAACATTTGTGTTTTTGACTGCCAGCAAAACTGC
>CAYVGC010000132.1:0-8518 GCA_964449815.1 uncultured Bifidobacteriaceae bacterium
CCGCCACGCCGATGGTCAGCGTCACGCCGAAGCCCTTGATTTCGCCCGTGCCCATGAAAATCAAGATGATGGACGAAATGAGCGTCGTCACGTGCGAGTCGAAAATGGTGCCGAACGCGCGGGCGTAGCCGGCGTCAATCGCGCCGCGCAGGGATTTCCCCTTCGCGAGCTCTTCGCGGATGCGCTCGTAAATCAGCACGTTCGCGTCCACCGCCATGCCGACGGTGAGCACACCGCCCGCAATGCCGGGCAGCGTAAACGTGGTGCCGACCGAGCACATCACGCCAAGCAGGATGATGATGTTGGTGATGAGCGCGACGTTCGCCGCGAGGCCCGCCCAAAAGTAATAGCACAGCATGAACAGAGAAACAAAGGCGACGCCCAGAACCGAGGCCTTGATGCCGCTGCGGATGGAGTCCTTGCCCAGCGTCGCACCGACGTCGCTGGTGTAAACAATATGCACCGGCGCCTTGAGCGGATTTTGCAGGACGTTGGCAAGCTCGCGCGCGGCTTCCGGGGTGAAGGATCCCTCAATCATGCCGGATCCGGTTTCAATGGGACTGTTGATGTTGGGGGCCGAATACAATTCCCCGTCCAAAACAATGGCCATCCGGTGGCCGACATTTTCGCGCGTGGTCTCGCCGAATCGTTTGGCACCCTCGTCGGTGAGCGTGAAATCAATCTGCGGCTCACCCAGATTGCCGCGCACGACCATGGAGCTTTTGATGATGTCGCCGGCCAGGCCGTTCACCGGCTTCTTGCTCACGATGACCTGTTCCATCTGGGTCTGGTTGTTGTTTCGCTGCTCGAGGTGTTTCATCAAAACATAGCCCGGCGGCACCGGTTCGCCGTTTTTGATGATTTCGTCGCTGTTGTCATTGACCATGCGGAATTCCAGATAGGCGGATTTTTGAATCTGCTCTTTCGCGCTTTCCTTGTCCGACTGCGACAGGCCGGGCAACTGGATTAAAATCCGGTTGCCGCCGGCTGACTGGATGATCGGCTCCGCCACGCCAAACTTGTCAATGCGCTTGCGCAGGACTTCGACCGCCTGTGACAGCGCCGCGCTGGTGACTTCGGAACGCGACTGCTGGATGCTGTTGGTGTCCGCCGAAAACAGGACGTTCGTGTCCATCTCGACGAGGAAGGACGTGCCGCCCTGCAAATCCAGGCCCAGCTTGATCTTGCCCGCCGCGTCGCGCTGGAGGCGGTTCAAAATGTAGGTCGTCGGATGAATCTGGTTGGCGGCGGACGGATAGACGTTCTTAAAATAATTCTGCAAATCGTTCGTGCCGGCGGCGATTTGCAGCGCGACGAACTCGTTGTTGGTGCCGGCCTGCTGCAACGCGGCAACCCGCCCCAGGAGGTTCGTGAACGTGGCGTCCTGGTTTTGCGCGCGGCGGGCAAATTCCTTCACGAGATCGCGCGAGGTTGGCGGATAAACTTCCATCAGCGCCCACGCGATGATGACGAGGACGAGGATGAAACGGCCCAAGTTGTTGTTCTTATTCATGGCAAATCAGGAGGCGGTCGGGGTGCTGGCGCTGTCGGCGATGATTTCGGTGACGGACGCCTTGGTCACTTCAAATTTGGCATCGGCGGACCGGATGGAAACCGTCTTGTCCTTCACCGAGAGCACCACGCCCACGATGCCGGCGGCGGTCACGACCTTGTCGCCGGCCTTGAGCGCTTCGAGCAGTTTCTTCTGCTGTTTCGCGCGCTGCTGCTGCGGGCGGATGAGGATGAAATAGAAAACCACCACCAGCAGAATCATCGGGAGGAATGCCATCAAGGGGTTCGACTGCTGACCGGGCTGGCCATTGGACGGCGGCGGGGTGAGCGCCAATAAACCACTGAAACAATTCAAGTGCATAATTAGAAAAACGGTCGGATAGTTTAAGAAAGCCACCGCCAAAAGCAAGATTTATTGGCCGGGGATTTTATCCCAAACCCTGAAGCCGGGAAGCGCCGCGCCGCGCCGGTTTTGTTTTTCTCGGCGGCCGCAACCCGCTAGAATGAAAGTTCATGGCCGAACGACTGCCCATTTACGAAATCGAGCACGAAATCATCGCGCGCCTGCGCGCCGACCGCCGGCTGATCCTGTCCGCCCCGACCGGCTCCGGCAAATCCACGCAGGTGCCGCAGATGCTGTTTAAGCATGGCTTGCTCGGCAACGGGCAGGTCGTCGTGCTCCAGCCGCGCCGGCTCGCCGCGCGCCTGCTCGCCGCGCGCGTCGCGTCGGAATTGGGCGTCAAACTCGGCGACGAAGTCGGCTACCAGATCCGCTTCGAGAATGTCACGTCGGCCCGGACCAAAATCCGATTCGTCACCGAAGGCGTGTTGCTGCGGCAGATGATTGATGACCCGCAACTGCGCGGCGTGTCGGCGATTTTGTTCGACGAGTTTCATGAGCGGCACCTTTACGGCGACATCACGCTTGCCCAGGCGCTTGCCCAGCAGGAAAAGCATCGGCCCGACCTCATGCTGGCCGTGATGTCCGCCACGCTGAACGCGGGGGAGTTGGAAAAATATTTGAATGAGGTGGGGCGGGCTGTTCTCAGCCCGCCGTCGTCGCGGCGCGCAGAGGACTGCGCGTCCTGCCGCTGCTCCGTCCTTGCGTCCGAAGGCCGCACGTTTCCGGTGGAGGTGGAATATCTGCCGCGCCGGCTTGGCGCGGGCGCGCCGCCGGTTTGGGAACTCGCGGCGGAGGAATTTTCCCGCTACGTCGCCGGCGGCGGACCGGGCGACGTGCTGGTTTTCATGCCCGGTGGATTTGAAATTTCGCAGACCATCGAAGCCATCCGCCACACGTCCGAGGCCAAAGGTTTTATTGTGCTGCCGCTGCACGGCGAATTGCAGCCGCGCGACCAGGACGCGGCCGTCGCGCGCTACCAGCAGCGGAAAGTTGTCGTGGCCACGAACGTCGCGGAGACGAGCATCACGATTGACGGCGTGCGGCTGGTGATTGATTCCGGCCTCGCGCGCCTCGCCCGCTACGACTCGAACCGCGGCATCAACACCTTGCTGATCGAAAAGATTTCGCAGGCCAACGCCGGCCAGCGCACGGGCCGCGCCGGCCGCACCGCGTCGGGAACGTGCATCCGTCTCTGGTCGCGCGCGGAACATGACGAGCGCGCCCCGCACGAGATGCCCGAAATCCGCCGGCTGGATTTGTCCGAGGTTGTGCTGACGTTGAAGGCATCGGGCGTGGAGGATCTGCGCGCCTTCCGCTGGCTGGAAAAACCTGATGAAATTTCGCTGACGCACGCCGAGGATCTGCTCACGGACTTGGGCGCGATTCACGATGGGAAAATCACCGTAATCGGCCGCAAGATGCTGGCGTTTCCGCTGCACCCGCGTTACGCGCGGATGCTGCTCGCGGCGCAGGAATACGGCTGCGTGTATCAAGCCTGCCTCGTCGCGGCGCTGACGCAAGGCCGCGACCTGCTCATCCGCAACACAGGCAAGGAGGTTGAAACGGCGCGCGAGGATTTGCTCGGCGAGAAGGCGTCATCAGACTTCTGGATTGTAATGCGCGCGTGGAGTTTTGCGTTCAATAATCAATTCCGCATGGACGCCTGCCGCAAGCTGGGCATTCACGCCGTCACCGCGAAGCAAGTTGGCCCGCTGTTTGACCAATTTCTCCGCATCGCCAAAGACGAAGGTCTCGACACGAAGCCAAACGAGGTCAAGGACGAGGCGTTGCAGAAATGCATTCTCATTGGCTTCAGCGACCGCGTGGCGCGGCGGATGGATCAGGGAACGTTGCGCTGCGAGCTGGTCCACAGTCGGCGCGGCGTGCTGGCACGAGAGAGCAAGATGCGGCAAAGTCCGCTGTTCGTGGCGGCGGAAATCCGCGAGATCGAGGGCCGCGACCGCGAAGTGAACACCATCCTCTCGCTCGCGACGGCCATCGAGGCCGACTGGCTGAAAGAATTATTTCCCGAGGATGTCAAATCCGATTTGCACGTCCAGTTCGACGCGCAGCAGAAACGGGTTTTGGCCGCGGAGCGGTTGCGTTTCCGCGATCTGGCGCTGACGGCGAAACGTGTTGACCCGCCGCCTGCCGACGCGGCGGCACGCCTGCTCGCGGATGAAATTCTCGCGGGAAGATTATTGCTGCCGAACTGGGATCACTCGGTCGAGCAATGGTTCGCGCGGCTGAATCTGCTTTGCCAGCAGTGCGCGGACTTGCAGTTGCCGGCGATCACGGACGAGGACAAGAAAGCCATCATCGAACAGTTGTGCCACGGCGCGGTCAGCTACAAGGACATCAAGGAACGCGAGGTGAAGCCCGTCGTGATGTCGTGGCTCTCGCAGTCGCAGCGGGAGCTGCTGGACAAACATGCGCCGGAACGGCTCACGCTGCCGAACGGGCGCACGCCGAAGGTGAATTACGAAAATGGCCGTCCGCCGTTCATCTCGCTGCGCATCCAGGAGCTTTACGACGTAAACCAGACGCCGAAAATTGCGCTGGGCCGCGTGCCGGTGACGGTGCACATTCTTACGCCCGGCATGAAACCGATCCAAGTGACGCAGGATTTGGCGAACTTTTGGCGCGAGCATTATCCGAAGATCAAGTCGGAGCTGGCGCGGAAGTATCCAAAACACTTTTGGCGATGACCGGGATTGAACAACTTTGCCTGAACTGCGGCCTTTGCTGCGACAGCACGTTGTTCGCCGATGTGGAGCTGTATGTCGGCGACAACGCAAAGCGGCTCAAACAGCTCGGCCTGACGCTGAAACAGAAAACCAAAAGCAAGCTGGCCTTTGCGCAGCCGTGCGCCTGCTTCGATGGAAAACTTTGCGGCATTTACGGCGACCGGCCACGGCGCTGCCGCCTGTTTGAGTGTGGTTTGCTGAAACGGGTCGGGACCGGCGAGCTGTCGGCCGGCGCGGCCTTGAAGAAAATTGCCGCCGCAAAACAACGGGCGGGGAAAGTGCGCGAGTTGCTGCGCTCAATCGGCCAGCGCGACGGGCAGATGGCGTTGACGCATCGCTATGCCGAGGCGATGTCCGCGCCGATAGATTTGTCAGACGACGCCGCTGCCGAACGGCGCGGCGAATTGATGCTGGCGGTGAACGATTTGATGACGCGGCTGCACCGGGATTTTCTCCGCTGAGGCTCAGGCGGTAATGCCGATGTCTTTCGCGATTTTTGCGGCGGAATCGGGATCCACCCATTTCACCAGGGTGATGAAATTCACGAGCGCGGGGCTGTCGGCCTTGACCTTGAAAAGGTTTTTCAACGCATGCACGACCTTGGCGTAGGTGGCCGCATATTTTTCATGCGTGAGCCGGTTGGCATACGATTCCAAAACGGCGCGCGCGACCGGGTCGGTCTGGCCGTCGGGCAGATACGGCAGCAGGCAGAAGACACGGACGAACGACATCGGGTCGGACTCGGCCAGCACGAGCCAGCTTTGCTTGACCTCGTCGGCGTCATATTTGGCGTGAAGCTGCTTGCGGATGGCCTCGGTGATCTCGTTCGGCGAAGCGCGGCTGGCGATGAGTTCCTTGATGATGCCCCACGCGTTCATCTGCGTTTTGTCACCGGCGGCACCGGATTTGGACTTCGCGGTGACGGGAAATTCCGGCAGCCCCAGTTCCTTGATGAGCGCCTTGCCGAGCGCTTCGGCATCCTCGCGGCGCAGGCGGTCGGAATTAAGGATCGCGCGCACGATGGTTTTCTGCGCGTCGGCACTGATCAGCCGCAAAACGGCGGCGAGCGCCGCCGGATTGGGCTGCGGTTGCGCGCCGAGAAGATGCTTCACGAACTCCGCCGTCACCGGATCGTGCTCGGTGAAAATTGCCGAGCGGAACGTCAGCACAAACCGCAGCGTCCGCGCCGCGCCGCCGGCCTTGCCGAAATTGTTGACGACGGCCTGGCGGTAATCGGCGTTGATGATGAAGGCCAGCAGCTCTTCCGCCTGCCTGATCAAATTTTCGTCGAGATGGTCCGAGTCGCCGGTGACCACCAGTTGTTCCACCAGCGGCGGCAGGCGCTGGGCGAAGATTACATCCGGCGATTCCGTGCTCTGATTTTCGTAGTAATGCAGCAGCTCCAGAATGAACGAAAGCTTCAAGAACGCGGTTTTTTGCGCGCGCGACGCGCGGCTCTGCCGGATTTTTTTGTGCAACGCCACCAGTTCCGCCCGCCTGGCGGCGGCCACGTCGGGATTCTGCTGCAGCAGCGCTTCAAAATCGCTTTTGAAGGCCAGCATGATCTGCTCCGGCTTGGGCCGCGGGTTGAACTTGGCGTCCGTCGTCAGGTCCTTGAAAAAGATCAGCGCCTCCTCGCCGAAGTCTTTCACCACCTGCTCGCGCGCCACCTGGCCCTTCACAAAACTGCGGCCGGCGCGCACGGCGGCCGGCGCGAAAAAAGACTCCGGCCGCGTGACCAGCGCCTGCAGCATCGCCGGGTCGAGCGGCGCCTGCAACCGGATCAGCTCCTCGACCAGCGGCTTGATGGCCGCCGTCAAATCACGCTTCGTCTTGTCCAGCGCTTTCAGAATGGCGGGCTGAAGCATATTCTCCTCGTTCCTGCCGTTGATCAGCGCGGCGCTGACGTCGTTGACCGCCGCGCTGTGTTCCACCAGCCGCGAGACGATCACGCCGACATCGTTGATCGGCAGCTTTGTCACCAGCGTCGTGATCAGGTTGACCAGTTCGCCGTGGGATTTTTTCCGGTGCTCCACGACCCGTTCGAGCAGGGTGCGCAACGTCTTGTTTTCCTGCGCCAGCGCGGTGCATTCTCTTTCCGCCTGCTGCACCCGCACAGTGAGATCGTTCCAACCCCGCTGAATTTCCTCCAGCGAAGGCACCGGGACGGCAGGCTTGTCCGTTTGTGACATGAAGCTATCTTTATCCATCCGCGCGATTCTTGCCATTCCTTTTTTGCCAGTTGCAGGCGCAAAACAGAAAAAGGGCCGCGATGGCTCGCGGCCCCCTTCAGGGGTGAAGATTGGTTTGCATCCGGCAGAATCAATTCAAAAACTTGCGGCCCGGCTTTTTCCAGGCCCGATATCCGCCGACACAGGCCAGGCCCATGATGCCCAGGGTGACGGAGCCGGGTTCCGGAACCGGAGATGGCGTGAAAAAAGTGGCGTCCATGCCCACATCACCGTAATAGTCACCCACGAATTTTCCACCGCTGTATGAATCATAGATGGTGCCGACCAAGTTCAATTCCGTGGTGGGGTTGTGGATATACACCGTGTATTGGCCCGGTGAGAGCTGAATGTCATTGAAATCAGCGATGAAAACATTTCCGAAGTAAGAATCATTGTTCACCATGCTGATGCTGCCGGTCGTGGAGGCGAGCAAAGCGCCGCCGGTTCCCTCGCCCGCCAGCAAATCCACCGTGGCCGTGGCCCCCAAGTCGCCGCTGCCGCCATTCCACGCAAACCCGAAGGTGGTCAGCGTTGACGTCTGCGGCACGGTGATGGACTGCCACGCCCAGTTGTCAACCGGTATGCCCGTGTTGACGGCAGGCTGCGAGATGTTCAAGATGTTTTGCGCGGACACAATGGAGACCGAAGCCATCATTATGACCATGCCGATGATTTTATTTGAGTTCAAGCTTTTCATTATTATTTTCATTTTTTCAATTTCATTGGTTACAGCCCGTCAACAGCAGCCCCGGCACTCCGCAAGGAAGCACCACGACCGCCCTCTGGGGCCGCAACCCACGATTTCAGTGGTAATATCGGACGGGCGCGATATGAACTTTAATCAATTTTTGCTTAATGCTGAATATTTTATCTTCCTGTGGCTTGTCCGGGCAGTTCCAACCGACAAACCGACATGCAGGCGTTTCAGCCGTCTCTGTTCCGACAGCTTCCGATGAAGTTAAAGTTAAAGCGGAGATGAAAGCACAAAGACCGCGATTGCTCGCGGCCCAAAACGTCAGCCATCCTGGCTGACATGGAGCCGGGCTTCCTGCCCGGCGGAAAGAACGCGCCACCAAAAACGGCCCGGTAAAATTGATGCCCTAATGCCAGTCTGACGATTTTTTCCGGGCGGCAGGATGCCACTCCGCAGCAGGCCGGGAGGCCTGCCGCTACTTTTCAGACAGGATTCAGGGGTGAGAATTATTTCACCAGCGTCCGGCAGAACTTGTCAATGCGGTCCAGCCCCTTCTCGATGTTCGCCAGGCTGGTCGCATAGCTCAGGCGGAAATAGTCATCCGCGCCGAACGCGATGCCGGGCACGGCGGCGACTTTCTGCTGCTCCAGCAGTTTCGCGCAGAACTCGGACGATTTCAGGCCGGTTTGGGCAATGTTCGGAAACAGATAAAACGCGCCTTTCGCGTTGACACAGGAAATTCCGGGAATGGAGTTTAATTTCGCATGCGCGTAACGGCGGCGCTTGTCGTATTCCGCGAGCCAGACGGGCAGGTGATCCTGCGGGCCGGTGAGCGCGGCGACGCCGCCCTTTTGCGCAAACGAAGTCGGGTTGCTCGTGCTGTGGCTTTGCACGGCGTCAATGGCCTTGGCAACCGGCTCCGGCGCGGCGA
>CAYVGC010000133.1:0-8014 GCA_964449815.1 uncultured Bifidobacteriaceae bacterium
CAGGCCGAATTGTTTTGATCCAAATGTCACTATATTATGCGAACATCAGTAAGTGACCACCGCTATTTTGAGTTTATAATTTAGATTGTTGACGGCACGGCAGCGCCATCCTGCCAGATTACATGTGCAAAATCATGTTGTCGCCGAACTGTGAGCATTTGATTTCCGTCGCCCCTTCCATGAGGCGGGCAAAGTCGTAGGTGACACGTTTGCTGCCAATCGCGCCGTTCAGACCCTTGAGGATCAAATCCGCCGCTTCGGTCCAGCCCAGGTAGCGCAGCATCATTTCGCCGCTCAACACGACGGAACCCGGATTCACCACGTCTTTGTTCGCGTATTTTGGCGCGGTGCCGTGCGTGGCTTCAAAAATGGCGTGGCCGGTGATGTAATTGATGTTGCCGCCGGGTGCGATGCCGATGCCGCCCACCTGCGCCGCAAGCGCGTCGCTCAAATAATCGCCGTTCAGGTTGAGCGTCGCGATCACGTCAAAATCCGTCGGGCGCGTGAGCACCTGCTGCAACGCGATGTCGGCGATGGCGTCCTTGATGACGATGCCCGCGCCGGGCCTGCCTTCGGGAATCTTGCACCACGGGCCGCCGTCAATCTCCACCGCGCCGAAAAATTCCTTCGCCGTCTGGTAGGCCCAGTCGCGGAAGCCGCCTTCGGTGAACTTCATGATGTTGCCCTTGTGGACAATCGTGACGCTTTTGCGCTTGAACTTGATGGCATACGCAATCGCGCTGTGCATCAGCCGCACCGTGCCGCTGTAACTGACGGCCTTGATGCCGACGCCGACTTTCACGTCGGACGGAAAGTTATTTGCGCCAACGGCCTTCCAAAAATCTTCCGCCGCAGGCTTGGTGCCGAAACGGATTTTCTTGAAGTCTTTGGGAAATTCCTTTGCGATGAAGTCCAGAACCTTTTGCGCTTCCGGTGAACCGGCGGCGAATTCGATGCCCGCGTAAATGTCCTCGGTGTTTTCGCGGAAGATGACCATGTTCACCTTTTCGGGATGCTTCACGGGCGAGGGGACGCCGGTGAACCATTGCACCGGGCGCAGGCAGACGTAGAGGTCGAGCATCTGGCGCAGCGCGACGTTGAGCGAGCGGATGCCGCCGCCGACGGGCGTGGTGAGCGGGCCTTTGATGCCGACGAGATATTCCTTGAACGCCTCGACGGTGTCGTCCGGCAGCCAGTTGTTGAACTTCTTGAACGATTCCTCGCCGGCGAAAACCTCGAACCAGGAGATTTTCCGTTTGCCGCCGTAGGCCTTTTGCACCGCCGCGTCAAACACGCGCACGCTGGCGGCCCAGATGTCCGGGCCGGTGCCGTCGCCCCGGATGAACGGCAGGATGGGGTTTTCCGGCACGGTCAGCTTGCCGTTGGTGATCGTGATTTTGCCGCCGGCGGGCGGGGTGACGTCTTTGTAGGCCATGATGTCAGTTTGGTTAAATTAAATCCTTAAATCCTTCACCGGAATGAAACGGCCAAACCCACTCAAAATCAAGAAAAGAAACCAGTCCCGTCCCAGTAGTGCATGGACTTTGAGAGAACGAGATGAAATTCTGAAGGAATCGGTGTCTCGGTGGCAAAATGGGTTTAAGGATTTGGTATTTTTAGCGATTGGATGAGAATCGGCTGTCCCAAGTGAGGCCTGGCAAACCGGCCTATTGTGGCGTGCCGAGGAAGCGACCGCCGTCGCCGGCTGTCCCACAGCATTCGAGCAGGCTAGTTTTTGCCACAAGGCCGAACGCACCAGGGCAAAGAGCCGGGTGAAGCTGTGGCCCCATTGGCTGAGGTAGGCCCAGCAGCGCAGCAACAAATAGACGAGCAAGGCCGTCCAGACTTGCCAGCGCACGGCGTTGGCGTTGTGGCCGAGGAAGTCGGCCAGTTGCAGGGTCTGCTTGAGTTCCTTGAAGAACACTTCAATGCTCCAGCGGCAGCGGTAGAGATCGGCGACGGTCTGCGCGCTCCACGTCACGTTGTTGGTCAGGAAAATCATTTCCCGGCGTTCGCCGTCCACCTCGACCAGGGCGGTGACGCGGCACCGTGCGACCGGATAAAACTTTTCGGTCGGGCCGGTCAGGGCGACCAGGTCGTCGCGCAAAATGTTTCCGTCCGGGCGGGCCTGAAGTTTTTACACCACAGGTGATGAGCGGGGACATGACTGTGCACCGCCTCGAAGACATGGACTCCGCTGCGTTGACCTACGCCGAGGTCAGAGCCATCGCGTCCGGCAATCCACTTGTCATCGAAAAAGCCCAGATGGACGCCGAATTGATCCGTGTGGGCGGCCAAAAGTTTTATCCGATCCGTCTCAATCCGTGAACCCGGACGGATAAAAGGTGTCCGGTTTTTCCAGCTTGCAGCATTTTGGCGTTCATCGAGCAGTGTGAAGTTCAGGCGAAGTCCGACCAAAACAACACCGGCAAATAACCTGACATTTTAATTTGTGAACCCGGATAAATAAAAGGCCGTCCAGCTATTCCATCTTGCCAGCATACTGAAGTTCGTCGAACAATTTGAAATCCAAGCGGACTTCGCCCCAAATGACATCGGCAAATAACCCTGAACAAGGGTGGATTTGTTACCACTGGATGTTGCCACTGACCCTATAAAATCAATGAAACCATTGATTTTATTAAATGGCGGAGAGAGGGGGATTCGAATCTACTGCAATGGTTTTTTGAACTTTCGTGAACATTCGCTTTAAGCCAGTAAATGTTGACGATTATTCACTATCGCGTTTTTAGCGACACGAACGCTTACACCCCCGAAATGAAATTGTTTTGTCTGGAATTGTCAGGAACTTTCTCTTTTCCACAACATTTCCGAATTGGAATTTGCTTTTCCAATTTTCAGGAACCTACGCCCTCACCAGCCGCACCGCACCGCTTCTGGCGGACACCAGCGAGCCGAATTTAATCAGCATCGCTTGCGCGACCGGCGAAATGACTGGGCGCGTGTCGGTCTTGTCATACACCGTCGTCTTGCCGGCGCTGGTATCGGCGTAGGATTTCAGACCTTCGCCCGGCGGTGATGCCGTGCGGTCGGCGATCAAAAGCTCGCGGGCCATTTCGCAGGTTGCCTCGACGACGGCCAGCGGCACGATGCTAAACGGCACGAACGGATCGTAAAGCAGCAGGCTGGTGAGGACGGGAATCGGTGCTTTGTCCGGGTCGGGACAGTTCACACGCGGCCACTGAAGGGCCTGCCCGGCTTGCGAGCGCAGGCCGTTGAATTGATATTGTCCGTCAATCAGCCGCGTTGCCATCACGAGCGCAGCCGCCTTTTGATCGTCCGTCGCGCCCGTCCAGGCCGTCGCGTATAAATGGTCGGCGTGGTAGGCGTCGCCATCCGCCGCGCTGGCGTAGGCATTGGCGTTGGCTAGGCCGGTGCCATCTTCTTTGACGAGGGTGAGAGACATAAAATTTACCGGCTGACCGGCACCCGGGTAGCCGGCGTTGTTGCTGCTGCCGCCCGCGCCTTCCGACGCTTCTGTTCTTCCAGCGCCAGCCACGTGCGCCGCTGCGCGCACGTCTCCGCTTCACTCCGTTGCGCTCCGCGTGACGATGCCCTCAACCAAAATACTCTTGCGCGAACACCTCAATACGATTGACAACCCTCATAGGGGCCCGGCGACGCTCGCGCTGGTGAATTTCACGCCGCGAGGATGGAGGATGAAGCGGCGACGGTTCACGAGGAACGTGTCGCTGTTCAGCGCGTCACGAGCCATTTCAATGCCTTCCGTGCCGTGACCGCCCTCGACCGGTTGGCCGTTCAAATCGGCGGAACCCATGCCGAACGCACCTTCGCCGAAAAGATAGGTGGCATAAACCTGCCCATCGGTAGAGCCAGCGCGCGACGGGCAACCATCGTCCACGATGACACGCCGACCTTGGAACGTGCGGATTTGCGCCTCACCCTGGCTGTCGGGGATGAAGTCAATCAGATCGAGTTTCCGCAATGCGGCTTCCGTTGCCGAGTGCATTGCAACGGCCACGAGCCGGTCGCCGCAATCGCCGAGGCGTTGCGTTGCGTCCACGAAGGTTGAGCCATTCAAGCGTGTGGCGGTCGTCTGGTTGGCGACGCTTTCGCTTTGAATCACCAAGAGGTTGCCTGCCATGGTTGCAGGTTTTTACCATCTTCCTTGAGCACCACCAGCGTCAGGACATTCCGACCATTCACCCGTTGCGAATGCCAGTTGATGATTTGCTCGGTTTTATACATCCGCACGAAGGCGCGTTGGTCGGCTTCATCTTCCCAATCTACCAGCGTGCCGGCGCGACCGACCGCGATGACTTCATGCGTGACGTGTTTGGCGTAAGCCGACATCGGCGTGCCGAGCAAATCGGCATCGGCGACGAAGGCATCCAGCGTCCGACCGATGCCGACGGAAGTGTCCGGCAGTTTGAAAGTTGGTTCACGGCGGAAGATGCGACCGACGTAACCATCGGCAATGCGCGCCGTAGCGTTGAAAAAGGCGGCGCGCATTTTATAGGCGACGTATTCATCATCGGTTTGGGAATCCAGACGCGGTAGATATTTTATCCCGGCGGTTTTTACGGCATCCTCACCGGCGATCACATCACGCGCCCGTTGCCAGGCAACAAGGTTGGCGTCGTAATCAGAATGTGTGCTTTGCACCGGCATCTCATGTGCCAGACGGGCAGATTTTTTTCAGCAAATCATGGCACTAAAGCCATGAAGTCAATCGCGCTGCCGAATCCTGGCACTCCATTTATAGCACGGGTTTTTTGCACTTTTTTTGCAGCCGGTGCAGGGTCGTGAAGACTGATGAAGACAGATACCGACGGGATGAATACCGATGAAGAAAATCAGCCAAAATAAAATTTGACAGGTTGCAGAACAGGACGACTTTGCATTGGCTGGTATGGACGTGAGTGTCGGTTGACGGTGGCAGGCAGTGTTAGTTCCGGGAGAGTTGACGGTGTCTGAAGTCGGTCACTTGGTAGCTACGCCCATGCCAGCCAATTCTTTTTTCACGCAGCCACCAGCACTTTGACTTCCCGTTCCAAGCGCAGCCCCAGCTTGTCAGACATGATTTCCAAGTCGTAATGCGATTGCAGGTTCAGCCAGAACTGCGCGGACATTTTGAAGAACCGTCCCAGGCGCAAGGCCGTGTCCGCCGTGATGGCGCGTTCCCCCTTCACAATTTCATTGATGCGACGGGCCGGCACGCCAATGTCTTTCGCCAGCCGGTATTGGCTCAAGCCCATCGGCTTCAGAAAATCCTCGTCCAGAATTTCGCCCGGCGTGATGTTTTCCAGCAGTTTGCTTTTCATAATGTTTTAATGGTAATCCACAATTTCCACTTCGTGTGCGCCGGATTCCCAGCGGAAACAGATCCGCCATTGATCGTTGATGCGGATGCTGTGCTGTCCCATGCGGCCGCCTTTCAAGGCTTCCAGCCGGTTGCCCGGCGGCACGGCCATGTCCGGCAGTTGTGTTGCGGCCTGTAATTGCAGCAGTTTCCGCCGGGCGGTGCGTTGAATGTCATTTGGCAATCGTCGCGACACCTGACCCCGGAATATTTTCTCCGTCTCCGCACATGCGAAGTTTTCAATCATTCTGCCCACCACCATAACGCAGGGTGTTATTAACGTCAAGCGTTACTGTTTTACCTCGTTCGATCCCGGCAATTCTTTTGCGTGTCGGCAATTCGGGCGTCGCTGGTAATTCGACACGCGCAGCCAGGTGAAGTCGTGCGTTGCTGGCAATATGTTTGTTTCCGATATTCGGACATGCACCTTTCAGCAACGACCGGCAAAGCCCGGCAGACCGCCAAAGTAAATCCAGAGAATAACGGAAAATTCGTGTATTTGTTTGTTTTTAAGTCACTCATAAGAGAACGCAACCAGTCCTCGACCTGCATAGGAATAGTGGGTTTCAAAAGAATCCTTACGGTGGTGGCAGGCAGGGATAACGACTCGTGTTTATGCGGATAGGATTAGGTTTCAAAACGCTTTTCCGTATTTTATGGATTGATGACGATTGTTGAATTTTCCTGCCGCCCGTAGAAATGTGAACGTCTGCGGCAATGTGAATGCACCGGAAATGCAAAGTTAGTTCGCGATGTTCAAAAGATAAATTTGTTCGCGCTCCGTTCCTGATTCATTATGCGCTCAATAATGACGAACGCGCCACCCATTCACGGTTTCCATTGACGAATGCCAGGTTGCGCGTGCGCGGACGCCTGACGCTCATGCTGCGGGCTGCCCGCCGTCATCGTGCGGTTCGACTGCAGGTTGTGGGCCGCGACCCTGGCCGCTTCGCTTTCCGAAAACGCAAATTTGGGTTTGCGTCCCGGCGGCGATTTTTTGGCCAGCGCGGCGATCAGCTCGCTGCGCGGCGGCCGCACGCCTTCCCCCCATTGCAGACCCGCCTTTTTCAGCGTCTTTGACCAGCGGCAGAACTGCACCGCCGTCACGCCGGTCTCCGCCCGGATCTGCTTCCAGGTTGCCGTCGGCTGCGCCTGGCAAAATTGCAGCGTCGCCTCGTATTTCCCCAGGCTGAGCTGGCCGTGCTCAATCTGCGCCGTCGTCAGCCGCCGCCGGTCTGTGGTCGGGTTTTCGGAAGTTTCCGCCTGCCGCTTTCCGCCTGCCGCTTTTGAAGAAGGGACGGCCGGGTGATTCATGAGCGTCTCAATCAACGCCGTCGCCGGATTTGCCGGCGCACCACACCCGCACCGTCGGTTGCTGGGGAGCGTTCCGCTTGCGCCGCCTCCCCGGCGGCGTCAGAAGTGCCAACTGCGTTCGGGCCGTCAAGCGACGGGCTGGCACGCAGTTGACCAGGCGCGGAACTGCCTGAACCTGTCTCGCCAGCTAAAGCAACTGCGTTGCGGCCGCCGGCTGGAATGGTGGCCGCCCGCAAAAACTCCGGCCCGGACAGCTCGCTTTCGCGAGGATCGTGGTCTGCTCGGGTGTCTGTCAGCGGTTGTCCCGTCAGTGTGTCCGGGCCGGAAAAATTGTTGAACTCTGAAATCATGGCTTTTTGCCTTGGAATTTGTTTCCGCTTTCCGCTTTCCGCTTGGTGGTTAAGCCTTCGGCTCCAGCCGGTGCGTCTTCAACCATTCGCTGATCGTCTTCTGCGTCAGCGAGCACGTCATCGCGCAGCCGGACAGCAAGAGCGCGCCGACCAGGCAAAATGACAGGGATTTCCTCATGGCGGTTCAGCGTTTTGGTGGTTTTGGCGGAAACGGCAAGCGCGGTCTTTCCGACGCCGGAACCACCGGCGCGCTCTTCATTCCGGCTGTGACGTAGCCGATCATTTCGCGCAGCACCGCCTCGCGCGATTTTGCATTATTCATTCCCGGCATTTCGCTCGCATGGATGGAAAACATCAACAACGCGCCCATCGCGAACATCGAGCGCAGGTGGAGCAAAGCTTCCGGGACATCCGGCCGAGCGCGTTTGAGCGCCGCGATAAACACTTCGACGCCGGGCAAAAGCTCCTTTTCGATGGCCGCATGAATGAACGGCGGCGGCATCAATAAATTCCGGGCCAGAAATTTGTGAAATGCCGGATGTTCCAGCCCCGACTCGAAAGGCGGACGGATCATGCACTCGACAATTTTCTCCACGGAAACAGGCTTGCCTCCCGCTTGCGTTTCCGCGTCCTGAAGCAGCCGCAGCCGTTCCGCGTTGACCGGGCGAAAGCCGCGCATGAAGGTCTCAATGTAAAGCGCCTCTTTCGAGCCATAGTGGTAAGTGGCCGCGCCCAAATTCACTTTGGCCTCATCCGCGAGCATCCGCATCCCGACACCATCGTAGCCAAGCTCGCCAAACAAGCGCTCCGCCGTATCCAGCAGGCGGGCGACGGTCGCCTGATTCTTCGCCGATTCGCTTTGTGTTTTAGCTTT
The DNA here is from genome assembly GCA_964449815.1 of uncultured Bifidobacteriaceae bacterium. Classification (GTDB taxonomy): domain Bacteria; phylum Verrucomicrobiota; class Verrucomicrobiia; order Limisphaerales; family UBA11358; genus UBA11358. The sequence goes on from CAYVGC010000133.1 coordinate 7,883, forward strand.
CACAGACATAATAATACATACGTATGAATTATTGTCAAGGCCGCATCGGTTTTCTGCGTTGTCGCCGTGCAGCGTCCTCGATAGCACATAGTAGGCCGCACAAAGAACCATGGAGCTTTATCGCCAGCCCGG
>CAYVGC010000134.1:0-7788 GCA_964449815.1 uncultured Bifidobacteriaceae bacterium
TAGAGCGCCTGGCCCTTGATGTCGTGCGGCATGGGCGCGACGGCGGCCTCGGCCACTTTCGGGTGGCTGACGAGCGCGCTCTCGACTTCCGCCGTGCCGATGCGGTGGCCGGAGACGTTCACCACGTCGTCCACGCGGCCGAGCAGCCAGTAATCGCCGTCGGTGTCCACCCGGCAGCCGTCTCCGGTGAAATACATGTCCTTGAAGGTGGAAAAATACGTGTTCACAAAGCGCAGATGGTCGCCCCACGTCGTGCGCATGATGCCGGGCCACGGTTTCTTGATGCAGAGCTTGCCGCCTTCGTTAGGTTTGCATTCGCTGCCGTCGTCGCGCAGGACGACCGGCTCGACGCCGAAGAAAGGCCGGCTGGCGCTGCCGGGCTTCAACGTGTGAACGCCGGGCAGGGGAGTGATCAAATGTCCGCCGGTCTCGGTCTGCCACCAGGTGTCCACAATCGGGCAGTGATCATGGCCGATGTGTTGGTGATACCACATCCACGCTTCGGGATTGATCGGTTCGCCGACGGTGCCCAGCACGCGCAGCGAGGATAAATCATATTTGGCCGGCCATTCATCGCCGAGCCGGATGAGCGCGCGGAGGGCCGTCGGCGCGGTGTAAAAGGAATTGACCTTGAACTTCTCGACGATTTTCCAAAACCGCCCGGCGTCGGGGAACGTTGGCACGCCTTCGAACATCACCGTGGTGCCGCCGTTGCAGAGCGGGCCATAAACAACGTAGCTGTGGCCGGTGACCCAGCCGATGTCGGCGGTGCAGAAATAAACGTCGCCTTCGTGGAGGTCGAAAACGTATTTGTGCGTCAGCGCGGTCCAGAGCAGATAACCGGCGGTGCTGTGGACGACGCCCTTGGGCTTGCCGGTCGAGCCGGACGTGTAGAGGATGAACAAATAATCCTCGGCATTCAGTTTCTCGGCGGGACAATTGGCGGAAGCTTTCGCCATCAATTCGTGATACCACACGTCGCGTCCGGCGACGAGGTTGCACGGCTCGTCGTTGCGCTTCACGACGATGACTTTCTCGATGCTCGGCGTATGCCTCAACGCCTCGTCCGCGAGCGCTTTCAGTGCGATGCTCTTGCCGGCGCGCAAGGAGACGTTCGCGGTGACGAGCAGCTTGCATTCTGAATCATTGATGCGGCCGGCCAATGAATCGGAGCTGAACCCGCCGAAAACGACGGAATGAATCGCGCCGATGCGCGCGCAGCCGAGCATGGCCACGGCGGCTTCGGGAATCATCGGCATGTAAATCGCCACGCGGTCGCCTTTCTTGATGCCGAGCGATTTGAGAATGTTGGCAAACTTGCAGACCTCGGCGTGCAGTTCCGCGTAGGAAATTTTTTTGACGTCCGCTTCCGGTTCGCCCTGCCAAATTATGGCCACTTTGTCGCGTGTCCCGGTTTTCAAATGGCGGTCGAGACAGTTGACTGTGAGGTTGAGCTGGCCGTCTTCAAACCAGGTGTGACTGATCTTGCGCGCATTGGTGTCCCAGGTGTGTTTCAGCGCCATCGTTGGTTTCCTGAACCACTCCAAAGTTTGCGCCTCTTTCAGCCAGAACTTTTCTGGCGCGCGAATGGACCGTTGATACAGCGCCTCGTATTGCTTGGCATTGATGAGGGCGTGCTGCATGACTTCGGGCGACGGCGGGAAGGCGCGGCTTTCGCGGGACAACGATTCGGTGGAAATAGTTTTGTCAGACATCTGATGGATTGAATTGATTTCGCTTATTTCTACAAATTTAAGCGCGCGTGTCAATTCGCCGGGAAGATTAAAATTATAAAATCAAAAGGCCGGACGAATTCATTCGCCCGGCCCTTTCCGTTTAGGGCTGGCTGTTGAATGGCATTGTTACTTATATCCGACGGGTTATCAACCCTTATCTTTACATGAAAGTTATCTCACGGCCCTGCTTCAGAATGCTTCAATGATTTTTGATTCAGCCAGATGATTAACGTCGCGTTCCCTGCTAGTTTTCCGTTTTGAATTCACTTTACTGGCCGGGTTTCTCTGCTAATCTTGCTGGCCTTTGTCCCCCGGACAAAGCAAATACTTATATGGCTAAACTGACTGTTCGCGATCTCGATGTTAAAGGCAAACGCGTTTTTGTGCGCGTGGATTACAACGTGCCGCTTGAAGAAAAAGACGGCAAAATGGTCATCACCGATGCGACACGCATCGTCGAAACGCTGCCGACGCTGAAACTGTTGATGAGAAAAGGCGGCAAGCTGATTTTGACCGCACATCTCGGCCGTCCCAAGGGCAAGCGCGAAGCCACCATGTCGCTCGCGCCGGTGGCCGTGAAACTTTCCGAACTGCTCGGCAAGCCCGTGAAATTCGTTGACGATTGCATCGGCAAAAAAGTCGAGCAGGCGGTTGCGACGATGAAGGACGGCGACGTGACGCTGCTCGAAAACGTCCGTTACTATAAAGAGGAGGAAGCCAACGATCCGGCATTTGCTGGAAAACTGGCGAAGATTGCCGACGTTTATGTCAACGACGCGTTCGGCGCGGCGCACCGTGCGCACGCTTCCACGGAAGGTGTCGCCCGTTTTGTCACCAAGCGCGGCGGCAAGGCGGCGGCCGGTTTGCTGATGGAACGCGAACTGAAATTTCTCGGCGACGAGCTGGAAAAACCGGCGCGGCCGTTCGTGGTCATTCTCGGCGGCGCGAAAGTCTCCGACAAGATCAAGGTCATTGACCGGCTGCTCGAAAAGGCGGACACGATTCTCATCGGCGGCGCGATGGCCTACACCTTCAAGCTGGCGCACGGCGTAAAGACCGGCAAGTCGCTCGTCGAGCCAGATCACAAGGGCACGGCGCTGGCGGCGGAGGAAAAAGCCAAGAAGCTCAAGGTGAATTTCCAGTTGCCGACGGACACGATCGTCGCGACGCCGGTGGACACGGGCAAGCTGAACAAAAAAGGCAAGCCGGTGTATGATCTCACGAACATCCGCACCGTGAGCGGCGACATTCCCGACGACGCGGAAGGTTTCAGCATCGGACCGGAAACGGCGGCGAACTACGTCAAAATTATTTCCGGCGCCAAAACGATTTTATGGAACGGCCCGATGGGCATGTTCGAAGACGCGCGGTTTGCCGCCGGCACGAATGCCGTGGCGCAGGCCGTGGCGGACGCCACGCAGAAGAACGGCGCGAAGAGCATCATTGGCGGGGGCGACAGCGTGAAGGCGTTGAACAAGGCCAAGCTGGGCGACAAGGTGACGTTCATGAGCACCGGCGGCGGCGCGAGCCTGGAGTTTTTGGAGGGCGCGGTCCTGCCTGGCCTGGCGGCGCTGTCGGAAAAATAATTGCAAACAGGAAATTTTCAAATGAACAAAGATCGTAAATTGATTATCGCGGGCAACTGGAAGATGAACAAAACCGTGGCCGAGGCGCTGTCGCTGGTTGGCGACTTGAAACGGGAACTTGCGGCGGTGAAGGAGGTTGACATCGTGGTCTGCCCGCCGTTCACCGCGCTGGAGTCGGTGTCGAAGGCGATCATTGATTCCAACATCCGCCTCGGTGCCCAGAACATGAGCGAAAATAATTTCGGCGCGTTCACCGGCGAAACCTGCGCCGGAATGCTCAAGGAATTCTCGGTTCGTTACGTCATCCTCGGCCACAGCGAACGCCGGCAGTTTCAAAAGGAATCCGACGCGCTCATCGCCAGGAAGGCGGCGGCGGTTCATGCCGCCTCGCTCAAGCCGATTGTCTGCGTTGGTGAAACGCTGGCGGAACGCGAAGGCGGCCAGATGAAAAAAGTCCTGGAGAAACAGGTGGGCGGCAGCCTCTCCGGTTTGACCAAGGAACAGATGATTGAAACCGTCGTGGCCTACGAGCCGGTCTGGGCCATCGGCACGGGCAAAACGGCCACCACGCAGCAGGCGCAGGAGGCCCACGCGTTCATTCGCGCGCTGCTCGTGAAAATCTTTGACGAAGGCACCGCCAGGAAAGTCCGCATCCAATACGGCGGCAGCGTCAAGCCGAACAACGCGAAAGAACTGATGAGCCAGCCCGACGTGGACGGGGCGCTTGTCGGCGGCGCGGCGCTGGAGGCAAGAAGTTTTGCTGACATCATCAAGAATTCCATTTAACCTCTGTCCGATATGAGTTTTGTCGTAGGTATTTTAACATTGTTGCTGGTCCTCAACTGCGTTTTGTTGATCCTGCTCGTGCTCGTGCAGCTTCCCAAAAAAGACGCGGGCGCGGGCATGGCGTTTGGCGGCGGCACGGCGGACGCGCTCTTTGGCGCCGGTTCGGGGAACGCGCTGACCAAGATCACCAAATATACGGCGGTCATTTTTCTGGTGCTGTCGCTGTTTCTGGGGATTTTGCAAAGCAAGATTCGCAATGACAACAGTTCGGCGCAGTTCACCAAGCTGGTCGAGCAAAAGCAGCAGGCGCAGATGCCTGTTGCCGCGCCCGTTCAGCAGTCCAAACCACAGGCCGCGCCGCCAGCCGCCAACAATCTGCTCTCGACGATGCCGGTCGTTGCGACCAACTCCGCCGCCGCTGCCAGCCCGGCAAAATAGCCGATGTTTTTTATCAGCCGCGTCCGCCGGAATTTCCGACGGGCGCGTTTTCTTTTTTGCCTGCCGGCCTGCGTGTTGGTTTTTGGCTGCGCGCGGCATGAGCCGGCGGCAGATTTGACCATCATCAACGAGGTCGAGCCGGAATCTCTGGATCCGGCCATCATCGTCGCGCAGGCGGACATGCGGACCGTGGCGGGATTGTTCGAGGGTTTGACCCGGCTGGAGCCGGTCGCCGCCCGTGCCGTTCCCGGCCTCGCGGCCGGCTGGGATGTTTCGCCGGACGGAAAAACCTACACCTTCCATCTCCGCACGAATTTGCTCTGGTCAACGGGCGAACCGATCACATCAGCGGACGTGGTCTATTCGTGGCTTCGCGCGCTGAATCCGAAGACGGCCTCGCGCTACGCCGGCCAACTGTATTACCTCAAGAACGCGGAGCAATTTAACACCGGCCAGATCACCAACGCCGCGCTGGTGGGTGTCAGCGCGCCGGACGAGTTCACCGTGCGCGTGGAGTTGAACCATCCCACTTCATTCTTTCTCGACATCTGCGCGATGCCGCTGACCTGCATCGTGCCGCGCCAGGCAATTGAGCGATACGGCGACCATTGGCTGAATGCGCGGCCGCTGCCGGTGAGCGGCGCCTACGAGCTTGCCGCCTGGCGGCTCAATGACAAGGTCCGGCTCAGGAAAAATCCGCGCTACTGGGACGCGGCGAACACGCAGTCGGAGATCATTGACATCCTGCCGGTCGGCTCGCCCAACACCACGCTGAATCTTTACGAGCGCGGCCAGGCGGACATTGTTTGGGACAAGGAGCTTATTCCGTCGGAGCTGATGGACGTGCTGCTGCGGCGGCCGGATTTTCATTCGTTCCCTTACCTGGGAAATTATTTCGTCCGCTTCAACGTCACGCGCAAACCGTTTGACGATCCGCGCGTCCGCAAGGCGCTTGCGCTGACGGTGGACAAGGAGCGCATTGTGAAGAAAATCACCAGGGCCGGCGAGCTGCCCGCAGCGCAATTCGTCCCGCCCGGCGCGGCCAATTATCATTCGCCGGCCGGTCTTGACCACGATCCGGTCCTGGCGCGCAGGCTGCTTGCCGAAGCCGGCTATCCCGGCGGCAAGGGCTTTCCGCGCTTTGAATATCTTTTCAACGCCACGGCCGGCGGCGGCGGAAAAATTCACGAGCGCATCGCCATCGAACTCCAGCAAATGTGGCATGACGAACTGGGCATCGAGATGGAACTGCGCCAGGTCGAAACGCAGGTGTTTTGGGGCATGCAGACGCGGCTTGATTACACGCTCTCGAAATCCACCTGGATTGGCGATTACGATGACGCGAACACCTTCCTCGGCATGTTCGTCACCGGCGACGGCAACAACGAGACCGGCTGGAGCAATCCGCGCTACGACCAGCTCGTCCACGCGGCGGACGAGGAGACGGATTTGACCCGGCGCGAAAAACTTTTCCAGCAGGCGGAAACGATTCTGATCCACGACGAGCTGCCGGTCATCCCGCTTTACATTTACGTCGGCATCAATTTTTTTGACACCAACCAGGTTTCGGGCGTCTGGCAAAACGTGCTCGACGAGCATCCGTTGCGCTGCATCAAAAAAATCAAATAAGTGAAGGGGATGCCGTCATCCCGCGCCGGTGGTTTTCCCGCTTTCCTTGAAACCGCCGTTGTGCTGATATTTTTCCGTGGCCGGTAAATCAGAATCTGGGTGTGACATTCGCCAGAACTTTGCCATCGCCTTCAAAACGTGGCGGCAGCGGAACCGCCGCCTGTTGAAACAAATCGCCGCCGACCTGGGCGTCTCGGCCAGCACGGTGAATCTATGGGAGATGGGCCGGCGCTTTCCCAGCGGAAAAAACATCGAGGCGCTCGCCCAATACACCGGCCTGCCGCCCTGCCGGCTGTTCTGCCTCATGGCCGCCAAATGCACCCGGCGTCTTTGCCTCCTGAAAAAATCTCCACGGCATTGAGCGCGTTCCCGCCGCCCGCCCCGTTCAACTTTAAGTTGAAAATCACTTCTCGTCCGCGCCGCCAGTCCTGCTACGGTCGTCACTGATTCAATTCAGCGCACCATGAAACGCCTGGCATATACCTCGCGCGACTCCGGCGGCACCGTCCGATGCTCCGATGGCGTGGTCGCTTCCAGTTTCCACACCGCAACTTCCTGTCACCGCGCCGCGCCCGCCAGTTTATACACCGTGACATGCTTTTTAGGCGCGGAAACTTCCCGTCACCGTGCCGTCCAAGCCTTTCACCGCGCCGAAACTGTCCGTCACGGCATCGCCACGGCCTTTTTACACACCAAAACTTCCTGTCACCACACCGTGACGGCAACTTTACACACCGAAACTTCGGGTCACGGCACCGTGACGCCATTTCTACACACCGAAACCTTGCGTCACCACGCCGTCCAAGCATTTCACCACACCGTCGAAGGTTCTCACCGTGCGGAAACTTGGTTTCCACACACCGAAACTTCATTTCACCGCGCGGAGAAATCATTTTTACACGCCGTGAAATCAGCCGGCGGCATCGCTTTGGCGCAAAAACAGGCCAAAAACGGCAAAACTCGCGGGTTTTGCCGTTCCCACCGCAACCACTAAAACACAGGAACAACCATGAAAGGAAATTACGTTCAAGGAAATGACAATGCCTTTTCGGCGCAACTCATCACCTTCAAGGAGGAAATCCCCGCCTACGTCAGCATCCTCAAGCTCACCGCCGACCAGGTGAGCGGACAGGCGGCGGACGCGGATTATTTTGATTATTGCCTCAAGTGCCAGGGCATCCTTCAAAACGCCGCCGTCCAAGCCACGCAATGGAAGGACCTCATGCGCAATGGCGGCACCGTCCCGCCCACCGGCGCGCCCGTGCCCCCGACGTTCCCCACGTCGGTGCCGGCCGTGGCGCCCGGCATCGAGGCGCGTTTCCGCGCGCTGGTCAAGCTCATCAAGGCCAATCCCGCCTACAACACCGCCATGGGCCAGGCGCTGGGCATTGAAGGCGCGCAACAGACGCCGCCGGATTTGAGCACCGTCCAGCCGGAAATTGACGCCTGCATCAGCGGCGCGAACGTGGCCGTGGACTGGGGCTGGGGCGGCTACGCCAATTATCTGGACATGTGCGAAATCCAGGTGGACCGGGGCGACGGCAAGGGCTTTGTGCCGCTGGCCTTTGACACCACGCCCGGCTACACCGACACCGCGCCGTTTCCCGCCGCGC
>CAYVGC010000135.1:0-7666 GCA_964449815.1 uncultured Bifidobacteriaceae bacterium
TTTTAACGCAAATGCCGACAATCAATCAACTGGTCCGCAAGGGCCGTAATAAAGTCAAGTATAAGTCCAAGTCGCCTGCCTTGGAGAATTCCCCGTTTCGTCGTGGCGTGTGCATCCAAGTGATGACGCGCACGCCGAAGAAGCCAAACTCCGCGATGCGCAAGGTTGCGAAGGTGCGCCTCACGAACGGTTATGAGGTGATCGCCTACATTCCCGATGAAGGCCACAATTTGCAGGAACACAGCATCGTGTTGATTCGTGGCGGTCGCGTGAAGGATTTGCCGGGCGTGCGTTATCACATCGTCCGTGGCACGCTCGACGCCGCCGGCGTGGAGAAGCGCCGCGTGAGCCGTTCCAAATATGGCGTGAAGCGGCCAAAAGCCGCCAAACCCGCCGCCGCCAAATAAATTTTAAGGAATACATAATCATGTCTCGCAGACGTCAAGCAATCAAACGGCCCCTGGCCAAGGACGGCAAATACCAGAACACGCTGGTCAGCCGCCTCGTGAACACCGTGATGTGCTCCGGCAAGAAGAACACCGCGCAAAACATCGTTTATGGCGCGTTCGATACCATCTCGGAAAAGAATCCGGCGAGCAACCCGATTGAAATTTTGCAGCGGGCGGTGGACAACGCCAAGCCGCGCATCGAGACCAAGGCCCGCCGCGTCGGCGGCGCAACCTACCAGGTGCCGCTGGAAATCCCGGCGGAACGCCAGAACGCGCTCGCGCTGCGCTGGATCGTGGAATTTGCGGACGCCAAAAAAGGCACGCCGATGAAAACCGCGCTCGCCACGGAAATCCTCGAAGCCTATCAAGGGCAGGGGAACGCCATCCGCAAGCGTGACGAAGTTCACAAGATGGCGCAGGCAAACAAGGCCTTTGCGCATTTCCGTTGGTAGAAAGTTTTTCAACTGCGCCCCGACGGAAATCGCCGGGGCGTTTTTTATTCCCAGCCCGGATTAAGTAACAATTTTGAAATTATGAGCACGAGCGCTGAAGCCAAACCCCTGAATTCGCCGAACCGCGAATACACCCTCGAACGCACCCGCAACATCGGCATCGCCGCGCACATTGACGCCGGCAAGACCACGACCACCGAGCGCATTCTTTTTTACACCGGCCTGATTCACAAGATCGGCGACGTGGATGACGGCAACACCGTGACCGACTGGATGGAGCAGGAACGCGAACGCGGCATCACCATCACGAGCGCCGCCGTGACCTGCTTCTGGACCCAGAAGGCCGTCAAGCCGGGCGAAGACAAGATCTACAAGGCGTTCCGGGACATTTCGCACCGCATCAACATCATTGACACGCCCGGCCATGTGGATTTCACCGCCGAGGTCGAGCGTTCCATGCGCGTGCTTGACGGCGCGGTCGCCGTGTTCTGCGGCGTCGCGGGCGTGCAGCCGCAATCAGAAACCGTCTGGCGGCAGGCGACCAAGTATCATGTTCCGCGCATCGCGTTCGTCAACAAGATGGACCGCACGGGCGCGAATTTTGAAAACGCGCTGAATGACATGCGCACGAAACTGCGCGCGTATGCGTTCCCGATTTTCCTGCCGATTGGCGCCGAAGAGCAGTTTGCCGGCTTGATTGACGTCGTGAACCAGAAATGCGTCTGGTTCGGCGAAGGTGACGTGGCCAACGAAGGTTTGAATTACGAAGTCCGCGAGATTCCCGCCGAACATCAGGCCCGCGCGAAGGCCGCGCTGGCGGAATTGATCGAGGCCGTCTCCAACAAGGATGACACCGTCGCCGAACTCGTCTTGGATGAGAAGCCGGTTTCGCCGGCAGTGCTCAAGGCCGCCATCCGCCGGCTGACTTGCAAGATCGAACTGGTGCCCGTGCTCTGCGGTTCCGCCTTCAAGAAAAAAGGCGTGCAGGTGCTCGTGGACGCCATCGTGGATTATTTGCCCAGCCCGCTGGATGTTCCCGGCGCGGAAGGCCATGAGGTCGGGTCAGAAACCGTCGTCAAGGTTGACACGGACGATAATAACAAGTTCTGCTCGCTGGCGTTCAAGCTCTGGACGGATCCCTACGCGGGCAAGCTCGTGTTCTTCCGCGTCTATTCCGGCCACCTCAAGAAAGGCGATGTGATTTACAATCCGCGCACGCGCAAACGCGAGCGCGTCAGCCGCCTGATGATCATCCAGGGCAGCGAGCGCAAGGACATCAGCGAAGTGTTTTCCGGCGACATCGCCGCGCTCGTCGGCCTGCGCAACATCACCACCGGCGACACGCTGGTGGACGAGGATTTTGACGTGACGCTCGAACCGCCGACGTTTCCGGAGCCGGTCATCAGCATGGCCGTGGAACCGAAGACCAAGCAGGACCGTGACAAGATGTCTGAAGGCTTGCAACGGCTCGCGGAAGAAGACCCGACGTTCCGTTGTTTCACCAATGAGGAAACCAGCCAGCTCATCATCGCGGGCATGGGCGAATTGCATCTGGAAATCATCATTGACCGCCTCAAGCGTGAATTCAAAGTGGAGGCCAACACCGGCGCGCCGCAGATCGCGTATCGCGAAACCATCACGAAACCGGCCGACGGCGAAGGCAAATTCATCCGCCAGTCCGGCGGTCGCGGTCAATACGGCCACGCCTGCATCAAGATTCAGCCGAACGAAAAAGGCAAGGGCGTGGAAGTCACCAACGAGATCGTCGGCGGCACGATTCCCAAGGAATACATCCCGGCGGTCATTGACGGCATTGAAGAAGCCATCAAGAGCGGCGTGTATGCGGGCTTTCAGGTCATTGACATCAAGGCGCAGGTCGTGGACGGCAGCTTCCATGAAGTGGACTCGAACGAACTCGCGTTCAAGATGGCGGGCATCTTCGCGTTGAAAGACGCGTTCAAGAAAGCCGGCCCGATCTTGCTCGAACCGATCATGAAGGTGGAATGCACCACGCCCGATGAATATCAGGGCGATCTGCTCGGCGACATCAACCGCCGGCGCGGCATCATCAACGGTATTGACGCGAAGAACGGCCAGACCATTCTCAACGCGCAGGTGCCGCTCGCCGAAATGTTCGGTTACGCGACGGCGATTCGTTCGCTGTCCAAAGGCCGCGCTTCGTATTCGATGGAGCCGCTGAATTTCGAGCAGGTGCCGAACAGCGTGCTGACGACGATTCTGGACCAGGCCGCGAAGAAGCCCGCCGCGCGCAGCTAAAATAGTTTGTCAAACCAAAGGGCCGGAACTTTCGTTCCGGCCTTTTTTTGTCGCCGGTGTGTTTCACGGCAAAAACTTGGCGGGGTTCATGTCGAGTTTCAAAATATCATTTGCCGCCCGCGTCGCAGTGGCTGTCTCGTTGCCGACTTCCGCCGCCGTTTTCCATTTTACGTTTGCAACGAATTCAGCCCTGTCAATGAATGGCAGTGCCAGGCGGAAATGGAAGTCACGAAATAAGAAGGAAATGGCAAGAATTGGAACTTTCTTTGGCGAACCGTGCGGATATATTTTTTTGATGAATTACAGCAAACCAAAGGTCAGCCGGTGGCATGGCGTCAAATCGGCGTGCCGGCAAAAGTTTCGCTGTTTGCTTGTGACGATGGCGCTGGGGGTGTTGTTTGCAGTGCCGCCACCGGTTGACGCTTCGTCCACCATTTTTGGCGGCGGCCCTTTTTATTCGGGAGGCACTGCAACGATGAATGCTCTGCGTGTCTCGGGCTTCACCACGGTCATGTTGTGGACCATCCATGTGGATGCCTCAAACGGCAACCTCATCTACAACGATCAGCTCGTTGTTTCCAATGGCGTTTATGTCGGCAACGCCGCCTGGCCCGGCCAGCTGGCCACGTTGAAAACCGCGCCGACTTCGGTGAACCGGATTGAATGGTCGGTTGGTTCTGCTCCGAGCGGCGGGAATGATTTCCTGTCCATTCAGACGTTGATGACCACCTATGGCACGAACACCAGCAGCATTCTCTACCGGAATTTTCAAGCGCTGAAAACGGCCACCGGCGCGGACGCGATTGATTACGATGACGAAACGCTTTACAGCGTGTCCACGTCGGTGAAGTTTGGCCAGATGCTTTCGTCCATCGGCTACAAGGTGACGTTGTGTCCCTACACCGATGCGAGCTTCTGGCAGAGCGTTTACAATCAACTCGGCAGCAACCTTGTGGATCACGTGTATCTTCAATGTTACGCCGGCGGCGCCGGCAATGATCCGGGCGCTTGGAACAGTTACTTCACCGGACTGAAGGTGATTCCAGGAATGTGGGGCATTGCCTCAGATCCGTCGGGCAGCACGGCCAGCCAGGTGGCGGTGCAGATGGCGGCCTGGCACGCGGCCGACGGCATCCCCGGCGGATTCATCTGGCTTTACGACAACATTGTGGCCAACACCAACGGTGGCACGCCCGCCAATTATGCGCTCGCGATCAACCAGGCGGTGGATCCGCTGACGATCACGCCGGCCACCGGTTTTTCCGCCGTCACGGCTTTTAATCTCCGTTCTCTTCCGATGAGCACGCCATTCACGCTTTCAAATGCCGGCGCCAGCGCGATTTCCTGGAGCGTTGTCAATACGTCAAGCTGGCTGAATGTTTCGCTTTCATCCGGCACCGTTGCCGCCGGCGCAACCACGGCGGTGACCGTGAGTTTGAACCCGGCAATTGCCACCAATCTTGCGTTCGGCGTTTATTCAGCCAGCCTCATTTTCAGCAACAAGACGACCAGCGTTCCCTTCCCGCGCCTTTTCACTTTGGACACCGCCGTCGCCAACTGGCCCATCGCTGTGGCCGGATTCAACGCCGCTTTGCTGGCCAGCAACAACGCCACGGCAGGCAGCCCGGGTGCCACCGCGTTCGACGTTCCGAACAATTATTGTCTATACCAGCAAGGTTTGAGTGGCAGCACGCGTGGCCTGCCCTTGAATGGTGTGTTCTCCAGCCAGAGCGACAGCAGCACGGCCTTTCAACTCGGTCCTTACGGTGCTGCGGACGCCTTGATTTTGGGCGATACCTACGCCAAATCCGGCACCCTGATATTATCGAGTCCGGTGGCGTTTAATTCTCTGGCGATCCTTGCGGCTTCCGCCAACGGCGGCGGGCAGGGAACTTTTGTTTTGAATTTTACCAACGGCACCAAAAGCCCGGTGTTCGCCTTCAATTGTCAGGACTGGTTTAACACCGTTACCAACGTCGCCATCCAAGGTTTTGGCCGGCTGCAACTCGGCGCGAACTTGACCGTTCAGGACAATGGCAGCTCCAATCCAAATCTGTATCAAACCACGGTCAATCTCGCCGCGCTTGGTTTGACCCAGCCAATTGCCTCCATCACGTTTTCCAATCCCGCCAGCGCCGCCGGCACGACGGAGACCACGGCGATTTTTGCCGTCAGCGGAATGCCCGCCAGCATTCCCGTGCAAACGCCGACCGGCTTGACGGCGATTCCCGGAACCAACGCCACGGTGCAATTAAACTGGAACGCTTCCGCTGGAGCAGTTTATTACAACATCAAACAATCCGTGGTCAGCGGCAGTTCATATCTCCCGGTCGGAAGTGCGACCGGCACGAGCTACACCGTCACCGGGCTGGCCAACGGCTCGACTTATTACTATGTTGTGTCAGCGGTCGGCGTGGCCAACGAAAGCACCAATTCCAGTCAGGCCAGCGCAGTGCCCGGCTCCTACTTGGGCTGGGCGTTCGGTGCCAATCCGGTGGCTTATTGGCCGTTGAATGAAACTTCCGGCACCGTCGCGTATGATCTGGTTCAAGGCAGCAATGGCCTCTATGCCGGCGGCTATACGCTTACGACCGGCGGGGCCGCGGGCGCCGGCTTTGGCAGTCCGCACCGGATGGTCATTTACAACGGTTCATCCGGTTATACGCAGATTCCCCGGCTGATCGGCAACACCAATTTTTCCATCGTCTTCTGGGTGCGCACCGGCGCCACCGGCGGCACGCCGAACTGGTATAACGGCGAAGGCCTGGTGGACGGCGAAGTGGCCGGCACCACCGGTGATTTCGGCGTGGCATTGGTCGGCGGCAAAGTGGGTTTCGGCGTCGGCAACCCGGACACCACGCTGTCTTCCGTCAAAGCCATCAACGACAATCTCTGGCATCAGGTTGCCGTCACCCGCAATGCCGCCAGCGGCGCGATGACCATTTGCCTTGATGGCAAGTTCGACAGCACCTTGATCGGTCCGGCCGGCGTGCGGACCAATCCGCCGGCCCTGCGGATCGGCGGCATTCAGACCGGTGCCGGATTTTTCAGCGGCGGCATTTCGGACGTGACGCTGTATCAGCAAGTCCTCACCACGAACCAGATTGCCACGCTTTACAGTGCGGCCACCGGTTTGTTTTACAACGTGACCCTGACGAATATCGTGAGCGGCGCCAGCCTGGTCTTGAGCTGGCCGGGCAATGGCAGATTACTCGAAGCCACCAATCTCGCCGGCCCGTGGACGACCAATGTCTCCACCTCGCCCGCCGCCATTGCGCCAGATCAGCCGCAACAATTCTACCGCATTCGCACCCAATAGGCCGGTCCGTTCCCAGGTTGCGCCCAAATCTTTTTGTGTCATTTGACCTTGGTTACGGCTAATTTTTCCGCCGTGAAGCCGCTCACCATCCACACTTGCAAACTCACCGAGGAACAGGCGTCCGCGCTCCTGGCCGCCTTGCAGGCGCGCCACTGGCAGCCGCGCGAGGTGCCGTATGCGCGCTTCGCGTTTGAGTCGGACAAGACGAACATCGTTTTTTACGAGAGCGGCAAACTGGTGGTGCAGGGCAGGGGCACGGCGGAATTTGTCGAGTTCGTCCTGGAGCCGGAGATCCTCAAGGAGGTCAAGCTCGGTTACGAAGCCGTTTTGAATCCCGAACTGCTCCTGCCGCGCATCGGCGTGGATGAAAGCGGCAAGGGCGATTTCTTCGGCCCGCTGTGCATCGCGGGCGTGTATGTGAATGAAAGCGTCATCCAGGCATGGGCGGACAAGGGCATCCGCGATTCCAAAAACATTTCCAGCGACAAGAAAATCGCCGAACTTGCCGGCCTCATCCGCCAGACGCCCGGCTGCGTGGTGGATTCCGTCGTCGTCGGCAACGAGGCTTACAACCGGCTTTACGCGAAGCTGAAAAGCGTCAACCCGCTGCTCGCCTGGGGTCACGCCCGCGTCATCGAGAATCTGCTGGGCAAGCGCTACCAGATGCACCCGCCGCCGGTGAAGGCCATCAGCGACCAGTTCGCCGCGAGCCAGCGCGTCCTGGAAAAGGCGCTGATGACCTCCGGCCGGGAGATTGCCTTCGTGCAGCGGCACCGGGCGGAAGCGGACATCGCTGTGGCGGCGGCCTCCATCCTGGCGCGCGACGCTTTTGTGAAAGGCCTGGCCAGGCTGGAGAAGGATTTTGCCCGGAAGCTGCCGAAAGGCGCGGGCGCGGCGGTGGACGCGGCGGCGAAACAATTTGTGGCCGAACGCGGCGCGGGCGAGCTGGCGAAGATTTCCAAGCTGCATTTCCGCACCGCGCTGCGCGCGCAAGGGCTGCCGGAGCCGCCGAAGACCGAGTGGCGGAAGAATTGAGTAAAATCTTTGAGCCGGACGATTGCGGGCAAGCTTGTCCCGCGTCGCGGAGCGGCGGATGACCATGGCCCGGCCATTTATGGCTTGTCCTTACCCACATTTTTTCATGTTTGTTGGAGGGTTTCTACTCCTTC
>CAYVGC010000136.1:0-7647 GCA_964449815.1 uncultured Bifidobacteriaceae bacterium
CCGCTGATAACGTATTGAAGCAGATGCGGCACTTTCGGAAACGAGCGCCACTTGCCATCCTTTGACAAGTGTTCCTCGCGTTTCCGGGAACTCAGTTGCTTAACCAGTAGAGATTGCACGATTAAAATCTACGGGGTGCAATGGGAAAAATGAAAGTGACGAAACCGCAGAAAGCATTGTAAACACAAGTTGCCCACGTGGCGGAATTGGCAGACGCGCTAGATTCAGGTTCTAGTGAGTAAAATCATACAGGTTCAAGTCCTGTCGTGGGCACCACTTCAAAACCCCTGTTAAATCAGGGGTTTTTGCGTATATGCCGCCTCAAAAAGAACTTGCAGTAAATATTTGCCGGGTAGAAGCATGAATCCAATCAAGCCGTTAAAGACGGGTCGTCGCCTGTGGCGCAGCCAGGCGGCGGGCCGCACCGAGCCAGAAAAAATTCCCGGCTCACCGCCGGCCCCCTGATGGCGGATGCTCTTTTGCCAACCAACGACCTGGCGGAAATAATTCAATTGTTGCAAACGCATCGTCCTTACGCCGGACGACCTGGATGAATTCTTCGGGTGGCAATTCATTTTGCCGGGCGGTTGAGCCGCCTGCCATTTGCGTCCGCGCCGCAAAAATAACCTGTTACCTTTCCGCCGCTGCGTAAATATATCTGTGAAATGCTGAATGACGACCTGACCCTGCTGCGGGAATACGCCCGGCGCAATTCCGAGGAGGCGTTCGCCGCGCTCGTCTCGCGCCACATCAATCTCGTTTATTCCGTGGCGCGGCGGCAGGTGCGCGATCCGCATCTGGCCGAGGAAATCACGCAGGCGGTCTTCATCATTCTGGCGCGCAAGGCGGGTTCGCTTGGCGACAAAACCATTCTGCCCGGCTGGCTGTGCCGCACGGCGCGCTATGCGAGCGCCAACGCGCTGACCATTCAACGGCGGCGGCAAGGCCGCGAACAGGAGGCGCACATGCAATCCATTTTGAACGAAGCTGAACCCATGCACGAAGAAACTTGGAATCAAATCGCGCCGCTGCTGGACGGCGCGATGGAACAGCTCGGACAAAAGGATCACGACGCGCTGGTGCTGCGATTTTTTGAAAACAAGAATTTTGCGGAGGTGGGCGCGGCCCTGGGCGCGAGCGAGGACGCGGCGAAGATGCGCGTGAGCCGCGCACTGGAAAAGCTGCGGAAATTTTTCACGAAACGCGGCATCAATTCCACCACGGCCATTCTGGCCGGGGCGATTTCCGCAAACGCCGTGTCGGCTGCGCCGGTGGGCTTGGCTGCTACCATTTCCGCTGCCGCTACAACTCTTGCGGGAACTGCCGTCACCACCACCATCATTATGACCACCCTCCAAAAAATTGCCGTGACCGCCGCGCTGACCGTGACCATTGGCGGCGGCCTTTACGCCGCCAAACATGCGCACGACGCCAAGAACGAAGTGCGCATGCTCCAAGCGCAGCAAGCGCCGCTGGCCGAACAAATCAAGCAGTTGCAAGCGGAACGAGATAAGGCCACAAACCAGATTGCTTGGTTGAATGAAGAACTGGCGAAGAATGAGAAGAATATTTTGGAGCTTTTGAAACTTCGCGGCGAGGTCGGCTTGTTGAAGAACAAGGCGGATGCTTTGAGCAAAGTGAATCAGGATTTGCAAAAGCAGCCTGCGAATGCCGGCACGAACGCGGCGGCGGTCCTTCAAGTCCACGTCAAGGCGCGGTTCGTCTCCGTGCCGAAAGGAACGACGGCCGGTTTGCAAACATCTATGGGTTCGCAAAGCGCCGATGGCAAGAGTTTCACCGGCATCCTGAACTACCAAAGCTTTACCAATTTGTATGCCCAAATCAGCCGGCGGCAGGACGTGGAAGTTTTGGGCGAGCCGGAAGCCACCACGCTCGACGGCAGGCAAATCCAGATGCGTGCCACCCAAATCATCACGGTGACCACCAACGTCGCCCTGTTGGAAACCGACGGCATGGTTTCGACGAACTACGAAACCACGCAGGTTGAGACTGGCCCGATTCTTGACATCACGCCCAGCATCCTTCCGGACGGTTCCACCATCGCCTTGCCGGTCATCGCTTCGCTGACCGACTTTTTGGGCTATGCGCCGCCAGCCAGCACCGTGCCAGCTTACACGAAATATGGCGCGCAGGTTGATTTGCCGGTGATGTCGCCGCAATTCAGCGTTCGGGAATCAACCACCTCGGCCAATGTGTTCGACGATCAAACCTTGGTCATCAAACTGGAGGACAAAACTACTCCGGCGGACGACACGCTGCAAAAGTTGACTGGCGAGGCGGTGAAGGTTCTTAACGGCGATGTGCTGGTGTTTGTTACGGCCACTATTGTTGATCCAGCCGGCAACAGAAAAAATGAATCATTTGAGGCGGAAGGCATCCCCGACCAATCCCCGCCGGCATCGAATTGAGCGGCACTGACGCCGTTTCGCGCGGTTCGCGTCCGGCGCGATTTCATCTGTGGCTAAAAATAATTTCAAAAAGTCTGTCCGGTTTTCGGTGGCGGCGCGGGCCAAAGCGCCAGGGGACTGGCGCACTCCAGGACGCTCCGCGCATACGGGGGCCGTGGCTGTCGCGCCAGCGTTTTGGAGTGCGGCGGCCCTCCGCCGCTTTTGAATCAGCCCAAGCCTTCTCGCCGCCATGATGCCGGGGGGTGAAGAAAAATTAAATTTTCCTGTCCCGTTTTGCTTTCGGCGGGCGTTTATGGATGAATGTTGCCGATGGAAGACACCGCCCTGCTTCAGGAATACGCCCGCACCGCCAGTGAACCGGCCTTTGCCGCGCTGGTGGAGCGCCATGTCGGACTGGTTTATTCCGCCGCGCGACGGCAGGTGCGCGACCCGCAACTGGCCGAGGACGTGACCCAGGCGGTGTTCATCATCCTTGCGCGCAAGGCCGGGAGTCTGACGCGGCATCCGGGGCTGTCCGGCTGGCTGCTCCAAACCACGCGCTATGCCGCCAACGCCCACATCCGCGCCGCCATCCGCCGGACGCGCCGCGAACAGGAGGTCGCCATGCAATCCGAACTGAATGAATCCTCCCCCGCCGTCTGGACGCAACTGGAGCCGCTGCTGGACGAAGCCATGTCATCGCTCGGCGAGACCGATCGCGCGGTGCTGGCGCTGCGATATTTTGAAAACCAGACGGCGGCGGAAATCGGCCGCACGCTGAAGCTGAATGAAGAGGCCGCCAAGAAACGCGTGAACCGCGCGCTGGAAAAGCTGCACCGGTTTTTCAACAAACGCGGCATTTCCTCAACCACGGCCATCATCGCCGGGGAAATCTCCGCCCGCTCCATGCAGGCCGCGCCGGTGGGATTGGCAAAATCAGTCACTTTGGTGGCAATGACAAAGGGCGTTGCCGCCAGCGGTTCAACTTTAACCCTCATCAAAGGAGCATTGAAAATCATGGCTTGGACAAAAATGAAAACGGCAATTGTGGTCGGCGCGGGCATGTTGCTCGCAGCGGGAACGGCGACTGTCACCGTCAAAGAAATTCAGGAGCACCGGACTTGTCCGTGGCAGGTTCACGAAGGTAATATCACCGTCGAGCAACTGAACCAGCCGCCGCAAGTTAGAATCCTCCCCAGCAAATTTCACATACCCGACGAATTTGCTGGCGATAAATTGCTGGGAACGGGCGTGCGCGCACAAGACGTGGTCGCTGCCGCTTATGGTTTTCTTACTCCGGCAAGAATCATTATCCCCTCCAAGCTGCCGGCAACCAGGTATGATTTCATCGCCTGTTTGCCTGGCGGAGCAGATGCCAATGAAAAAGCCCTGCAGGCGGAGGTAAAAAGAAAATTCGGCGTGGTGGGCAAAACCGAAACACGCGAAGCCGACGTCTGGCTTCTTAAAGTAATATATCAGAATGCCCCGGGCTTGAAGCTCAATACAAAGGACGGGGACAACGGCAACGGGTTTTCCCCCGATTCAGGCAGGTTCCACGGTTGGAATGAAACAATGTTTGGCGTTGCCGCCGGTTTGGAGTATCTGGCCAATACTCCGATCATTGATGAGACTGGTCTGACGAATCGTTTTGATTTTGATTTGAACTGCAAACAAACCGACGTGGAAAATAAAAATTGGGATACTGTGAACCAGGCGCTCGACCAACTCGGCCTCGAACTTGTTCCCACCAATATGCCGATTGAAATGCTGGTTGTGGAGAAAACACAGTAGCATTTCCTTAAACGCGCTTCGCAAACCATGTTACACGCCGCCCGCGCCTTGTATAAGGTCCTTCTGTAAATTCGCAAACGCGTCAGCGCGTCGCCGGCGGCAGGCGCGGGTGGAGGTTAGAATTTAATTTTTTGTCCCGGGGCGGGGCTGGCGTTGATCCCGCCGGGCGGGGCGAATTTGGATTTATGGAAAACCAACGGGCAGGACGGCGGGAGCCGACGGCGGAAATGCTGACGGACCGGGCATCCGCCACCCGCGCGTTGCCGGGCGTCTTCCGCCGGCAGCGCGAACGGCGCGGATTGTCGCTGAACCGGCTGGCGGGGTTGTCGGGCGTTTCCCGCACGATGCTGGGCTATGTGGAGGCCGAGAAATATGTGCCCACGGCGGAAACGATGGCGCGCGTGGCCGCCGCGCTGGGAATGACCTTCGGCCAGTTTTGCGCCGAGGCGGATGCGTGGCTGGCCGGCCTGCCGACGCCTTGCCGGGGTTGTCAGTATGCTTGCATGGTCAAAGGGGAATTAATTTGGTGGAATCTTTCGCGGGGCTGCACCCGGTAAGTTTGAACTGGCGGCGGCCCGGATAAAACATCCGATTGCCGATGAATAGTTTCAGCCAGTCTTTCCGCAATTGCCGCCTCCAATCCGGCATCTTCGGTGAACGTCCCGGCCGGGCGCGCAACGTCGTCGGCAACTTATTTAGCCGTTCAAACAATTCTTTGGATCTCCAAAATAATTCTTTCAGGCTTCCAAAGAAATCTTTCAGCCTTCCAAGCAACTTCTTCAGGGTCTGCCGCAACTTGTGCAGCCTTCCAAAGAAATCTTTCAGACTCCCAAAGATTTCTTTCAAGGTTCCAAAGAACTTATTCAGAGGCTGCAAGAACTTGTGCAGCCTTCCAAAGAATTGTTTCAGGCTTCCAAAGAATTTATTTAACGGTCCAAAGAATTCTTTCAGCCTTCCAAAGAATTGTTTCAGCCGATAAAAGAAATCCATGAAACCGCCCCAAAAACGCCGTAACCGCCGTCCAGCCAAGGTAAAAGCCTTGCTCATACCCGCGGCCGGCCCCGCCCGGCGCGCCTGGCTGGGCCGCTTCTGCGACCGGCTGCCGGAATTCGCCGCCCAGCTTGGCTGGACGGCGACGGAAGCGCGGCAGCAGGCCGACGCGATCCGGTCCAAATTGATGAAAACAACCAGTGCAACCTCCACCCCCTGAAACCTCATGCCTAAATCCTATTTTCTGCCGTCCAGCGAACCGGGCCGCCGCAAATGGCTCAAAAACTTTGCCGGCAAGCTGCCCACCTACGCCACCACCGTGGGCGTGACCCCGGCGGAAGTCCTCCAGTTGACCGCCGATGATGTGTTCTTTAATTACGTCTGCGATTCACACGCGGCGCATACCCAGACGACGCGCGACTGGACGGCCTACAAGCACCAGGCCGCCCACGGCGACAACCTGGGCGACATCCCGGTCACGCCCACGCCCGGCACGCCGCCGCCCGTGGTGCCGCCGGATATTTTTGGCCGCGCCACCAAGCTGGCGGTGCGCATCAAGAAACATCCCAACTGCACCGACGCCATCGCGCAGGACCTCGGCATCATCGGCGCGGAGGTGATTGTGGACCCGACCACCTACCAGCCGGTGCTGGCGCTCTCACTCACCGCCGGGCATCCGCACATCGGCTGGCCCAAGCAGGGCATGGACAGCCTGGAAGTCTGGAAGGACTGGGGCGATGGCAAGGGCTTTGTGCAACTGACCATCACGACCAATCCCGATTACGCGGACAACTCTCCCCTGCCCGCCGCCGGCGTCAGCGCGGTCTGGAAATACAAGGCCATCTACCGGCTGAACGACCAGCAGGTCGGCCAGTGGAGCGACGTGGCCACCATCGGCGTGATCGGATAAGCAGAACGTTCAACAGCATTCAGCCGCCGGGTCAGAAGGTTTGGATCCGGCGGTTTTTTATTTTGCCGGGCCGCAGAAGCAACTTGCCCGCCGCCGGCGCAGGGGGAGATGTCTACAAATAAATTGTCCGCTTTGACCGGGCGGCGCACACTTATCACTGAGTGCAACCCACGGACGACAGCGTGCTGCTGCGGCAATTCGCGGAAAATAATTCCGACGAGGCGTTCGCCGCGCTGGTGACGCGGCATGTCAACCTGGTTTATTCCGTCGCGCTGCGGCAGATGGGCAATCCCCAGGCCGCCGAGGAGATCGCGCAGGCGGTTTTCATCATTCTGGCAAAAAAGGCGGCGCAATTGCGGCATGACAAGGCGCTTTCCAGTTGGCTGTTTCAAACCACGCGCCTCACGGCCAGTAATTTTATCCGCAGCGAAACCCGCCGTCATCGCCGCGAAGAGGAGGCGTATATGCAATCTGTTTTGGATGAAGCCGGAACCGAAATCTGGCCGCGCATCGCGCCGCTGCTGGACGATGCCGTCGCGGGTCTGCGCGAGAAAGACCGCCAGGCCATCGTGCTCCGGTTTTATGAAGGCCGGAATCTGCGCGAAGTCGGCCTGGCTTTGGGCACCAGCGAGGACGCGGCGGAGAAACGGGTCAGCCGCGCGCTGGAAAAGCTGCGGAAATTTTTCACGAAACGCGGCGTGAGTTCGACAACAGAAATTATTGCCGGGACGATTTCCGCCAACTCCGTTCAAGCCGCGCCCGTGGTGCTGGCAAAAACTGTGACCGCCATGGCGATTGCCAAAGGCGCGGCGGCCAGCGGTTCAACCTTAACCCTCATCAAAGGAGCATTGAAAATTATGGCATGGACAAAAATTAAAACTGTAATTGTCACTGGAATAATCGTGCTGCTCGTCGCAGGAGCAACAACTGTCACCGTTCATCAAATCAAAAGTCCAAAATATAATCCGAACGATTTTTGGGCAACGACTTATCCAACCGGCCCAGCCGATATGATGCAATACATGACAAATAGCTACGGGCATCCATTAAATTACACCTTTCCAATTTCGCCAGTTCAAGGTTGTTCCATTAGCGGATTGTTAAATCAATGCATGGAAGTTTCTGGTTGGCACTATTTGATTGATAAGGATGTTTCAGCGGGAAGCGTAAAATTTGGCTGTTCCAATGTAATGAATGGAGAAGAATGGGTTGCAGCATTTGAAAACGCCTTACAAACAGGAACGCCGGAATGGTGGGACGGAAAAACAAAAAAATTCCATCACGAAAATCTGGTTCTAGTTCGTTTTCCAAAAGAAAAAACCATTTTGGTTTTGCCAAAAGACAAAGCTGCAAAATACCAGTGAAATGCAAACCATTTTACACGACGCCCGCGCATTGTATAATGTCCGTCTGTGAATTTGCAAAAGCGTCAGCGCGTCGTCTGCGGCATGAGCGGAGGAGTTGATTCCTCCGCCACGGCGGCGCTGTTGCAGGAACAGGGCTACGAGGTCATCGGCATCACGCTCAAGCTCTGGCCGCAGGATTGCG
>CAYVGC010000137.1:0-7593 GCA_964449815.1 uncultured Bifidobacteriaceae bacterium
AGCCGCGTGGTGCTGATGGGCAGATATTGCAGAATCAACGGTGCCAGCGCCCGCTGGCTGCCTTGATATTGAAATGGCTGGGGAACGGTCATAGTAGTCTCTCTGTGAACCTTTCAAGTTCACTTTGGCTTCTTTCGAAGAAACTATCCTTCTTTACGAAACAATCGAATCGTGGCTTCTCCTTCCAATGCTGCACAAATCAATTCAGCTCTTTCCTTAATAAACCTTTTGAAACCGCGTTTCACATCTCGAACCCAAATCCCACTTTGTTCATCAGAAGGAATAAGGTGACGATCCATTTTTTTGGCAAAATAACTTCCAGCTCCGGCCAAATATTTTCGAGGTTGTTTGTTGCCGATTTGCTGGTTTTCTTCTGCTGTGAGCAAGCAAATGTTCGCAATGCTGTTGTAACGACTTGGAGATTCTCCGACTCCAATCATAACGTGACGTGGAAAAATGTGGTGGCGATTTTTCCGATTCGCCTGCGCGACATATTTTGAATGAGGAATCTCATTAAGTCCTTCTTCCATGATGCTCACGGGCCCACGACGAATCAGCATACAATAAATGGCCGAGCCGATACCTGTTCGACCGGAATATTGCGTCCTCACAACATCTGATTGTTCTTTAATGGGCGAATAGAAAAATTTGGTATTCACGTTTTTCGTGAGTCGTTTGAAAAACTTTGTGTCAGCCGGCACGCACCGCAAGAATTCCGAGCCGGAATATCTTTGTCCAACCGAGGTAGCCCAAAACCATTTGTTGATTTCTCGTTTTTGCCGTTCACTTGGACCAAGGCCATTCCAGTAAAAGAACAAGGCCAGCATTGAAACTATGTAGTCATAGCTCAAGTAGTCCCGGCTTAAAACACAGAAGTTCTTTTGTAAGTAATTGACAGCTTTTCCAAAGCACGAGGCGAGCCTAGTCCAGTCTTTTGCCAGTCGTTTCCGGCGCTTGTCATTGCTGGCATCTTTTTCAAGCTGCTTCAGGCGCGAGTGGAGCGCTCGACCGCGCGCCTCTGTGCCATCTTGCGTTGCAGCTAAAGCAAACAGGATCGGCATTTCAGGAATGTCTTCAAATCCCGAATCATTTAATTGTGCGCGAACTTCATGTGTGAAGTCGCGTAAGTCTAGTGTCTCTGCATCTGTAATAATTGCATCCGCAGTTGTCACCTTCATGCCAAGCGTATTGATTCGTAAAAAGCACTCCTTGATTTCATCGAGTCTGCCGTCAATGAAAGAAAAGTGCATTGGATAATGGAGAAGACGGCGGCGAATGCGTCCAACTCGTTTTAATTTCTGTTTGCCAATTCCAGCCAGCCTCTTGTGCCAGTGCGAATCAAGAATCTGTCGAATAGGAATATATTCTCCGTCAACTGGTCTGCGATATTGAACTCGCTTTCCGGGTTCGTCTTCCTCAACTGCCAGAACTACTTTTTGAAAATCAATTGGTTTGAGCCTGCCATTGCGAAGTGCGTCACCCATTTGGGTGTGATGCAAAACCGAGACGCGTTGCTGCCCATCAATAATAAACCAGACGCGGCGGTTACGCTTATTGAAACTGGGCAAGACATGATAGTTTTGCCGCAGATGTAAAACCTGACTTCTAGGGGTATCCCAAATCATCGGCACGCCGATTGGCATTCCAGCGAGAATACTGTCGAAGAGTTTTGCGGCCTTTCTGCCGTCCCAAACAAATTCACGTTGCAGCTTGGGGATTGCGAATCTTCCTTCGCTGACAAAGTCGAGCAATTGCCAAACTCTGATTTTCCGAACTTTGATGTCCGTTTCCTTCATAAATTGAAGCTCGATTTTTTAACTGTTGGCAGAATCCGCCCATTTCCAAACCGAGTCGAGAATTTTATTGGGATTTTCAATTCAATGCGCCCCAGTGCCGTCGGCGTGGCATAGTCCTTCGCGTGAACCTTGTAGCGCAGGCGTCCCGCCGGCGGGTTGGCCGGGCGTCTCGCCCGGTGTCGGAACTGACGGCGAGACGCCACCCGCACCCGCAGCCGGGGACGGCCGCGCTACTCCGGCACGGAGCTTCTCTTCCGCTGGCTGCTGCCAATATGCCGCCCCCAGCGGGGCTTGGCCGCGCTGAATCCACCCATTTCCGAACTGTGCCGAGAATTTTCAGACACGGATTGCAAGGATTAACATGGATTGAATCAGTGATAATCGGTGAAATCCGTGTCATTTGGTTCCCGTTCCAAAGTATTCCGTCACGCTATGCCGGCGGAGGTGTTACCACCGGCATAATTTGATATGAATCGCCCAGTCCATCACCATCATCATTGAGTTTTAAGTTCGGGGGCCGGTAGGTCGTATCATATTCCAGCCGGATGTTGACGCTGTTGGCAATCTTGGCCGCGTCCGGCACCGTGCGGCGTGTGGGAAACAGCCATTTGGGACTCCATGATTCATCAATGGTGTCCAAGGCATTCAAGCTGTCCACCGACAGGTATTCGCCCAAAAATCCGTCCTTTAATTGCAGTCCCAGATTTTTCGCCTTGTTGATCATCCAGCTCAAGGTGATGTTGGCCAGGCCGGTATCGGGATTTCCGCCGCCGACATCGCAATGCACCCCGGAAAACCAGACCTGTTCCAAAGTTTGACCGGGAACTGCCGGGTTGGGCGGCGTCCACAAGGTTGGCGGAAATTCCTGGCGGCGTTCGTCAATGGACAATGCCTGATACGCATTCAACACATCGGGATGCAAATTTGTATCCAGAAAAGCATAGTCCGCCTCCACCCCGCCAAAGATGGCCGGAATGCCAAGGGCGCCGACGGTGTCCCAAACGCCCACCATTTTTAGCTTGGCATCATAGATGAATGGATATTTCGCCTGAAAAGCGGCGCGTTGGTCTTTGTTGCGATAAGCCTGAAAGGCGTCATTGACCAGCGTGTCATCAAAATTCCCGGTGGGCAGGCCGCAGACCGCAATCATGCCGGCAAGGCTCCGGGCGGTGTAGGCACCCCGGCTGAAGCCAAAGATATAAATATCATCATCCTGGTCATAGGCATGGGCGATTTTGGTATAACCGTCCTTGATTTTTTGAAATATGCCTTCACCAAAGGCTGCGCCAGTCAGTTGTTCCAGCGGCGTTCCATCCGAGCCTACGCCGGTGTCGTAAAAGGCAATTTGATCGGAAGCGATGGTGAGGCCGTTGTATAACCCAAAAACATTCGTTGCTTTTTCAGGTGTGTCCCAAGTGCCATCCGCACAAAAAACAATTCGTTTGCTCATATTTCCCCCATGATTTTGACTGCTGTTTTCGATTGGCTAAATACGCCCATTCTCGAACCGAGTCGAGAATTTTGTTGGGCTTTTCAATTCAATCTGCCCCAGCACCGTCGGCGCGGCATGGTCCTGCGTGAACCTTGTAGCGCAGGCGTCCCGCCGGCGGGTTGGCCGGGCGTCCCGCCCGGCGCTGGAACTGGCGGCGGGACGCCGCCCGCACCCGCAGCCGGGGACGGTCGCGCTACTCCGGCACAGAGCTGGAAAATCTTTTCCGCTGGCTGCCACAACCATGCCGCCCCCAGCGGAACTTCCGGTTTTTTATGCAGGACATAATCTTTCATAGCCACGTTTCCCGATCGGGGTTGTTGAGGCGATACCAGGCCGGGGTCACCCGGCCAGGCAACTATTTTTCCAGCGAATACGGCAACAGGGGAGCCCGCCCGCCCTCGGGCGTTGCTGGACGCGCTTCGCGTCCAGCCTCTTGGCGCGCGGCGGCTTTCAAAACACCCGGAACTTTTCGCGCTTTCGATGTTTTCCGCGCGGGCGCTCCCCCTTCAACGCCGGCGTCCGGGTTGCGCCGGTTGTTTTTGGCAACGATTTGGCAAACAGCCAGCCCCCCAAGCCACCAAGGCACCAAGCAGGGCTGAAAACCCGAGGCTTTTCCGCCTGATCAAACCGAATCTGTGCCCGTCGGTGGCCCTTTGTGGCCAAACTGGGTGGCTTCGTGTCTTGGTGGTTAAAATCCGGGTTTCCTCTGTGTGCCTCGGTGGCTCACTGAGGCAATGCCAAAACATGCAGATTTTGCCAGGCCCGGAACATTTTGCCGTGCCTTTTTTGCCTGAACCGGCATAAAAGGTCCCTGGCCCTCAAAATTGCCTCAAAACAACTTTGGTTCGTTCCAAAACAACTTTGTGCCGTCACAAAACAACTTTGAGTTGCTTCAAAACAACCTTGAGCTGTCACCGAACAACTTTGTTTTGCCGGAAACACTTTGGTCCGGCACAAAATAAAAGTGTTTTGTAGTAAAACAACCTTGAGCTGGGACCAAGCAAAAGTGTTTTGCCCCAAAGCAACTTTGAGTTGTTACAAACCAAAAGTGTTTTGGTCCTCCCCATGCACCTCGTAGCGCCGGCGTCCCGCCGGCGGGCTGGCCGGGCGCGTCTCGCCCGATGACAGAACTGGCGGCGGGACGCCGCCCGAACCCGCCGCCGGGGACGACCGCGCTACCTTTGTGCCGGTTCAGGGGTTCAACGCGCGCAAGGCGGTAAACTGAATTTGCAACTGGCGGCAGCCAGTCCGCAACCGGGCAATGGTTTTCTGGCCGGGACACACAATCTATCTGATTCTATCTGATACCCGACCAGCCATCGCCCAGGTCATGTTTTTCAACAGCAGGCATCAGGCCGGCCCTGGCGGGCGGCCACCAAAAAAGCAGGATGATAAAATCTCTGCAAAAATTTCCCGGCGCAAGTTCGTGAATTGATCTGGCAAAACAAAACGCCGTTCTCCCGCAAAGGAAGAACGGCGTTTGTTAATTTGGAGATTTTATTTTCTGACCAGCGCGCCCGCGACGGCGGCTTCCAGTTCTTCGCCGCGCAGTTCTTTGCCGATGATTTTGCCGTCCGGGCCGATCAGCACGGCGAAAGGAATGGCCTCCACGCCATATTTCACAGCGAGCTGGTTGCTCCAGCCCTGGCCGTCAAAATACTGCGGCCAGGTCATCCCCTCCTGCTGTTTGAGGAAATCATCAAGTTTGGCGCGTTCAGAATCGAGGCTCACACCGATGATTTCAAAGCCTTCGCCGTGATGCTTTTTGTAGGTGGCAATCACGTTCGGCAGTTCGGCGCGGCACGGCGGGCACCACGTCGCCCAAAAATCCACCAGCACCACCTTGCCCTTGAGCGCGGCGACGGACAGCGGCCTGCCGTTCAAATCCGTTTCCACAAAGCCCGGAAAATCCGCGCCGACGGCGAGCTGGTCCTGGATTTTTTTGGCCGCCGCCTGCTTGTCCAGCGAGGCCAGAATCTTGTCGGCGTTTTTCCCATATTTGGTGTCAGGGTAATCCGCCTTGATTTGTTTGATCAGTTCCGCGCCCTTTTCATTGTTCTTGAACACTTCCAGATAAAGCATCGCCTTCATATAAACGATTTGCGCCGCCTCGTCGGTCTTTGCGCCCTTCTCGCTGGCGGTGAGGCGGTCGAAACTTTGAAGCTCGTCCGCCAGGTCGGCCTCGGTGTTCTTGCCGGCCTTGATTTTGGCCTGAACTGTTTGCACCAGGTCGTGCAATTGCGTCTCTATCGCCGTCGGGCTGTCCGTCGGCTGGGCGTTAAGGTTGGTTTGGGCCAGCAACAGCGCGGCGGCCGCCAGGCTGAAAAGGTTTTTGATTTTCATACAATTAAGGTTTTGGACAATCCCACGTTTTTTCCGTCGGGGCAACTTCTTCCCACATTTTTCTCGAATCACGCTTGACAGGCGGGGGACTTTCGTAGTTTTCTTAATTTAATGATCTACATCCCTTCCCGCATGGGCCAGTTGAACCGGCGCGCCCTGCTCCGGCAATTGCAGAAGCTGGGCGTGGCCTCGCGGGCGGATCTGGCCAAGTCGCTCGGCATGAGCCAGCCCACGGCGGGGAAAATTGTGGATGAACTGATCGGCATGGACGTGCTCGAAGAAGTGTCCGAGCCGGCGGTCGAAACCGGCGAGCGCAATGGCGGCGACGCGGCGGTCAGCCAGCTTGGCCGGCCCGGCCGGCGGCTGCGGCTGAACGAATCACGCGCCAAATTTCTCGGCATCCAGTTGGGCGTCAAAACCACCCAGCTTGCCGGGCTGACCCTGGGCATCGCCGCCGAGGACAAATGGCCGGCCGCATTTGAGGTTGAAGGCGCAAATCCCGACCCGGCCAGGGCCTGGGAGAAAAAGCTGCACGCGGCCGCCAAATCTCTGGGCGCGGAAAATTTTCTGGGGGTGCTGCTGAGCGTTCCCGGCGTGGTGGATGAAGCCGCCAACCGGATCTTGTTTTCGCCGAACATCCACTGGACTGAAAGCGCTGACATCGCCGCCATCGTCCGGCGCGTCTGGGATCTGCCCGTCCTGCTGGTGCAGGAAGAACGCGCGCTGGCGCTGGGCCATCATCTGGCCAACCCGGACTGCGAAGATTTTTTGCTCGTGGACTTTGGCGAAGGGGTCGGCGGGGCCATCATCGTTGAAGGCAAACCGCTGGCCAATCCGCTGCCCATCAGCGGCGAACTCGGCCACACGCCCGTGCCGGGCAACCGCCGTCCGTGCGGCTGCGGCGCGGTGGGCTGCATGGAGACGCTCATCTCGCGGCGCGGCCTGCTGGAAAGCCTGTCCGCCGCCGATCCGGCCGCGGAAAATTCCTGGTCCGGGCTGTGCGAACATGTTTCCCGGCACGGCATCCAGCCATGGCTGGCGCAGGCATTGGACGCGGCGGCGGCGGCGATTGCCGGGGCGTTGAACATTGTGGGGCTGCGCCGCGTGGTCATCACCGGCAGCCTGGCGGAACTGCCGCCGGCCGTCGTGGAACATCTTTCCCGCGCCGTCCTGAACGGCGCGATGTGGGCGCGGTTCGGCCGGGTGGAATGCATTTCCGCGCCGCGCCACCGCACCGCCGGGCTGGTGGCCGTGGGCATTGACCGCCTCGTGGTGCCGGACCAGAAGGAAAACCATTTCGCCGTCCTTAAAAAATCCCGCTCCAAAAATTTCCGGCCGGATAAAAAACAACTCGCAACCGTATAAAAATTAAAACCGAAAACAAAAAACGAAAATGAAAACTGCGTTTCCTCAAATCAACCAAATCGCCTACGAAGGGCCGAAGTCCAAGAACCCGCTGGCGTTCAAGCATTACAATCCCGACGAAATCGTCGCGGGCAAAACGATGCGCGAGCATCTGCGTTTCGCGGTCGTCTATTGGCACACCTTTCGCGGCACCGGCAGCGACCCGTTCGGCGTGGGCACCATGCAGCGTCCGTGGGACGACGGCTCCGACTCCATCGCCAACGCCCAGGACCGCGCCCGCGTCGCCTTCGAGTTCTTCTCCAAGCTGGGTGCGCCCTATTATTGCTGGCACGACCGTGATGTGGCTCCCGAAGGGAAAACGCTGTCCGAAACCAACAAGAATTTCGATGCCGTCGCCAAAGTGTTGAAGGAGGAACAAAAGCGCACCGGCGTCAAGCTGCTGTGGGGCACGGCAAATCTGTTCTCCAATCCGCGCTTTGTCCATGGCGCAAGCACGAGCTGCAACGCCGACGTGTTTGCATTTGCCGCCGCGCAGGTGAAAAAGGCGATGGAAGTGACGCACGAACTCGGCGGCGAAGGCTACACGTTCTGGGGCGG
>CAYVGC010000138.1:0-7410 GCA_964449815.1 uncultured Bifidobacteriaceae bacterium
CCATCGCCCAGCCATTCCTGGCTGGGCATCGCGTCAACCCAATGCAAAAGTCCCGGTCGGGACGGCGGAAAAACCGGGCCGGGCAAAATCATCCGGCAACGGGCTTGACAATTGGGCCGCCGCCGTGTGACAACATGGCGATGGCCGCGGGCGGCCGGAACGGTGGGCGCGTCTGAACCTGCGCCGTGTTTCCTGAGCGCAGATTTGGCGCTTTGACCGGGCTAAACCGTTGCGGACAAATGAGCAAGTCAGAAAAATGATTCAAATCCTCAAACCGGACAGGCGGAACGCGACCGAGGATAGGCGCAACAACCGTCTGTCTATTATCTGTTAGGCTGCTTACACACGTTATGAGCAAAGAGTTTCCTCAAGATTGGGCCGAGTCCGCGAAGGGCATACATCTTTTCCGCGATAGATTGATTCGTGCGGGGTGGGCACAGTCGCTCGTCTATGATGACAAAGGCATGGCGGTAGCTTGGACAGATGATGGCATAGAGAAGATGCGACAGCTTTGGTGTCTTTACCGGGAGCTTGGAGCCACGAGTTTCACTCCGCAGGATTTGACCTCGTTGTTGCATATTTTGATGCTCGCGGCAGCGGAGCATCAAGACTGGTAGGCTATGAGGCGGATAGTGTTCAGTAATCATAAGCAGCCTAACACCGCGCTGGAGCCAACGGCGAGTGTTCCTGTCATTGGACACCTCCAGCGTTTTGTGAGTCATCGGTTTTCGCGCCGTGGCTCAGCTTTGGATCGTTAGGCGGCTTACACACGATTGATAATTCAGAAGCACAAAGCACAGACATGAAAAACATAGCACAGACATTGTTTGCCTCGGCAGCAGTCGGTAGCGTCATCGCATTTATTCTTGGAGCTACACATTTCGATAGATACGACACTTGGCCAGGAGCTATGCTGATGGGCATTAGCATTATCATATTACTTGGTGCTGGCATCGCCGTTAAGCATTTATATTTTCGAGATGAGTAGCCAGCCACCTAACATAATTATAGGCGGAACGTCTTGCTCCCCAGATTAAAACTCATCGGCTGCCTTACTTCGTAAAGGCCTCATTCGCGGCTGGATTCGTCGCATACGCGTGATCGCAGTTCGCGCGTGATTTGTCCTGGTGGTGGCGGGTTTGCAACCAGTTCCGCGAAGGGTCACATGGGCGCGGTGCTGGTGGCAAATGCGCCACCACCAGTCTTGCCTGGGGTGAGTGTTCGCGCGATTGGCATCCGGCTTGGCCTTCCAGCCAGCAAGCCGCATGACAAACGCGGGAACGCGAACGGGGAATTTTCATCTGCGGAAAGGAGAAAATGGAGGTTGAAAAAATGTGTTCTTTTTTGCTTGCGCTGGTCGTTCTGTTCGTTTATAATTATCCCGTTATGCAAAACCGCAATGCAAAATTAAAGACTCCGGCTCGCGCGAAAGCCGGTCAAACATCTGTCACCGCTGTTGCTCAATCCGACTGCCCGCCGCCGGATGCGTTTCTGGCCGAGGCCATGAAGGAGCCCAAACGAATTCTGCTCATGGATTTTATTGCGACCATCAGAACCTTGCGCCTTGAAAAGAAATTCACATTTCGAGCCATTGCGGAATGGTTTGCCAAACGAGGCGTTGAAACCGATCACAGTGCTGTTTACCGGGCTTATCTGGCGTCCATTCCAGAAGATCAACGCAATCCTGAACAAGACTGGTCGGAGGTTGAGGCGCTCGATTTTGCGGACGAAAATGTTCAAGTTAAAAAGCCATGACCGGTGAAAATTTATTGAGAAAAAAAGATGTCGCTGAAAAGCTGGCCTGCTCATTGCGCACCGTTGACCGGCTGGCGAATGCCGGTCGTCTGCAGCGCGTGAAAATTCTAGGCGGCATCCGGTTTCGGTTAAGCCAGGTGCAAACATTGATGAACGGAGGCAATCATGATTTTCAAGGTTGAAAAGCGCCGGTCCCGTCAAAATGGGAAGCTGCGGTTGACGCGTTGCTATTATCTGCGCTATCGGATAGGCGACATGCCGGTGGATCGCTGGAAATCACTCGGCGCAACTGACCTGCAAGTGGCAAACAAGCAGGCGCAAGAATTCATTCAGGAACGCGAGCGGGAAGCGGCGGGCATCCTTGAACCCAGACTGGTGCGGGAGGCCGCGCAACGGCCGTTGGCGGAACACTTGAACGATTACGAGGCCGATCTGGTGAAACGTGGACGTGCGGGGCGTGGTGGCCGTGGGGCGCGGTTGCTCAAGTCGCGCATTCTGCGGCTGCTCAATGATTGCGGCTGGAAATTATCCGCCAGCATCACGGCGGATTCCTTCATTGCCTGGCGGAACCGGCAAACGGGTTCGGCGCGGACGTTGAATCATTATTTGCAGGGGATGATTTCATTCTTGAACTGGATGGAACGGGGCGGACGCATCAAATTCAACCCCATGAAGAATGTTTTCAAGGTGGACGGACGCGGCCAGAAGAAACGGGTGCGCCGGGCGTTCACGGATGAAGAACTGCGCAAGCTGGTTCAAGGCTCTGGGCCGCGTGGGATTATCTATTTCACCGCCGCCCGGACGGGTTTGCGTTGGGAAGAATTGCGGCAACTGGCCTGGGGCGATGTTCGGCTGGAGGCGGACGAACCGGAAATTCTTGTCCGCGCAGAAACGGCCAAAAATAAAACCGAGGAGGCGGTTTTGCTGGTGCCTGAAATTGTCGAGGCATTGCAGAGGCATCGTCCGGCGCGCTGGTCGGCAAAGGATCTGGTTTTCCCGAACGGCATACCGCGTGCAAGGCGTTTGCAGAAGGACGCGGAAGCCCTTGGCATCGCTTATCAGGACGAATTGGGCCGCTTCGCAGACTTTCACGCGCTGCGTTATACTTGGGCAACCTTCCTGCAACGGAATGGCGTGGCGCAACGGTTTGCGATGAAATTGATGCGGCACAGTGACATCAAGCTGACGGCCAAAGTTTACACCGATGAAACAAAGCTGCCCATTTACGATTCGATCAAGAACCTGCCCCGGCTGGGAAACTATACACAAGGACGCGCACAGATTTCAGGCGCAGAGGGGCAAAACGGGGCGCAGCCTGGCGCATCGAGTGAAGGGGTGAAACCTCACGAAAGCCTTGTCAATGGCGGCGCTGGTCGCGCTTTGGCGCAGTGTGTCGCAACTTCTGAAATGGAGCGGGTGAAGGGAATCGAACCCTCGTCTCGGCCTTGGGAAGGCCACATTCTACCATTGAACCACACCCGCCGGCGCTCTGAGAGCGGCAAGGCCGCAACACATCCAGTTTTTACCAGACTGCTGCGCGGCTGGCAACTGCTTTGCCAATCAATTCAATGTTTCGAGCTGGCCGATGGCCGCGCGCAATGCCTGTTCGACTGTCATTTGCCGGGTTGGTTGCTTGATTTGCCCGCCGGCAAGCTCCCGGACATAAAAACTGTCCACGGCAGCGCCGCGTTCGGTCACGATGCGCGCGGCGGAAATATCCAGCCGCTGTTCGGCCAAAGTCTGCGAAATCGCGTGGAGCAAACCAAGCCGGTCCTCGGTCTCAATTTCAATCAGGCTGCGGTCGTCCGACGCGGTGTTGTCGAAGCGAATTTGTGTGCTGATGCGTTCGCCCAGATAGGCGGAGTAGGCCGGGCGCGCGGTGGATTGTTGTGCAATCAATTTGCGCAAATCAACCCCTTCGCCGGTCAGCACCGCTTCCAAAAGTTCGGCAAATTTCTCGCGCTGCTCGCGAGCAGCCAGCCTGCCGCTGCGGCCGTCGTTCACAAAAAACGTGTCCAGCACGATGCCGTCGGCGCGGGTGAAAATCTGCGCGCCTAAAATATTCAGGCCGACGGCGCTTAAGGAGCCGGCGATTTTCCAAAACAGCCCGGCGCGGTCCCAGGTGCAGACTTTCACCAGGCTGTAACCACGGTCGCGCTCGTCAATCCACGCGGTGACGGGCGCGAGGGCGCGCTGGTTTTCCAAAATCAGCCGGTGCATGAAACGATGGGTCAGGTCAACGTCATCGAGAATTTGCTTGGGGGTGTGAATCTCGTAATAACGTTCCGGCAACAGGCTGAAATGCGCTTTCAGCTCTTCGTCGGCGATGCGTCGCGGAGACAGCTCGCGCACGGTTTCACGCAGTTCTTCGCGCGCCTTTGCGGAAGCGTGCCGGAATTCCGTGCCGCCGGTGAGCAGCGTCAGCGCGCGGGAATGCAATTGCCACAGCAATGAATCTTTGAAGCCGCTCCACAATTTGTCGCTGGTGCCCTGCGAGTCGGCAAAGGTCAGCAGGGTCAACAGGTTCAATTTTTCCGCCGTGCCGACCTGCCGCGCAAAATTGCGGATAACCGAGGTGTCGTCCAGATCACGCCGCTGCGACAGCGTGGCCATGAGCAGATGATTTTCGACGAGAAACTCCAGCGTGTCCGCCGCCGCGGCTTCGAGTTGGAGCCGCCGGGCGGCGCGCACGGCCAAGGCCGCGCCGGCCGCGGCGTGCTTGCCTTGTTCATGGGCGGCCGCCTTGCCGACGTCGTGCAGCAGCAATGCGAGGTAGAGCAGGCCGGGGCGTTCCAGCCCCAAAAAAATAGGCGCGTAATTTTTGAATGGCGGCTCCTTGGCCTCCCAGATTTTATCGAGCTGCTCGATGCAGACGAGCGTGTGTTCGTCGGCGGAGTATTGATGATAAAATTCATGCTGGACCAGGCACGTCAGCCTGCCAAATTCAGGAATGTATTTGCCGAGAAAGTTCACCTCGTGCATCGCGCGCAGCACCGGCGACACTTCGCCGCGCCGTTCAAGGATGGTGCGAAAGGTTTCGCGCACATGCTCGTCGTTCAAAAACTCGCGGTTCACCAGCGAAAGCTGGTTGCGGATGAGCTGCGCGAGATCGGGGTGCAAACGCAAATGCCGTTGTTGCGCGTGCAGGAAAACGCGCATGAGCCGGCGCGGCGAGTCGCGGAAAACCCGGTTGCTGACGGCGCGGATCTCGTCGCCCACGAACAAAAATCCGTCCACCGGCTCGGGCATTTTGTGCGGGGTCGCGCCGGAGAGCAGCCGGCGCAATTTGACGAGCCGGCTGGTTTGTTGCGGCGACAGCAGGGCCATGCGCTGCTCCAGCGTGCGGGTGATGAGGTAAATGTTCCGCATGTGGACATACAGGTCGCGCATGAATTTCTCGATGCGCTGGCTGGGCGAGCGGTCGCCGTAGCCGAGGTTGAACGCCACGGCGGGCTGCAAATTTTTGCCCAGGACATCCTGCGGACGGTTGGTGTGGTAGTGCAATTCCGTGCGCACGCGCAGGAGAAAATCATACGCGGCTTCCAACTGCTTGCGTTCGGCCGCGCTGACAAATTCCCGCGTCTGCAGGTCCGTGAGCGACCGCGTGTGGTATTTGAAAAACGTCATCCACAGCAGATTTTGAAAATCGCGCAGGCCGCCGCAGCCGTTCTTGATGTTCGGCTCCTGCATGCAGGCGGAATTGCCGTGCTTGGTCCGGCGGCTGGCCTGGTCTTCAAGCCGCATCGCAATATATTTTTCTTCATAGCCAACGACACACTTGCTGACCACGGCTTTTGGGAATTCCGCAAACAAATTTTCATCGCCCACAATGAGCCGGGATTCGATCAGCGAGGTTTTTGACTGCATGTCCGTGTTCGCCACCTTCACGCAATCGTCCAGGTCGCGCACGGAATAGCCGACTTTCAAGCCGATGTCCCACAGCGGATAAAGCACGCCGTCAATCAGTTTCGCCAGATACGGTTTTGGCTTGCCGCCGGCGACCTGTCCTTCGTGCAGAAACATAAAATCAATGTCGCTGTGCGGATTCAGTTCCGCGCGGCCAAAACCGCCGATGGCCACGAGCGCGATGGCTGGAAATTCTTTTTGCGTCTGCGCCGCGAGGCTGGCTGTCGCCGACTGCCACAAGTGTCGCAGCAAGGCGTCCAGAATCGCCGCCCGCGCCTGGCAAATCTCCCGGCCGCCCGCACCGGCACGATGCAACAGCTTCAGCCAGTGCGCCTCCACCTGGAGAAACTTCTTGTAGCGCGCAAGCTTTTCCGCCGCCGCGGCGTTGGGCGGAAATGACAGCCGCGCCTCGGCGGCGGCCTCGATTTTTTTGAGCAGATCCTGCACGGGCGGATAAGATGGATTGCGCCGGCGGTGAAGGGAATTAAAAACTTGCCCCGACTCCGGTTTTCCGCGCCGGGCGAGACCACAGCGAAACCTTGTCGTGCGACCGACATTGAATAGACTTAACCGACAATGCCGGAACACTCCGACCCCGATGCCGCCCTGATGCTGCGTGTGAAACGCGGCGACCGCGCAGCGTTCGCCGAACTGGTCGGGAAATACAAGCAGCCGCTGTTCAATTTCATCTGCCGCACGCTGCGCGACGAGGCCGAGTCCGAGGACCTGGCGCAAAATGTTTTTTTGCAGGTTTACAAATCACGGCACCGCTATGAGCACACCGCCAAGTTTTCCACCTGGCTTTTCACCATTGCGCGGAATTTGTGCCTGAACGAAATTCGCCGCCGTTCGCGCCATCTAGCCGAATCCATTGACGAAAGCCACCAAGAAAATGAAGACCAGCCACAGCGGCAATACGAGGACAAAAAAAATTTCCTGCCGGTGGAAAATGTCCTGCACGGCGAACTGGCCCAAAAAATTGGAGACGCGCTGGCAGAATTACCGGAAAACCAGCGCACCGCCATTTTGCTCTGCCGGCAGGATGAGTTGAGCTACGAGGAAATTGCGAAAATCCTGGACTGCTCACTCTCCGCC
Source organism: uncultured Bifidobacteriaceae bacterium (assembly GCA_964449815.1). Lineage (GTDB taxonomy): Bacteria > Verrucomicrobiota > Verrucomicrobiia > Limisphaerales > UBA11358 > UBA11358. Next base: position 6,757 of record CAYVGC010000138.1, read on the forward strand.
ACAAAATCACTCATTCATCGCGGACGCGAAACGCTTAAGGAAAAGCTCAAGCCGTATTTGAAAACGGGCGATTGGAGCGGCTCGGAATAACGTGCAGCGGTTAAAGTCGGCATCTCGAATTGAAGGGTTCCCATTGTTTCCTGCCGACAAGATGCCGGCGGCACATTTTTAGAGATGTCTTAAAATAAAAATCCCCGGAGACGGCTCCGGGGATTTAGAAAGACTGGCGGCTACCTACTCTCGCGGAAGCTATACAACCACTACCATCGGCCATGCAGCGTTTGACGGCCGTGTTCGGAATGGGAACGGGTCGGACCACTGCGGTAATGCCACCAAATTATTGCGCACGCCTTTTGACGTGCAAAATTTTTATAAAGATCGTCTGAAGTGTTTCGGCGATTCTCTGAAAACTACACACAGAAGTCTATTGGCGTTTACAACTCGCGAGTTGAAATTGCATTTCCAAATTAAAGGAAAAAGCAATCAAGCCGCACGACCGATTAGTGCTGGTCAGCTGAACGCCTCGCGGCGCTTACACTCCCAGCCTATCAAACGGGTGGTCTGCCCGTGGTCTTTAGGGACTTGCGTCCGGGAAACATTATCTTGGGATGAGCTTGGCACTTAGATGCTTTCAGCGCTTATCTCTTCCGCACA
>CAYVGC010000139.1:0-7252 GCA_964449815.1 uncultured Bifidobacteriaceae bacterium
GACCGCACGACGATTTCCAGCAACACGACGCTGCCTTGCGACGAGCCGGATTACGAGGCAGCGCTGACGTTCGCGTTGAGCGAGACCACGCGGCTCACCGGCCAGTTACGTCGCGAGCAGTTGCAGGTGCGCGAATTATCTTTGACAATCCGCTTTGATGATTTTTCCGAAGCCGGCGGCTCACATCGTTTTCAACACGCGCAGTTTCGGAACTCCATCATCAACACGGCGCTGGAGGAAATTTTTCGTGGCATCATGGCCGGGCAGGGGAAACCGGTGCGGCAAATCCGTATTGCGATGTGGAATCTTTCGCGGCTCGACACCCAGCCGACATTGTGGGGCCGCACCGGCGAGGAACGCTGGGGTGCGCTCGACGACGCGGCGCACAAGCTGAACATGCAGTTTGGCCGGACGACGGTGATGACCGGCGCGCAACTGGCGTTGCGCCAGCTCGACGACGCGCACAAAAATCCGAAGGCGAAATGCCCGTTTGCGCCGCAGCGTGAGATCGTGAAAAAACTCTGGGGCACGGACGCCGATCCGCTGGCGCGCAAGGGCGACTGGGAAAAACGGCTGGCGAAGGTGAGCAAGCAGGCGCAATTCAACCATTGACCGATTTTGCCAGGGCGGCGGCAAAAAATTTCCTGCTGGAAACCAGGATCATTATGCGCCAAGCTGACGCTTCAATTTATGGATGTTAAACTTCCCAAGCTTGGCGAAGGCGCTGATTCCGGCGTCGTCGTCGGCATTTTCGTGAAGGAAGGCGACACGGTCGCCAAGGACCAGGCCATTTTGGAACTGGAAAACGAAAAGGCCGTGGCCTCGATTCCTTCCACCGCCGCTGGCGTTGTTGAAAAAATCCACGTCAAATCCGGCGACCGCGTGAGCGTCGGTCAGCGTCTGATCACGCTGGCGGGCGGAGTCGCTCCCGCCGCCGCGACTGCGCCAAAACCTGCCGCCAAGAAAGCGGCGGCCCCGGCTGCGTCCGGACCGGAACCGGAAGAAATTGCCGAGGAAGAAGCCGGGGAATCTGCCGGGGACGCGCCGAATCCGGTTGCCGCCCCCGTGGCGTCGCCGTCATTGCGCCGGATGGCGCGGGAACTCGGCATTGACCTGTCGAAGATTCGCGGCAGCGAAGCCGGCGGCCGCATCGTGGCGGGCGACGTGCGCGCTTACATCGCCAGGCTTCAGAAAGCCGCCGCCAGGCCCGCGCCCGCCGCAGCTGGCGCGGCTCCGGCCAAGGCCGCCGCCGTGCAGATTGATTTCTCGCAATGGGGGACGATTCTCAAGAAGCCGGTGACGCAGTTGCGCAAGGTCATCGCCCGCCGCATGGCGGAGAGCTGGAGCACGGTCGCCCGCGTCACGCAGTTTGACGACATTGATTTCACCCGTGTCGGCGAGCTGCGGAAAAAATTCGCGCCCGATTACGAGAAGAAAAGCGTCAAGCTCACGCTCACGCCGTTTGTGCTGAAGGCCGTCGCGGACACTTTGAAGAAACATTCGATCTTCAATTCCAGCCTCGACGAAGTCGCCGGCGAAATCATTCTCAAGGAATACATCCACCTCGGCATCGCGGTGGACACCGACCAGGGCTTGATGGTTCCCGTGCTCCGCGACGTGGACAAAAAATCCATGCTCGTGCTTGCGAAGGAATTGGAGGAACTCGCCGCGAAAGCCCGCGACCGCAAGATCACTGCCGATGAAATGAAGGGCGGCACGTTCACCATCTCGAACCAAGGCGCGATTGGCGGCGCACATTTCACGCCGATCATTAATTTGCCCGAAGTTGCCATCCTCGGCCTCGGCCGAGGCGCGCTGAAGCCCGTCGTGCGCGACGGACAAATTGTGGCGCGGCTGCTCACGCCCATCGCGTTGAGCTACGACCATCGCGTGATTGACGGCGGCAGTGCTGCGCGTTTCACGGTGGATTTGGTGAAGGCGTTTGAAAATTTCGGAGAAGACGCGGTGAAGCTTTAATTTTCTATGGATACGATCAAAACGGAAATTGTGGTTGTCGGTGCCGGTCCCGGCGGATATGCCGCCGCGTTTTACGCCGCCGACCTTGGCAAGAAAGTCATCCTCATCGAACGCGAAAAGCGGCTTGGCGGCGTCTGTCTGAATCGTGGTTGCATTCCCTCGAAGGCTTTGCTTTACGCCACGCATCAAATCGTCAACGCCCGCGAGTCCGCCCATCGCGGCATCACGTTCACCGAGCCGGCGCTGGATTTGGACAAACTGCGCGTGTGGAAGGAATCCATCATTGACAAGCTCGGCAACGGCGTGGCCACGCTCGCCAAGATGCGCAATGTCACCGTCATCAAAGGCCGCGCGTATTTTGAAGGCTCGCAGAAACTGCGCGTGGAGACCGAGAACGGCCAGCAGTTCGTCGAATATGACAAGGCGATTCTCGCTGTTGGTTCCAGCGCGGCCATGCCCAAGGCGTTTGATTTGGGCAACCCGCGTGTCATGAACTCCACCGGTGCGCTGGAGATCGAGGACGTGCCGGAAAATCTGCTCGTCGTCGGCGGCGGTTATATCGGCATGGAAATGGGCACCGTCTATGCCGCGCTCGGCAGCAAGGTCACGGTCGTCGAGGCGTTGGACAACATTCTCGCCGGTGCCGATCCCGACCTCGCGCGGCCCGTGGTTGCCATCGCCAAAAAGGCGTTCAAGGAAATCCGCCTCAAGGCGCGCGTTTCCAAAATGTCCACCGTCGGCAAGCACATCAAGGTCGAGATGGAATACAACGGCCAGAAGCTCGAAGAACTTTACGACCGTGTGCTCGTGGCCGTGGGCCGCGTGCCGAACAGCGGCGACATCGGTTTGGAAAACACGGGCGTCCAGCTCGACGAAAAGGGCTACGTCAAGGTCAGCCACCACCAGTTGACCGACGACCCGAACATTTACGCCATCGGCGACATCGTCGGCGGCATTCTCCTCGCGCACAAGGCGCACAAGGAGGGACGCATCGCGGTCGAGAACATCAACGGCGAAAACGTGGTGAATGAAAATATCGTCATCCCCGCCGTGGTCTTCACCGACCCCGAACTCGCGTGGTGCGGTCTGACCGAGGCCGAGGCGAAGCAGAAAAGCATCAAATACGAGGTGGCCAAATTTCCGTGGAGCGCGTCCGGCCGCGCGTTGAGCTTTGACCGCACCGACGGCCTGACCAAGATGCTGATTGATCCCGACAGCGACCGAGTGCTGGGCGTGGGCATCTGCGGCTCGAATGCCGGCGAACTCATCGGCGAGGCGACGCTCGCCATGGAAATGGGCGCGACCGCCGAGGACATCGCGCTGACCGTGCATCCGCATCCGACGCTCTCCGAAACGCTGATGGAATGTGCCGAGGCCTTTTACGGTCACGCCACGCACACCTTCACGAAGAAGAAACCGACGCTGTAAAATTCGATTCTGGAAACGAAACTCGCCGCTGGTAGTTGTCAGCGGCGAGTTTTCATTTTGCAGCTTTGCGTCTGGCCGCTTCTTTTTTCATCGCTCCGAAATTCCCTTCTTTGCAGCAGGCCACGAAACCTTCGGTGACGGATTTCAGTTCTTCCCGGCGGGCGCGGATCTGTTTGGACTCGGCAGTGGTGATTTGATTGTTCGCCGTCGTCGTCGTCGACTTGCAGCAGGTCGGCAAAGTCCTGGACGATCTGATTGGTCGCCGGAATCGGGAAATCCGGATTGTTCCCCATCCGCAGCGCGTGGCCAGCCAGAGACGCGCCTGAATAAAGCCAGCATCTTCGAGCATGATGCAGCCGCTGCAAGTCGGGACGATTCGCGCTCCAGGTGAAGTGATTTCGAATTTCATGCAAAATTATCACTGCAATCTTCGCGGTGATGTGGTTTGATGGACGGCATGAAAACGCGCGGGTCCAATCGTGATTCGTTGAATTGTTGCATCGTTAAATCGGCATATGGTTCACGATGCAACAAGGCAACGATTCCCGGCGCAACATTGCTTCGTCTTCCGGCTTGCATTGACATCTGGTTTGGTGCTCTAATCAAAAAACAAATCCAACCTGGAGCCGGCTTATGATGATCTATGCAATCTGTCTGACGGTGGGTCTGGTGTTCACCATGGTGAGCGTGGTGGCCGGACATTTCTTCGGCGGCCACGGCGAGCATGTCGGCGGCAGCGGCGGTCATGCGGAGGCCGGTGCGGACAGCAGCGACATGCCGGGCATCTCGATTTTCAGCCCCACGATCATTGCGGCGTTCATTACGGCGTTCGGCGGTTTTGGTCTGATTTTCTCGGAATTTCCCGCGACCAAAAAAGTGGTCGTCAGCGCGCCGTTGTCCGTGCTTTGCGCGCTGGGAATCGCGGGGGTGCTGTTTGTGTTCCTGAGCTCGGTGTTCAGCCACACGCAAAGCTCCAGCGAATCCCATGTCGCCCGGCTCGCCGGCACGACCGCCAGCATCGTGTCGCCCATCCCGGAAAACGGCGTCGGCGAAATCGCCTATGTCGTCAGCGACACGCGCTACACGGCGCCGGCGCGCACGGAAAACGGCGCGGCCATCGGCAACGGCAAGCTGGTCAAGATCACGCGCGTCGTCGGCACGCAGTTTTACGTCACGGCAATTTGAATTTGAACTCCTGAAACTCACCAACTAAAAATCATCATGCAACTCAACCTCGTTCCCATGCTCGCGGACCTGAACATCGTGCAGGGCGGCATCAGCATCATCGCGGCGGTCGTCATCGTCATCGTCGTGTTCCTGCTGCTTTACATGATCTTCAGCCGTTACACCAAGGTCGGTCCGAACCAGGTGCTGATCGTGTCGGGCCGCAAACACAAGCTGGAGGACGGTTCGTCCGTCGGCTTCCGCATCGTCAAAGGCGGCGGCACCTTCGTCCTGCCGATTTTTGAGAAGGTGGATTTGCTCTCGCTCGAACTGCTGACGATTGATGTCCAGACGCCGGAAGTCTATACGAGCAAAGGCGTGCCGGTGAAGGTGGACGGCGTCGCGCAGATCAAGGTCAAGGGCGACGACATTTCCATCCGCACCTCGGCGGAACAATTTCTCGGCAAGGCGCAGGATGAAATCCGCAACATCGCCACGCAGACGCTGGAAGGCCACCTGCGCGCGATTCTTGGCACGATGACGGTGGAGGAAATTTACCAAAACCGCGACGCATTCGCCTCCAAGGTGCAGGAAGTCGCCGCCGGTGACATGGCGAACATGGGCCTCGGCATCGTGAGCTTTACGATCCGCGACATCCGCGACGGACAGGGTTATCTGGATGCGCTGGGCAAACCGCGCATCGCGCAGGTCAAGCGCGACGCGCAGATCGCGCAGGCCGAGGCCGACCGCGACGCGATGATCAAATCGTCGCAGGCCACGCAGGCGGGGCAGGAGGCGAAGTTCGCCGCCGATTCCAAGATTGCCGAGGCGCAGCGCGATTACCAAAGCAATGTCGCCGGTTATCAGGCCACGGTGAACCAGAAGAAGGCCGAGGCCGATCTGGCGTATGATTTGCAGAAATTCAAGACCGGCCAGCTCGTGAAGGCCGAAGAAGTGCAGGTGCAGATCGTCGAGAAGCAGAAGCAGATCGAGCTGCAACAGCAGGAAATTCTCCGCAAACAGCGCCAGCTCGAAGCCGATGTGCAGAAGCCCGCCGACGCCGAGCGTTACAAGGTGGAAACGCTGGCGAACGCCACCAAGTTCCAGTTGGAAACGGAAGCCGCCGGTGCGGCCTCCGCGACCAAGGCCAAGGGCTTTGCCAATGCCGACGTGGCCAAAGCCACCGGTATTGCTGAGGCCGAGGCGAACAAGGCGCGCGGTCTGGCCGAGGCGGCTGTCATCGAGGCGCAGGGCAAGGCGACCGCCGAGGCGATGCGCGTAAAGGCCGAATCGTTCAAGCAATACAACGAGGCCGCCGTCATCGAAATGATCGTGCGCATCCTGCCGGAAGTCGCAGGCAAGGTCAGCGAGCCGCTGGCCAAGATGGAGAAGATGGTCATCATCAATTCCGGCAACGGCCCCGGCGGCGGCGCGAGCAAGCTCACCGGCGACGTGACGCAGATCATCAGCCAGTTGCCGCCCATCATCGAAAGCCTGACCGGCATCAAGTTCGAGAAGCTGCTCGAACAGGTTCCCGCGCTGAAAAAGGCGATGGGCAAGGATGAACCCGGCGAAACCAAATAAATTATTATGTTCGGCGGCCTTGAAATCATCCTGATATTGGCGGCGGTGCTCTTTCTCCTGCCGCTCGCCTTGGCGGTGTTTGCCTTCTGGATCTGGATGCTGATTTCGGCCATCCAGAACCAAGGACTGACCGAAGGTGAAAAGATTGCGTGGGTGCTGGTCATGGTGTTCGTGCATTTTTTGGGCGCGATCCTTTATTTCTTCGTCGGCCATCCGAAACGGAACACGCCATTGCGATAGCTTAAAAAATATGAAACTGCGCCGCTCACGCGATGACCGCCGGCTTGCCGGGGTTTGCGGCGGGCTGGCGAAAAACTTCGACCTGGATTCCGGCCGGCTGCGCGTGGTGTGGGTGTTGGCGACGCTGTTCACGGCGTTTGCCGGCGTGGTGCTGTATCTGGCGCTCTGGTATCTGCTGCCGGCAGAACCGCCGCCCGCGCCCGCCTTCGAGCCGCCGCCGTTGCAGCCGTGGAAAAAGTCGGGGAGAAATCAAAAATACATAAATGGATATTCTTAAAGATATTTTGATTAACCTGTTTGTTGCAGCTCCGCTTTCGATTTGTACAGGCGTCATTGTTTCACGATACTATTTATTTATTGGCTCGCTCAATGAGGCAAGAAGGCTTGTGCTCAATTTGGAGCAGACTTGGGAATACAAGTATCTCGATCAAACAATTCCTGATCCTCAAAGTCCTTCAGGAAAACGAACCGTATTCATGTCAAATTGTGTTGCGAACAATTCAATAGATTGGCAGCTAATGCAGGTTGGACTTCAATTCAAAGAGCAAGGACATTGGAAGGCAGCGGCAGTAGTGGACAATGTTTCCAACGAGATTGAAGGTTTGCGAAACGAATTACTCTCTGTTGCGAAAATAAAAATTGACGGTCATGCAATTGGAGTGGCCGAATATATTGCGGACTGGCACAGAAGACTTAGTCGGCAAAAACCAAACTCGTGGCGGATTCTCAAACCTTGGCCAAACAAAAGATACCTGCACATGTCTTGTATTTCAGTTCAGTGCCGGCCAATAACGAGTGATACCGCTGGGGTTGACCCGGTTTGATGGACACCTTGGGGGCGGGGCGCTACCAATCGCAC
>CAYVGC010000140.1:0-6924 GCA_964449815.1 uncultured Bifidobacteriaceae bacterium
CGCTCGCCGACCTGCATCCCGGGTTCATGCGTTTTCCCGGCGGCTGCATCGTGGAGGGGCCGGTGCTGGCAGGACGGTATCAGTGGAAAAAAACCATCGGCCCGGTGGACGAACGCCCGCTGCTCATCAACCGCTGGAACAATGAATTTACGCACCGCCCGACGCCGGATTATTACCAGTCGTTTGGCCTTGGCTTCTTCGAGTATTTTCAACTGTGCGAGGACATCGGCGCGTCGCCGCTGCCGATCTTGAACTGCGGCATGGCCTGCCAGTTTAACTCCGGCGAACTCGTGCCGCTCGATGAACTTGATCCCTACATTCAGGACGCGCTCGACCTGATTGAATTTGCCAACGGTCCGGCCACCAGCGAGTGGGGCGCGAAGCGCGCGGCGATGGGCCATCCGCAGCCATTTAATTTGAAAATGATCGGCATTGGCAACGAGCAGTGGGACCAGGTTTATATTGACCGCTACGCAAAATTTCATCAGGTCTTGAAAGCGAAGCATCCCGAAATCAAGCTGGTTTCCGCCGCCGGCCCGGGGCCGGACGACGCTCATTTCAAATTCGCCTGGCCAAAACTGCGCGAGTTGCACGCGGACATCGTGGACGAGCATTGCTACGCGAATCCGATTTGGTTTTTTGAAAACACGCATCGCTATGACAACTACGACCGCAACGGCCCGAAAGTTTTCTTCGGCGAATACGCCGCGCAAAGCGACAAGGTGGTGAGCGTGAACAACCGCAACAACCTCGAATGCGCCCTTGCCGAGGCCGCCTGCATGACCGGGCTGGAACGCAACGGCGACGTCGTGCGCATGGCCTCCTACGCGCCGCTGTTTGCCAACGCCGAAGCGTGGCAATGGACGCCCGACTTGATCTGGGTGAACAGTCTTGGCGTCTGCCTCACGCCGAATTATTACGTCCAAAAACTGTTCGCCAACAACTCCGGAGATGTGACCTTGCCGTTGAAACTGGATGCGGCGGACGGGACGAAACTGTATGCCTCGGCCGCGCGCGACAACAGCTCCGGCGAGACGATCCTCAAGGTGGTGAATGGCGGAAATGTCCCGGCGGAAGTGAAGCTGGATTTTGCCGGTGCCAAGGAAATTGCGCCGGAAGCGGCCGCGTTCATCCTGACCAGCAACCAGGCGCAGGATGAAAATACTTTTGCCGAGCCGGGAAAAGTCTTACCGCAAAAATATCAATTAAAAACCGCTACGCTCCGGTTCGGCCACACCTTCCCGCCGGATTCGCTGACGGTGCTGCGGCTTAAAATCACCGATTAAATTATGGCAAATCAATACACCATTGGTCTGGATTACGGCACAAATTCCGTTCGCGCGCTCATCGTCAACGTCGCCAACGGCGCGGAAGTTGCCGCTGCGGTGTGGACTTACGCGCATGGCACGCAGGGCGTGATCTTGTCGCGCGACCCGAACCTCGCGCGGCAGCATCCGTCGGATTATGTCAACGGCGCGGAAATCACCATCAAGCAGGCCCTTGCGGCGTCAAAAAAATCTGTGAAAGGTTTCAGCGCCGGGCAAGTCATCGGCATTGGCGTGGACACCACCGGCAGCACTCCATTGCCGGTGGATGCGGACGGCCAGCCGCTGGCGTTCAACAAAAAATTTGCGAACAATCCCGCCGCGCTGGCGTGGCTGTGGAAAGATCACACCGGTGTCGCCGAGGCGGCCGAAATCACCGCGCTGGCGGCGAAAATCCGCCCGCAATTTCTCGCCAAGTGCGGCGGGACGTATTCGAGCGAATGGTTTTTCAGCAAAATTTTGAAATGCCTGCGCGCCGCGCCGCAGGTGTTCGCCGCCGCGCATTCGTGGATTGAGCTTTCCGATTTTGTTCCCGCCGCGCTCACCGGCACGCTCGCGCCGGACTTGTTCACGGCGGGTGTTTGTGCCGCCGGTCACAAGGCGATGTGGAATGCCAAATGGGGTGGCTATCCGGACAAGGAATTTCTCGCGAAGCTCAACCCGAAACTCGGTGCGCTGCGCGACCGGCTGCCGAAAAAAGTCCGCGCGGTGGATGCCGCCGCCGGCACGCTGACGGCGGAATGGGCGAAGAGAACCGGTTTGACCGCGGGCATTCCCGTGGCCGTCGGCGCGTTCGACGCGCACCTGGGTGCGATTGGCGCGGGCGTCAGGCCCGGCACGCTCGTCAAAATCATCGGCACGAGCACGTGCGACATCAGCGTGAAGCTGAACGCCGAAAAACTTGCGGATGTTCCCGGTGTCTGCGGCATCGTGGACGGCAGCGTGCTGCCCGGCTATTTCGGCCTCGAAGCCGGCCAGTCGGCGGTGGGCGACATTTTCAACTGGTGGGTGAATTACATTCAGCCGCACGGCGAAAAATTGTCGCACCGTGTTCTCGACGAACAGGCAATGAAACTCAAGCCTGGCGAAAGCGGCCTGCTCGCGCTCGATTGGAACAACGGCAACCGCACGATTCTCGTGGACCAGCGGCTCACCGGCCTGCTCGTCGGCCAGACGCTTTACACGACGCCGGCGGAAGTTTACCGCGCATTGATCGAGGCCACGGCTTACGGCGCGCTGACCATCATCAACCGGTTTGAGGAATATGGCGTGAAGATTGACGAGGTTGTCAACTGCGGCGGCATCGCGGAAAAAAGCGCCATCACGATGCAGATTTACGCGGATGTGACGGGCCGGCCGATGAAAGTGAGCCGCTCGGCGCAGACCTGCGCGCTCGGCTCGGCCATCGCCGCCGCCGTCATCGCCGGGGCGCACAAGGATTTTGCGGCCGCACAGAAAAAGATGACGGGATTGAAGGCGAAAATTTACAAGCCGGACCCGAAGGCGCACGCGGTTTACAAGGAGCTTTATGGGCTTTACAAGGAATTGCACGACGCCTTTGGCACGAAAGAATGGAACGGCAATTTATTCGATGTGATGAAGCAGCTCATAGAAATCCGCAGCCGTGTTCGCAAATAAGGACTTTTGAAACTGCTGCTGCCATCCCTAAAAGAGGTGATGGCGGGGAAAAGCAGAACCGGAGAAAATTCAGCTCATTCAAGCCATGCTGGAACAATTGAAGAAAGAAGTCTGTCAGGCCAATCTGGACCTGGTGGCCGAAGGCTTGGTCATCCAGACGTGGGGCAACGTGAGCGGCATTGACCGCGAGCGCGGCCTTATGGTCATCAAGCCCAGCGGCGTGCCTTACGACGGCATGAAGCCGGAACACATGGCCGTCGTTTCGCTCGCGGACGGCAAAACGGTCGAGGGCAATTTGAAGCCGAGTTCCGACACGCCGACGCATCTGGTTTTGTATCGCGCGTTTCCAAGCATCGGCGGCGTGGTGCATACGCACAGTCTATACGCGACGGCTTGGGCGCAGGCTTGCAAAAGCCTGCCGAGCTACGGCACGACGCAGGCGGATTACTGGCATGGCGACGTGCCTTGCACGCGCAAGCTGAAGCCGGCGGAAATCAAAAAAGATTACGAGGCGAACACCGGCGAAGTCATCGTCGAGGCGTTCAAAAAAATGAAATTTGATCCGGCGCAGCATCCGGCGGTGCTGGTGGCGAGCCACGGGCCGTTCGCCTGGGGCAGGGACGCGCACGACGCGGTTCACAACGCGGTGGTGCTGGAGTTCATCGCGCGGCTGGCGGGCGAAACGCTGCGCATCAATCCCAAGACCCCGCCGATGCAGCCGGTGCTGCTCGACAAACATTTTCTCCGCAAGCATGGACCGGGAGCTTATTACGGACAAAAATGAAGCTGAAATTCAGAATCCAGAATCCAGAATTTAGAAGCGGAAACGTTTTGAAGCGATTTCTTGCGGCTCTGTTTGTGATGACATTTGCCGCGGCTCACGCGGCGGACACGAACATGGTTTTTCTGTTCAGCTTCTTTCGCGAGCCGGACGGCCGGGCCGGTTTGTTTCTGACGACGAGTTCTGACGGACTGAAGTGGACGGAGCTGAAGGCGCCAAACGGCAGGTCGTTTCTGGAGCCGCTGGTCGGCGGCAGGCTGATGCGCGATCCGTGTCTGCGGCGCGGGCCGGACGGCGTGTTTCATCTGGTGTGGACGACGAGCTGGGGCCGTCCGCCGGTGTTTGGCTGCGCGAGTTCCAAAGACCTCATCCACTGGGCGGAGGAGCGCGCGATTCCGGTGATGGAGAATGATCCAACGGCGGAAAATGTCTGGGCGCCGGAATTTTTTTACGACGACGTGAAACAGCAGTGGCTGGTTTTCTGGTCCACGACCATTCCGGGGAAATTTCCGGAGACGGAAAATTCCGGCGATGGCAACCACCGGATTTATTACGTCGCGACGAAGGATTTTGCGAATTTTTCGCCGACGAAGCTGTTGTATGACGGCGGGTTCAATGTGATTGACGCGACCATGCTGGCGGATGGCGGCAAGTATTACCTGATCGTCAAGGACGAGACGAAAATTCCGGTGAAGAAAAATCTGCGCATCGCGGTGGGTGATGCTGCGGAAGGTCCGTTTGGCCCGGCCAGTGCGGCGATCTCAACCAATTGGGTCGAAGGGCCGACGGCCATTAAAATCGGCGGCGAGTATTACATCTACTTTGACCATTACGGGAATCCCCAATACTATGGCGCGATTAAATCCACCGACCTGAAAACCTGGCAGGATATTTCGCCGGACTTGTCCTTTCCGAAAGGCATCCGGCACGGAACAGTTTTGACGGTGCCGGAAAGCGTTGTGCAACAAATCCAAAACTACTGAAAGTAAAAAAACAAAATCCCGATATGAACCATCACATCACTCAAACAATGGCGGCTGGACTGCTAGCAGCTTCTCTTGTAGGCTGCTCGACCATGTCCTCCTCTAATACAAAATCCACCATCACGAAAGCCGACTTCGGCATGACTCCAGACGGCCAGGCGGTCGAAATCTACACGCTGCATAACTCCAAAGGCGCCGAGGCGCGCATTCTGACCTACGGCGGCATTGTGCAGAAGCTCTCGATGCCGGACAAGCACGGCAAGTTCGCCGACGTCGTGCTTGGCTTCAACGATCTGGGCAGTTATACAAAGGAAAGTTATGTGACCAACTGCCCGTATTTTGGCGCGCTCATCGGCCGTTACGGCAACCGCATCGGCGGCGCGAAATTCACCTTGGAAGGTCAGACCTACACGCTTGCGGGCAACAACCACGGAAATTCATTGCACGGCGGCTTGAAGGGTTTCGACAAAGTTGTCTGGACGGCGAAGCCCTCCGTGGGCATCCACGGCCCGCAACTGGTTCTGGCGTATGTGAGCAAGGACGGCGAAGAAGGCTTTCCCGGCAACCTCGAAGTGACGGCGATTTACACGCTGACCGACGACAATGCCTTGAAGTTGGAATACACCGCGCGGACCGACCGGCCGACGGTGGTGAACTTGACGCAACATTCCTATTTTAACCTGGCGGGAGAGGGGAATGGCGACATTCTGGGCGACATCCTCTATATCAATGCCGACCAGACCACGCCCGTGGATGCAGCTTTGATCACGACCGGCGGATTTGCCGATGTGACGGGAACGCCGTTTGACTTCCGCACGCCGACGGCCATTGGTGCGCGCATCAATGATCCGAATCCCATTCTGCAATACGGTCCAGGCTATGACCACAACTGGGTCATCAACAAGCCGCTCGGCGCATTCGGCCTGATGGCTCGCGTCGTGGAACCGCGCAGCGGCCGCGTGATGGAAGTGTGGAGCGACCAGCCCGGGTTGCAGTTCTATGCCGGCAATTTCCTCGACGGCTCCCTGACGGGCAAGGCCGGTGTGGCCTACCAGATTCACACTGGCTTGGCCATGGAACCGCAGCACTATCCCGATTCGCCGAACAAGCCGAATTTCCCGTCGGTGGAACTCAAGCCCGGCCAGACCTATCACAACACCATCGTCTATAAATTCAGCGTCGAATAATCAGGACGGGGGAAAAATTCTATGAACGAAATAACCAACAGCGTGGTGGCGGCCACCAACGCTCTCGCCGCCAGCGCCGCCGCCGGCGGGATGAACGGCACCGTGTTCAACGGCCTGGACGTCGCCGTGATCATCCTTTTTGCCATCGGCATGCTCGTGACCGTGTGGTTTTCGATGCGCAAGAAGAACGAGTCCGGCAAGGATTACTTCCTGTCGGGCCGCGACGCGAACTGGCTGCAGATCGGCTCCTCGATCTTCTCCTCGAACATCGGCTCCGAACATCTCGTCGGCCTGGCCGGCGCCGGTTTTGCCACCGGCATGGCGATGGCCCACTGGGAAATGCATGCGTATTGGATTCTCATTCTGGGCTGGGCGTTTGTGCCGCTCTACGACCGCATGAAAGTCTTCACCATGCCGGAGTTTCTCGAACTCCGCTTCAGCCGTGGCTCGCGAAATGTCTTGAGCCTGCTCACCATGGCGAGCCTGGTGCTGACCAAAATCGCCGCCACCATCTACGCGGGCGACGTCGTGATTCGCACGTTGTTGAACGTGGATTCGGTGAATCTGTTCGGACACCAGATTGACGTCTTCTGGGTCATCGCGCTGGGCTTGGCCTTGACCACCGGCCTTTACACGGTTTTTGGCGGCATGCGCGTGATCATGTATACCGCCGTGCTTCAGGCTCCGGTGTTGATCTTTGGTTCCGTCTGCATCCTCTACATGGGACTTCGTGTCCTCGGCCACGGCAGCCTCGTTGACGGCTGGCATGCCACGCTCACGACCGTTGGCGACAATGTCCACCTTGTCCGCTCCATCAACGATCCCGACTGGCCCTGGCTGGCGATTCTGCCCGGCTCGGCCATCATTGGTTTCTGGTATTGGTGCACCGACCAATACATCGTCCAGCGCGTGCTCGCCGGTAAAAACCAGCAGGAATCCCGGCGCGGCACCATTCTCGCCGGCTTCTTCAAGCTGACGCCGGTGTTCATCTTCCTGGTGCCGGGCATGAT
>CAYVGC010000141.1:0-6653 GCA_964449815.1 uncultured Bifidobacteriaceae bacterium
CTTGACGGGTGCTCTCCTCGCCACCGGTGAATAACATTGGAGTTCCTATAAGAGGCCATGCCTCTGGCGCGGGGCTTGGGGACGGCGTCAGTCCCCAAAAAGACAAACAGCGGCTGAGTTGCAAAACTCAACCGCCGTTTCATTTTCAAGCTGCCAGCACTGGCTGCAAACTGGCTGCCTTCTTCTCGTAGTCCTCAAGGGAGGGCGCGATGATGACGGCTTTCTTGGCGTAGGCGCGATGAATCGCCTTGCTGTTGTGGCCCAGCGCGGCCTGCGCGAACCGTTCCGGCATCCCCACCACCTTTGCCCGTTCGGCCCACGCATAGCGGTAACAATGCAGGGAAACGCCCGCTACGCCCGCCCGATGGCAACGGCGGCGAAACCGGTTTGCCCGCTCGTTGGCCTTGAAGGTCGAGAGTTTCGGGAACAATGCGCCGGTGGTCGGCAACTGGTGCAAGACTTTTTCCAGTGTCGTGCTGATGGTGAACTGCGCCAACGAGCCGGTTTTCTTCCGAAAGTAGCTAATCGTCCGGCTCGGCCAGTCAATGTCCTCGGCATTCATTGCGGCGGCGTCACCTTGCGCTGCGCCCGTTTCCCAAAGCAGTTCCAGATATAATTTCCATTCCGCCGCTTTCTCCTTGGCCAAGAGGCTTTGGTGTTCGTCCTGCGTAATGCCGCGCCGGTCCTTGGGCTCGTATTTCGGCCAGAGATACGGCGCAATCAGCGGGATGGCAATCCAGCCTAGACTCAAGGCGAAGTTGTGCAGCCGTTTCAAAAAACAGGTGATGGCAACTTTGTTCTCTTTGAACACCGCGAAAAAATCATCGGCGGTCGTCTCCATCAATCGTTTGTGCCGCAGTCCATCAAAGGACGGCGATTTGAACACGCTGGCATAACGTTCGCGGCTGCTGTCCTTGCCGCGGGATTGCAACTGGTCCATGACGGTCTGCCAGGTGCGTTCGATGAACGCGGGGTCGCTGGCCGTCAGGTAGGCGCGGGCCAGGTGCAGGTTCAACGCCGGCTGTCGTTGCGCCTCGTTACGGGCGCTGATCAGCATCAACGCCTCGGCTTCGTCGCGTGTCCGCAGACTTTTTTGCTGGCCGGTGGCGGAGTCTTGCGAATAATAGATTCCGCCGCGCCGGAACAATGTGTATTTTGTTTTCATGGGCATGGGTCTGAATGATGCAACAAGCCCGTCGCAACACGTTACGGTGTAGTGGGCGAGTTTCAGTGGAATTCTGGCCGGATAGTGGCGGATTGTGTTTCAACCCGTCGCCATGCTGACAGTTCCACTGACAGTGGCCGTCCATCGTCTCAAGAAACCCTTTATTTATGCGGGCTTTGACAACTTGAACACTGATGGGCACAGATGAAACACAGATGCCAAGAAAACGGGCGGAAATCATTTTGCTTTATCTGTGTTTCATCTGTGAAAATCTGTGGCCAGAAAAATGAACCTTCTGGAAAAGTTCAAGGCGCGTTTCGCCGGCGAGGAAAAGCCGGAGCATTTGCGGCGCGGCGAACTGGGCGAGCACGCCGCGAAAAAGTTTTTGCAAAAACGGGGCTTGAAATTTCTCGCGGCCAATTTCCGTTCCGACCACGGCGAGATTGATCTGATCTTCCGAGACGGCGATGGTCTGGTGTTCGCGGAAGTGAAAACCCGTTCGTCGGAAGAGTGGACGCGCCCGGCGGCGGCGGTGGATGCGCGGAAACGGCGTCTGCTTTCGCAGACGGCGCTGGATTATCTGCGGCTGCTGAAAAATCCGCCGGTGAAATTCCGTTTTGACATCGTGGAGGTTTTGCTGGCGGACGGCAAAGTTCGTGAAATCCGGCATCTGCCGAACGCGTTTTCATTGTCCAGGCCGTATCGCTACGGCTGAAGTATTTGCTTGAACTTGCGGGCGAAGCAGAGGAGCTTCAGGTCACTGCCATGCATCGAACTTTTGACATCGTGCTGGGAACGGTCGGACTGGTGGTGGCCATCGGCATGGTCGGCTGGGGGGTTTTTCACACGCTCAGGAAAAGCGACGACCCCGGCAAGATGTTTTTCAAACTGCTCTTCACGGTGCCCTTTGTTTTAGGCTGCCTGTGGCTGGCCCGCCTCCTGGGGCCGTTCGGCCCGTTTCTGATTGTTTTCATGGCGGTGGTTTTGTCGTTCATGTGGACGCCGCACATCGGGGAATTGGTGTCCGGCCCGCTCACGAACATTTTTGACGGCGGCTCGGAACCGCCGGAAAAAAAACCGTATTATTCCATCGCCCAGACCAGGCGCAACCGTGGCAGGCCGCACGAGGCGGTCAGGGAAATCCGCCGCCAGCTCGCGAATTTTCCGAATGATTTTGAAGGCGTGCTGCTGCTGGCGCGCATCCAGGCGGAGGACCTGGCCGACCTGGCCGGCGCCGAAAACACGCTGAATCATTTTTGCGACCGGCCGGAAGCGCCGGTGAAACTGGTGGCCGCCGGATTGACGCAGCTCGCGGACTGGCACATGAAAATCGCCGCCGACGTGGATTCGGCGCGGACCGCGTTGCAAAGAATTATCGCGCGTTTTCCCGGCACGGAAGCTTCCCTGCAGGCGGAGCAGCGGCTGGCGCATCTGGGTGAGACGGAAAAAATCATTCTGGCGCAGCACGACCGGCGGAGCATCGCCGTGCCGGAGGGGGTGAAAAACATCGGGCTGCTGGACTCGACGGAATTTTTGAAGCCGAAGGAAATTGATCCGGGCAAACTCGCGGCGGCGCACGTCCAGCATCTCGAAGAGCATCCGCACGACACGGAAGTGCGCGAGAAGCTGGCGGTGATTTACGCAAAGGATTTCAGGCGGCTCGACCTGGCCACGATGGAACTGGCGCAATTGATCAACGAGCCGAAACACACGCCCAAGCAGGTGGCGCACTGGCTGAACCTGCTGGCGGATTTCCAAATCGAGCTTGGCGCGGACCTGGCGACGGTGCGGGCGACGCTGGAAAAAATCGTGGAAAGTTTTCCCGACCTGCCCGTGGCCGAAATCACACGCCGCCGGCTGGTGCATTTGAATTCCGAATTCAAGGGGCGCCAGCAATCGTCGAGCGTCAAGCTCGGCGTTTACGAGCAGAACATCGGTCTGAAATACGGCTCGCCGCGCAAGCCGCAGCGCGACGTTTAGTTGGCGGGAATGATTTCAGCCGTTCGCAGCGTCACCGGGCCGAGCAGGCCCGATTCCAGCAACGGCGAATTTTTCGTCCAGTGATGCCACGTCGTGAACGTC
Organism: uncultured Bifidobacteriaceae bacterium; assembly: GCA_964449815.1. Classification (GTDB taxonomy): domain Bacteria; phylum Verrucomicrobiota; class Verrucomicrobiia; order Limisphaerales; family UBA11358; genus UBA11358. Next base: position 3,248 of record CAYVGC010000141.1, read on the forward strand.
AGCCGGCCGGTGGGGCTGGGCTTGCCATCGAGCAACCACTGCGGCCAGGCCTTGAGCTGCATGCCGTTCCATTCGCGGTCGTCCGGCAACTGCTCGTCGCCGATGAGCCGGTTCGGCCAGAGGTTTGTGACTTTGACGACGAGCTTGTTCACGCCCGGTTTCGCGGCAGCGGTGACGTTCACGCAAAACGGCGGTTTCCAGAGCACGCCGAAGTCCTGCCCGTTGAGGGAAACCTCCGCAAAATTTTTCACCAGTCCAAGATCAAGCCAGAGTTCGCGCCCGGCGTTCAAACGGTCGGCCGAAATTTCAATCTCCTTTTCGTAACCGGCCGTGCCGGAAAAATAACGCACCCCGTCGTTCGTGTGCTCGGTCCAGGAAATCAATTTTTCCAGAGTGACCGACGGCGGCGCGCCCCAGTTCGGCGGAAAATTCAAATTCCACGCGCCGGATATTTCCTGCGGTGCCGGCAAGTCTGCGGCGTCGGCGTGCAGAATTTTCCCGCTGGCCGTGCATAAAACGACATTGCCGTTGTCCCACGCCTTCACGGTTGGCGAATGGCCGGCGGCCACGCTTGTTTCCCATTGCGGCGGCTGGCCGAGGGCCAGCGTTGCGGGCAGCGAGAGCGTTTCATTTTCAGGCACGGTCGCATGGCCGGGCTTGCCGTCGAGCGTGTAATCCACGCGCAATTCCTTTTGGTGGAGCACCGCCGGATCGCGGCCAAACCCGTCATTGCTTGCGGTCACCACCAGTTGGCCGCCGCGCGCCAGTTCGGAAAGTTTCGCGGTCACATCCATCCCGCCGGCGCCATCAATGGCGGTGTAAACGGCGTGCTGAATTTCCAGCTTCGGCGCGGGGGCTGATTCGGTGGCGAAGCTGCCACTGGCGGCCACCAGGTGGTCCGCGCGGTCCGCCGCGTGACGGAAAATGATGAACACCGAACCGGCGGGTTCAAAATTCAGGCGCACGGCGGTGCGTCCGTCCTGCGCGCTCCAGACCGGCGCGGGTTCAATCACGCCGGTGTCCGGATGCCACAGCTCCGGAATTTTCCCGCTGACGCGGAACGTGCCTTCGGCGGAGTCAAACTGCCGCCGCTGGTTGGAGACGAAATAAATGTCCGCCTCTCCGGCGATGCGATGGACGTAAGCCAGCCGCGAACCGGCTGCCGCTCCGTTGAATTCAAAATCCGGTTTCAGATTTCGCGCGGCGAAAACGTCGGCCAGAGATTTGCCCCAAACGATGCGGCCTTTGCCGTCGGCATTTTCAAGCACGCTGGCGCCGTCGCACCGGCCCCAAAGCTCGCCGGCGATTTTTTTCACCTGCGCGTCGCATTTCGGAAAATCCGCGAGGCTCGGCGAATGTTGCGGGCGCGGGCCGACGACGGTCGCGCCGGCGCGCACCAGTTCGCGGAGGCATTTCAATAATTGCGGCGTCATGTCCGCATCACTCGGCGGCAGGATCAGCACGGCGTAATTTGCGCCGCTGGCCAGCGTGATGCGGCCATTTTTCACCGTCGCGCCGTGCAGCAGCACGTCGGCGTTGATGGCGTCGTAGTCGTAACCGGCGGGCAGCGCGGGATCGCCGGCGCGCATTTCCACCGGCGCGCTTTCACCGGTGAAATAAGCGGCGTCCGCGGCGGCGCGGCCCTGCTGCAGCAGAAATTCACAGTGCGAAATATAATCAATCCAGGATTTTCCCTGGTGCCACCAGGTTTCCGTGCGCTCGAAATGAAAACCCCACTGGCCCATCGTCATGCCCGGCCAGCGGTTCGTCCACGGCTGCATGGCGTAGCGATGAAAAATATAGCGGTTCAAGCCCTGGCAATACATCAAATCGCCGAGCGTCTTGAGCGAATACGGATCATTCTGCCAGCGGCCGGCTTCGGGAGCCGCAGTGAACGATTCCGCGCCGACGATGGTCTTGCCATAAATGTGCGCGATGGACGCGGACATCTTCACGGAGGGATGCCCCTGGCTGCCGCTCCAAAATTCGCCCATCACCACGTCCGCCGGCGCGCCGCATTGCAGCGATTCAAACGGGCCGGTGTAAGGCTCGACCGCATTCAGCAAACCGTGCCGGCGGCAGAGTTCGGCAAAATGGCCGTAGTAATTTTCCGCAAACAAATCGGCGATGGTGCGGCGCACGTCCCAGAGAAAACGCTCGGTCACCGCGGGATTGTCCACGACGCGGCCGGTGAACGCGGGCAGGAATTTCAGCAGATCATAGCCGCGCCGCTTTTGAAATTCCGCGCGAAAATCCCGGTTCCAGTTCTGGCCGCCGACTTCGTAGCTGTCAATCAGCGAACAGTTGAGCGCCTTGCCGGCGAGCGGGCCGATGTCGTCGAGCACCTTCTGCATGAAACCGTTCCAATGCGCGTCGAGCGCGGCCTTGCTGAACTTGTCGCATTCCAGGCCCTCGCCTCCGTAAGCTGCGGGATGATTGTTCACGCCGGTCGGCGTGTAGCCGACGCGCAGGACGACCCATTTTCCGGCGGGCGCCTGCCAGTTCAATTTTCCGTCGTCGGTCAGATCGGAAGTGAGATCAATGACTTCCCCGCGTGAAATGGCTCCCGCCGCCGAATCACCGGCGTTGCGCGCCGACAGCACGGCATCGCCGTTGAATCCGGCCTTGGCGTCAAGGTTTTCAATGGTTGCCTTCGCGTCGGGCGCGGGAAAGGCGAGCACCGCAATGTCGCGGTAGAAATCCAGTTTCGTGGGCGGCTGCGGCAGGGTGGCGCTGAAATTCGTCGGGCCGGTCACGCGCACTTCGCTGGTCGTGACACGCTGCATCGCGTTGGTCACCGTGTTCCACGGACCGCCGCTGCTCGACCAGCCGGCGCAGTTTTCCACGCAGAGCTGGAGGCCAAGCCGGTTCGCCTCCGCCACGGCGAATTTGAAATCCTCGCGCCATTCCGGACTCATGAATTTCACCGGGCCGCGCGGAATGTCACAGTCCACATTCACAATCGTCGCGCCGCCGAGGCCGATCTGCTTCATCGCTTCGAGGTCGGCGGTGAGGCCTTCCTTGGTGATGTTGCCGTTCATCCAATGCCACCAGGTCTGCGGCTTGGCGGAATCCGGCGGATTGAGAAAGCCGGTTTCCAGCGGATCAGTTGACGCGGCGGCGGCGGTGAACACAAGGCAGAGCAAGGCCGAACCAAGGAGAAGTCGAGGCGTTTTCATCATGTTGGTTTGAAAAAATTTACGGTGGCTGCACATTCTGTTGCTTAAGCCTTGCCGCTGACAAGCGCAAAGACAGAGGATTACGGTGCCGATCAAGATTGGAACGCAACCTTTTATTCCTGATCCGTGACGGTGTCGTAGAACTTGAGGATGTCGCCTTTGTCGCCCTTGAGTTCGGCTTCCTTGAACTTGATGGCGGTGCGCGGATGCTGGTTCAACATGCCGGT
>CAYVGC010000142.1:0-6629 GCA_964449815.1 uncultured Bifidobacteriaceae bacterium
CAAATCCTAACACGAAGAGCTGCCTTTGTCACTATATTCTGCAGACTTCAGTAGGATTACTGCCGCGTCCATCTTTTCAGTTTTAACCGCGTCCGCTCAATATTCGCCGGAGTCCGTGTCAACAGTCTGACACGGCGGCAAGCAACGAAATTTGCCAAAACAAAACTGGCGGAAGGGGTGGGATTCGGACGACTTTTGGAAGTTTTTTCAATTTCCATTACTCCGCGACCACCACCTCACTACCAGAGGCGAACAGCCTCATAACTAACGAACGCCAGTAGAGTCGGGCATTTTTATCTGCGTGTCAAGTCACCGACATAACGCAGAAAAAACCCATCAGCTACTCACCAAATACTCATTTATTACCCGTTCACTGGCACTTTCACTGGCACTTTTTTTGGTCGTTTTTTGTTGTGGCGGGGTGTGTTCTCAACCACCGGCTGTAAGTTTTAGACTTCGCGGAAAAAAACACCTCAAACGGCGGCCATTTCGCAAAGGGCCACTGGCATTTTCACTGGCACTGAAGCAAGCGATTTACACCCGGTTAAATTGCGCTTCCCACTCTTTCAAGGCCGCCATCATGGTGTTGAATTCCGGCGGCTCGCCGAAGAACATTTCCTGCATCCGCGCGTAATCTTCGCGCAACGCATTGACGCGATGTTCCGGTGGGGAAATCTTTAGCTGCCCCTTTGCCGCCTCTCCGTATTTAGCCCATGATGATTTGAAGAACAGATTTTTGTGCTGCGCAACGCGCTCCAGCAAATCCAGCCGCTGCGTGGCTGACGTTGCGACGCCCCTGTGGATCAGTTCGTAGAAATCGCAATAGTGCCGTGAGAACCGGTCAGGCATCGCCTTGTCAGCCGGACGATGAAACTCCGCGTGCAGGATGGTTGCCTTTTCCCAAAAAGTTCGTTCGACGGACAGCACCTTCACGGCACAACTGGTCTCCCGAAACGCCTGGGGAAATTCCTCGGCCACATACGGCGCGACGGACTTCGACTCACACGGCCAATGATCCGCCCGCGCGCCCATTTCGATCTTCACGGTTTGACGCACATACGCAACCTCGGCCGCAGGCCACGCCGAGGGATAATCGAAAAGCAAGGTTTGGCCATCCGGGTCATTGGCATCGGCGCGCAGCGACCACGCCTCACCGCCGCGCACCTTGGATCGGATGACCGCCTCCAGTGCCGGTTGCAGTTCGTTCGCAATCTTCTGCTGGCAGGCAACCCGCAGCGCATCAATCCGCCGTTGTTTCTCCTTGTTGCTGCCACCGGCCTCTGGTTCGTTGTCGCCGCCGAATCCCAGGAAACCCCGGTCAATCGAAACGTCAATGTCCTCGGAGAACCGCTCAATGACTTTGAAGACTTTCGACAGCGACGTGCCGCCCTTGAAAATCAGATGTTCCCCGATGGTCGGCAACGTGAATAACTGTTTCAGCGTCCAGCAGACCCAGAAGTCCTTTTCAAGAATTTGCGAACTCAATTGTCTTTTCGACGCGGCCTGTTCAAAAGCCAGACGGCGATCTTCCACGCTCGATTGTGCAAATGCGTCCATGTTCGATCAGGATTTCGTCGCCAGACGCCGCATGATGTCACCGATCCACGCCGGAGCGTAGGTCAAGTCTTTCAACAACGACTTGGTATCCGCATCTGCCATTTTGTCTTTCATCCGGGAGATTGCCCGGTCATCCACATGCTTCTTTCCCATGTAGCGCAGCGCCTGAATGACGAGTCCGCTTAATCTTCCGGCAGTCGCCATGTTTCGCGGCGTGGTCCGTTTGAGGATGATTTCTGAACGGCCGATTTTTACACGTTTCGTCCGCCCGTCGGTCAGGAAAACAATTTTTGCCGGCACTTGGTCGGACAGGCCAAGCAGGTTCGCCGCATAAGCTCCCGACGGTTGAAATCGTGTTGAGTCTTTTCCGGCCAGAACTTTGGCCACGACCTGCGGGCTGGGAAACATCATGCCGTAAGTGGGATGCTGCTTTGGGTAATCATATAGCCCACGGGTCAGCCGGCGGATCGTTCCGGCCTTGGCCAAACGATGCAAAACCACGTCCACGGCACGCCGGCCTCCCAAGTCGAGGAATTGGGTTGGGGTGAACACCGCACCCCTGCCGCTGCCGTATATTCTGCTAACAATGCTTTTATCAATGGTTTGCACGGTATAATGCAGTTCGATTCTGTAAGAAAAACTGCCATGTATTTCTTACACGAAAACAGCCCGATTGTTCAAGCTTTTCCTCTTCATCACGCACCAAACCTCAAATTGTTTGAGGAATTGTGCAGCTCAATTTGAGCCGCTTGAGGGTGGCGATTCCTGTTTCGTGACTTCGGTGACGACAATTTCGAGAATCAACGGCTGACCATCCGCAATCAAAGCGCGCTGGCTGCCCGGCAACTTTGTCAGCAGCGACAATTCCATCCGTTGCATCGCCGTCTCAATGCGGCGCAATGATTGACCGGTCACCAAAACTTCGTGCGTCACGAAAACCAGTCGGAGTGTGTGGTCCGCGCCTTTGCGTTTGAGTTCGGCGAAAACAAATTCGTCATGGGGCAGAAGCATCGAATGATCTGCCGAGATTTCAACGCGAACGCCGCGCGCCTGCGCGTCATTCGCCCAACATTCGGGTGATTTTGTGCTCATATTTTTGTTTGGTTTGGTGACGTTGCCGGCGGGCGAGTGTCAGCCGGATGAAATTGTCGGCGGCGCGACGGCCAAAGCGAAGCATGTAGCCGTGCAGCCGATTCCAAAGTCGGATGTTGCGCCGAGGCGTGAAGTTGGCAGCCAATTCCAGCGCCAGCGGGCGATGTCCGGAGCGCGCAACATTTTCGCGTAGCTGCTGCTTGTCCGGCGTGAAGATGCGGATGCCGCGCCGCCCGCGTGAAATGGTCACATACCATTGCTGTGCGTTGGTCGCCGCCTTGATGGTTGAGTCGGAAAACAAAACGTGATCCACGGTTTTACCCTGCGAGCCGTAGGACGTAACCGCGTAGCCGGGCAGAAATTCGCGAAACGATTTGTCCAAGACCCGGCCATCGGCCAGTTCGACCGCGCCATCGGCACGGACAGATTTAACCGCAACGAGTTCGCCATTCGTGACCCGGCCACCAGTCGCAAGTTTCCGGTTGGCCTTGAGATGCAGTTGGTCGCCGGTCGAAAGAGCGATTTCGCGCTGCTGACAGACCGTAATCCGGTCCAGCAATTTATTCGAGACGGTGACAAATTTCCCCTCCACCTCTACGAGAACGCCCAGCTTCACGATGCCGGCAAGTTTTCCCGTTGCACCCGGTTTGGCTGTGCGGACTTTCTGGTTGAACACGACGACGGCCTCCGGCGGATAAAATCGGTCGTCGCGCTTTTGTGCGTTGGTGAGGTCGAGTTTGTCGAGCGCCTGAATCGTTGTGTCATTTGCGCCGAGCAATCCTTTCGCCTTGAGCGCATCCCGCACGCGCGAGTTCACCCGATGCACTTCGGCCCAAGTCTGTGAAACCACCACCGCCGAAGCGTTCTGTTCCGCGAGCCGAACATATTCGTCGGCAAGTTTGTCGGCTTGTTCACCCAGGCCGCATTCGACGACCGCACCCATTTTGTCGAGACGCTTAAAAGATTCCACAAGCTTGCCCGCCGCTGCCGCTTCGACGGCTTTGCGATACTGCTGAATCCGGGTGCGCTCTGCGGAGGTGCGGGCGAGTGCCGGGTCTTGGCGGCGAATCGTGTGTAGTTCAACTGGTTTGACGCCGGAATGCCGCTCAATGGCGAGCAGCGCGTCCGAAGCCTCAACCGCGCCATGCTGCCGGGTGTCACCGGACAGAATCACGCGGGCATTCTTGTCACGGGCGAGACGCAGGAGTCCGAGCATTTGCCGGCCACCAATTTGTCCGGCCTCGTCCACGACAATCAACGCGCCGGTAGCAACCTCACGCTTGAGCAGAAAATTTGCGACGGTCGTTGGCGACGGAAGACCGGATTTTTCCATGTCCACGACTTGCTGGCGCTGCGGCGCAAGCACGACCACACGCCGCCCGGCTTGCTGAACTTGCTCAACGAGATCAAGAAGGACGAAACTTTTGCCCGTGCCAGCGCCGCCGCGAAAAATCGAAATCCGGTCGGTTGACCTCAGTAGTTTATTGAGTGCTTCGCGTTGCTCCTCATCCAGTTTCGGATTCAACGGCAGTGGATTCGCAACCAACGTGTGACAGTCAGCAACACCCTGCTTTGCCGTCTGGACAATTTCCCATTCGCGCAGCAAAACTTCGCGCAAGGTGACTTCGCCGGGCCGCGCCTCGTCCCGAATGTAGCCGCGCCGGTGAGCGGAAGCCTTGAGTTCCGAAATCGAGAAGTTTTCTCCGCGCGCCCGGCCCAACGCCTCCTGCCACAACTGACATTCCAGCACAACCGAGTTCCGGTCGAACAAATGTTCTTCCGCCCACTGAACGGCTTCGCTGACACTGACGCGGTTTTCCTCCTTTGCATTATTCTGCGGCTGCTCCGAAAGTCGGCGCAGCGAAGCCTTCTCGGATTTGCTCAATTGTGCCTCCCATAATTGTTGCAGTTCATCCCGCCTTAAATCTTTCTGTTTGCGCGTTCGTTTTTCCGTGGCAAGTTTCGCTCGGAGTTCCGCGATGTTCGCGCCGCCAAGTTCCGGGTGATCTGACAAAAGTTTTGCCAAGGCTGCATCAATCTCCGCATTCCGTTTGGAAAAGCGCCGGCAAAGGTCCTCGGATACGCCTTCGATTTCAAAGTCGCCGCGTGGCCGGTTGTGAATCCGATACCCGAACGCCTTCAGATCGCGGGCGAATTCGTGATAGTAAATGTTTTCCGCGAATTTTCTCGCCCGGAGAAGTTCATAATTCTCAAGCGCCTTCCAGCGATTTTCGACGGCATCAAAAGTCGCGTTGAACACAATGCAATGGGTGTGCAGATGCGGGTCGAGCGCGCGGGAGGTGTCATGGGTGAATTGTGCGGCGACGAAATTTCCGGTGAGCCGCTCATTCCGCACGCCGCCAACGCGAACACGGGTTGCCGAAAACGCTTCAAATTCTTTCAATGCCGCCTGCACCGCCCGCGCATGAGCATCGAAAATCCGCTCGTCATTGCCGAGAAATCCGACAAGTGAAACTGACTTTGGCGGTGAAAATGTGAAGTCATAAAAAATCCGGCGATTGGCCGTGGTCTTATCACCATCGGTTCGCATGGTGTTCTGGCGTTGGGTCAATTTCTCGCCATTGACCGGATGTTCCACGGCACCGCTATTTTTGCTTCTGCCACCGGACTCCCGCGCGCGGTGGGGTTCGCGGTAGCCTGCTTTTTGTTGCCCACCACGCTAGTTTTGTCGCTGGGTCTGGCCCTCAAGGCCTTTTCTCCAAAGTTCCGCAAATGGGCGGCAATCAGTTTTTTGAGTTTGGCTGCTTTAAGCGCTGTATACGCTGCTGCCGTCAAACACAAGGACGACGTCGCCCCAATTTTTCAGTCGGTTCTTGTGCCTATCCAAAAATGGCAAGCAGCCCGGCACGATAAAAAAATGGCCGAATTGGCTCACGAAAACGAATCCGCCAAGCAGGCCTTGCAAACCCAAGAAAAGCAGTTGCAAATGGCAGATGCTGCATTGAGCGCCGAAAAAACGGCGCGCCTCCATGACCAACAGGTTTTTCTGGAGCGTCTCTCGACGCAGTTGTCCGACGGGCAGAAGACCCTCACGGCGGCGATGGCAAAAATGGAAAATCCTTCGCTCCAATCCTTGGTTGCTGCAAATCAGCGGCTGGCCGAGGCAAGTAATGCCTTGGCCAGCGCCATGACCAATGGTTCGTTGGATTTGCCCAGTCTCCAAATGATTGTGGAAGGAGCCGTCTCAAATTCAGCCGAAGCCCAACTGGAAATTCAAGTCGCCGCTGCCGCAGCAGCGGCGAAACAATCGGCGCTGGCCGCAGCGGCGGCGCAAAGCGCCCTTGAAGAAAAGGGGCGCAAGGAAGCGGGGCAGTCGCAACAGCTCGCCGATGAGCAGCAGGCCCAAGCAAAGATACAAGCGGCCGTGGACGCGCAGGAAAAAGCGAATGCGGTGGCACTGGCATTGGCGCAGGAAAAAGCGGCGCTTGAAGCCAAGGCGGCGAAGTTGCAAAAGCTCGCCGATGAGCGCCAGCAGCAGGCGCAAGCCGACCAGCAACACCAATCGGATCCGGCCGCCGCGCCGCAAAACCAGCCGCAGGAACGCCAGTCACAAAATCAATCTGGTTTGCGCAAGAGAATCAGGCATTGGCTGGGTGAGGATTCCGGTGTAACCGTGACCATTCAAAACACAACGGGTTACACGCTTTACATCACGTTCTCGTCCCCGAGATGGCAACACATCTGGCCGGCGGAAGGGCGCGCCTTTGTTGCCGAACCCGGCGGCTTGGCGACGATCAATTTGCGCGGTTTTCCCGGCGAGCCGGTCTTCTACAAGGCATGGGCTGCTCAAAATCCAAACATTCAATGGGGTGGTGACTGTGATTGCGGACCAAGTGGGCAGCCTTCACCGATAGCGATTTGCGGTGACGATGATCCGCCATTGCTCAGGCTGGTCCTAAATTAAACGATTTGAGACCTCTGAAAAAGGCTGTTTGAGTTGTTTATTTGATGTTGCCGAC
>CAYVGC010000143.1:0-6548 GCA_964449815.1 uncultured Bifidobacteriaceae bacterium
TCTGCCGCTTCGGCGACAACATGCGCGAAGTGGCCGTGACCGAAGGCGACAAGGTCGCCGCGCAGATCAAATTCGGCTTCTCTGTCAACGGCTACGGCGTCGGCGACCTGGTGAAAGTCATCGCCGAAGTTTCCGAGAAGGAAATTGACGCGATCATCAAGGAATACGCAGCAGCCTACGAAATCGCCGCTGACTTGAAAAAAGGCGGCAAGCGCCACAAATCCGTCCGCGAAGCCGCGCGCATCGAACTTGGTTTGCGCGCCTTTCTCACGGCGGGTGACTTCAAAGGTTTTACGACGACGTTTGAAGATCTGCACGGCCTCGTGCAACTGCCCGGCCTCGCGCCACAACGGCTGATGGCCGACGGCTACGGCTTCGCCGCCGAAGGCGACTGGAAAACTGCCGCGCTCCTCCGCGCGATGAAAGTCATGGCGAGCGGGCTCAAGGGCGGCACGTCGTTCATGGAGGATTACACCTATCATTTGCAGCCGGGCAGCAAGGTCGTGCTCGGCGCGCACATGCTGGAGGTTTGTCCGAGCATCGCGGACGGCAGGCCGTCGTTGCAGGTGCATCCGCTCGGCATCGGCGGCAAGGCCGACCCGGCGCGGCTGGTGTTCAACACGCCCGCCGGCCCGGCGCTGGTTGCGTCGTTGATGGACTTCGGCAACCGCTTCCGCCTGCTCATCAACGAAGTGGATGCGGTGAAACCGGAACAGCCGATGCTGAAGCTGCCCGTCGCCCAGGCCGTGTGGAAATGCCGTCCGAATCTTGAGGACGCTTGCGCGGCGTGGATTTACGCGGGCGGCGCGCATCACACCGGCTTCAGCCAGTCGGTCACGACGGAAATGCTCGAAGACTTCGCGGCGATGGCCGGAATCGAAGTGGTCGTCATTGACGCCGACACGAAGCTCCGCCAGTTCAAGCAGGAACTCCTGTGGAACGACTGCGCCTACGGCTTGAAGAACGGCTGGGTTTCCTGATTAATATAAAATCACAATTCCTCGAAGAAAATTTATCCGCATGAAAAAAATGAGATTGCAGACGTGGTTCGCCGCCGGAATTTTGGCGGCGGCCGTTACGATGAATGCGCAGCCGGCGAAAATTTCCGTGGCCGCGGACCAGCCCGGCCACAAAATTTCGCCGACGCTGTGGGGAATTTTCTTCGAGGACATCAATCTGTCCGCCGACGGCGGCATTTATCCCGAACTCGTCCGGAACCTTTCGTTCGAGGACGCGGACAAACCGGACAACTGGAAGTTCGCAAACGTGGGCGACGGCAAGAGCGAGGCGTCGGTCATCACGGCGGACGTGCATGCCCAGCCGCCGCCGTTGAATCCGTTCAACCGCAAGTCGCTGCGCGTGAAAGCGGACGGCGCGTTCACGTTGCAGAACGAAGGTTACTGGGGCATGAACATCGTGGCGGGTGACGGCTACACGCTGAAACTGGCCGCGCGCGGTGAAAAATTTGACGGCAAGCTTAGTGCCAGGATTTTGAGTGCGGACGGTTCGGTGCTGGCGGGCGGTGAAATTTCCGACATCGGCAATGGGTGGAAATATCACACGCTGGATCTGACCGCGACCGGCGGCGATCCGAAAGGCAAATTGGAAATTTCCGGCGACGGCAAAGGCACGCTGTTCCTCGACATGGTTTCGCTCATGCCAAAAAAGACCTGGAAAGATCACGGTCTCCGCACCGATCTCGCCGAATCGCTCGACGGCCTGCATCCAAAATTCGTGCGTTTCCCCGGCGGCTGCTGGGTGGAAGGCGACGACTTCGCGCACATGAACCATTGGAAGAACACCATCGGCAACATTGATTCGCGCACGCCGCTCTGGAACATCTGGGGTTACTACGCCACGCACGGCCTGGGCTTTTACGAATATCTGCAAATGACGGAAGACCTCGGCGCGGAGCCGTTGTTCTGCATCAACATCGGCATGGCGCACAAGGAAACCATCCCGATGGACCGCATGGCGCAATGGGTGCAGGATGCGCTCGACGCGATCGAATACGCCAACGGACCGACGAATTCTGTCTGGGGTTCGCAACGCGCCGCCGCCGGCCATCCCGCGCCGTTCAATTTGAAATACATGGAAATCGGCAATGAGAACGGGGGCTTTCGCGGATATGTTGAACATTGGGGCCTTTTTTACAAGGCCATCAGGGCGAAATATCCCTACATCAAATTTGTGGCCGACGGCTGGGACAACTTCGGCGACTGCCCGCCGGACATCGTGGATGACCATTACTATGACACGCCCGAATGGTTCATGCGCAACGCCGGTTTGTATGACAAGAAAGACCGCAACGGCGCCAAAGTTTTCGTCGGCGAATACGCCGTCACCAAAGATTGCGGCCTCGGCAATCTCCGCGGCGCCATCGGTGAAGCCGCTTTCATGACCGGGCTGGAGCGCAATTCCGACGAAGTGGTCATGGCCAGCTACGCGCCGCTGCTCGTGAATCTGAACCATCGCGCGTGGAATCCCGACCTCATCAACTTTGACAGTTCCAAGTGGTATGGCCTGCCGAGCTACTATGTCCAAAAACTGTTCGCGGAAAATCGCGGCGACGTTTCGCTGCCCACGACGGCTGAGTCGCCGGTGATCGAACCGCCGGTGACCGGCGGCAGGATCGGCGTCGGCACCTGGAACACGGCGGCGGAGTTCAAGGACATCCAAGTCACCGCGCCGGACGGGAAAGTTCTGTTTCAATCGGATTTCAGCAACGGCCCGAAAGGCTGGACGCTGCTCGGCGATGGCGCGGATTGGAAAGTCCAGGACGGTGCGCTGCGGCAGACGGCGGAAAAAGAATTCATCCGCGCACTCGCCGGCCAGCGTGAGTGGACTGACTACACGCTCACGCTGAAGGCGCGGAAAATCTCCGGCGCGGAAGGCTTCCTGATTTTGTTCCACATCAACGGCAATGAAGACCGCACCTGGTGGAACATCGGCGGCTGGGGCAACACCGCCGACGCCCTGGAGGCCGGCGGCGTTGTGGACTCCAAGCCGAGCCAAATCGAGGCCGACCGCTGGTATGACATCAAAGTCGTGGTCAGCGGCAAGCATGTCAAGTGCTCCCTCGACGGGCAGGTGATTCATGATCTCGATTATGATGCCGGCGGCAAGCTTGACAGCCTTTACGCCGTCGCCGCCACGGATGAAAAATCCGGCGATCTGATTGTGAAGGTCGTCAACGCCAACGCGCAGCCGCTGGACACGGAAGTGGATTTGTCCGGCGCCAAAAATCTGACCGGGCAGGGAACCGCCGTCGTGCTGACCTCGGAAAATGCGACGGATGAAAACTCGTTGGAAAATCCGACGAAGGTTTCGCCCAGGACGGAACCGGTGGCATTCAGCGGCACGAGCCTCAGGCGTTCTTTCCCCGGAAATTCCTTCACCGTGCTGCGGCTGCAAACCAAATAAACGTCATGACCTTTCGTTTTTGCAAATTCATTTGTGCGCTTGCCGCCGCTCTCGCTTTCTCCGTTTTGACACGGGCCGATGCGCCGGCGATGAAAGTGCCGCGCGTGGTCGAGCCGTTTCCGCTGCCCGAGGTGCGGTTGCTGGACGGCCCGTTCCGCGACGCGATGTTGCGCGACCAAAAATATCTGTTGAGCCTCGATCCGGAGCGGTTTCTTTACAACTTCCGCAAAAATGTCGGCCTGCCGTCGTCGTCGAAACCTTATGGCGGCTGGGATGCGCCGGATTGCGAACAGCGCGGAACTGTGTTCGGGCATTACCTCACGGCGTGCGCGCAAATGTATGCCAGCACCGGCGACGCCGAGTTCAAGCGCCGGGTGGACGAGAGCGTGGCCGGTCTGGCGGTCTGCCAGAGCAACTCAGTCAACGCCGGTTTCCACGCCGGTTTTTTGTCCGCGTTTCCCGAATCCTTCATTGACCGCGTGGAAAAGCGCCAGCCGGTTTGGGCGCCGTGGTATGCGGAACACAAAATCATGGCCGGGCTTTTGGCGGCGAATCAACTTTGCGGCAACGCGCAGGCATTGGTGGTGCTGACGAACATGGCGAACTGGGTGAAATTCCGCGTGGACCGGTTGACGCCCGAGCAGATGCAAAAATCGCTCGATGAGGAGCACGGCGGCATGAACGAGGTGCTGGCCAATCTTTACGCCGTGACCGGCAACCCGGATTATTTGCAGCTCTCCGCCGCGTTCAACCACGCGAAAGTCCTCGATCCGCTCGCGCGCGGCGAAGACCGGTTGAACGGCATTCACGCAAACACGCAGATTCCCAAAATCATCGGCGCGACGCGGGAATACGAATACACCGGCGACCCGAAATTTCTCGCCATCGCGCACACGTTTTGGGATTCCGTGGCGCTGCGCCGCTCCTATGTCATCGGCGGCCACAGCGACCATGAACATTTTTTCCCGACCAACGATTTCGCGAAACATTTGAGCACCGACACCTGCGAGACATGCAACACCTACAACATGCTCAAGCTCACGCGCGAGTTGTTCGCGCTGGAGCCGGACGCGGCAAAGATGGATTTTTATGAGCGCGGACTTTACAACCACATTCTCGCGTCGCAAGACCCGGAGAGCGGGATGTTTGTTTATCTGATGTCGCTCAAGCCGGGCCATTTCAAAACGTATTCGACGCCGGAAGATTCGTTTTGGTGCTGCGTCGGCACCGGCATGGAAAACCATTCCAAATACGCCGACACGATCTATTTTCACGACGCGGATTCGCTGTTCGTGAATTTGTTCATCGCGTCGGAATTGACTTGGCCGGAAAAAAATCTTTCCGTCCGGCAGGAAACGAAATTTCCGGAAAGCGACACGACCGTGCTCAAATTCAAAGCTGGCAAGCCGGCGACGTTCGCGCTGAAAATCCGTCATCCCGCCTGGGCGGTGGATGGCCTGAAAGTTTCCGTGAACGGCAAAACGCAAAAAATTGAGTCCGCGCCCGAAAGTTATTTCACGTTGCAGCGCGAATGGCGCGATGGCGACACGGTTAAAATTCAACTGCCGCTGAAATTGCATTCCGAATTTCTGCCCGGCACGACCAACGAAATCGCCTTGCTTTACGGCCCGATTGTGCTGGCGGGCGAACTCGGCACCAACGACATGCCCGCGCCACTCGCGAGAAATCAGACGGACTACAGTTTCTGGCCCGACCCAGCCGCGCCGGTTTTTGTCTGCGACGCCGCAAAGTTGTTGTCGCTGGTTAAACCGGTTTCCGGCCGGCCGTTGACCTTCCGCACGCACGGCGTCGGCCGCCCGGAAGATGCGACTCTGATTCCGTTTTATCAAACGCACCACCAGCGCTATTCGGTTTACTGGGATCTGATTTCCGAAGACGGTTGGCAAAAGCAAAAGGCGGAAATGGCCGCAGCCGAAGCCAGGCGCATCGCCGACGAGGCGCGCACCGTGGACATCGTGCGCCCCGGCGAGCAACAATCAGAAATTGATCACCACGTTCAGGGCGAAAAATCCGATCCACTCGAAGCGCTTGGCCGGAAATTGCGCCACGCCTTCGACGGCGGCTGGTTTTCTTACGAGATGAAGGTGGACCCGACCTCTCCGAACGAGCTGGTTTGCAACTGGTGGGGCGATGAAAGTGGCGAACGTAATTTCGACATCCTCGTTGACGGCGAGAAAATCGCCTCGCAGAAATTATTGCACAACCAGCCGGGAAAATTTTGGGACGCGACTTATCCGATTCCGTCCGAACTCACCAAGGACAAGGCCAAGGTCACCGTGAAATTTCAGGCGCAGCCGGGCAATTTTGCCGGCGGACTTTTTTACAGCCGCATTCTGCGAATTCAGCCAGATTCAAAATAAACACATGAGAAATCTTATCCGCTATTCGACCGGGCTTGCGATTTCGCTGGCGGCCTGCGCCGGCCCGGGCATGGCACAACCGGCGGCCCTCACCGTGCAAACGGGCCAGCCGGGCGCGCAGCTCAACCACGGCATGTGGGGCATTTTTTTCGAGGACGTCAATTTCGGTGCGGACGGCGGGCTGTATGCCGAAATGGTCAAGAACCGCGGGTTTGAATTTCCAGACCCGCTCATGGGCTGGATCAAAATCATCAACAATGTCGCGCATGGCCGGGCGTCCATCCACGATGAAGATCCGTTTAACGCCGCCAATCCGCATTACCTCCGGCTGGAATCCGAAGGCGGGGCGCCGCTCGGCGTGGCCAATGAAGGTTTTCGCGGCATGGGCGTGAAGAAAGGCGAGACTTACAATTTTTCCGCGCAGGTGCGGAATGTCTCCGGCGCGCCGGTTTTGCGGATTGATCTTTATTCCAGCGACGGTGAAATCCTCGACACCGTGCGCCTCAAGGATTTTTCGTCGGACTGGAAGAAATACACGGCGGTTTTGCATCCGCAGGCCACCGACGCCAAGGCCAAGCTCTATGTGCAGATTGAAGGCAAGGGCGGGCTGGATCTTGACGTGATTTCGCTGTTCCCGGAGCACACCTGGAAAAACCGGCCCGGCGGGCTGCGTGCGGACATGGTGCAGGCGCTCGCCGACCTGCATCCCGGGTTCATGCGTTTTCCCGGCGGCTGCATCGTGGA
>CAYVGC010000144.1:0-6521 GCA_964449815.1 uncultured Bifidobacteriaceae bacterium
CGCCTGGGTGCGCGACGGCAAGCGGCCGCTGCGCGGCGAAGAGGCGGCGGCGGTGCTGAGCGCGCGGCAGATGGAGGCGCTGGTGAAACTGAAATCGCGCGGCATCACGGTGAAGGTCAACACCATCATCATGCCGGGCTTCAACGATGACCACATTCCGGAAATCGCGGAAAAGGTTTCCGGTCTCGGCGCGGACATCATGAACCTCATGCCGCTCGTGCCGGTGAAGGGCGCGGCGTTTGAAGACGTGTCGCCGCCGGACACGATGACCACCGCGCGCCTGCGCCTGCAATGCGGCCAACTCCTGCCGCAGATGACGCATTGCGCCCGCTGCCGCGCCGACGCGGTCGGCTACATCGGCGAAAACATGAGCACCAAGCAGCACGACGCCTTGAATCATTACGCGAAGGCCAGCCTGAATCCGGCGGAAAACGACGCGCGCCTGTTCGTCGCTGTGGCCACGATGGAAGGTGTGCTGGTCAACCAGCATCTCGGCGAATCGGAACGACTCATCGTTTACGAGCCGGATGTGGAGACGCCGGGCAATTTTCGTCTGAAAGAAATCCGATCCGCGCCCGCGCCGGGCGGCGGTGACGCGCGCTGGGCTGAACTGGCCAGCACGTTGAAAGACTGCCGCGCACTGCTGGTCAATGCCGCCGGCCCGACGCCGATGAAAGTCCTCACGCAGCACGGATTGAAAGTCATCGAGATGGAAGGATTGATTGACGAAGGCTTGCGCGCCGTGTTTGCGGACAAACCAATTCCCGCCGGCATGAAGCGCCGTTTCACCGGCTGTGGCGCGGGCATTTCGTGCAAGGGAACCGGAACCGGCTGCGGCTAGAAAACCTTTGAACCAAAACAAAAACATGTCCCCCAAACTGATCACCGCATTGGAAAAACAGGCCAACCACGAATTGCTGGCCGCACAGTCGTATCTCGCCATGGCCTACTGGTGCGACGTTCATCTTCACGGCGGCTTTGCGAAATTCTTTCATCATCAGGCGGAGGAGGAACAGGATCATGCCAGGAAAATTCTAACATATCTTGCCGACCGCGGCGTCGTTCCAACCTTTGGAGCCATCGCCGCTGCCAGGGTGGCTTTCCAGAACCTTGTCGAGGTGGCACAGGCGGCTTACGAGTTTGAACGCGCCAACACCGCCGGCATCCACGCCGCCTATGAAGCCGCGCTCGCGGAGAAGGATTATCCCGTGCAAGTGATGTTGCAAGTGATGTTGCATTGGTTCATCAGCGAGCAGGTCGAGGAGGAGGCCTGGTCCGGCAAACTCCTTGCCAAAACCCGTGAAGCCTCCTGTGCTGGAGCCATGCTGAACCTCGACCGGCACCTGGCAAAAATTCTCAATGATGATGCCACCGAAAGCTGAACCATTTTTTCATCCTCAACCCTCAACCACCAACAAAACAATGAGCAAACCAAGTCACCACATATTTGTCTGCGGCAGTTTTCGTCCCACCGGCGCGGCGGGCGTCTGCCACAAAAAGGAATCCTCGCAACTGCTCCAGCATCTCACAATGGAGGTGCAGGATCGCGGTCTCGACGACGTCATGGTCTCCAGCACCGGCTGCATGAACATTTGCGACAGCGGCCCGGTGATGGTCGTTTATCCCGAAAACGTCTGGTATAAGCAGGCGACCATCCAAACCGCCGAGGCAATTCTCGACAGCCTCGAAGAAAAATCTGAATTGCCGCCGGCCACCCTGTTTGCGTGAACTCAATCGGCATTCACCTCATTGACACCACACTGCGCGACGGCGAGCAGGCGGCGGGCGTGGCGTTTTCGCGGGCGGAAAAAATCGGCATCGCGACCGCTCTCGCCCGCGCCGGAGTGCCGGAATTGGAGCTTGGCATTCCCGCGATGGGCCGGGCGGAAATTGCCGACATCAACGCCGTCAGCGACCGCGTCACCGGCGTGCGGCTGACGACCTGGTGTCGTGGAACGCGGGAAGATCTGCGGGCGGCCACGCGCTGCCGCGTTCACGGCGCGCATTTTTCGCTGCCGGTTTCGGAGATCCATCTGCGTGCCTGGAAGAAAGATCGCGCCTGGGTTTTGCGCACGCTGGTCGAGCTGGCGTCAGAATTTCGCGACGCGTTTCAATTTCTGTCCGTCGGCGCGCAGGACGCCTCGCGGGCCGACCGCGAATTTCTCGTCGAGTTCGCGCAAACCGCCGAGGCCGCCGGACTTTGCCGTCTGCGAATTGCCGACACCGTGGGAGTTCTAAACCCGCTGCAAACGGCGGATTTATTTTCCATATTGCGCGCAGCGGTGCCGAAGTTGAACTTGGAATTTCACGGCCACAACGACCTCGGCATGGCGACGGCTAACACCATCGCCGCGCTGGCTTCCGGCGCGGATGCCGCCAGCGTCACGGTCAACGGTCTTGGCGAACGTGCCGGCAACGCGCCGCTGGACGAAGTTGTCATGGCCGCGCGGCTCACGTTGCGCACGGATTGTGGCGTGAAAACGCGCCAGCTCTCCGCATTGAGCGATCTGGTGGCACATGCGTCGTGCCGGCCGCTCGCGCCCGAAAAGCCCGTGACTGGCACCGCGGTTTTCCGCCACGAATCGGGCATCCATTGCGGCGGCCTGCTGCAAAACCGCGCGACTTACGAGCCGTTCGCCGCCGAGGACGTTGGCCACGCGCCGACGGAAATGGTCGTGGGCCGGCATTCCGGCACGCGGCTGCTCCAAGACAAGCTGGAGCGGATGAAAGCGGATTTTCCACCGGGGCTGCTGCCGGCGCTGCTGGCGGCCGTCCGGCGATTTTCAGCAGTCCGCAAACGCAACATCACCGCCGCCGAATTAAGATCACTCGCCGACAAGCTAAAACAAAATCATGGCCTTCCTGATCTATAAAAAATTCGCCAACGCCGAAACCGTCCGCTACGAAAAACTCCAGCCACTCAAACTCGGCGGGCGCGACGGACTCATCGCGAAGCATGTCCAAACCCTGACCGGCGGCCAAACGCGAAGCTGGAAAGTCAGTGCTTCCACGTTGATCAAACTGGCCGGATTCGCCGCAGCGGTGGACGAACTGGCGGTGCTGTTCGATGTCGCCGGCAAAGACGCCACCAACGTCTGCCTCTACGAGCTATCACGGATTCACGGCAGTTGTGCGGACACTTCCACGCAACTCGCGCTGGATTTTGCCGTGATCGTGGACCAGGAAATTGGCGGCGACGCTGCGAATTATGTGAAAAGTTTTGAAATTCCATTGCCGGAAAAACTGCGACTTCTCGGCGAAACGCTTGCGCTCACCGGCGGCCCCGGCGGCGGCGATTGGAAATGGGTTGGCACCTCGCTGCAACTTGGCGCTACCGTGGTGCAGGCGCAGCATGGTCATGGTCATGGAACCGGCGAACCGTGTCCAAGTTGCTCGTGCGGCCGCCGCGAAGCCATGAAGAAATGATTTTCCATGTGCGTTGAAGCGGTTCCCAAATCAAAATGCGGCGGTAAAAGTTCCTGCGGCTGCGGCGGTCACGGACACACCAGAACTGCAGCGCTAAATCCGCGCACGATTCGCACCATCAAGTTCGGCAAGGAGGCCGGGCGCCAGTGCAGTTGCAGCGGCGGCGGGCGCTGTTCGCGACATTATCTGGCGCCCACCGGTTATGTGCTGGGCGGCTTCCTGTTTTTGCATTTGCTGGTGAATTCCCTCGCGCTGTGGCCGGGCAAATTCCAGTCGGCGGTGAACCGCATTCACTCGCTCGGCGCGGCGCTGCCGGTTTTGGAAATTGGTTTGATTGCGGTTTTGTCATTTCACATCGCCGTCGGCTTGCGGCTGATGCGCCGCGACAAATTGAAATTTATTTCCGGCGATCATTTTCACGGCAGCCCGATGCGGCAATGGCTGCAACGCGTGACCGCCGTGATCATGTTGGCGTTTGTATTATTCCATGTCGTCGTGATGCACCGCTGGTTCGGCGGACGGTTTGATCCGCAGAACGCCTTCAGCTCCGCGTCGCAAGCCATCTGGCAGTTCTGGCACGGACAGCCCGCCGGCAGTTTTCCAAATCTGCTGTTCGCGCAATTTTACCTGCTCGGCATCGTGGCGGCAGTATATCACGTCGCCAATGGCCTGGCCACCGGCGCGGAAATTCTCGGTTTTGTGAGCACGCCGGTCAGGCAGGACCGGCTCTGGCGCACTTGTGCCATCGCCGCACCCGCGCTGCTCCTCGCCGGCCTGGCGGCGTGGTGGGCGTTGGCGGTGCGGTAATCAGTCCACGCCGATGATGACACTGGAGGCCTTGATAATCGCGTAAGCCTTCTGGCCTTTCTTGAGCTTCAAGCCGGCGGCCGATTCCGATGTGATGACCGAAACGATTTCGATGCCGGGCGCAATTTCCAGTGTGACGGAACTGCTGACAGGGCCTTTTTTGAGGTTGGTGATTTTTCCGGGGATGATATTGCGGGCGCTGATTTTCATAATCGTTTTTATTGATTCTTGCCGTCGGCAAAATTTAGGCCAAACCGGTCATCGCCGCAATCCGTTCCGCACGTTTTTCTTGCCGCCAATCACCGCATTGCCAAAGCCACATCTGTGTAGCTTTTAGAATCAAAACTTCATTCAGGTAGGAATTTTCCGGAAGTTTATTTTCGGCGGAAAAATCCAAACAACGCTAAAACCATTGTCTGGCAATGGTTTTATCTACTTCGCAAAAAAATCCGCCGCTTGGCATCGTAGTTGCTGGATGAGTCAGGTCCGGCGGCGTATTATTTGCCCTGGAACGACACGATAATGTCAATAAACGACAGAATAATATCAACCAGCCCGGTGCAAACACGGCGGTTTGCGCGGCAATGGTCGCAGGCGGAACTGGCAGAGCGCGCCGGCATTTCGCGTGCGGCAGTCAGCGCCATCGAGGGCGAACGGCTTTCGCCGTCGGTCGCCACGGCGCTCGCATTGGCGGCGGTATTTAACTGTTCGGTTGAAGAATTATTTGGCCGTGGCGAAATTTCTAAACCGCTCGGATCGCAATGGGCGTGGACGCCGCGCGGCGAAGCGAGCCGGTATTGGGAGGCGGAAATCGGCCAGCGCCGGCTGCTGTATCCGGTCGAGGCGATGAATTTGAATCCGACGCCACACGACGGCGTCTGGCAAAACGGCGTGTTGCGCGACAGCGGTTCGGCGGCGGCGACGACGCTGGTGATGGCGAGCTGCGATCCGGCGGCTGGATTGCTGGCGGCGGAATACGCGCGGGCTTCGGGCTTTCGATTGCTCGTGTTTCCGCGCAGCGGTCGCATGGCGCTGGAGTTGTTGCGGCAAAAATTGGTTCACGTCGCGGGCCTGCATTATTCCACGGAGGCGGCACCGGAGCGAAATGCTGAAACAGTGCGCGCCCAAATCGGCGGCGATTGCCGGCTTCTTCGTGTGGCGAAATGGGAAAGCGGCATCGCGCTGGCGGCGGATGACCGCTCGCGCTCGGCGGAATCGGTGGCGCGGCGGCACCTGCGCTGGGCGGCGCGCGAAACCGGTTCGGCGGCGCGCGAATGTCTGGACGGGCTGCTGGGCCAACGGCCGTTTGCCGGCCGCGAAGTGAGCGGCCATGCGGCGGTGGCCGAAGCCGTGCGCGCGGGCTGGGCGGAAGCCGGCGTGTGCGTGCGGTTCAGCGCGGCCGAGGCGGGCTTGAATTTTCTGCCGGTGCGTTCCGAGATTTTGGATTTGTGTTTCCCGGTGGCGTTTCAACACGACCCGCGCATCCAGGCGCTCGTCCGCTTGCTGCGTGACCGCGTCTGTCGCCGCCTCATCAGTGAACTGCCTGGCTACGACGCCCGCGAGACGGGAGAATTACTGGCTTTATGAACGCATCAAAAATTACTTCACCGCCGGAAATCCGGCTGACGGAAATTGGCCGCGTCCACTCGCCGTTCAAGCAGGCGACCGGCACGCCGATCCAGCCGTGTCGCGCCGGCAGCGCGCCGGGCTACGTCACATTGCGCCCGGAATTTGTGGACGGCTTGGCCGATCTCGATGGCTTTGACCGCGTGTGGCTGATCTATTTTTTCCATCGTGCGTCAGCGGCGAAGATGCGCGTGATTCCCTATCGCGATACCGTGGCGCACGGGCTTTTTGCCACGCGCGTGCCGGCGCGGCCGAATACGATTGGCATGTCCTGCGTGCGGCTGCTGGACATCGAAGGAAATATTCTCCGCCTCGCCGAGGTGGACATTCTGGACGACACACCACTGCTCGACATCAAGCCCTACGTTCCGCAATACGACAATTATCCGGTGCGACGCTGCGGCTGGCTGGATACCGTGCCGGACAAACCCGTCGTCGCGGATGACCGCTTTGAACAAAAGGCATTTCACCTCTGACCGATTTTTCCGACTCACATCAGCAAACTTAAAAAACAAACAATGAAAAACACAGCGATAACGACAAAGATCCACACCGGCCTCCTGCTTTTTGGGACCGCCGGTCTGCTCACCAACGCCTATTGCGCCGATACCACTGCGGCGGTTTCCGGTTCAGACGCCTGGCAGAAGCCGGTCTGGCTGACG
>CAYVGC010000145.1:0-6491 GCA_964449815.1 uncultured Bifidobacteriaceae bacterium
AACTGGCCGATGATTTCGTTGATCTTGTTGCGGATCGGCGACGGATCAATCTCGATGCGGTCATAAACCGTCGCGAGTTTGCGCAGCAGCGTCTTGGTGATCTTACGGTTCGCGGGAATGATGATTTCGCCGGTCTCGCTGTTCACCACGTCCAGCGGAATTTTTTCGCCGAGCAATATATTGCTCAACGCTTCCGTCAACTGATCCTGCAATTCATTGGTCTTCTTTTTGTGGTCTTCCTCGATCTGCTTGGCATGGCGCTTTTCCTCGCTGGAAACCGACTTGATCACGCGGTCGGCGTCTTTCTTCGCGGAAACTTTCACGTCCATGACGATGCCGTAAGTTCCGGACGGAACCTTGAGCGAAGTGTCTTTCACGTCCGCCGCCTTTTCACCGAAGATGGCGCGGAGTAGACGCTCTTCCGGCGCGAGTTCGGTTTCGGACTTCGGCGTGATTTTGCCGACGAGAATGTCGCCGGGCTTCACTTCCGCGCCGATGCGGATGACCCCGTCGTTGCCGAGATTCTTCAACGCTTCATCGCCGAGGTTCGGGATGTCGCGCGTGATTTCTTCCGGTCCAAGCTTCGTGTCGCGGGCGGCCACTTCGAATTCGTCAATGTGAATCGAAGTGAAGATGTCGTCCTTCACGATTTTCTCGCTGATGAGGATCGCGTCCTCGAAGTTGTAGCCGTTCCACGGCATGAACGCCACGAGCACATTGCGGCCGAGCGCCAGCTCGCCGTTCTGCGTGCAGGGCCCGTCGGCAATGATCTGGCCTTTTTTGACGTGGTCGCCCTTGTTCACCAGAATTTTCTGGTTGATGCAGGTCGCCGCGTTGGAGCGCATGAACTTGCGCACCGGATAAACGGAAACGCCGTTCGCCGGATCGTGCTTGATTTTCTTTTTGCCTTCGGGCAACTGGCCGTTTTCCGTGATGATGATCTGGTTGCCGTTGACGGACGCCACTTTGCCGGCTTCCTCGGACCACAGCACCGCGCGCGAATCGCGGGCGACGCGGTCTTCCATGCCGGTCGCGACGAGCGGCGCCTCGGTGACGAGGAGCGGCACGGCCTGGCGCTGCATGTTGGAGCCCATCAACGCGCGGTTCGCGTCGTCGTGTTCGAGGAACGGGATCAAGCTCGCCGCGATGGAAACCAACTGCTTCGGCGAAATGTCCATGTAATCCACCTTCATCGGCTCGGAGTCAATGAATTCCCCGCGCTGGCGGCAGACGACGCGGTCGGTTGTGAAGTGGCCCTTCTCGTCCATCACCGAGTTTGCCTGCGCAACGATGTATTGTTCTTCGCGATCGGCAGTGAGATATTCAACGGTTTCCGTCACGCGACCGTCCTTGACCTTGCGGTAAGGCGTTTCCAGGAAGCCAAATTCGTTGATGCGCGCAAAGGTCGCGAGCGACGCGATGAGGCCGATGTTCGGTCCTTCCGGCGTTTCAATCGGGCAAATGCGGCCGTAGTGCGATGGATGAACGTCACGGACTTCAAAGCCGGCACGGTCACGAGACAAACCACCCGGTCCGAGAGCCGACAGGCGGCGTTTGTGCGTGAGTTCCGCCAGCGGGTTGATCTGGTCCATGAACTGCGACAACTGGCTCCGGCCAAAGAAATCGCGGATCACGGCGGAGAGCGCCTTCGGATTGATGAGCTTCTGCGGCGTCATGGATTCGACCGTCTGATCGAACAGCGTCATGCGTTCCTTCACCAGACGCTCCGTGCGGGACAGCCCGACACGGCACTGGTTGGAAAGCAATTCGCCCACCGTGCGGATGCGGCGGCTGCCGAGATGATCAATGTCATCCAGCGAACCTTCGCCCTTTTTGAGCTTCAAAAGATATTTCGTCGCCGCGACCAAATCTTCCTTGGTCAGAATGCGGCTGTCGCCCTTCATGCCCAACTTCTGATTGATCTTGTAACGGCCCACGCGACCGAGGTCATAGCGTTTTTCGTCAAAGAACAAACGCTTGATGAGCGCGCGGGAATTCGCGGCCGTCGGCGGATCGCCGGGGCGCAGGCGGCGGTAAATATCTTTCAACGCTTCTTCCTCATTCTTGGCCGGATCTTTCTTGAGGCACTTGATCATGTTGCCTTCGTCCACCGAGGTGTCCACGACCTTGATTTTGCTGATGCCGAGTTCGGCGATCTGCTTGACCACGGCCTTCGAGAGCGGCTCGAATGCGCGCGCCACGACCAAACCTTTTTCCTCGTCGGTAGCATCTTGCACCAGCACACGATTCTGCAAATCTTCGATTTTTTCCGCGTCCTTCACCAAGAGTTCCTCGATGGTGTAGAACAGCTTCAAAATTTCCTCGTCGGTGCCGCGCGTGAGGCCGCCGTTGTCTTTCGACTTGCTGCCTTTTTCCTTGTCCTCGTGATCGAGGAACGAGAGCGCGCGGAAGAATGTCGTCGTCAAAAATTTCCGGCGGCGTTTTTTGCGGTCCAGATAAACGTAAAGCAAGTCGCTCGTGTCGAACATCGCCTCATACCACGAACCGCGGTCGGGAATGACGCGGAAGCTGTGCAGCATTTTGCCGTTCGGATGCTGCGCCGCCTCGAACGCGATGCCCGGTGAGCGGTGCAACTGCGAGACGACCACGCGTTCCGCGCCATTGATGACAAAAGTGCCTTGCGGCGTCATCAGCGGAAGTTCGCCCATGAAAACTTTTTCCTCCTTGCCGCCCTTGCCTTCTTCCTTGAGCACAAAGGTGACGTAAAGCGGCGCACCATAAGTGGTGCCTTCGCGCAGGCATTCGAGCCAGTCCACTTTCGGCGCGCCGATCTCGTATTCCTTATAATCGAGCACGATCTTGCCGTCGTAACTTTCAATGGGAAACACTTCCCGGAAAACCGATTCCAGGCCGACGTGTTTCTGGCGCTTGGCCGACGTCAGGTCCGCCTGCAAAAATTCCGCGTAGGAATTCGTCTGCAACTCGATCATGTTCGGCGGGGCGACGATTTCCTTGATCTTGCCGAAATTGATACGTTCTGTGGCTCGCGATGGCATTTTATAACTTTTTTGTTGGGCACGGCGACACGCCGCGCCATTTTTCACTTAACAACACAAGGCAAGCCCGCCGCGTTCAACGGCCAGCTTGCCACACCCGCAACCGAATGTCCTACCAGTTAAAATTATTATCCAATTTGTCCCGCCTTTCGCGGGGATGAAACAGGGCGACGGCAACACGCCGCCGCCCCAAGACCGGACGAATTACTTGACTTCGACTTTCGCACCAGCCGCTTCAAGCTTCTTCTTGGCGGCGTCGGTGTCAGCCTTGTTCGCACCTTCCAGCAAAGTCTTCGGCGCGCCTTCGACCAAAGCCTTGGCCTCGGCGAGACCCAGACCGGCCTTCACTTCCCGGACGGCCTTGATGACGGAAATCTTCTTGTCCGCCGGAACCGAGGCGATGATCACGTCAAACGTGTCTTTCGCTTCCGCCGGAGCAGCAGCCCCGCCAGCGGCAGCGCCACCAGCAGCGGCAACCGCGACAGGCGCGGCGGCGGATACGCCCCACTTGGTTTCCAGTTGTTTCACCAGGTCGGCGGCTTCGATAACCGTCAACTTGCTCAATTCTTCCACTAAGTTTGCGATGTCTGCCATAATGTTACTTTTGCTTTCTATTCGTCTCGTCGTCTGCCGGAGCCCCGGCAATTTTCAGCCCACGGCCCGTGAACCGACGATTTACGTTGTTGTTTGTTGTTGGTTTCCCCGGCTTGAAATTTTCATTCCAAACCAGAAAGGGTTATTCGGCCTTCTCGGCCTTGGCTTTGATGACCTGCGCCAGCATGGTTGCCGGCGTGTTGATCAAGGTCGCCAGTTTGGTGGCCGGCGCATTGAACAGGCCGAGCAATTTGGCGCGAAGGACATCCAGGCTCGGCAAATCCGCCAGGGCAACGATGCTTGCCACTTCCAACCGCTGGTTGTTCAGATAGCCGAACTTGAGTTTGAGCTTGTCGAATTCGGCCGCGAAATTTTTCAGCGCTTTGGCGGCGGCGGAGATATCTTTTTTGCCGGTCACGACGGCAAGCTGGCCGGCCAGGGTGCCGTTCAGTTCGCCGATGCCCGCTTCCTTCGCAGCCACGCTGAACACGGTGTTTTTCACAATGTGAATTTCCGCGCCCGCCTGGGTCAGGCGTTTGCGCAGCTCGGAGAGATGCGCCACCTTCAAGCCTTGATAGCCGACCACGATGAAGAACGGCGAGCCGTTCAACCGGGCGACATACTCGTTCGTCAATAATTTTTTTTCTGCACGCATGATTCAAATCCTCGTTTTAGGCTGCAAATTCACGGACATCCACACGGACGGGCGGACTCATCGTCGCCGAGAGCGTGCAAGAATTAATATAGGTGCCCTTGATGCTGTTCGGACGCGCTTTCGCGACAGCCTCAATGACGGCACGGGCGTTTTCCTCGATCTGTTCCGGCTTGAACGAGGCCTTGCCCACGATGACGTGAACATTCGCGGCCTTGTCCACCTTGAACTCGACGCGACCGGCCTTCACTTCTTTCACCGCCTTCGCCGTGTCGTCGGTGACGGTGCCGGTTTTCGGATTCGGCATCAGGCCGCGCGGTCCGAGAACTTTGCCGAGCTTGCGGACTTCCGCCATCGCCTCGGGCGTGGCAATGGCCACGTCAAAATCTGCCCAGCCGCCTTGGCACTTGGCAATCATGTCTTCAAAGCCGACATATTCCGCGCCTGCCGCTTTCGCCGCATCCGCTGCGTTGCCGTCACGGGTGAAAACGAGCACGCGCACGAGCTTGCCGCTGCCATGCGGCAGCGGAACCGTGCCGCGGACCATCTGGTCGGACTGCTTCGGATCCACGCCGAGGCGGAACGCGAGGTCAATCGTTTCGTTGAATTTGGCCTTGGGAAATTTGGCGAGCACACCAACGGCCTCCTTGAGCGGATAGGCTTTTTTGCCGTCAACCACTTCAAGCGCTTTCTTGTATCTTTTGCTGGGCATTTATGTTTTGCGGTGCAAGCGAATCAAACGATTCTCCCGCGATTGTTGTTTTAATTAACCGACGACTTCAATTCCCATGCTGCGCGCGGTGCCCGCAATCAGGCGGACCGCCGCGTCTTCAGAATTGGCATTGATGTCCTTGGACTTCATTTTCACGATGTCCAAAATCTGTTTGCGCGTGACCTTGCCGACCTTGTCCTTGTTCGGCGTCTTGGAGCCGGCGGTGATGCCGGCGGCCTTTTTGAGCAGCACCGACGCCGGCGGCGACTTGGTGATGAACGTGAATGACTTGTCCTGATACACCGTGATGACCACGGGGATAATCAAACCGGCATCGGCCTTGGTCCTGGCGTTAAATTCCTTGCAGAATCCCATGATGTTCACGCCGTGCTGGCCGAGCGCGGGTCCGACGGGCGGCGCGGGATTGGCCTGACCGGCCGGAATCTGCAGCTTGATCTGTCCTGTAATTTTCTTTGCCATGATTTTTCGTTGTTCGTTAAATTGTCAAATCGTTGCATCGCCGAACCGGTTCAACGATTCCCGCCTCACGTCTTTTCCACCTGCCAGTATTCGAGCTCCACCGGCGTGTTGCGACCGAAAATGTTGACGGTCACTTTCAGCTTGCCGCGCTCGGGATCAATTTCCTCGATCACGCCACTGAAATTCAGGAACGGCCCGTTGTTGATCTTGATTGTTTCGCCGACGGCAAAATTCACCTTCGGCTTTTCCGTCTCTTCCGACGCGGAAATCTGCACCTTGATCGCTTCGACCTCGTCGGTTGGCGTCGGCTGCGGCGGGTCACTCAGAAAGCCGATGACACCCTGCGTCTCGCGGATAAAATACCACGGTTTTTCGATAATGCGACGGTCATCGTCCAGCAGCACCATGTCCACAAAAACATAGCCCGGCCACAACTTGCGGCTGGACACGGTCTTTTTCTGGTTTCGAACCTCGACGACTTTTTCAATCGGCACGAGCACTTCCTTGACGTAGTCCTGCATTTCCTCGGTCTTGACCCGCTTTTCAATGCTGTCCTTGACCTTGTTTTCCTGGCCGGAAAGCGTCTGGATGATGAACCACTGGTTGCGCATGAAATTGTTTAGCGATGAAAAAAGATCTGGGTCAAAAGCAAGTCGGTCACGACGATAAAGCCGCCGAGCAGCGCAATCATGACCATGATGAGCGCGGTGGAACCTTTCAGCTCCTCCCAGCTCGGCCAGGCGCATTTCTTGAGTTCCTCGCGCGTTTCCGCGATATAGACGGCCAGGCGCTGAATCTGTCCCTGCCACCAGAGGTAGCCAAAGACCCCGCCGATCAGCACCGCCCAAATTGCAATATGTATCCAGTTGTTCACAAAAAATCTGGTTTGCCCGAGCCGCAGCTCGTGCAAGTTTATGTTCTTATCCTTTTTACCAGCAGCGAAAGCTGGCGGAGAGGGAGGGATTCGAACCCCCGTTGGCGGTTAAGCCAAAGCGGTTTTCAAGACCGCCGCGATAGACCACTCTGCCACCTCTCC
>CAYVGC010000146.1:0-6458 GCA_964449815.1 uncultured Bifidobacteriaceae bacterium
TGCGCGCCTGCTCGAACATGTCGCGCACGCGGCTCGCGCCGACGCCGACGAACATTTCCACAAAGTCCGAGCCGCTGATGCTGAAAAACGCCGCGTCCGCCTCGCCGGCGATGGCCTTGGCCAAAAGCGTTTTGCCGGTGCCGGGCGGGCCGACCATCAAGACACCTTTCGGAATGCGTCCGCCGAGGCGCTGGAATTTTTTGGGGTCTTTCAAAAACTCGACGAGTTCCGAAACTTCCTCAATCGCCTCGTCCACGCCGGCCACGTCTTTGAACGTGGTTTTATTCCGGTCTTTGGCGAGCATCCGCGCCTTGCTTTTGCCGAAGCTCAACGCGCCCTTGCCCGCCGCCTTGATCTGCCGGATAAAGAAAAACCAGAACAGCACGCCCAGAATCAAGAACGGCGCGATGCCCCAAAGCAGGTTCATCACCACCACATTCGGCGCGCTGATGGAAATTTTTTGGGAATGCGTCAGCGCATTCAGCACTTCCGGCGTGAGCCAGGCGTTGTGCACCACGAAGGGAATTTCGTCCTTGGTCAGCTTGCCGTCCTTCTCGACCCGGAAATAGGAGCCGGTGATTTCCGTGAGCGGCAGCGACTGCTGGTTCACGACGATGGTCGCGCTGGCAATCTGGTTGGAGTCAAATTTTTCCAGAAACTGTGACTGCATGAGCGGCGCGGCGGGCGTCGTGTTGTGCTGTTTCATCATCAGCAACACCACCGCCGCCGCTATGATCCCGGCCCAGGCCAGCAACGTGAAGACGGGGATATTGCTATAGCTCTTGACCGGCGGCTTTTTCTGGCCGCCGTTTTCTTTCAAATTGGAATCATCATCAAACATTTTGATTGCGCCAAACTATCACGCCGTTACCACTTTCGCAATCAATGAATTCCGCTACCATCTGCACGATGCGCCTCGGCCCGCTCCAGCTCGAATCCAATCTGTTCCTCTCGCCGCTGGCGGGTTACACCAACCTGCCCTTCCGTCTGGTTGTGCGCGAACTCGGCGGCGTCGGCCTTTGCACCACCGACCTGGTCAACGCCCGCTCGCTGGTCGAGAAACGCGAGAAGGCGTTCAAGCTCATCGAAACGCGCCCGGCAGATTCACCGCTCGCGGTGCAACTGTTCGGTTCCGTGCCGGAAGAAATGCGCGACGCCGCGCTCATGGTGGAAGCGCGCGGCGCGGCTTCGGTGGACATCAACATGGGCTGCCCGGTCAAAAAAGTTGTCAAAATCGGCGGCGGCTCCGCGATGATGACCGAACTCGACAAAACCGCCGCACTCGTCCGCGGTATGGTCGGTGCCGTCAAAATTCCCGTCACCGCCAAAATGCGGCTCGGCTGGGACGACGGCAACCTCACCGCGCCCGATCTGGCCCGCGCGCTGGAAGACGCCGGGATCGCGGCGATTTTTGTCCACGGTCGCACACGCGAACAGGGTTTTGGCGGCACGGTGAATCTCGCGGGCATCCGCAAAGTCGTCGAAGCCGTGAGAAAAATTCCCGTCATCGGCAATGGCGACATCGTGACGCCGCCGGCCGCGAAAAAAATGCTGGATGAAACCGGCTGCGCCGGCGTGAGCATCGGGCGCGGCGCGTTTTACGACCCGTGGATTTTCAAGCGGACGTTGCAATTCACCACCACCGGCGAACTGCCGCCCGAACCCATTTTCGCCGAGCGCGTGCGCGTGATGCGCCGGCACCTGGATTTGATGATTGAAGTCTTTGGCGAGGAACCCGGCTGCCGGATGTTCCGCAAGGTCGCACCGTGGCATGCCAAGCGCTTCGGCCCCTGCCACGAATTCAACAAGCAAGTCGTGCGCGTCGCAACCCGGGCGCAGTTTGACGAGATTCTGGAAAACTACATCCGCTGGCGGCGGCAATTTCTCGACGACCACGGTGAATTGCAACCGCGCTTCCGGCCCGCGCCGCTGATTGCGTCCTTCATGCGCGATCCCGCCGCGCCGCAGGGCGGACACATTCCGGTGCCCAAAGGCCCGGTGGAAGTGTGGTAAAAACTTTGCAGGTTTTAACTTTTACTAACGATTCAGATTTGTTTTACTGTTCGCCAGTCCCATGAAAAAACTGCGCGCGCTGCATTTGTATTTCGGCTGCATTTTTGCGCCGATGCTGGTTTTCTTCGCCGTGTCCGGCATCTGGCAGACGCTTGGGATTCGTTCCGGAATTTATGTTTGGCTGTCCACCATTCACACCGAATGGGCGTTGAAAAACGGCAGTCACTTCGGCAGTTGGCCCCTGCGGATTTTTGTGGTGGTGATGGCCGCGAGCTTTGTCGTCTCAACGATTCTTGGCGTGGTGATGGCGTTGAAGCACGGCAGCCGTCGCCAGGCGATTTATTGTCTCGCGTGCGGAGTCATTGTGCCGTTGGGCATCATTTTCATTTTCCGCACGGGGCCGCACGCGCGTGGAAACCCGGATTCATTAGTCATCAGTCTGGCAGAAGCCGCTGCGAGTGGAAATACCAATGCCATTGAGCAATTGGAATCGCTTTGCCAAGCTGCTTCGCGGCAACCCGTCACGCCGGACGACCGCGGCGACAAATTCCGCGAGTTCCGAACGGCGTTTGAAATGCTCGGCGCGCGCGCCGGCGAAGGCAACGATCACGCAGTGGACGCATTGCTGCAAGCCATCAAGCTGCCTTATGTGCAAGGCTTCGCCGTGGACGCGCTTGGCCAGGCCGCGGGCCTCGGCAATCAAAGGGCGCTGGAGCCGTTGCTGCGTCCGACGGAATTTCACATCCTGCCGTCGGGCTCGATTCCGGCGCTGCAGGCCGCCGCAGAAAACGGAAATCAAAAAGCAATTGAGGCTTTGGCCGGTTGGGCGGACGATCCAAGTTTTCAATACAACGTCGCCACCGCCCTGCAAAAAGCCGCGACGCTGGCCGGCAACACCACGGCGCTTGACGCCTTGGCCGTCATCGTCCGGAGCGATTCCTCCAACCGCGTATTCGCCCTCGGCCTGCTGAAAACCGCCTCGTCCAATCATATTGACCGGGCGACGGAAATTCTGCGGCAGTTCGGAGAAAAGTAGCTAGAATTACGTTGCGTATAATTTTGGCTTGCCGTCGGTCGGTGACGCTTCTATCGTGCGAGGCGTTCCGACCTAACACCAAACCAAAGGAATCATCATGCGCATGTTAATGAACGTCACCCTCCCCTACAAACCCTTCAACGCCTACGTCAAGGACGGCACGGTGGGCGCGAAGCTGAACAAAATTCTGGAAGCCACCAAACCCGAGGCGGTTTATTTCACCGAACAGCACGGTAAACGAGGTGCCGTCCTCATCGTGAACCTGCCGGACGACACGCAAGTCCCCGCGCTGGCGGAACCGTGGTTCCTGACGTTTGAGGCCGATGTCGAGATTCGCATCGCGATGACTCCGGAAGATTTGAAGCACAGCGGCATTGACACGATGGGCAAGGCATGGTGTTGAAGCCAGCAGACGCTTGGACCAAGGGCGGCCCCAATCCTGTGCCAAGGCGCTGACGGAACCATCAGCGTTTGGGCCGCTTGGGTTTTTCGCCAAAGACCTGGTCAATCACCTTTCTAAACTTGCTATCCGGCATCGGTTGCTGCGCGGCCGGGCCGGCGATTTCCTCCTCCAGATCGAGCACAAACCGCTTCAGCCGCTCGCAGCGGGCCTGGAGTTTTTTGATCTCGATTTCCAGATGCCCGACTTCGGTCCGCAAGCTGGCCGCGATTTCTTGTTTGTTCATGATGTCAAGTTCCGAGTTAAACGCCGGGCAATGGCCGGCCGGATGGTTTGAATCTTGGTCAAATCGCAAACGGTTTATCCAGCAAAATTGATCAAGACCGGAACCCGCCGCCATAAAAATAATTAAAGTGTTTCACGCTTTCAACACCTCGACAACCGCCTTGCCGCCACTCGGCGCATATCCCAATTCCCCCTTCGCGCAGCGGAGAAAACTTTTTGCGCGGCCGACGGAGCTGGTCTCATTTGACGAT
Organism: uncultured Bifidobacteriaceae bacterium; assembly: GCA_964449815.1. Lineage (GTDB taxonomy): Bacteria > Verrucomicrobiota > Verrucomicrobiia > Limisphaerales > UBA11358 > UBA11358. The sequence goes on from CAYVGC010000146.1 coordinate 3,986, forward strand.
CTCCCATAAAATCTTCCGCGAGTCAAACACCGGGCCTTCGGTGCAGGTGCGCTGATATTCCCAACCGGTGCCGGCCTTGACCGGAATTACACACGTCAGGCAGACGCCCGTGCCGCAGCACATATGCTCATCCATGGAAAGTTCCGCCGGGACGTTGAAATCCTCCGCGATTTTGCCGACGGCCTTGAGCATTGGTGTCGGGCCGCAGGCGAAAAGCTTGCGCCTGGCAGCCGGACGCTTCAATTCCGCCAGCAGCGGCTGCGTGACCCAGCCTTTTTCGCCGTGGCTGCCGTCCTCGGTGGTGGCGCGGACTTCCCAGCCGAGCGCGGCGAATTCCTCTTCGCACAAAATGTCCACGCGGCGGCGGCCGCCGACGAACACGATCCCTTTTTGCGGTGAGCGTTGCGCGAGCAGAAACATCGCCGCCATGCCATAGCCGCCGGCGACGAGCAGCGGAATTTCCACGCCGGCCGACGGCACGGTGAAGCCGTGGCCGAGCGGAGCGATGACGCTCAATTCCTCGCCAGCGCGCATTCGCGAAAGCGCGTCCGTGCCTTTGCCGATGGTTTTGTAGAGGATGGAAAATGTGCCGCCCGCGACCTGAAAGATGCTGAAGGGCCGCCGCAGCAGCGCGTCCTTCAGCGGCAAAATGCGGACGTGCGCGAACTGGCCCGGCTGGATGAGCGGCGCGATTTGCGGCGCACGCAGCACGAGCCGGAAATACTGGCCGGCGTCCCGCTCGTTGGCGGCGATGGTGACGGTCTGCTCAAGCATTGGAAACAGGCGCGCCGTTTTTTTTGGCGGCGGCGCGTTCGGAGATTTGTTTGTAAGTCGCGAGCGCCAGCAGCGGCCAGGCGTTGCGATACATGTCGTATTTCAAATAAAACACTTTTGGGAAACCGGTGCCGGTCGTCTCGCTTTCCGTCCACGAACCGTCGGCGTTCTGCGTTTGTGCGAGATATTCGATGCCGCGTTTGAGCGCGGGATTTTCGGGATCGTCGAACGCGCACAGGCCCATGACGGCCCACGCGGTCTGCGACGCGGTGCTCGGCCCCTGGCCTTTGAATACCGGATCGTCATAAGTGTTGCAGCGCTCGCCCCAGCCGCCGTCGTCGAGCTGGACGCTTTCGAGCCAGGCGCGGCCGCGCTGGAGCCAGTCCGCCTTCATGTCGAGGTTCATCGCGCGCAACCCGCGCAGCACCTGCCAGGTGCCGTAAATGTAATTCACGCCCCAGCGGCCATACCACGAGCCGTCCTCCTCCTGCTGGGACTTGATGTAGTCGAGCGCCTCCTTCACCTGCGGGTGGTCGGTTTTCCAGTTTTCATGACCGAGCAACTCCAGGACGCGCGCGGTGATGTCGGCGCATTCGGGGTCGAGCATCGCGTTGTGGTCGGCGAACGGAACCTTTTCCAAAATGTTTTTCGTGCAATCCTTGTCGAACGACGCCCAGCCGCCGTCCTTGCACTGGAAGGTCAGCATCCACTTCAGGCCGCGCTGGAAGCATTCGTCGCGCTTCGCTGGATTGTCCGTCGGGATTTTGCGCAGCGCGAGCAGCACCATGGCGGTGTCGTCCACGTCGGGATTCCATTGGTTGTTGTATTCAAACACCCAGCCGCTCGGCTCGACCTTGGCGGGGTTTTTGTGGGTCCAGTCGCCGGCGAAGCGGATTTCCCGTTCCATCAGCCACCCGGCGCATTTTTTCATCGCCGGATGCTCTTCGGACACGCCCGATTCGCGCAGGCAGACCGCCGCAATCGCCGTGTCCCACACCGGCGAGAAACACGGTTCGATGCGCACGCTGTCCGCCGTCTCGTGTTCGAGCTGTTTCAACTTGTGCGCGGCGCGGATCACTTGCGGATGATCGTCGGCATAACCGAGCGCTTTCAACGCAATGAGGGAATTGAGCATCGCCGGGAAAATGGCGGCCAGCCCGTCGCTGCCCTCGCAACGTTCGAGCATCCACTGCTCGCATTTCTTCAGCGCCATTTTGCGGAACGGATGGATGCCGTGCTCGGCAAACCATTCCGCGAGCTTGTGCAGGCGGTCCAGCCACAGGAAAAAGTTGCGGAACGAAATCATGTCCGGGTCGGGCGCGAGCGCAAGGTCGCGTTCGTGGATGCCTTCGGGAAAAAGCTCGTCCAAATTGACCTTCGCCGGGCGCGTCGGCTTGAAGTGGCTGATGATGGCCAGCGGCACAATCATGCCGCGCGACCAGTTGCTCATGTCCCAGAAATTCACATGGAACCATTTGCCGATGAGCAGCACCTCGCACGGAATCGTCGGCACATATTCCCACGGAAACAGACCGAGGAGCGCGAGATACAATTTGGAAAACGTGTTCATCCGCGGCACGCCGCCGAAATGCAGCGCCACCTCGCGCGCCTTCAACAGGCGCGGGTCTTTCACCGACACGCCGGCCAGCTTGAGCGCGAGATACGCCTTGATGGTGGCGTTCACCTCCGACGGCCCGCC
>CAYVGC010000147.1:0-6148 GCA_964449815.1 uncultured Bifidobacteriaceae bacterium
GTGCTGTGGCTTTGCACGGCGTCAATGGCCTTGGCAACCGGCTCCGGCGCGGCGAGAAAACCGAGCCGCCAGCCGGTCATCGAATACGCCTTGGCGAGGCCGTGGACGATGATGGTGTGGTCCTGATGCGCCGGCGAAAAGCTGGCGACGCTCTTCACCTTCGCGCCGTCGTAAAGCAGATGCTCGTAAATTTCGTCGCTCATGATGAGGACGTTTTTCTCCACGCAGATGTCGCCGAGCGCCTTGGTTTCCTCGGGCGTATAGACGCTGCCGGTCGGATTGCTCGGCGAATTGAGGATGAACAAACGCGTTTTCCGCGTGATGGCCTTGCGCAATTGTTCCGGCGTCACCTTGAACTCCGTTTTGTCCGTCGTCTGCAAAATGACCGGCTTCGCGCCCGCGAGCTTGACCATTTCGGGATAGCTCAACCAATAGGGCGCGGGAATGATGACTTCGTCGCCCGCCTCGCACGTCGCGAAAATTGTGTTGAAGCACGAATGTTTCCCGCCGCAGCTCACGATGATTTGCGATGTTTTGTAAGTGAGGCCGTTCTCGCGCAGGAACTTGTCGGCGATGGCCTGGCGCAGTTCCGGGATGCCGCTGCTCGGCGTGTATTTGGTGAACCCGGCGGCCAGCGCCCTGGCGGCGGCGTCCTTGATGTGCTGCGGCGTGTCGAAGTCCGGTTCGCCGGCGCCGAAACCCACGACGTCCTCGCCGGCGGCCTTCATGGCCTTGGCCTTGGCGTCAATGGCCAGGGTGAGCGAGGGTGACAGCGACGCGGCGCGACGGGAGATTTTGTAGTTCATAATGGGCGATGACAATTCTAAGGCCAAAATGCCGCCGTGCAAGAATGGAATTCCGGGCGCCGTTGAAATCAAACCGGGCAGCCCGCCGGGAGCTGGCAAGGAAAAAGAGCCTGACTAAAAAACCATAAAAAGTCAGGCTCTTCAACCCAAACCCAATCACCTTAACAGTAATTGAGACCCGGCTGCCGGAATTTCGTTCAAACTATTTTTGCGCAACCCGGAAGGCGAATTTATTTGGCGTCGGAGCTTTTGGCGGCCTCGATGAGCTCCCAGAATTTCGGATTTTCCTGGAGCGCCTGGTCTTCGCCCACCTTGATGCCGGAGCGGAAAAAGAAGTCCTTCAACGTGTGCCGGCTCAAGATGCGATGCACCAGCACGCCAAGCTGGTGGCGTTCAAAATAAACGCGGTAATCGCCGACACGGAAGCGGTGCAGGATGTGGCCGTCGCTTTCGAGCTTGCCGAAATCCTCAAGCTCGCTGGCGATGACGTGCTGGGGCAGCCCGCGAAAATCGCCGAGGATCTGGAGCTGCAATTCCTTAGGCATCCGCGCGAGCTCGGCGGCGCTGGTCGGTGTGAAAATGATTTGAAACGCGTTCATCAGAGTCGGTGCCGCGACTTTAACCCATCCGCCAAAAATTGCCAGTTCATTCCGGCGCCGCGGCTGGAGAAAATAACCCGCGTAATTGAACCGTGGCAACAACACGGCATCAGCGCGCATCAGGCAAAAAGCTGGCTGACGGCAGGCCGGTTCGCCGGTGAAAATTTCGATTGACTTTTATTGGTTATTTGCTTTAATTATTTACACTATTAAATAGTGTGAATGATGCCGGTTTGGTGCTGTCATCATCCTGCGGTGCTTTGGTGAATAACTGACATGTAAAGGAAAGGACTAAAATCATGAAGACCCGAATTCTGCTTTTCACGGCGGTTGTGTTGCCCGGCTGCCTGGCCGCTGTCAGCTCCGTTTTCGCCCAGGGCACCGCTTTTACCTATCAGGGCCAGCTGCGGGACGGCAGCGGCCCGGCCACCGGCACCTTTGATCTGGCCTTCAAACTGTGGAACGCCAGCAGCGGCGGCAGCCAGGTGGGCACCACGATCACCATGACCGGTCAGGCCGTCACCAACGGACTGTTCACCACACCCGTTGACTTTGGCGGTGTGTTTAACGGCTCACCTTATTGGCTTGAACTTGGTGTGCGCACCAACGGTGCCGCCGCCTTCACAACCTTGATCCCGCGGCAGGAACTGACACCCACCCCTTATGCCATCACGGCCGAGAATGTGGACGGCTTGGTGCCGGCCAGCCAGTTGACCGGCACGCTGCCTGCCGGCGCGCTTTCCGGCACTTATGGCGACCCGATTACCTTGAACAATGCGGGCAACGGGTTCGTCGGCAACGGTAGTGGGCTGACCAGTTTGAACGCGTCACAGTTGACTGGCGGCACGGTGGCGGATGCGCGGCTGGCGGCGGACGTGGCGCTGACCGATGTCACCCAAATTTTCACGGGCAGCAATATTTTTTCCGGCAACGCCGGGAATTTCATCGTAAATAACAACTATTCCCCCATCAACACGGGCTTGTTCACGGGGTTGAGCTTGCAGTATTACATTCCTTCGGGCGAAGGCGCAATCATGTCTGCGTATAATGACGGGTATGGCTACTTGAGTTTTTACACCAAGCAAGGCGGCGGTTACCCGATCGCCAAGCAGGTAATTATTGATCAATATGGCGGCGTGGCGATTGACCAGCAAAATTATAATAACGGAGCGCTCAACAACGGAACCACCAACGGGGTTGGCCTTACCTTTGGCACGGGCAGCGGTGAAGGCATTGCCTCGCAGCGCACGGCGGGCCTTAATCAGTATGGCCTGGACTTTTACACCGACTTCGCTCATCGGATGTCCATTTTGAACAATGGGTTTGTGGGCATCGGCACGACCAACCCGGCGGCGCAGTTGGATGTTGAAAGCGCGGCAACCATTGGCGTTCAGGGTGTCACGGCATCCACGACTGGATCCGCCAACGCTGTCTATGGCATTGTAAGTTCCGCCTCGCCGGGAGGTTACTCCGCTGGTGTCCGGGGACAAAACAACGGAACCGGCGGCCTCGGCATTGGCGTTTACGGTTCACAAAACGGCAGCGGTTGGGGCGTTTACGGCACCGCGCCCAGCGGCATTGGGGTTTACGGCTCCAGCACTTCGGGCACCGCCTTGGAGGGAAGCAGCGGCACGGGCACCGGAGTTTACGCCTCCAGCAGTTCCGGCCCGGCATTGACCATCGGCAATGGCGGATTCCAAGTCGCGGGTGCGGGAAAAGGCACACCCACTGCGGCTTTTACGGTGGTGTCGTCGAGCACCAATAGCTTTTACTCAAATGCTGTCCGGATTAACAATCCGCTCTGCGATGGCAAGCCCAATGCCATCCTGCTGGTCACTCACAACGTCACCGGTCAAAGTTCATTTGCCTATAACAACCATCCCATCGGCCTGTGGTATGATTTCTCCGGTTATTGGGAGATTCTCAATGAAGACGTGGCGAACATGCCGACGAACATTGCGTTCAACGTGTTAATCATCAATCCGTAATCCGCCGAAGAAAACAAGGAAATGAAAATTAAAGAATGGTCATTCGTCGGACGCGGCGCAATGGTTGTTTTCTTGGCTCTCGCCCTTGGCATTGTTGCCACCACCACTCGCGCCCAATCTTATGGCATCAACTGGTATAAAATCTCCGGCGGTGGCGGCACCAGCACCGGCGGAGTTTATTCTGTCAGCGGCACTACCGGCCAGCCGGATGCCGGCGGCGCGATGACCGGCGGCAACTATGCAGTCACCGGCGGTTTTTGGGCGCTTTATGCGGTCCAAACGCCTGGCGCGCCATTGCTGACCATCACTTATTTTGGCAACCAGGCCGTCGTCTCGTGGCCGCCCTCGGTAACCGGCTGGACGCTGCAAACCAACAATAATTTGGCCGCTGGCGTTTGGGGCAATTATCTCGGCCAGATCGTCAACAACAGCGTCACCAATTCACCGCCCAAGGGAAATTTGTTCTTTCGCCTGACACAACCCTGAAGCGCAAACCGGACGTTTTTTTCACAATTTTTCACCAGCAGTTCATTCCTGCTGTTAGAAAATTCAACCCGCGAACAGCGCTCCTGCTGTCTTGCCGGCAAATTCTTTTGCTGCCGCAAATTTTGCTTTCCGGGTGTCAGTCTTCTCAATTCACGATCCGCCCGCTGGGCCAGTTGGCAGCCAGCGGCTTTCGGAGATTGGCGGTGCTGCCGGCAGGCTTCCGATAAAAACTTTGGGCAGCCTGCTTAAAAAGGGCTTGCGGTTGACCGTGAAATCAGCATTTTCAAGTCGCTCTGACTGGCAACACACCAATGCCCGGCAGCACGAAAGTGCAAAATCTGATGGTGTTAATTATCAGGCACCTGTTTTTTTTGTTGGAAAACCATTGTCAAAATCAGCCATTTTTGACCGGTTGCCCCTATAGCTCAAATGGATAGAGCTCGCGTTTCCTAAACGTGCGATTTCGGTTCAATTCCGGATAGGGGCACCATTTGCAAAATGACTTCGGCGGCTACACGAATTTGCCGGGATTCAAGATGCCGTGCGGGTCGAGCGCGGCCTTGATGGTGCGGTGAAGTTCTTGTGATTCACTGGAAACGGCCTGCGGCCACCAGCGTTTTTTGGCAAGGCCGATGCCGTGTTCGCCGGTGATGCTGCCGCCGCTCGCAATCACCCAGCGGAAAAGCTCGTCGAGACATTTCCCGGCGCATGCTTTCGCGCCGGGCTGTTCGTAATCCACCATCACGTTCGTGTGAATGTTGCCGTCGCCGGCGTGGCCGAAACAGGCGACTTGCAGTCCGTATTTTTTTTGCAGCGTCGCGGCAAACTTGAAAAACGCCTCCAGCCGGCCGCGTGGCACGACGATGTCTTCATTCAATTTTGTGAGGCCGGTGTCGCGCAGCGCGTAGGAAAATTCGCGGCGGATCTGCCAGACGGCCTCGCATTGCTCATTGCCAAAACCGCGCTCGACGAACAGCGGTCTTTGCTGGCGCACAATTTTTTCGACGGCGGCGATTTCGTGGCGCACGGAGTTTTCCTGTCCGTCCAGTTCGCAAATCAGATGCGCCTTGCAGCCGAGCAGCCGTTTGCTCCGCGTGCGCTTGGCGGCGGCGGCGAGCGTGAATTCATCCGCCAGCTCCGCCGCGCAGGGCAGAAAACCGGCGGCAAAAATGGATTGCAGCGCCCGGACAGCGGCGTTCATGGAGTTGAACCCGACGGCGAGATTCGCGCGGAACGGCGGCAGCGGCAGCAGTTTCAATGTCGCCTCCGTGATGACTCCCAGCAATCCTTCCGAGCCGACGAAGAGCCGGTGCAAATCAAAGCCGGCCTTGTTTTTGTGCGTGCGTCCGCCAAGCCGGACAATTTTCCCGTCCGCCAGCACCACTTCCAGGCCGAGGACGTAATCACGGGTAACGCCGTATTTCAAACAGCGCGGGCCGCCGGCGTTGGTGGCGATGTTGCCGCCGAGGGAATTGTCGGCGCGGCTCGCGGGATCCGGCGGATAAAAGCGCCCGCACTTTTCCACGGCGGCTTGAAATTCGCCGGTGTTGACGGCGGGCTGGACGACGGCGACGAAATCGGCGGGATTGATTTCCAGAATTTTTTTCATGCGCTCCGTCGAGAGCGCGATGCCGCCGCGCACCGGCACGCAGCCGCCGACATAGCCGTGGCCCGCGCCGCGCGGCGTGACGGGAATTTCATTCTCGTGCGCGAACTGCAAAATTTTGGAGACGGATTTGGTGGAGCGGGGCAGGGCGACGGCGTCGGGCTGGTGGACGGCCAACCATTTGTCGCCAGAGTATTTTGCGAGCGTGGCGGGTTCGAGAAAAATTTCGCCGGGCAGGATTTTTTTGAGCTGACGTAACGACATTTGTATTTTAACAACATTTAAGAGCATCCGCGCCCTTGCCGGAAGTCCAAAGAATTGAAAAGAATCCGATTCCCGGTGCGGCCTGAGCCACGGACGCAGGCGAAAACACCGACCGGCTGGATTCCTGGCGGCGCTGTTTGCGGCTTTCCCGCCATCTTGACGAGGCCAAGAGACGGGCCGCCCAACCTGCTTTCCGACCATGGTTGAGCGGTGCAAAAACTTCGTGTTTTTGACGATATTTCAGGCTTGTCCGTTGGTCGAGCCTGGTTCGGACGTTTGACAACTCCGCCGCTTCGTTCTTGAACAGAAACGCCACCACCTCCCGGTTCTAGCAACCAGGCGGACTAGAGCATTTTCTATTTAGATAGACGCAACGGGTGTTTGCTGGTATTCTTTTCT
>CAYVGC010000148.1:0-5743 GCA_964449815.1 uncultured Bifidobacteriaceae bacterium
GCCGTGATTGCGTTCGATTCCGAAAACACGCTTGCCGTCGGCCGCAGCGCGCCGATGACCAAAAGTTATCCGTCGCTCACGTTGCGGCATCCGCAGGCCCACATGTTCGAACGCGAAGTCTGGGAACAGCACGGCCTCGTGCCCGAAGGCCATCCGTGGCTGAAACCTGTGCGCCGTCAGGATGGTGGCCACCCGGCGGTCGGGCAATTCTTCCGGGTTGACGGCGGCGAGATCCACGAAGTCTCCGTCGGGCCGGTTCACGCGGGCATCATCGAGCCGGGCCATTTCCGTTTTCAATGCAACGGCGAGGAAGTCTTGTATCTGGAAATCGCGCTCGGCTACCAGCATCGCGGAGTCGAGGAGGCGGTCGCGGGCGGGCCGCACCGCGCGACGATGAGCCAGATGGAGACCGCCGCCGGCGACACGACTATCGGTCACGCGACGGCCTACGCGACAAATCTCGAATCGCTCGCCGGCACCGAAGCTCCGCTGCGCGCGCAATGGCTGCGTTCCATCGCGCTCGAGCTGGAACGGCTCGCGAATCACACCGGCGACCTTGGAGCGCTTGCCAACGATGTCGCGTTTCTGCCCACGGCTTCCGCGTGCGGCAAAATTCGCGGCGATTTTCTGAATCTCACCGCCATGATCTGCGGCAACCGTTTTGGGCGCGGCATCGTCCGCCCCGGCGGCTGCAAACGCGATTTGGAACCGGAACGCGCCGCGCAACTGCTCGCCAAACTCCGCGTCGCGCTGGCTGAAGTGAATCAGGCCGCTGAATGGCTGTGGGACTCGAATTCCGCCCGCGCCCGTTTTGAGTTCACCGGCACAATCTCCTCCAGACAGGCCGCCGAGATCGGTTTGGTCGGCGTGGCCGCGCGGGCTTCCGGCCTGGTGCGTGATGTTCGGTTTGATCATCCTGCTGGCTGGCATCGCTTCGCGCCTGTGCCGGTGGCGGTGTGGCCCGGCGGCGATGTGTTTGCCCGTGCGCGGGTGCGCTGGCTGGAAATTCAACGCTCGGGAAAATTTCTCGAGGAACAGCTCGTCGCGCCGCCGGACGGGGAAAACTTCAACGCACCCGGTTCGCCCGCCGACGACGCTTTTTCCGTGGCGCTGGTCGAAGGCTGGCGCGGCGAAGTCTGCCACGCCTCCCTCACCGATGCCGCCGGGGCATTCCGCCGCTACAAGATTGTGGACGCATCATTTCACAACTGGCTTGGCCTTGAAATGGCGATGCGCGGCCAGGCCATTTCCGATTTTCCAATCTGCAACAAAAGTTTCAACCTGTCCTACTGCGGTGTTGACCTTTGACCATGCCTGCAATGAATCCCATCACCCACCGCCTGCGACAAGGCTGCCAGACCATGGCGTTTCCAGACGGTCCGCCGCCCGCGCTGCCCGACCGCCATGGCGGCGCATTGCGCGTCGAGGCTGCGAAATGCGCCGAAAGCTGCAATGCCTGCGTTCCGGTCTGCCCCACGCAGGCCATCACCCGCGAGCCGGGCAAACCCGTCGCGCTCGATTTGGGCAGATGTATTTTCTGTGCCGCGTGCGTCGAGGCGTGCCCCACCAAGGCCATCACGCAAACAGGCAATCATCAAATGGCGGTTCGGCGGCGCGAAGATCTGCTGCTCGGCAAATCCGGCGGGGAGGAACTGCGTCTTGCAGTCGCGCTGGATGAAAAGTTGAAAAAGCTTTTCGGCCGCTCGCTGCGGCTGCGGCAGGTGAGCGCGGGCGGCTGCAACGCCTGTGAGTCGGACGTGAACGTCCTCGGCACCATCGGCTGGGATTTGAGCCGGTTCGGCATCCAGTTTGTCGCGTCGCCGCGCCACGCGGACGGCCTGCTCATCACCGGTGCCGTCAGCCGCAACATGGAACTGGCCCTCAGGAAGACTTACGACGCCGTGCCGTCTCCGAAAATTGTCATAGCAGTCGGCGCGTGTGCGATTGCCGGGGGACCTTTCATCGGCCATCCGCAAATTTTGAACGGCGCAAGTTCCGTTGTGCCGGTGGATTTGTTCATTCCCGGCTGCCCGCCCCACCCGCTGACGATTCTGGACGGCCTGCTGCGGCTGTTGGGAAGGTTGGAATGAAATTTATTTGCAATTAAGTTCTACCGTTGAACCTCCCAAGTTACTTTGTCGCGATTAATTCAAAATTCAGAAGCAACGCGTGCCTGTTTCACCCACCGCTTTCTCAACTCTGAAAATTGGCATTAAAATCAGGTCAATTTCCGCAAAGCATATAACAATTTCCGGTGAGACTCGACTGACCGATTGCTTATGGTGGAATGCACCTCATGAGCCAGCCAAGTCACCAGCCCGGCCGGGCGGAGCAATTCGTCGGCTTCAGCATTTTGCTGTGCCTCGCCGGCATCGCGGCGGGCGTCTGGCTGAAACAATTTTCCTTCAACCCAGCCGTCTTTGCGGTCGCCACCATTGCACCGGCTGCGGCTAAAACTGTTTCTACGCCTGCATCCAGCGAAGCGTCCGCCGCGCTGCCGCCGGGACTGGCGGCGTTGAGCGCGCCGGAAAATTTCGGGCCGGACGATGTCTATAACAAAATTGACGGCAAGGCGGATTTGTATCTCACCGCCGGATTTGTCCACCTGACCTGCCAGCGGTTTGCGCTCACGGCGACGAACGACATCTGGATGGAATGGTTCGTTTATGACATGGGCACGCTGCCGCAGGCGTTCTCGGTGTTCAGCCTCCAGCGCCGCGCGGAGGCGCAGCCGTGGGAGTTGACGCCGTTCGCCTACCAGACCCAAAACGCGCTTTACTTCGTCAGCGGACGTTTTTACGTCGAGGCGGTCACAGCCATGCCGCTGCCGGCGATGATGACGGGAATGAAAGCGATGGCTCAGCAATTTGTCGCGGCGCATCCGCCCGGCCCGGCGGTGATACCGGAATTAAAACTTTTTCCGCCGGAGAATTTGGCGACCGGCAGCCAGGGCTTGCAAGTGGCGGACGCCTTCGGCTTTGACGGTTTCACCAATGTGTTCACGGCAAAATATCAACTGCCCGCCGGCACCACCAACGTCGAGGCGCTCGCCTTTTTGGAAATCACCAAAACCGCCGGCGATGCCGCCAAAGTGCGCGACGCCTACCGTTCTTTTCTGCTGTCCAACGGCGGGAAGGAGCTGGAAACCACTGGCGCGGCAGCGCTGGGCAAACCAATCAATTTCATGGACGGCATCGAAATCATTTTCACCGCTGACAACGTGGTGGCCGGTGTTCATGCCGCGCCGGACGCGACTTCGGCGGCAAAGGTCGCGCAGCAACTGGCAGACGGTTTGCCGAAAGGAAAACCATGAGCCAGGCCAACGATTTCAATCAGCTCGCCCGGCGCGATTTTCTGGTGCGCACGGCCAAGGCGGGCGCGGCCATCGTGGCGGCGGGCGGCGCGGGTTTCTGGCTGCATGACCGCCAAGGCCCGGCGGCCAATCTGGCCGGCAAAACGGTGTCGCTGCCGGATTTTTCCCTGCCAGCGTCCACCGCGCCGAAGCTGAGCATCGTCACCGGCGCGGATCGCGTGAAGACCGTCAACCGCGCGCTCGCGGCGCTCGGCGGCATCGAACGCTTCATTAAATCCGGCGACCGCGTGGTGCTGAAAGTCAATGCCGCCTTCGCCTCGCCCGCCGCGCTGGGCGCCACATCGCATCCCGATTTGGTTGCGGAAATGACGCGGCTTTGCCTGCGCGCCGGGGCCGCGTCGGTGATCGTGACGGACAATCCCATCAACGATCCGCAAAGTTGTTTCGCGCTCACCGGCATTGCCAAGGCGGCGGAAGCGGCGGGGGCAAAAATTGCATTGCCAATGGCGTCCTCGTTTCAGCCGACGACACTGGCCGGGGCCACATTGATCAAGGACTGGCCGCTGTTGATCGAGCCGTTCAAGGGCGTGACCAAGCTCATCGGCCTTGCGCCGGTGAAGGATCATCACCGCAGCGGCGCGTCGTTGACGATGAAAAACTGGTATGGCCTGCTCGGCGGCCGGCGGAATGTTTTTCATCAGGACATTCACACCATCATTCTGGAACTGGCGCGGCTCGTCCGGCCCACGCTGGTCATCCTTGACGGCACGATGACGATGATGACGAACGGGCCGACCGGCGGTTCGCTGGACGATCTCAAGCCGACGAATACGATGATTGTCAGCACCGACGCCGTGGCGGCGGACGCCTTTGGCGCGACGCTGCTCGGCAAAACCGCCGCCAGCCTGCCGTTCATCGGCAAAGCCGCCGCCGCCGGCCTGGGCACCGCCGATTTTGAATCCTTAAATCCTGTGAGGGACCATGTGGAATAGGAACAATTCAAACACTCGTAGCGGCTTTCGGCAGAAAGCCGCAGTAATTGGCGGCGGTTTGCCAACCGCCGCTACGTTTGACAGCAGGAGGTTCCAGCCATGAAAATCATCACTGTCCGCCGGATCGCGCAGATTTTTTTCTTCGGGCTGTTCGCCTGGTTTTGCGTGGTCACCACCGTTGGCGACCATTGGTGGCAACTGCGCGGCTGGCCGGTCAACTGGCTGCTACAGCTTGATCCGCTGGTGGCGCTCGGCACGCTGCTCACTACCAAGACGATTTACGCCGGACTGCTTTGGGCGCTGGCGACGGTGATGCTGACGATTTTACTGGGCCGGTTTTTCTGTGGCTGGGTGTGTCCATTTGGCGCGCTGCATCAGTTCATCGGCTGGCTCGGTAACCGGCGCAAAAAACACGCTGAGCGCGTGGCGGCAAACCAATACCGCAGCGGCCAGGCAATCAAATACTACATCCTGATCGCCATGCTGGCGTCGGCGAGCGGCGGGCTGCTGGCGGAGGTTTTGCAGTGGCCGCGCGAAAAACCGACCGTGGGTTTGGTGGTGCTGGTCGCGTGCCTGATTTTGACTTTGTGGTTCGCAATGCAAAAAGTGGTGACCGGCTGGAAGCAAACCGCCGAATGGTTCGCGGGTTTGCTGTTCATCGGCACGGCACTGGGCTTTCTCGTCCAGCCGGAGGCGCTCGTCGCCTCGTCGTTGCAGACGGGTTTGCTGGATCCAATTCCGCTGTTTCATCGTTCGATGAATCTGGTGATTCTGACCGCGTTTGACGGCCTCGCGACGGCGTCCCGGTTTTACGTTGCCGCGTGGTCCATTGCCGCCGTTTTTTTCGCCGCGCTGCTTTTGAATTTGTGGATCCCGCGTTTTTACTGCCGTTTCATCTGTCCACTCGGCGCATTGTTCGGCGTGCTGGTGCGCTGGACGCCGTGGCGCGTGGGCAAGCGCCAGGGCGAATGTCGCGGCTGCGAGCTGTGCGAAAACAACTGCGAAGGCGCGTGCGATCCGTTCGGCAAAATCCATCCGCACGAATGTCTCCTATGCATGAATTGCTTGCGCGCCTGCCGGCAGGCGCAAATGACCTACGGTCCGAACCGTTCGGCGGCGGGCGAAGTGCCGTCGCCCGGAATCACACGGCGCGGTTTTTTGACGGCGGCAGTTTCCGGGCTGGCGGCGGTGCCAGCCGTGCGACTCGCTGGGCTGATGAGTCAAAACTGGAATCCCGGTGTCATCCGTCCGCCGGGCGCACTGGCGGAGGAGGATTTTCTCCAGCGCTGCATCAAGTGCGACCAGTGCGTCCGCGTTTGCCCGACGAACGTCATTCAACCCGCCACGCTCGAAGCCGGGCTGGAAGGTTTGTGGACGCCGCTGCTGAATTTCCGCGTGGGCACCAGCGGCTGCCAGCTCAACTGCATCGCCTGCGGCA
>CAYVGC010000149.1:0-5408 GCA_964449815.1 uncultured Bifidobacteriaceae bacterium
GAAAAGAATACCAGCAAACACCCGTTGCGTCTATCTAAATAGAAAATGCTCTAGGGTGGCGATGCCAACCATCCGGCCTCATGACAACATCCTAAAACCGTCAGCAATCTGTTTTTGGTTTGCTTTGATCGCAGTTAGCACGGTGAATATCTGCGCATTGATCCACAGCGTTTGATTCCAAGCGTGTTTGCAAAAAAATGTGGCGGGTCGCCCTGACCCGCCACAGCGTAATTATCACTGATTAGTCACTGCACCAGAAAGCGGAAGAACTGTTTTTGGTTTTCTTCACTTATCGGTGCGATATTAGTTATAGTTCCACCAGTGCCAGCTGTGGTGCTGTTAGTTAACCATACGATCGGCGGGTTCAGGTTCGTCGCAGACAACAGATAGTAGTTGAATCCCGTCTGGGTTGTCACGGTGAACACCAAGTTCGTTCCCGTCGAATCCCGATAAACCGGCAGGATAATCGGAGTGGTCGGTATCGGCGGCGGCAGCAATATGCCACCATCATTGGTTTGCACATAAGCGGTCAGCACCCGGCCATCCACCGCTGAATTAGTGTAGATCCGCAACTCTGCCAAGGCACCCGGGAACACCTGGCCAATGTTCGCCTCCAGGGTGCTCAATAGAGGAATGGCCCCTTGTTGCGGATTCGGTGCCTGAATCGGCACATTGGTGGCCTGTGCCACCAGGTCACCATCTACATAGATGCTATCAGTGCTGTTGCCGACTTGCAGCGCCAGTGTATGCACCGCATTAAGGGATAACGCAGGGGAGTTTAAAGGTTGGTCGTTCCCGTTGGCCAGGCCGATTCCCGCATCAAAACCCACGCCACCGTTGCCGCCCCACGAGATCCCCCAGTCAGTTTTACCCGCCCCGCCAATATCATAGCCGACGATCAAATCAGCGGCATAATAATTATTATTTAACGGGCCGGCGGCCGTGGGATAAACCACCACCAGAACTGTGTAATTTGAATTGCCACTCGGTGCGGTGGCTCCGGGAATGTTGAAGCCGGCGTCAGATAGACCTCCAGCCGGGTCACGTTGCACTCCTTTGTGCGCCCCAAATATTCCCGACACGGAGACGGGCGGAGTGGCATTGCCGTCCAAGGCGGCGTCAACTCCTTGAATTCGGTCAATCCAATCGTTTCCAACTGTATAATCGTCGCCCACCCATTGATTGACTAATCCGTCGTTTAAAAGTTGGGGCATTGTTCCTATAGATAATACTGCCGGATTTAACCCGTCGGCTGTCGCCGTCAAATTGGCAAATCCAGTTGCAATCAGCCGAAATGTCAAGTTGGTGGAGGCCACTCCGGCCGGCAGTGTCACTGTCTGGTCCGTTATTACCGCCGGATTATCCGAGGTCAAAGTTACGGTATATGGTCCACTGAAAGGATAAGCACAGGTCAAGGTCAGGGGAACGATGTCATTGCTCCCCACAGTCGCGCTGAGCCACTGCGACGAAAAGGTAATGGATGGCAAAGCTCCGGATATTTGCACCACGCCCTGGACCGCTAGAGACGGCGTGGTAGCCGTCACGGTGGAGCTGCCAACTCCCACAATCGGGAATGTAACATTAGTAGCGGTGACGCCAACCGGCAAAGCGAGCGTCTGGCTCGCCGTCACCGCCGGGTTGGCCGAGGCCAGCGTCAAAACAGCCGGGCTGCTTACGGTGACACTTCGCGGGACTGACAGGTTGACCACCACGTTCGATCCTACAATCGCACCCGCCGCGTTAGTATTCCAAGCGATGGTGTCTTGAGCGTTGTAGTTGTAGTTGGTAACCAAATAGGCAGTCAATGCCGCTCCATCCACCGCTGAATTGGTGTAGATCCGCAACTCGGCCAAGGCACCTTGGAACACATTGCCAATGTTTGCCCCCACGTTGCTTAACAGTGGAATAACCGCATTTTGCGGATTCGGCGCATGAATCGGCAGATTGGTGGCCTGCGCCGACAACGCACCATCCACATAGAGGCTCATGGTGCCATTGCCGACCTGCAATGCCAATGCATGCACCGCAAAAAGATTCAAAGCGGAGGAGTTCAAGCCTTGGTCGTTCCCATTGGCCAGGCCGATGCCTGCATCAATTCCCGTGCCGCCGTTACCTCCATACGAGATGCCCCAATCGGTCTGTCCAGCTCCGCCAATATCATAACCAACAATCAAATCGGCGGCATAATAATTACCACCTGGCAAACCAGCGGCCGGGGAATAGATTACCGCTGACACCGTATAGGTTGTGTAACCGGAAGGTGCATTGGCTCCCGGAATGCTGAAACCACCGTCACTGCCAATCCCATTCGGGTCTTGTTGCACGCCGTTGTGCTTCCCAAACACACCAGGCACGGAGATGGGTGGAGTGGGATAACCATCCAAGGCGGCGTCAACTCCTTGAATTCGGTCAATCCAATCGTTTCCATAAATATAGTCGTCACCCACCCATTGACTGGCCAAACCAGCGTTTAGAACCTGCGGTAATGTTCCCACTGTAAACAGTCCAGAATTTAACCCGTTTGCCGTAGCAGTGAAATCGGCAAAACCAACTGCAAGCACCCGGACCGTCAAGTTGGTGGAGGCCACGCCCGGCGGCAAAGTTACCGTCTGGCTGGTTGCCACTGCCGGGTTGTCTGAGGTCAATGTTACCGTGTAAGGTCCGCTGAACGGATAGGCACTGGTCAAAGTCAGGGTGGCGGTAACATTGTTCCCCGCCGTCGTGCTGGAAACTATGGGTGAAAAGGTGATTGATGGCAACACTCCGGTTATCAGGACCACGGCCTGGCTCAATGGCGGCGCGGTGGCTACCACGGTGGAGACGCCAACTCCCACAATAGGGAAGGCCACGTTTGTAGTGGTGACACCCACCGGCAACGTGACCGTCTGGCTAGCGGTCACCACCGTATTGCCTGAAGTCAGCGTGATGGATAAAGGACTGCTGGCCGTGGCACTCTGCGGAACTGAAAGGGTCACCGCTGTATTCGATCCAACAATGCCACCGGCTGCGTTGGTGCTCAAGGTGATGATCTGTTGAGGACTGTAATTGTTCACCAGATAGGTGGTCAGCGCCGCTCCATCCACCGTGGAATTGGTGTAGATCCGCAGCTCGGCCAAAATACCTGCGAACACCTGGCCGATATTTGACCCCACGGAGCTCAATAACGGAATGACCCCCTGCTGCGGACTCGGCGCATGAATCGGCAAAGACGTGGCCTGCGCTGACAAGGCACCATCCACGTAGAGGCTAATGGTGTCGTTGCCGACCTGTAATGCCAGCGCATGCACTCCATAGAGAGACAAGGCGGGCGAGTTCAATCCCTGGTCGTTCCCGTTGGCCAGCCCGATGCCCGCATCAATACCGGTGCCGCCATTGCCGCCATAGGAGATTCCCCAGTCGGTCTGGCCGGCTCCGCCAATATCATAACCAACGATCAAATCGGCGCCAAAATAGGCGGTATTTCCCGGGCCTGCGGCTGGTGAATAGATCACCGCCGACACCGTGTAATTTGTGTAACCAGTGGGCGCATTGCCTCCCGGAATGCTAAAGCCGCCGTCATTGGCACCTCCTGACGAGTCTCGTTGCACTCCATTGTGCGACCCAAATATCCCCGACACGGAGATGGGCGGAGTGGGATAGCCATCCAAAGCGGCGTCAACGCCTTGAATCCGGTCAATCCAATCGTTTCCAGGCGTATAGTCGTCGCCCACCCACTGACTATACAATCCGTTGGTAAAACTATCTGCCCGCACGACTGCAACCAGACTTATGGCCGCCATCGCAACACAGAGCAGAGAACATATATTTTTCATAATTTTGCTTCTGTTTTAGTTTTTGTTTTCGGTTTGATATTTTCGGTTGTGATATATGGTCATGTCAATTGGTATATGTAATGTAAAAATTTTTGCTCGGCTTATTTGTGGAACCTATTTGCGAATTCATATAACCTGGCGAGATGTTTACTAATTTGGGAAAATGCAAGCATGGGAATTGGATTTCTTGTTCATTTGATTTGAATTACATTAGCATAGACTTAAAATCATGTCATTGACCTTTTGCGTCAATCTTTTGGACTTTTGCGTCACTGGCCGAACCTGGCAACTGCTTCGATGACGAGTTGCGGCGGCTTGGTCTGCTGCTAGATTGAGACGATGCTCATTTGATTCTCCCCTTGGAACCGCGCGATCCACTGGTGAACATGAGTCAAGGCAAGTTATCGCCCAAATGTCGTTCCTGAAGCTGGTAATGGCCTCCGGCTCCGGTCACGCTGGTGCCTATGTGGACGGCTAACCAGTCTCGCCCAGCTTGGCACCGAGCAGCAGGCCGAGGGATTCCTGCGCCTGAAATTCCGACATGTCGAAGTGGAATAATTTTTCCGCGCCGAAAATGTGTCGGGTCAGCACTACGACCGTTTCCGTTTTCCCCACGCCAGTTGGTCCGAGCAGCAGAAAACTTCCGCGCGGCCGGCCGGGTTTGGTGAGGCCGAATAACGCCAACGCGGCAGGCGGGCCGTCCGCCCCGGCTGTAAGTGGCGGCCACGCGCTCCTCGGCGGCGGTGAAGTCCACTTCGCTCGCAATGATTTCCAGGACTCGGTTGACGCTGCCGCGTTGTTGCACGGCCAGATCAAAGAAGGTCGGTTGTTTTTCGCGTTTGGGTTGCATGGTTTTCTGATTCATTTGCACACGCGCCCGTTCAAATACTTTTGCAGAGATTTCTGTTCTTTGGGTTGCTGGTCGTCGTCGGTTCGTCGCTCACCGTGTCCTTCCTCGTGGCGCTCGTGCCGGTGCTGGTTTGCTTCGCCTATATCTTTGGATTGCGGCAGGGCAAACCGCCCGGTTTCGACCGCGACATTTTTGAATACGCCGTGCATGGTCGCGGCTTCAGTCCTGAAGTTCACCGTTCTTGTTCCCATCCGCTTTTATGAGTCTTGAAAAATCACCTCGTCATTCCAGCAAACCAAGACGGCAACTGGGCGACCGGCAGGCCAAAGGTTCTTTGGATTCAATTGCAAACACCTCGGTGTCGGTGCCAAAAATGGCGAGGGCAAAGCCTTCGCAGAACTTTGGCAGAGCAACCGCAAATCGGCGGAAGCGTATCTGCGCAATGACATCGAACTCACCGCGCTGGTGGCGGACGCCCTGGGGTGGTGGTCTAGCAAAAGCTGAAATTCATGATTCGCAGACTCGACAAGGTTTGGTTCCGGCTGCCGGGCGTGGTGCATCGCTGGACGCTGCGGCGCGGGCAGGCGCATTGTCATAGGGAAAAAATGTGCCGTTTCCGGCGGCTAATGGCGTCGCAGACAGCAGCAAAAAACCGAAACCCTGAAAGCTGAAATGGATTTGCCGTAAAAAGTGAGATTATGCACTTGACAAACTTTATGCTTCTGATAGATTGTGGGCATGAAAAC
>CAYVGC010000150.1:0-5037 GCA_964449815.1 uncultured Bifidobacteriaceae bacterium
GCGCGCGACCCGCGCTGCGAGCATTGCATGGTGCATTGCGGCTACGATCCCAGCGGTGCTCTCGGCACGAACTACCAGCGCGGCGACAACTGGAAAAATTTCAAATACAACTTCGGCGCGAAACCGAAGCCGTATCCGTCCTCGCCGGAACTGGCCCAGCGCGCTTTCAACGGCGTGACCATCGGCAAAGGCCATCTGGCCGAGGCGAAAGCGGCGCTCAATCCGCCCGCCGCCGGTGCGCGCGGCGCATTCTCGAACGAAGTTCATCAAGAAACACACGCCGGCACGTTTTGCGGCAGCGAAGGCGACCCCAGCGAAAAAACTGATCTGCCGGCGAAAATTGCGGCAAACAAAAAAACCGGATAGGTTCTCACGGTTGAATACGGATGAGCCAGACGCTTTATCTCTCACCACCGAGCTTCGACGGTTTTGACGGCGGCGCGGGTGCGCGCTATCAGGCGCGGCGCGAAGTCACCAGCTATTGGTATCCAACATGGCTGGCGCAGCCCGCCGCGCTCACGCCCGATTCGCGCCTGCTCGACTGCCCGCCGCACCACATTGACCTCGCCAAATGCCTGGCCATCGCGAAGGATTTTGATCACGTCATCATCAACACTTCCACGCCGTCGTTGAAAAACGACTGCAAGGTGGCCGAGGCCATCAAGGCACAGAAGCCGGACACAAAAATCGGTTTCGTCGGCGCGCACACGATGGTCCTGCCGACGGAAACCTTGAAGGCGTCGCCGGCGATTGACTGGGTGGGGCGCAGGGAATTTGATTTCACCTGCAAGGAGGTCGCCGAAGATCGTCCGCTGGAAACCATTGCCGGCCTGTCCTACAAAAATCGCGACGGCAAGATCATCCACAATCCCGAACGCGAAACGATCGCCGACATGGACACGCTGCCATGGGTGGCGGATGTTTATAAGCGCGATCTGAAGATTGAGAATTATTTCATCGGCTACCTGCTGCATCCGTATATCTCGATGTATACCGGTCGCGGCTGCCCGGCGCAATGCACCTTCTGCCTCTGGCCGCAGACCATCGGCGGACACAAATACCGCGTGCGCTCGCCGCAAAATGTCGCTGACGAAATGGGCTACATGAAGAAAATCTTTCCGCAGGTGCGCGAATTTTTCTTCGACGACGACACTTTCACGGCGAACCTCCCGCGCGCCCGCGAAATCGCCAGAAAGCTCGGCCCGCTCGGCGTCCACTGGAGCTGCAACAGCCGCGCGAACCTGGATTACGACACGATAAAATCTTTCAAGGACAACGGCCTGCGCCTGTTCCTTGTCGGCTATGAAAGCGGCAACGACGACATTCTCGCGCGCATCAAGAAGGGCGTGACCACCGGTGAAATGCGCCGGTTCACCAAGGCATGCCACCAGGCCGGTGTGGTGATTCACGGCACGTTCATTCTTGGCCTGCCGGTCGAGACGAAGGAGACGATTGAGCAGACGATCAATTTTGCGAAGGATCTGGACGTGTTCTCGCTGCAAGTTTCGCTCGCCGCACCGTATCCCGGCACGGAACTTTACGAACAGGCCAAGCTCAACGGCTGGTTTGTGAAGAAGGACAAGACTGATCTTGTCGAGGCCGACGGCCTCCAGCAAAGCACGCTCGAATATCCGAGCGCGTCGAAAGAGGAAATTTTCGAGGCGGTGGACCGCTTTTACCGCAGCTATTATCTGCGCCCGAAACCGATTCTGCGCATCATCAAGACGATGCTCGAAGACAAGGACATCCTCGTCCGGCGTTGCCGTGAAGGCTATGAGTTTTTCCGCAGCCTCAAAGAACGCAAAGCTGACCTCGCCGCTTCCAGGGCCGCGTCGGCATGATCTTCAGCGCGAAACACCGGATTGCTGCCGTGAACTGACGGCATTGGAGCGTTTTCCCATGCGGAATGAAGGGATGGAGATGTTTGATGTTGATTTCCGATGAAGGGAAAGAAAAGTTTCTGGCACGGGTCGAAACCTGGAAGCCCTGACCGTTTCCTTCAAAAAAACCTTGATTTATTTTGGCCGGAACCAGCTTCGCCATTCGTAACACGTCAGACGTTCCGGCTTGCTGGCGGACACCGTGGCGCGACGGCGACGGCTGGTCAAATCGGCAACTTGCGTCGGTCGGGCTTTCTGATTAGGCTGAAAAACAACGCATGGCCAAGCTAAAATCTAAAAAATCGAAGTGGCAGAAGCGAATGCTGCTTTGGAAAATAACTCTTGTTGTCCTGTTGCCGATATTGTTCGGCTTGGCCGTGTGGCTGTTTGGCCGTTTTGACCGTTACAGGTAAAAAGGCGCCGGCGGCAACGTGGCGACGCAAAAAACGCGCCGGCATGGCGTGGGCGGGTCACGGAACTTTCACGCCGTCGCCTTTCCCTCCATGGCCTTTGCGTCGAGGAGAGACTTCACCTTTTGGCATCGAAGAAAAAGCCGGCCAAGGCAAACGCAAACATGCGGAAACCTCCACTGGTTGGTGCGCAGCCATCGTGAAGACAGGCGGCACGTTGGATTCGGGAATAGCCGCTCCAGCAGGCGCGGCGCTTCAACCCAGCCGCCCTGCACTTCGGTAGCTGGGCAGGAGTTTCAACCACGAGGCGTAATTTGATGTTGCCCTCAGCGACAGGCGAGGTGGCCAAATCCGTCCGAGTCTGTGTCGCTTCAGCAAGGGCAGCCAGTCAATGGCCCCGGGTAGTTGATAGACGGTTCCCCATGCCTTGCCCCAGTTTATGGCCGGCGGGAGACGGTCTTGGCTATCGCCGAGATAGAGCGTGCAGGCCAGGGCGATCTGCTTGTTGTGATTCTGGCAAACGGCTTGCAAACTCCGCACCTTGGCCCCTGCCAGCGCCGGCAGCAGCAGCGCCGCAAGGATCGCAATGACGGCAATGACGATAGCAGTTCGATCAGCGTGAACGTGCCGTCCCTGGGGGACAGTTCACCGGATTCTCCGGGTAATTGGCTGGACTTGGCAAGTCTCGTGTCAAAACCTTGCCGGCACTGGCAAATGCGACAATTTACCTATGAATTATTGGAGGTTTGTGGCATGGGCGCGCAACCAAATCAAATCCGGGTTGTTCAGCGACACTGGAAGATATTCATGTTTCACCGTCGGAACTCCCGACTGCTGCGGGGCCAGGGTCTCCGAACTTCTCCAGCGATGAATTTCCGCGTGGCCATCGGCAAAGGTGACGGCTCCAGAGCCGGCGTGATAACCGGAGGGAACATTGGCCAGTTGTTGAACCGCCATATCAATGGCAAAATACCCGTCATCAACGCTGTCGTCTCGCTCTTCAATGAAGACCAGCGCATCGCTGGGCGAAAGCCTGGCCAGGTCGGTGGTTCTTCTGAACAACTGATAACCTTGGTTCCACAATGTGCTGTTATATCCCATCCAACCGCTCATAGAGATGGTGCGCACCAGCGGATAATAGCCGCCACCCTCCTTCGCCGTGAGCCGGCTCGCCGGGCAGCGATACAATCCGGGCGATTTGGTGTAAGGTGCGAACGAAGCCCATTGTGGATCTACCAACAGGAGAATGTTCGTGTTGTCCGTATTGTTTGCCTGACGCGGATCTAACCATCCCGTCACCCAATTCAGATTCCCGCGTATGGCGCCGTTTACTCCCGCCTCACTCAGCCAATTATTGCCCGCAATAAAATCGTTGTTGTCATTCGCATACATGTGCCAGGCGGCCTGCATCTGTTTCAAATTGCTCATGCAACTGACGGCCCCGGCTTTCGCCTTCGCCTTGGACAGCGTCGGGAGCAGCAGCGCCGCCAGAATCGCGATGATGGCAATGACCACCAGCAGCTCGATCAGGGTGAACGCGTTGTTCGTGGAGGACGGTTTACGGGAGTTCATGCGTCGTCTTTACCCTCAAAATTAG
The DNA here is from genome assembly GCA_964449815.1 of uncultured Bifidobacteriaceae bacterium. GTDB lineage: Bacteria > Verrucomicrobiota > Verrucomicrobiia > Limisphaerales > UBA11358 > UBA11358. The sequence goes on from CAYVGC010000150.1 coordinate 3,888, forward strand.
CCGGTAGCGCAGGCCCAGTTGTCATGATTTTGTAAAATGCAACCGCCCGATGTTTTGCTCGCCGTCGCGTGGATTAAACCAATTCATCTGGTGGACGGCTCGCGCCCGCTGCAACTGGCATCCGGCGTCCGACGAGTCGAAAAGCGTGTTTCAATCCGCGCCCCGGTCTTGCGACCGGAGTTCCTGGTCTGTCACTTATTTATCCAGGAAAATCCCCAGCGCGTCGGCCACGGCGCGTTCGCGGCCGTCGGTCGGCTGATTGAGAATTTTAATCCTGCCTGCCGCCGGATCGCGCACGGCCATCACCGAGCTGCCGCCACCGTCCAGATTCAAGGCTTCCTTGCAGCCGAGGCGGATCATCTCCGCCGCAAGCTCATGGTAGCTCATGCCGAGGGCGACGCCGGGTTTGCGTCCATGCACGCCACAAATAAAACTGATCTGGTTCAAAAAATGTCTCCGCCGGAGGTGAAGCAAGCGGCATACGGCGAGACACGTGCGGCGAACATCAAAAAAGATTATGAAAAACAAAATTAAAGTTGAAGCAGCAGCACCAGCAAACGCCGATCAGCTATCATTAAATAGAACGGAAAGGGTTTCCATCAGGCACAACGCGAACCGCGAATTGCCCACGCAAACGGTTTTGGAATTTTTGCGGGCACAATTGCCGCAGCAATACGAACTGGCCGAGGTCGTCGGCAAGTGGGTTTGGCTCGACGTGTCACCCGCACGGAAGCTCGCACTGGCCAAAATGCTTTGGGCTTCCACTGGAATCAGCGGCGCGGTGTCTGGCGGCATCGGGCAGGATGAGGCGGGCAGGCTTTGGGATGTCGTCTGGATGTTGCACTTTGCCATCCTCCGCAGTCCCAACCGGTGCGATCGGCTGCCGTTCGCTCTCTATGTCCGCAACGACAACACCCGCGCCAAGCTGGTCAAGTTGATTGCGACTTGTGGCCCGCTCGACTCGGACGACCCGCAACCGGCCATCACCGTCATGCTGCCGGATGAGGATAAAAAAATCGCGCGGCTGAACCTCTGCCGGTTCATCCGTTTTTTGTCGGGCTTGACGCCAGCCTGAACCCGCGCCAAAGGTCGTGACCTCTTATAGGAACTCCAATGTTATTCACCGGTGGCGAGGAGAGCACCCGTCAAG
>CAYVGC010000151.1:0-4871 GCA_964449815.1 uncultured Bifidobacteriaceae bacterium
TGTATTCCGCCCGCATCCAGGCCATCGGCGGCTCCAAGCAATACAGCCCGTGGAGTATGGTCGTGACCCTCATGTCCACCTGATTGTGAGTTGAGGGTTGAAAGTTGATGGTTGAGTGCGGGAAAATTCTCATTGCTCAACTAAAGACTCTCAACTCTCAACTAAATAAATTTGCGGTGGCCACGGCCAGCCGCAGACCGGACGATGGATTTTTCGGGAACAAGCCAATTCTACCAAGAACGTGCCCGCCCATCGCCCGGTAATTATTTTCCAACGGCAAAAACCACGCCACGGCAAACCGTGAACGTCGAAGAAATGGGCAGCCGCAGGTCATCGTCCTCGGCAGGGGAAATAAGATTTTGAACACGCGGGGAATCTGATTTAGGATGGCGTGCAGTCCGCGCCGCCTTGTTCAGGCAATTATTTGAAATCTCAATCCCTTCACAGGAAGCTCCGCGTCAATTTTTACTCCTGTTTTTGTGGATTGGCACCGTCCTGGCTTTCCGGCAGCCACACCTGCATTTGACAAGTTCCGCGATTGGCATTCGCGTAATATGGCGTGGCCATGACCTTGAACGGCACCGATGTCACCTGATCTGCTCCGGTGCGGAAAATCCCCGTCGCCGTCGCCTTGAGAACAGTGACTCCACCCAAAAGATTGCTCCGGTATTCCGGCGTGAATTCGGCTCCCGGCGGAAGCACCAGGTTTTGAACCGCGGCTCCGTTGTCAGCACCTTCGAAGCAGTAAACCATCGGGCCGCGCATCAAGGCCACCCGGTTCTTATCCGCCTCGACCTGGGCATTCGCTTTGACGCGTTCCACCGGCATGTCCAAAGTCAATTGAACGACATCACCGGATTTCCACCGGCGATGCAGCGTGGCATAGCCGCGAACCATTTCGATGTTTGCCATCGCCTTGCCATTGATCTTCAGCCGGGCGGCTCCGGTGACCGGACGGTTGCTTGGTTGGTAAAGATCGTCAGTCGAAGCAGCGCCCTGGCACCAGCCGGGAATGCGGAGGTGCAAGTCAAATTCACTTGGCTTGGCCGGTTTCATGGTGATTTTAACGTCACCCTGCCACGGATAATCCGTCGTCTGTTTTAATGAAACGGTTTGACCGGCCAGTTGAATTTTCGCGGTGCTGCCGACAAACAGGTTCACATAAATGCCGGTTTGGTCCTGCGCATAAATATAACCGGGCATCGCCCCCATCAGCTTCAGGAACATCGGCGGACAGCAGGGGCAGCCGTTCCACGACCAGCGTGAGTTGCCGCTGGCAGATTGCAGGGGATTGACGTAGGTATAGGAATTCCCGGCCAGGGAAACGCCGGCGAGCGCACCGTTGTAAAGTTCGCGTTCAAGTGCGTCCGCGTAACGCGCATCGCCGGTGAGCAGATTCAAGTTGTGGTCGAAGAAACCCGCGCCCACCGCGCCGCAGGTTTCCAGGTAACCGTCGTTGGGCAGGAAATAATCGCTGCCAAAGGCCTCACCCGCCGCTGTCGCACCGATGCCGCCGGTGACATACGTTTTTTTGCCGTCCATGTTTTCCCACAAGCGCATGGCGGCTTGACGATAATCGTCGCGGCCGTTGATGCCGGCCAGCGCGCTGACGCCGGCGCACAGCAGGGCCGCTCGAACCGCGTGGCCCTCAATCGTGGTTTGCTCAAAAACCGGCCGGTCGTCCTGGTTGTAGGCCCCATACGATGGCTGGTCTTTGCGTGCCTGCCCGCGCGCTTCAATCCAATATTGCGCCAGCTCCAGATAACGGCGCTCATCCACCGCCACCGGCAGGCCGCGTTTCAACCCGGGATGCTCGCGAAAGAGCAGATACAAATTTGCGAAAGCCTCCTCGACGATGGCGTGATTGGGAACCAGCTCGTATTTCGGCGCCGGCCCGACCTGGTCGCAGGTGTAGTTGGCCAGCCTGACCGCCACTTTGAGCAGGCTGGTCTTGCCGGTGGCCTGATAATAATGCACCGCCGCCTCGCACAAGGCGCCCACGTTATACATTTCGTGCTGATAACCATCATTGCCGCCGTTGAGTCCCCAGCGCTGGGTGGGATGCTGCAATTCGGTCCAGGTGTTCAGGTAACCATTCGTGTCCCGCTCCTGCGCCGCCGCGATGCGCGCGATGTAACCGTCAATCCGTTTCTCCAGCACCGGATCAGGCTGGGCCGCCAGAAAATCCGCTGAACCGCGGATCATTTCATAGATCAGTCCGTCATACCATGGCGGACCGGCGTGGCCGTCCGACTCCCCGTCACGGACGCGGTCAAAATTATTGAGCGCGCCACCGCGGTCGTTCTCAAATTTTGTAAAACAATCCGGGATGGTCATCTCCTGCCAGACCTTTCGCTTGGGCGACCAGAAGGAATCTTCGACCGTCACCGATTGAATGGACACCGGTGTCAGTTGGTTCGACGCCTGGGCCGTGGTTTTGGCAACGCCTCCCGGCAGACAGCACCAGGCTCCCAAAATGATGTAAATAGAAAAGATTTTCACAATGCTTGGGCGAATGCTGACGCATCTCAAGCATCTGTGCAAGGCTTTCACGCAGGTCCGCCTGGACGGCAGGGGCGTCGTGCGGCGATGACCGGATGGCTTGCGGATGGCATCATACAGACGCAAACCGGGCGATGGAAAACCCCACCTTGAAAAACGCGCCGACATTTATCGGCGCGTTTGGCTTTTGCAATTTCAACTGGGGCGGCGACTCGCCGTTCAATAGTGGACCGCGTTCCAGTTCACCACGTTCCAGAACGCCTTCAGGTAATCCGCCCGCTTGTTCTGGTATTTCAGATAATACGCGTGTTCCCACACATCGCAGCCAAGCACCGGCCTGCCTTCGCAGCCGGCCACGGCCTTGCCCATGAGCGGATTGTCCTGGTTCGCCGTGGAGACAATTTCCAGCTTGCCATTGTGCGCCACCAGCCAGACCCAGCCGCTGCCGAAACGGCCGAGGCCCGCCGCCTCAAACTTCGCCTTGAAATCATCGAAGCTGCCGAACGTGGCCTTGATGTCGTCCGCGAGCCTGCCGGTGGGCGCGCCGCCGGCGTTCGGGCCGAGAACTTTCCAGAAGAACGAGTGGTTCCAGTGGCCGCCGCCGTTGTTGCGGACGGGACCGCGCACGGCATCCGGCACCAAGCTCAAATCCTTGATGAGCTGGTCGAGCGGCCTGGCTTCCAGCGCGGCGTTGCCGGCGATGGCCTTGTTGAGATTGTCCACGTAAGCCTTGTGATGGCGGTCGTGATGGATTTCCATCGTCAACGCATCAATGTGGGGTTCGAGTGCGGCCTTGTCGTAAGGCAGGGGAGGGAGTTCGTGTGCCATAATATTTTAATGAGTTTTAGTTAAACGCCTAATTTCCGGCCCCAAGTTGCAACACGACCGGAAAAAATGCAAGTGCGGAGAAACGCAGGCCGTGTCCGAATTTGAGGAACGGGGCGCGGGGATTGTGACCCGCAGCGGCCAGTCCTTGCCAGCGGACTTGCGGCGGCTCGCCGGGCCGCGCTCCGGAACCAGGACGCTGCCGAAACCAAACCGGGTCAAAACGCTTTTCATTTCACGGATGTTTCCTAAACTCCACGCTTGGCCAAAAAGATTTCCGGCGCGAAAACTTCCGATGCTGTAGCAGCGGTCTATGACCGTCGCTCGCCAATGTTTTGGATGCCGTCATGTCGCTTACGTTGACGACTTGCTACTCCCCTGAAAGCCCTGTTGGTTTTTTGTTAGCATTGTTTCAGGGCGGAGAGTGTCAGCCGCACTCTCCGCGTAACCAATCGGATGAACCGGGGTCTCGCGACCCCCCTATCGAATGACCGCCATGAAGTATTACACCTCCACCACCGAATTCAACTGCGGAATTGATCTTCAGGCCCGCCAGATGTATGTCTGCGTCCTGGGCCAGGACGGCCAAAAGCTCGTCCACACCAACGTCCGCACCAACGACTTCGCCTTCTTCCTCAGGCTCGGCGGGTGGGTGAACTGACAGAGTTTCTGGACCGGGAGGCGGCGTTGGATCGCGTCCCTGGCAAGCGGGCTGCGGTCCGGTCTGGCGACCGGGATCCGGCCCGCCCGATTGAGTCCGCATAGGTGTTTAGCCGGACGCCCGGCGTCCGGGCTGCCAATGGAAATCAAGCCGGAGAGCTTCGTTCGTTGGACGTTGAACGGAAAAGAACTCTTTTCCGTCCGGAATGCTTTTTATCTGTTGACAGTCCGGGCTTAATAGGTATTAGGCGGCATTCCTCGACCTCCACTAATCATGGCGTTAAGACTTGACGCGTCTGGCTTCCCAATCCTGCGTCCGGCTGCCAGCAGACGACTCTTTCTCTACTTTGCCTTTGATGCTATCGCCGCTGATTGTGCCTTGGAACTTCTGGTGCGACATAAAGTTCGTGTCGGCTGGCTGGAGCACACCTCCCTTGTAAACCTGTGAGAAAAAATGTGTGGCGAATGTGACTTCGCTTCCGTTGAGCTTTCCGTCCTCGATGGTCAACTCCTCAATTTTAGTGCCAGTATTACGAGTGATGGTGCCGCTTAACTTGTCACCTTCAAGCTTGAGCTTCAGAGTCGGCTCGTAGGTTGACTTTGGAACTTGCGTCACCTTCCAAGTCCCAGTGGGATTGGCGTCTGACTCCCCGGCGCTGACGGTTGCGGCTAAGAACAGTAATGCGGATGCTATACAGATGCTGTGCTTTATTTTCATAGGTGCATATTTGGTTAATGTTGAACTTTCAATCAAGTTGGACAACCGTTCGTCCAAAATGCTTTGATTTATTTTCAATAAACTTAATCCTCGCGCGCTTCTGTGCCGCCTAAAAACTGGAGCCGGCCGTTCCGCAGGGAACGAGCCGGCAGCCGTCCGCAACTTG
>CAYVGC010000152.1:0-4777 GCA_964449815.1 uncultured Bifidobacteriaceae bacterium
CCGCCGGCCTCGACCCGATTGGCTGCCGCGAGGTGAAGGATTTGATCATCGCGCTGGCGCGGCGCGGCAAGACGGTGATTTTGAGCAGCCATTTGCTCTCGGATGTTGAAGATGTCTGCGACCGCGTGGTGATTTATTATGGCGGCAGGATTCAGGCCGCCGGCACGCTCAAGGATTTGCTGGCCACGCCGGACACGCTGCGCATCACGACGCCGGTTTTGCCGCGCGAAACTTTGGAGCGCGTGCTGGAAATCATCCGCAAGGACGTTTTGACCGGCGAGGTGCGCGTGGACAATCCGACGCAAAATCTCGAAAGCTATTTCCTCGACGTGGTGAACAAAGCCCGCGCGGCGAACGAAACCAGCGGCGCCCAGTCCGGCGCGCGGGTGGCCGAGTATTTGCGCGGCGGGGTGGAGGCCAGGCCGGCGGCGGACAAGGTTTTGGAAAAATTGTCGCTGCCGCAGGCGGCGCCGCCTGCCGTTGAAACCAAACCGGTGGCGCAAACGAGCACGCCGAAAGTGGACGCTAAAAAGCTTGAAGTGCTGACGCAAGCCAGCCCGCCAACACCGCAGCCGGCCAAGCAATCTCCCGCACCGGAAACAAGGCCGGTGGACTTGTCCAAGGCGGATGAAAAACTGTCATCGTTGCTCGGTGGAAAGAAATAATTCGGTTCTTCATGCAACGCATTTTTGCCATCGCCTGGTTGACTTGGAAGGCCGCGCTGCGGTTCAAGCTGTTCCTCGTCATCGCGGTCCTGTTGATTCTGGCGGTTGTCGGTCTGCCGCTGGTGATCGAGGACGACGGCACGGCGCAGGGTTTCACGCAGATCATTTTGACCTACACGCTGAGCGCGATCACGGCGCTGCTCGGGCTTTCGACGCTCTGGCTTTCGTGCGGCACGCTGGCGCGCGACATCGAGGAGTGCCAGATCCAGGTCGTGGCGACGAAGCCGATTGCGCGCTGGCAGATCTGGCTGGGCAAATGGCTGGGCATCGTGTCGCTGAACGCCGTGTTGCTGGCGCTTTCCGGCGGGTGTGTTTATGGCCTGCTGCAATGGCGCGCGACGAAACTGCCGGCGGCGGAGCAGACAATTTTGCGCCAGCAGATTCTGGTGGCGCGCGGCTCGGCGAGGCCGCCGGACAACACTGCGGAGATTGAGGCGGAGACGGACCGGATTTTGCAGGGACGGCTGAAACAAAATCCCGAAATGGCCGGCCTGACCGATGCGGAACGAAAAGAAGTGCGCAAAATGATCCGTGAAGGCGTGAAGGCAGATTCGCAACTGGTGCCGCCAAACTATCAGCGCACCTGGCAGATTGATCTGGGCTTTGCGAAAAATTATCTGCATGGCAAGCCGCTCCAGCTCCGGGTGAAATTCAATTCGGCCCAGAAAAATGCGGCGGGAACTTTTGTGGCGCTGTGGGAGATTGGCGATCCCAATTCTCCGGACGCGAGGCGGCTGGCGCCGATGAGCCTCGCGCCGGACACGTTCCACGAGTTTGAGATTCCACCGGATTTGTTTGACGCGAACGGCCTGCTGACGATCACCTTTGTCAATCCCAACGACACCGCGCTGCTGTTCCCGCTGGATGACGGCATGGAGGTCTTGTATCCCGAAGGCGGTTTCGCGCTGAATTTTGCGCGCGGGCTGGCCATCATTTTCTGCTGGATGGCGCTGCTGGCGGCGCTGGGGCTGGCGGCGGCGAGCCTGCTGTCGTTTCCGGTGGCCGCTTTTTTTGCGCTGGCCATGATGCTGGTGGTTTTTTCCAGCGGCACGCTCGCCGAATCCGTGGATTCCGGCACGGTGGCCGGGGGCAACGCCGAGACCGGCGTGGCGGGCCATTCCATGGCGGACGTCGTGCTGATCCCGGCTTTCAAAGGCGTGCTGGCGGTGGTGAGCCTCGCGAAAAATTTTTCGCCGATTGACGCGTTGAGCAGCGGACGGAGCATCCCCTGGAGCGAACTCGGCCTGGCCTTCACGCAAATCGTCCTGCTGCTGGGCGGTTTTTTTGCGGCGGCGGGAATCATCTTTTTCTCGCGGCGCGAACTGGCGACGGCGCAAGGAACGCAATGAATTCACGCGTCAAAAAAATCATCCTGGTCCTGCTTGCCGCCGCGCTGCTGGCCGGCTCCGGCCAGGTGCAGAAGTCGTTGAACCGCGACCGCGCCGCCCTGGGCCTGACGCACATGGCGGTGCTGGAAAACGCGCCGCCGATGCTGGCGTTCACCACCGTCGCGCTGGGCGGTTTCCGGGGGTTGATCTCGAATTTTCTCTGGATTCGCGCCAACGATCTGCAGCAGGACGACAAGTTTTTCGAGGCGGCGCAACTGGCGGACTGGATCACGAAGCTGGAGCCGACGTTCACGCAGGTCTGGCTGTTTCAGGCCTGGAACATGGCCTACAACATCTCGGTGAAGTTCAAGGATTTTCCCGACCGCTGGCGCTGGGTGGAGCGCGGCATCGAACTGCTGCGCGACGACGGCCTGCGCTACAATCCCAACAGCCTCCTGATCTACCGCGAGCTGGGCTGGTTTTTCCAGCACAAGCTGGGCCAGAACCTCGACGATGCGAACATGTATTACAAGGGCCGGTGGGCGGATGAGATGAAAAATTTCTTCGGGCCGAAGGGAACGAATTTTGACGGGCTGCTGCACCCGGAAACGCCCGGAGAAATCCAGCAACTGCGGGCGTTCACGAATGAGTTCAAACTGGACCCGGCGTTCGCAAAGGCGGTGGACGAAAAATACGGCCCGTTCGACTGGCGGCTGCCGGAGGCGCACGCGATTTACTGGGGCGCCAGGGGTCTGGACGCCGCCGCAAAAAATCCAGGCCAGGTCAAGGCCGACGATTTGATCACCTTGCGCCGGCTCATCTACCAGTCGCTGTTGCAGGCGTTTCATCACGGACGGATCATTCCCGATCCGTTCAACAAAACCTATTCGCTCGGCCCGAATCTGGATCTGATTCCGCAGGTCAACCAGGCTTACCTGCAAATGTATGCCGATGAAACTGATCCCGGCCAGCGGGACGGCATCCTCAAGGCGCACCGGAATTTTCTGCGCGACGCGGTTTATTTTCTCTACGAGGACAGCCGCCTCGTCGAAGCGGGCAAATGGTTCAAATATCTCGGCGATAAATATCCCGACAAGCCGATCATTGACGGCCAGCCGGATTCGCTGCCGAAAAATCTGACGCTCGACGAATACGCCGTTGCCGTCGTGCAGATTGACATTGGCGAGACCTCGCAGGAACGTGTGACCGCCGCCATCGAGGGGATGATCAGACGTTCCTATTACGAACTTGCCATTGGCGTGGACGACCGTTATCAAGGCTACCAGAATCTCGCGAAGAAAATTTATGCGCATTATGTCGCAAAAACTTCCGGCTCGGGAGGCGGGGTGCGCATTCCGCTGCCTCCGTTCGAGAATTTGAAAAGCGCGGTCTTGAATCAGCTGCTGAACACGCAGAAAGGCTTGCCGTTCGCCGCGCGCGCCGTGCTGCGGACGCAGCTCGGCCTGCCGGCGGAAACCGCCGCTCCCGCCAGCACCGCGACGAATGCCGTGGAAACGATTTCCACCAATTCCATCCCGACCAGCGCTGTCGCGCCGGGGCTGCCGTGAAATAATTTTCGACCGGCAACTCCATTTCGCGTAGCCTGATCTTCCGTGACAAAGAAAAAATCCAACGAACGCCCGCTGCGCGTCGGCTTGATTTCGCTCGGCTGCGCCAAAAATCTCGTGGACGCCGAGATCATGCTCGGCTCGCTGATCAAGGGCGGCGTCGAGATTACCAACGACGCCGCGCAGGCCGACGCCGTCATCGTCAACACCTGCTCCTTCATTGATTCCGCGCAGGAAGAAAGCGTGGACACGATTCTGGAATCCGTCGGGCTGCGCGACGCGAACCGGCGCGGCCAGGCCGTCATCGTTTCCGGCTGTCTGCCGCAGCGGTTCCGCGACGAGCTGCCGGAGCTGATGCCCGAAGTAGATGCGTTCATGGGCATTGACCAGGTCGCGCAGGTCGGCGACATCGTGGACAAGGCGCTGGCAAGCCGAGCGGGCAAAATCCAGCGCGGGGAACCAAAAGCTGGAAGCAGGAGAATCAAACAAAGCCTGAAAGAATTGGAAAAAGGCCGCGCCATCGAGGAGCACGAAAAAGAGAACGCCCTCCGCGGCACGGAAAAATTTGGCAGAACCAAAACCGTGGCTGCGACAGTCACGCATCTTGCATCACGCATCACGTCCGCGCCAATTCTCGATGTCACGCCACGTCCGACCTTCATCCCTGATTTTGGCACGCCGCGCTTTCGCCTCACGCCGAAACATTTCGCCTACGTCAAGATAGCGGAGGGCTGCAATCATCCGTGTAGTTTCTGCATCATTCCCCGGATGCGCGGCTCGCACCGCAGCCGCACGCAGGCGGATATTGTCGCCGAAGCCAAGGCGCTAATCGCCGATGGCGTGAAGGAAATCAACTTGATTTCGCAGGACTCAACTTATTACGGACTCGATTTGCGCCTGAACCATTCGCGCGCGATTTCGTCGCCGGAGAAATTTTCCGCCGCCGCCAAATCGCTCGCCGCCGATGCCACGACCATTTGCACGCTGCTGCGCGAATTAAATTCGTTGCAGGGCGATTTCTGGATTCGCCTGCTTTACACGCATCCGGCGCACTGGACGGATGAATTGATTCAAACGATTGCCGACTGCAAAAAAGTCGCGCGCTACGTGGACATGCCGCTCCAGCACATCCACGAAAACATGCTCGAACGGATGC
>CAYVGC010000153.1:0-4689 GCA_964449815.1 uncultured Bifidobacteriaceae bacterium
AATGTCGGTGACATCGAAACAAACAACTCAAACAGCCTTTTTCAGAGGTCTCAGATCGTCAACTCGCTCATTCCTTATGCCGCTCTCTGGTGTCTGATTTACCTCGGCCTGGCGTTGTCTTGGTGGATCGTGCTGCCGCTGGCAATCCTGGCGGGAGGATTTCTGGTGCGGTTGTTCATCATTCACCACGATTGCGGCCACGGTTCATTTTTCAAGTCCCGGAAAGCAAATGATGTCTGGGATTCATCACCGGCGTGCTGACCTTTACCCCGTATCAGCTCTGGCGCTGGGAACATGCCATCCACCATTCGGCGTCAGGCGATCTGGACCGGCGCGGTCCGGGTTCGGTGTGGACGTTGACCGTGCAGGAATATCTGGAAGCGTCCCGCTGGAAACGGTTTGCCTACCGGCTGGCGCGAAACCCGTTCGTGCTCTTCGTGATTGCGCCGCTTTTCCTGTTTGTGATCAAGCACCGGTTTTCCCCAAAATCAGCGGGTTGGCGGGAGCGGCGCTCGGTGTATTGGACCAATCTGGCGATTTTGGGAGTGACCGTCGGATTGAGCCTGATTTTCGGCCTTAAAGCCTATCTCGTGATCCAGTTGACGATCGTCATGGTGGCCAGCTCGGCCGGGGTGTGGCTGTTTTATGTGCAGCACCAGTTCGAGGGAGTCTATTGGCAACGCCACGAGCAATGGGATTATCTCGCGGCGGCACTGCACGGCAGTTCGTTTTACAAACTGCCGAGGATTCTCCAATGGTTTTCGGGCAACATCGGATTTCATCACATCCATCATTTAAGCCCGCGGATTCCCAACTACAATCTGGAGCGGTGTCACAGGGCGGAGCCGTTGTTTCGAGCCGTGCCGCCTGTCACCTTGTTCTCCAGCCTCAAATCCCTGAGCTTCCGTCTCTGGGATGAGGAACGGCACCGGCTGGTCGGTTTCAATCAGCTTCAAAATCTTCGGCAGGGTTGCAATCCATGCCAAAGAAGCCGTTAACCGCTGCTGAACAAACCGGTGAGAGTATCGGGGGGCTTTGTCGTCGCACCCAAACCAGCGGCAAAGCCGGAGTTCTCATCCGCCTTCGGCGGCAGTTTTGCTGACTTCAACTTGCTTATACGTGTGCGGGCTGGTTCGATGGCGGCCATCTTGGCCAAAACCGGATCTGTCGGATGTCGCTCCCTGCTTTGCGGGTTGAAGCCAGCCGGCTTCCAGTCTGGTTTGATGCCAATGTCTCCACGCCCTGATCATGGCGGAGTTGTTGCATTGCACGCCGGAAAGTGAAAACCAAAGCGCCCCGTCCTGCTCAAAAGTTTGGGCAAGCCGACTGAACCGAGCATTACCCGCGAAGTCTGCGATCCTAACAGCTTCCATAATTTCCGCGCGGACCAGTGTAGAGAAAACTCGTGACAATCATTCATCGTTCTTGCGAAGTAACATGAAACACAAATCAAAACCATCAACCGTGGTTAAACCGTCGTCAAAGAACCTGCCCGGCCGTGTCTCCATTGTTGAAGATGACGCGCCCGCGTGGAAAATTGTCACCGCCAGGATCAGGTGCGCCGAGGGTTTTCAGTTTGTCAGCGGATTTGGCAGCGCCGAAGCTGGACTGGCGAAGTTGCCGGACAAAGGCCCGGCGTGGTGCTGATGGGCGTCGCGCTGGCACAATCCACGGCACAGATGGACTGGTCCAAAATCGATCTGGTCGTTTATGCGAAAGACGCCACGACGGCGAAAGGTTCCATTTTCCTGCCGGGCGACAGTGAATTGCACGAACTGACGCTCACGAAGAAAAATGGCGCTTTCAAGTTTGCCAGCGATCCGCTCACCGGGAAAGTTTCCTGGAACATCCGTCTGAATTCGGAGAACTAAATTGAATTGGACGGATGCAACCGGCAATCTATTTGGAATGCTTTTGAGAATCACCGAATGAAAATTCAAGCCTGCCTTTTTTTGGCCGCTCTATTTGCGCTCGTCCGCTTACCCGTTATGGCACAAACCAACCAATGTCCATTTCAGGACTCCGGCCTGCCGGTCGAAACGCGCGTGGAGGATTTGCTCTCGCGGCTGACGCTGGCGGAGAAAATTTCGATCCTCCACGCCGACTCCAATTTGAAGCTGGTTCTGGGCGAGGCTGGAGTGCCGGCGGAATTTGAAATCAAAAACACCGGCGCCTTGACGGGCGCGGAAGTGGCGCAGCTTTATGTGCACCCGGAAAAGCCCGGCGTGTTGCGTCCGGAAAAAGAATTGAAAAGTTTCAAAAAAATATCTTTGAAGCCCGGCGAGGCGGAAACCGTGTCCATCCCGCTGGATAGAAAAGCATTCGCATTTTATGCCCCGGCGCGAAAAGGCTGGGTTGCGGAACCCGGCAGCTTTAAAATTCTGGTCGGCGGTTCCGCGCGCGACCTTCCCCTGCAAGCAGACTATCGGCTGGCGGAAACCGCCTTTCAAAAAGATTGAAGGCTGAGATGCCGCGTCGGGGAATCCGTGAACAATCTGCATAACTTCCTGTCCTGCCTTTGGCGATTTTACGAACGCGCTTGAGCGGGTGTGAGACGCAGCGGGTAAAAATGCCGGTGGACTTGATTCAGTCGGGCGGGCTTGCGGTTCGTCCCGCTGTTTTCCATCGCGTGAGCCGTAGTATGAACCGCCATGTTTGTTCAATTATCATTGTAAATGCAAAGTTGAACAAATATCTTTATAAATTAACTACTGTAAATGAAACTCAACGTCCTGTCTGCTTGGGCCGGTCTGGCCATTGCTTTTTTAGAAATTCAAAGTTCCGCCGCGAACCTGACTCACCGTTATCCCTTTAGCGCCAATGCCAGCGACGCGGTTGGCGGCGCCGACGGACAGCTTGTCGGCGGTGCCGTCATCAGCGGCGGCGCGGTGGTGCTCAATGGTTCCAGCGCCTACGTCAATTTGCCGAACAATATCGTCACCGGTTACACGTCCGTCACCATTGAAGCGTGGGTCACGGACAATGGCAGCAGCGATTGGGCGCGCATCTACGATTTTGGCAACAGCTCTGGCGGCGAGGACTTTCCGATCGGCTCCGCCACGTCCGGCACGCAGTATATGTTCCTCACGTCGCGCAGCGGTTCGGGGACCTTGCGCGGGGCTTACGACAACGCCAGCGGTGCAAATGAGCAGCTTGTGGAATGGCCCGGAACGGCCTTGCCCACCGGCGTGCAGAAGCATGTCGTCTGGGCTTCCGATGCCACCGCGCAAACCGCCTGGCTTTATGTGGACGGAGTGCTGGTGGGCAGCAACCCGGCGGTGACGCTGACGCCGGCGGCCCTCGGCAACACGGTCAACGACTGGATTGGCCGTTCCCAGTGGAATGATCCGTTGTTCAAAGGCAGCATCAGCGATTTCCGAATTTACAACGGCGCATTAAGCCCGTTGCAAATCGCCGTTGATTTCACAGCGGGACCGGGGCGGCTGGTCACGGATCCCGGCGGGCTTCAATCCATCAATTTTCAAGCCGCGACGACGATGGCGCAAGGGGCAACGCAAACGCCGGGCGTCTTCGGCAATTTTGTCAATGTCACCAATGTGAATCTGCTGCTTGCGCCGGGCGTCGTCTTCAACTCCAGCAACCCCAATGCTGTCACGGTCAGTTCTGCCGGGCGCATCACGGCGGTTGGAATCGGCGTGGCCACGGTGACCGCCAGCTATGAAGGCCTCACCGGCACGCAAACCATTTATGTGTCCGATCCGCCGCAAACGCTCGCGCACCGGTATAGCTTTACAACGGACGCCGGCGATTCTGAAGGCGGCGCGAACGGCACCTTGTCCGGCGGCGCGACGATTACCAGCGGTGCTGTTGTATTGAACGGCTCCAGCGCCTTTGTGGACTTGCCGAACAATCTGGTCAGTAATTTGACCTCCATAACTTACGAGGCGTGGTTTACCGACTATGGAAGCAGCACCTGGGCGCGGATTTACGATTTTGGCAACAGCGTGGATGGCGAAGGCGGCCAGGGCGGTGGCACGAGCTACATGTATCTGACCGCCTTGAGCGGTTCCGGCGGGGTGCGCGGGGCTTATAACCCCGGCTCCGGCGAAGAACTCGTTGACCTGTTCACCCGGCCAGCCGTGGGCGTCGAACATCACGTCGTCTGGACGCAGGACGACAACGCCCAAACCGCGAAAATTTACATTGATGGCGCGCTGGCCGGGGAAAATGACAGTTTCACTTTCACTCCGGCGGCGGTTGGCGGCACCGTCAACGACTGGCTGGGGCGTTCGCAATATAACGACCCCTATTTCTACGGTTCGATTGATGAGTTCCGCATTTATTCGTCCGCCTTGTCCGCCCAGCAAGTGGCGCAGGATTTTCAACTCGGCCCGGATGTTTCACCACAGACCGGCCCGGTGAAAATCACGACCCAGCCGCCCAATGTCGGTGTGACCGAACAACAGCCGGCCGCTTTCAGCGTCGGTTACATCGGACGGCATCCGGTAACTTTCCAGTGGTATCGTAACGGAGCGCCGGTTTCCGGAGCGACCAATTCCACTTACCAGCTTGCTTCGCCGTTGCCGGCAGATAGCGGCGCGGTGTTTTATGTCACCCTGACCAACAGCATTACCAACATTGTTTTCAGTGCGTTAAGCTCCAATGCGGTGCTTACGGTCAACCGGGACACGAACCCGCCGGTGGTGGTGAAGGTTTTCAACATTGGCC
>CAYVGC010000154.1:0-4612 GCA_964449815.1 uncultured Bifidobacteriaceae bacterium
AAAATTTCCGGGATGACCATGCCGGCCTTGCGGACGACCACGGTGTCGCCGATGCGGATGTCTTTGCGTCGAATTTCGTCCTCGTTGTGGAGCGTCGCGCGCGCAATCGTCGAGCCTTGCACGAAGACCGGTTCCAGTTCCGCCACGGGCGTGAGCACGCCGGTGCGCCCGACCTGCACCGTGATGGCCTTGAGCACGGTTTCGGCGGGTGTAATCCACGGCACAGGTTTGTGAACGATGGCATAACCGGGCGCGCGACTGCGTCCGGGGATGCGCGGCCAGTCGGCGAGCGTGTTCACCTTGAGCACGATGCCGTCAATCTCGTAAGGCAACTGCCGGCGCAAATCTTTATCCTCGTCGTAGTGTGCGACAATCTTCTCGCGATAAACTTTTAGAACCTCCTCGATGCCGTCGCAAACCCACCAGAGTTTTTGCGTGGGCAAACCGAACCCGGCGAGCGCTTCGAGCATTTCGGAGTGCGTTTTGAAGGGCGTAGCTGCGACGCCTCGTCGCCGGGACGGTGAAGGCGACGCCTCGTCGCCGGTTGAAGAAAATGCGACGGGGGCGTCGCTGCCACCTTTCGGCGACGGGGCGTCGCCGCTACTGAACGCGCCGGTCGCGTAAAACACGGCGCGGATGGGGCGTTGCGCGACGAGGCGCGGATCGAGCTGCTTGAGCGTGCCGGCGGTGGCGTTGCGGGCATTGGGAAAAGATTTTTCGCCGGCGGCGGCGAGCTTTGCGTTGAACGCGCCAAATTCCTTGATTGAAATATAAGCCTCGCCGCGCACTTCAAGCAGCGCCGGCGGATTTTTCAAATGCAGTTCCAGCGGAATGCCACGGATGGTTTTTAGATTCGCCGTGATGTCGTCGCCTTCCACGCCGTCGCCGCGCGTGACGCCGAGCGCCAGCTTGCCGTGGCGGTAGTGGACGCCGATGGACACGCCGTCCACCTTCGGTTCGAGGATGTATTGAATTTTGCCGCGGCCGAGCTGCTTGCGAATCGTCGCGTCCCAAGCATGGAGTTCGGCCAAAGTGTTTTCGTCCTGCGCGCGGTTGCGCTTGTCGCGGTCGGGTTCCTCGTCCTTGGTCGGATGATCGCTGGCGGCAATTTTGTCGAGCGACTGCATCGGCAGAAGATGCCGGACGCGGGCGAATTTTTCGCTCGGCGTGCCGCCGACGCGCTGCGTGGGCGATTCCGGCGTGACGAGATCGGGAAATTGCTTTTCCAGTTCCTGCAATTCCTTGAAAAGCTGGTCGTATTCGCGGTCGGTGATGAGCTGCCGGCCCTCGACGTAATAGGCGCGGTCGTGCCGGCGGATTTCGTCGGCAAGTTGCGCATGGCGCTGTTGGGCTTCGGCGGGTGTCACGCGGGAATTGTGCCGTGCCGTCAGCAGGAAGGAAAAACTTTTTTGCTGAAATGGAATTATGCTAGGCTGCGGCGTGCGCGGAAATCTGGCCAAAGCTTTGGAGTTGACGAACACGCAGGTGTTTCGGCGCGCGGCGCTGCCCAAATCCTACACGGATCGTCTTGGACGCAAGCTGTTCCTTTTCCTGCTGACGATTCAAGGGCTGGGCGCGTTTGCGCTGATCACGCTCGGCGTGATCCTGAAAAAAATCGGCGCGGCGCACAGCGTCATGCAGCCGCGCATCCGGCAGGAGATCAACCGCGCCGGCGTGTCGTTGATGCCAATGTTCATTTTTGTGGCGCTGGCGCTGGGCTTTCTCGTCGTCGGCCAGACGGTTTCCGCGCTGGCGAAAGTGGGCGCGACCAATTATCTCGGCTCGACGATGGTGATTGTGATTGTGCGGGAACTGGGACCGCTGATCACGGCGGTGCTGGTGCTGGCGCGCGTCGGCACGGCCAACGTCATCGAGCTTGGCACGGCCCGCGCGCTGGGCGAAGTCGAGGCGCTGGAGGCGCTGGGCATTGACCCGGTGCATTATCTCATCGTGCCGCGCGTCATCGGCATGGCGCTGGGAATTTTTTCGCTGACAATTTATCTGATCCTCGGCGCACTGGGCAGCGGCTATCTCTGGGCCTTTTTGCAGGACGTGCCGCTGACGCCGGGGGATTATTTCCGGCAAATTGCCGAGGCGCTCAACTGGCTGGATTTCGCGCTGCTGGCGTTGAAGACGACGGCGTTCGGATTTTTCATCGCGATTGTGACGTGTTACCACGGCCTCGCGCAGCCGCTGCGGCTCGAAGATGTTTCCCGCGTGGCGGTGCGGGCGGTCACGCAAGGCATTGTAGTTTGCGTGCTGATTGATATGGTGTTCATCGTGGTTTATCTCGTGACATGAGCGAAATTGTTTCCAGTCCGTTCGTCATCGAAATGCGCGGCGTGCAGGTCGCGGCCATGCGCGACCCATCGCTCACTTTGCTCGAAGACGTGAACTGGTCGGTGTCGTCCGGTGAATTCTGGGTGGTGGCCGGGCCGCAGCATTCCGGCAAAAGCGACCTGCTGCTGCACGCGGCGGGCTTGATGACGCCGGTGGCCGGAAACTGCCGCGTCTTCGGCTGCGAAACGGACGCGTTTGGCGAGGCGCAACTGGCCGACCGCCTGCGCGTGGGTTTTGTTTTTGCCGACGGAAAACTTTTCAGCCAGCTCACGATTGCCGAGAATGTCGCGCTGCCCTTGCGCTACCAGGAAAATCTGACGGCGGCGGCGGATCGCGCGGTGGACGTCCTGCTGGAGTTGCTGGAACTGACGCCGTTCGCGGGGGCCACGCCGGCGAACGTCGCGGTGAACTGGCGGCGGCGCGCGGCGCTGGCGCGGGCGCTGATTTTGCAGCCGGAACTGCTGCTGCTGGACAATCCGCTTGGCGGCTTGGACGGGCGGCATCGGAACTGGCTGCTGCAATTTCTGGACCAGCTCTGGCACGGACACGAACATTTTGGCGGCCGCCCGATGACGCTGGTGGTGACGACGGGCGATTTGCGCGCGTGGCAGAATCCGCGGCGCAAATTTGCCGTGCTCGACGGGAAAACTTTTTCGGCGCTCGGCTCCTGGGCCGGGGTGGAAGCCAACCGCAGCCACATGGTGAAAGAATTGCTGGCCGAACCGGCTGGAACAACAAACTGAAAATTTATGCCACTGCAAGATTTGACTCCGCAACTCCGCACGCGCCTCAACAAGATGGAGCGCGCCGTGGGCTGGTTTGTGTTTCTGGCAACAGTTCTGCTGCTGACCGGTTTCGGCTACTACCTTTACCACGCGGCGGAGCGCAAGGGCTGGTTTCTGGTGAAGGCAAAATTCTTCACCTACATCAAAGATGCGTCGGGCTTGAATGTCGGCGACCCCGTCGTCCTGATGGGTTTTCAGGTCGGCCAGATCACCGGCATCGCGGCCATGCCGCCGCGGACACCGCACAATGTCCGGCTTGAATTTGTCGTCAACCAGGTGAACAAAGGCGGCCAGCCCTATTACAGCTACATCTGGAGCGAAGGTTCGGTGGTGAAGCTGAACGCGGATTTTCTTGGCAAACATTCGCTGGAAATCACGCGCGGCACCAACGGTTTCGGCATTTACACCACGCATCCGCTCGAAACGCTCTCGCTGGCACAGGCGC
Source organism: uncultured Bifidobacteriaceae bacterium (assembly GCA_964449815.1). GTDB lineage: Bacteria > Verrucomicrobiota > Verrucomicrobiia > Limisphaerales > UBA11358 > UBA11358. Next base: position 3,571 of record CAYVGC010000154.1, read on the forward strand.
AAAGCCTGCCGGACCCGGACCGCTGGCGGCTGGCGGAAAACCTTTATGACGAAAATTCCAATCTCGTTTTCCGCGCCTTCAGTTCCTTGGTCCAGTCGAACCTGACGCGCATCGCCGAACTCAAACCTGAATCCATTCTGGCCTTTCATACTCCGGTCAATGACCGGCACATCGCCGCCGTGTGGAATGATTCGCTGCGGCATTACCAGAATTTCGATTACCGGAATGAGGATGAAACCAACGCCTATGAATTGCGCTTCGCCGAAACACCCGCCATCGCCGACCAGTTGCAGACGATCGTGTCGCAGGTGCAAGGCGCGCTGCCGGGCATCTTTGCGCTGACGAACAAGCTCTCCGTCGTGCTGGACAACACGGCCAACGCCACTTCAAATCTGAACACGGCCATTGTTGCCGCGCAGCCGCTGGTCACGAATTTCGCCGCCATCAGCGCGCAGTTGCGCGAGCCGGGCGGGCTCGGCGTCTGGGCGCTCGGCCCGAACGGCAACGGGCAGGTGCAAGGCGCGCTGACGAACTTGAATTCCCTGCTCGTGGGCGTGGACACCAATTTGAACGCGCTCACCGCGAACATCGGCGTGACGCTGGACAACATCGCCGGCATCACGAGCAACCTGAACATGCAGGTGCAGGCAAACTCAAACCTGCTGTGGGGCATCTCCAAGACGGTGACGGACGCGGATGATTTTGTTCAAGGATTGAAACGGCACTGGCTGCTGCGCTCCGCGTTCAAGACGAAGGCGACCAACCAGCCGCCGACGAAGGTGAAATAAATCTGTCCGCAGCGGCGGTTTTGAGGCCGCCCGAAGACTATTTCGCCAGCCGGAAAACCAGGCCCACGAACGCGGCCAGGAAACCCAGGATGAGCGCGCCGTCAACGGCACCGAAGCGGATTTCCCCGGATTTGAACAGTGGCTGGTCGCCGCCATTTTTGTCGCGCACGATGAGATCAGTGTTGCCCAGGCGCTTTCGTTTAGAGCATTTACTATTTAGATAGACGCATATTGAGCATGACGGAAGAAGCCGC
>CAYVGC010000155.1:0-4537 GCA_964449815.1 uncultured Bifidobacteriaceae bacterium
CGGCGGCTTCGTGGGCGGCGTTGCCGCGGATGAAAAGCAGGCCGCCGTGGACTTTTGGGTGCAGCGTCTTCACGCGGCCATCGAGCATTTCGGGAAAGCCGGTGTGTTCGCTGATGTCCTTCACCGCCAGGCCGGCCTCGCGGAGTGATTTGGCGGTGCCGCCGGTGGAAATGAGTTCGACGCCGGCCTGGGCGAGGATTTGGGCCAGCGGCACGAGGCCGGTCTTGTCCGAAACGGAGAGCAGGGCACGATGAATTTTCACGCGCGATAAAATCCCCGAAAGCCGCCGTCACCGCAACCGGCAAATTGTGATTCGCCCGACAAATTTTGCCGGGCGCCGGCTGCAGGAACTTTCCGGGCTGAAACTATTTTGCCGGCGCGAGGTCGGCGCCGATGGCGCGTTCGAGCTTGGCGCGGGCGGAGGTGTAATCGTGCAGCGCCTGGATCTGCGTCGTGCGCGCCTGTGTGAGCGAGGTTTCGGCGTCCAGCACGTCGAGCTGCGTGCCGGTGCCGGCGTCGGCCCGCGCATTGGCTTCGCGCAAGGCCTCCTCGGCTTCTTCCTGAACCTTGGTTTGGGAATCCAAAACCTCCTTCGCCTCGAGAAAATCGGAATATGCCGTGCGGACGGCGAGTTCGATCTGGCGCGACTGGTCGGCGAGGTCGGTTTTGGCGTGGGCAAATTGCGCGTCGGCCTGCATCACTTTGCCGTGTGTCAGCAGGCCGTCGAAAATGTTCCAGCTCATCTGCGCCCCGGCGTTCCAGCCGTTCAACTCGTAGCCAAGTTCGGTGGAAAACTGGTTGTTCATCCAGTTGTAACCGGCAAAAACCTGCATCGTCGGTTTGTAGCCGGATTTGGCGTTGACGATGTTGAGCTGCTGCAACTCGACCTGTTTGCGCAAGGCGATGAGCTCGGTGCGGCGGGTGAGGGCCTGCTGGATGGCGTCGGGCAGGTTCACGTCATACGGCGCGGCTTCGAGCGCGTCCGTCAGATTCAGCGGAATGTTTTCCCAGACATCGCGCGGCAGATTATAGCCGAGCAGGTTGGCGAGATTGTTTTTGGCGATGCGATAATCGTTGCGCGCCCGGATCAAATTCGGCCGTTCGTTGGCCACGGCCACCTCGGCGCGCAGCACGTTGAATTTGGGAACGGTGCCGGCGTCGAGCCGGTGCTGCTGGTCTTCCAGCTCCTTCTGCAACAAATTCACCGAGGCTTCGTGGACGGTGATTTGCTGCGCCGCCAGCAGGGTGTCGTAATACGCGAGCCGCACGGCGAGCAGCGTGTCGGCCACGCCGGTCTGGAATTGTGCGACCGCCTGTTGTTTGGTGGCGTCGGCGGCGCGGAGGGCGGCGCGGAGTTTGCCGCCCTCGTAAATAGACTGGATGATCTGGATGCCACTGTTCCAGCTTTGGTGTGGCAGGGGGTAGGGCGAACCGGTGGCGAGCGTAATCTCCTCGTCCGCATACTGCCCGCTCGCTTTCACCTGCGGCAGCACCACCGCGCGCGTCTGCACCACGATGCCATGCGACGCTTCGAGATCATTTTGCGCCTTCAGAATCGTGGCGTTTTGCTGCAGCGCGGTGTTGAGGGCGTCCGCCAGCGACAACGGCCGCGTCAGCCACGCCGCCGTGTTGGTGTCGGCGGCCGCCACGGCAAAAGTGAAGCCGAGAAACAGGAATGACGTCGTCAGTTTTTTCATATCAGCGCGGCAATCCTACCATTCGGTAGGTTGAAAGTCGAATAATCGTTTCGCTCGTAAAATTCCGCCGCCGTGGTAGCCTGACCGCACATTCGCATGAAAGACCTTTTGAGCCTCATCCTCGCCGCGTTTGCCGCCCTGCTGCTGGCTGGCTGCGGCGAAAACACCGCCGGCACCTTTCAAGGCTACATCGAGGGTGAATACGTCTATGTCGCTTCCCCGCTCGGCGGTGCGCTCACCAATCTGGCCGTGGCGCGCGGCGATTCGGTGAAAACCGGGCAGCTGTTGTTTGAACTGGAACGGCAGTCCGAAGCCGCCGCGCAGGCGCAGGCGGAAAAAAATCTCGCGCAGGCGCAGGCGCAACTGGACGACTTGACGAAAGGCGCACGCCCGACGGAAATCGCGTCACTCGCCGCACAGTTGGAACGGGCGCAGGCGGATTTGAAATTGTCCGCCGTGCAGCTCGCGCGACGGGAAAAACTCGATGTCACCGACGTGGTTTCCAAGGAGGAACTGGACCAGGCCCGCGCGCAAGACGACGCCAGCCAGGCGCAGGTCAACCAGTTCGCGGCGGATCTGGCCACCGCGAAACTCGGCGGACGCGAGGACGCCATCTGCGCCGCGCAGGCCGCCGTTGAATCGCAGCGCGCGGCGCTGGACAAGGCGAAGTGGTCGTCCGATCAGAAGCAGCAATTTGCGCCGACGAATGCGGCGGTGCATGACACGCTGTATCGGCAGGGCGAATTTGTGGCGGCAGGCAATCCGGTCGTGGTGCTGCTGCCGCCAGAAAATTTGAAAGTGCGCTTTTTCGTGCCGCAGGAAAAATTGGCGCAGATCAAAATTGGCGGAACCGTTTTCGTGCAGGCCGACGGCGCGGCGCGGGCGGTGGGCGCCACGGTGAATTACATTTCCACGCAGGCCGAATACACGCCGCCGGTGATTTTCAGCCGCGAGACGCGCGCTAATCTGGTTTTCATGATCGAGGCTAAGTTTTCGGCGGCGGACGCGGCGGAACTGCGGCCGGGGCAGCCGGTGGATGTGGAATTGCGACAGATGGCAACGTAGTGGCGATTCGGCAGAGCGCCGCAAAACGATTGTGTCAATTTTTCAGTTGGTGGCTTTCTGCCGAAAGCCGCTACGACTTCCATGAAAATCAGCGAAACGGCGAGCTGGAACTTCTTTGTTGAACTGCTCGCGCCGGGAGGCGAAGGCAGAATTAAGGATGCAGAATGAAAGCTGACGCAATGGGAACCGAAATGAACGCCGGCACGCGAAGGCGTTTTAAGTGTTAATCCTTGGCGTGATAGGGTGATTTGGCATCATAAAGCCTCAATCGAGATCGGCAATCGTCCTTTTGCGCCTCCGTTTGCAGAAGAGCAATGGCCTCTTGCTCGGTGTTTACAGCTTTCTCGAACTGACCTGCCTCGGCGTAGGCGGCTGCCAATGTGTCTAAATAATCTGCCTTTTTGCGATTCGTCGCAGCGACCGCTTTCTCTGCAAAAACTACCGCGTTGGGCCCATCCCGCAGTGCCGAGTTCTTACTCGTTGCAAGAAGCCAAGCAAGACCATTCTGCGCCTCGGCATAATTTTGCTCGGCGGCTTTGCGATACCATGCCACCGCCTCCGCATTATCTTTCGCCAAGCCTAGCCCGTTTGCGTAACATAAACCTAGATTATTTTGAGCCTCGGCATAATTCTGCTCGGCGGCTTTGCGATACCATGCCGCCGCCACCACCTCGTCTTTCGCTACGCCCAGGCCGTTTGCGTAACAAAAACCTAGATTGCTTTGAGCCTTGGCATAATTCTGCTCGGCGGCTTGGCGAAACAATTTCGCCGCCTCCACCTCGTCCTTCGCCATGCCTTCGCCTCTGAAATAACGGACTCCCTGATTGAATTGTTTTCTAGCCGCGAGGCAAGCAGGCGTCAAAAATTCCATCCCCTTACTGTCTTTAAGTCCATCGGTCGTAATCTGAAAATACTGAGCGCTAGTTGTCCCCAACACGGTTACTACAATACGAAGTCTGTCACCCTGTTTGGTGTATTTACAGACGACGTTCTGGCACAGCTCTCCCAAGGTTACTTCCGCTTCATCTTGAGACGTAAGTGTAACTCTGTCCCGACCATCAACGGTTTCATAGACCTCTCCCCTAAAAGGCTTTGGTTGGAGAGATTCGTCATTCTGCCCGGTCTGCGGACTTGTCACCTGTGCTTTCGAGCAGGCACCAAACTGTAGCAGAGAGACGAGTATGACGGTGAACCATAGATGTTTTGGATGTTTCATAATATGCTGATACCCAATTAAACATTTTCAATGTTTAGAAAGTCATTTGCGAGTCAAGAAAGAAGTTGGAAAAAATTTAGGAAGGGTTAAGTCAGCGTAGGTGCTCGGCATAACAATCGGTATTTAGAATTTTATTTCCCGGTTTCCCGCGTTAAAGTGGCGGCATGAGCATTTGCTTTTGAAATGAAACACTCAACATTCAACATCCACGTGTGGCGATCGGCGGTTGGTCGGGCGTTCGGAGCTGAATGTTGCATGTTGCATGTTTTTCCATGAATTCGGCCTTCGCCATAGACGTGCGCGGCGTGACGAAAAAATTCGGCGCGCGCACGGTGGTCAACGACATCGCCATGCAGGTGCGGCCCGGCGAGATTTACGGCTTCCTCGGCCCCAACGGCAGCGGCAAGACCACCTTTCTGCGGATGCTCTGCGGCCTGCTCACGCCCGACGGCGGCGAGGGAAAATGTCTCGGCCTGGATTTCCGCCGCGAATCCGCCGAGATCAAAAAGCGCGTCGGCTACATGACGCAGCGGTTCAGCTTCTACGAGGATTTGACCAT
>CAYVGC010000156.1:0-4537 GCA_964449815.1 uncultured Bifidobacteriaceae bacterium
GCCGGTTGCAGGGCCGGCCATCTGCGCGGATGAATGGTTGAGGGTGAACACCGTGTCCAGCAGGCAGGCCCGGACTGGAAACAACTGAATCGGTTTCATGTTTTATCTGCCCAATCGCTTCGCTTCCTGGAATTTTTAGCCTCCTGGGAGCTTTTGCATTTATACATCTGGCTGGAAAAGATTACAATCATTATATCAAAGTGTTTTTCTAATTTCAGAAATACATATTACTAATTATATGCCTGTTACGGACCGGGAGATCGGAAATTTTTTCCGGCACGCAAGCTGGGCAGGTCTGCAATTTTTCTGTCTGAAAAGGTGGAGCCTCACCCAAGTTACATCGGCAGAGTTGAAAGAGGTGGGGAAAACGTTTCCTTGATCGCCCTCCGGCGGATTGCAAAAGTCGCGGGTGTTTGTGTCCGCCTCCTTGTCCGGGACATCTAAAAACCGTCATTGATTAAACAGGCCAGCATCGCGGCCAAAACAAACGCAGACCGACAACACCCGTTCGCGCGCGATTTGTCCTGGCGGTGCCGGTGGCAAATCCGGCACTGCCAGTCATTACAGTTCCGGGGAGTGACGAAACGTGGCTGGCGGAATGGAGCGCCGGCTTGGGCGAGCACGCAAGCGCAGTCGAGTCCGGGCCGGCGCGGAGTGAAGACTGCCACGTTTGGCTGCGACTTCGGGAAATTATAATTTTCATTTGACAAAATTTACAGAACTGGGATAGTGTATGGAATGAGTGAAACAAACGAAATATACGGAGATGGTTTGGCCGGGGCCGGGCAAAAGCTGTTTGCCCATTCCAAAGCGGCAGAATTCACGGCCAAGCGGGGGCTGGTGGTCGAACTGTTCCCCTTCATTTACGGGGCTGGCGACCGCATGTCCGCCAAGGCCATCAGCGAGTTTTTGGAGAAGGAACAGCACATCAAATTGAGCAGCGTGACCATCAACAAGGCCTTGCGCGATCCGGCGAAGAATTGGAATCAGTTTTTCGACTTGGTCGAGCCGGCGGCGCGGCTCTACGCCAAAGATTATGGGCTGCCGATGAAGGAGATTTTATTCCAGAACCAATTCTTTTTGAAGCCGGTGAAAAACCCGCTGGTCAAAGGCGTCGTGAAATTCTTGGTAAAAGAAGAAATGGCCCGCGCCGCCAGTATTCTGCGAACACGGTGGTTCACGATTGACTGGGAAATCCGGCTCAAGGCGCAGCCATATCTGGAACACCGGCTGGGGGAGAAAGGCAAGTGACATGAATCACGATGAAAATCAGAAATTAGACCGCATCATCCGCTACCCGGAATTGCAAAAACAGTTTGCCCGGTGCAAGAAGTCCATCCAGCGCCATGCTGCGGTTGGGCAATTGCCCCGGCTGGTGCGGGATGGCAACATTGTCGGGATGCTGGAAAGCGAAGTGGAAGCTTATTTTCAACGGCTGCGGGAACACCCCGTCCGCTGAACGAAAGGAACCTCAATTATGGAAGCACGCATATACAAAACGAAACGCCAGCGCAACGGCAGGCGGGTCACGGGCCGGCTCTACCGGGCGCGGGTGAAGCTGGACGGTGACGACAAGGTGCGGGACATCGCGTTGAAAGTGAGCGACCGGCAGGTCGCCCGGCAAAAGCTCAACGAGATCGTGCGCGAGCTGGAACATGAGGCGGCGGGGCTGCTGCCGGCCAAAATGGAACGTGAGGCGGCGCAATGTCCCCTGCTCGACCTGGTGGCGGAATATGTGAATGAACTGACGGTGCTGGGGCGGTCGGCAGCTCATTTGCGCCATGTGGACAAGCGGCTGCGCAAGCTGGTGCGGGAATGTCATTGGCTGAAGCTGGGAGATGTGACGACCACGACTTTTCAGGCCTGGCGGACAGCACAATCCGGCAAGGCGCCAAAGACGTTGAATGAATACCTGGCGGTGTTGTCGGCGTTCTGGACGTGGTTGCGGCGGCAAGGGCGGGTGCCGGCCAATCCGTTTGAACTGGTGGAACGTGCCGACACGCGCGGCAAGGAAAAAGTTCGCCGCCGGGCCTTGTCGGATGCGGACGTGGTTCGGCTGCTGCAAGTCGCGGGGAAAAATCAACTGGCTTATCTGCTGCCCTTGCATGCGGGTTTGCGCCGCAACGAAGCGAACAAGCTGCGCTGGGCCGATTTGGTGCTGGGCGAGCATGGCGGCTTGCTGCGGATGCCGGTGGCCATCAATAAAAAAACCGCAAGGATCAGCCGCTGCCGCTGCATCGGGAATTGGTGGCCGCCTTGCAACGGCACAAACCAGCCGGCATCAAGGCGGATGCTCTGGTGCTGGTCAATGGTGTTCCCGACATGGGCGAGTTCCGGGCGGACCTGGACAAAGCGGGCATTCCGTTTATGGATGAGAACGGGCAGCGGCTGGATTATCACGCGCTGCGAAAAACTTTCATCACGCGGCTGTCGCGGAACCAGGTGCATCCCCGGCTGGCGATGGAACTGGCGCGGCACAGTGATTTGAAACTGACGATGAAAAACTACACGGATGCGGGGCAGTTGCCATTGCAGGAAGTGATGGACACGTTGCCGGGTTTTGGGCCTGACACCCGAATAGACTCCCGAAATTTAGTCGCGGAGAGTCCCGCTGTGTCCGAACCTGTCGCAGTGAGTGAGACGCTCAAGGAGGAAAAACCTGCTGCAAACATTGATGAAAGTCACGGTCTGTCCCTGCCAGTCGCGGCCAGTCCCCACAGTGAGGAATGGCGGAGAGAGGGGGATTCGAACCCCCGATACGACTCCCCACTTCAAATATGCGCTTTTATTGGCATTTTAGCATCTAAAAACTTGCCAAACACCAGCAAACGTTGTTACTTTTGTTGTTACTGTTATGGCGTCACTGCGCAAACATCCGCGATCACCGTTTTACTTCGCGTGCTACACCCTCGCCGACGGGCGTCGCACCCAGCGCTCCACCGGCACCGACGACAAGCGCAAGGCGATGGCCATCGCCATCAAATACGAGGATGCCGCCCGCGAAGCCGCCGCCGGTCGCTTCATCGAGTCGCGGGCGCGCAAAGTTATCGCAGATATTTACACCCTCGCCAACACTGAAGTTTTGCCGAACTCCACCACCCGAGTTTTTTTCAAGGCGTGGCTTGACCGGAAATCGCTGGAAGCCGACTCCGGAACACACGACCGTTACACCGGCATCGCCAATCAATTCCTCGACCACCTCGGACGCAAAGCCGACTCAGACATCAAGAAAATCACCCCGACGGATGTTGCCGGTTTCCGCGATGCCGCCGCCAAGCGCCTGGCCGTCAGTTCGGCCAATTTGATGTTGAAAATTCTTCGCTCCATTTTCACCACCGCCCGCCGCGAAGGATTGATTGACGACAATCCCGCCGAACGTGTGACCACCTTGAAGCGGCGGTCGGATTTTGAGCGCCGTCCGTTCACCCTCCCGGAATTGAAACGGCTTATGGAACTCGCGGATGATGAATGGCGCGGCATGATTCTTTTCGGCCTCTACACCGGCCAGCGCTTGGGCGACATTGCCACGCTGACAAAAGAGAACCTTGATCTCGGCAGCAAAGAAATCCGATTGACCACCGGCAAGACGGGACGGCGGCAAATTCTGCCACTCGCCGAACCACTGCTCAAATTCGTCAAAAAGCTCCCTGCCAGTGATAATCCCGCCGGACCACTTTTCCCCCGTGCCCATGCCGTGGTGCAGCGGCAAGGCCGCGCCGGAAACTTGAGCAACCAGTTTCACAAGATACTCGTCGCGGCCGGATTTGCCGACAAACGCAGCCATCACAGCACCGGCAAAGGCCGCAATGTCTCGCGTGAACAAAACGAAATCAGCTTTCACTCGCTGCGACACACGGCCACCACCCTGCTGAAATCGGCAGGCGTGTCGGACGCCGTGGCACGGGAATTCATCGGCCACGATTCGCCAACCGTGTCGAAGCAATACACCCACATTCCCACTGACACACTCCGGCAGGCGGCGAATAAACTGCCTGACATTTTCAAATGAAGGACGGGGCAGATGCCCGCTTTCAATAAAAAAGCCCATGGCGACGGTTAATTAACAATGTCTGGCATAGCAGACATATATTGACATTATGACTGTTATGGCAGACACTAAACTCATGTCGCAACCAGTCACATCCATGCCGCTGCCCGCCGAACGTGCGCTTCGCAAGTTGGGCCGCGACCTCGCGCTCGCCCGGCGAAAGCGCGGCATCGCCACGAGCGACATGGCCGCGCGGCTCTTTGTCAGCCGTGATACTCTGTGGCGGCTTGAACGTGGCGACCCGACCGTCGCGCTCGGAACCTTGGTGACGGCCGCTTTCATTCTTAATCTGCACGAGCGGATCGCAAACCTGGCCGCGCCCGCCAGCGACGACCTTGGCTTGAGTCTGGATGAGCGCCGCCTGCCGCAACGAATTCGTCGCCACAAATCATGAGCTTGGAAGTCCATATTGATTGGCAGGGCCAAACCCTTTTGGTGGGACGGCTTCATGCCGCTGAACGCGGCTCATCCGTTTCGTTTGAGTATGAC
>CAYVGC010000157.1:0-4316 GCA_964449815.1 uncultured Bifidobacteriaceae bacterium
TCAAGGCCGACCGCACGGGCACCGGCACGTTTTCCGTTTTCGGCGCGCAAATCCGGTGCCCGTTGCGCGAATCGTTTCCGCTGCTCACCACGAAGAAAGTCCACACCAAGTCCATCATTTACGAGCTGCTCTGGTTTTTGCGCGGCGACACGAATGTCAAATGGCTCAACGATCACGGCGTGACGATCTGGAACGAATGGGCGGACAAGGATGGCAATCTGGGCCGCGTTTATGGCGCGCAATGGTGCGACTGGCGCACTGCCGACGGCCGCAGCCTGAACCAGATTGACGACGTGATCGCGCAGATCAAAAAGAATCCCGACAGCCGGCGGCTCATCGTGAGCGCGTGGAATCCCGGCGAAATCGGGCAGATGGCGCTGCCGCCGTGCCACACGCTGTTCCAGTTTTATGTAAGCGATGGCGAATTGAGTTGCCAGCTTTACCAGCGCAGCGCGGATATTTTCCTCGGCTTGCCGTTCAATATCGCCAGTTACGCGTTGCTCACGCTGATGGTGGCGCAGGTGTGCGGCTTGAAGCCGGGCGAATTCGTCCACACGTTCGGCGATCTGCACCTTTACTCAAATCACGTCGAGCAGGCGAAGCTGCAATTGTCGCGCGAGCCGCGTCCACTGCCGCGGATGAAATTAAATCCGGCGGTGAAGGACATCCGCGATTTCAAGTTCGAGGATTTTGAACTGATTGGCTATGACCCGCATCCGGGCATCAAGGCGCCGGTGGCCGTCTAAAATGAACCACCAATTCACCAAGGCACAAAGAATGATTGCACTTGGTGTCTTTGTATCTTGGTGGTTAAGCAAATGAAACCCTTCAAGGCCATCGCCGCATTGCCGAGGTCGGTCTGGCTGGGCGGGCTGTTCATTATTTTGGTGACGCTGGCGGCATATTGGCCGGTGTTTTCCGCCGGGTTCATCTGGGATGACGATGCTTATGTCACGGACAATTCGCTGCTGACCGATCCCGACGGGCTGTCGCGCATCTGGTTTTCGGCGCATTCCCAATCGCAATATTTCCCCCTGGTTTACACGACCTTGCGTCTGGAATACGCCCTGTGGGGTTTGCATCCGGCAGGCTATCACGTCGTCAACGTGGGGCTGCACATCATCAATGCGCTGCTGGTCTGGGCATTGTTGAAGCGGCTGGCGCTGCCGGGGGCGTGGCTGGCGGCGGCGATTTTTGCGCTGCATCCGGTGCAGGTGGAAACGGTGGCGTGGGTGACGGAACTGAAGAACACCGAGTCCACGCTGTTTTTTCTGCTGGCGCTGTTCGCGTGGCTGCATTACTGCGCCGGCAAAGGCCGCTGGTTTTACGCGCTCGCGCTGGCGCTGCACGCGCTGGCTTTGTTCGCCAAAACCACGGCCTGCACGCTCCCGGCGGTGATGCTGCTGGCGCTTTGGCTGAAACAAGAACCGGTGAACCGGCGGCGGATTTTTCAAGTGCTGCCGTTTCTGGTCATGGGCCTGGGCATGGGGCTGGTTTCCGTCTGGTGGGAAAGACATCTGGGAAATATCCAGCCCAGGTTCCATCTGCTCGGCGGGCCGGTGGACCGGCTGCTGGTGGCGACTCATGCGCTGTGGTTTTACGCGGGGAAATTATTTTGGCCGGCCGGCCTGACGTTCAGTTATCCGCGCTGGCAAATCAATGGCGGCGACTGGCGGCAATACGTCTGGCCCGCCGCCTGCCTGGCGGTGGCCGCATGGTTCTGGCTGGGGCGGCGCAAACTGGGGCGCGGCCCGGCGGCGGCGATTTTTTTCTTCGCGGCGGTGTTGTCGCCGATGCTGGGGTTCATGCCGCTTTACACGTTTTACTTCACGTTTGTCGCGGATCATTATCAATATCTGGCCTGCCTCGGCCTCATCGCCTTGGCCGTCGGTGCCGCGATCCGGCTTTTTGAAAAATGGCCGGCGTCACGGAGGTTGCAACTGGCGCTGGCCTCTGCGCTTCTGTTCATCCTGGCGGTGCTCACCTGGCATCAATGCGGCAGCTATCAGAGTCTGGAAACGCTGTGGCTGGAGACGTTGAAAAAGAATCCGCAGTCGTGGATGGCGCACACCAACCTGGGCCGCCTGCGGGCCCGGCAGGGAAATGCCGCCGAGGCGGAAGCCCACTACCAGGCCGCCCTCAACATCAATCCCGACGAGGAAACCATTCATTACAACTACGGCAATCTGCTGGCGCGGACGGGCCGGTTGGATGACGCGTTAACGCAATATCATGAGGCGTTGCAGCTCGCACCGGCCAAGCCGGAAACCCACAACAATCTGGGAACCGTCCTGAACAAGCTGCACCGGACGGACGCGGCGATCGCCGAATACGAGCAGGCTATTTTTTTCAAGCCCGATTATGCTGAAGCTTATTACAACCTGGGCAACGCGCTCTCGGCGGAGCATAAAATGGCCGGGGCCGTCGCCGCCTATCAGCGGGCCTTGCGCCTGGAACCGGATTCGGAATTGTTCAAAAAACGGTTGCAGGCGCTGGCCGCACCCGCAAACTGAAGCCGATGAAACACTTCAAAGCCATCGCCGCGATGTCCCTGAACCGCGTGATCGGCGCGGGAAACAAAATCCCGTGGCATCTGCCGGAGGATTTCAAGTGGTTCAAGCAAACAACGATGGGCAATGTCATCGTGATGGGACGGAAAACCTTTGAAAGCCTGGGGCGGCCGCTGCCGAACCGCAAAAACCTCGTGCTGACACGACATCCGCAGAGCCTCATCAAGCAGCATCCGGAAATTTTCGGGCAATATCACGAATGGCGCGGCGGGCAGTATCTCAAGCGCGCCTACCAGTTCCGTTTCTCGAAGCTCGGCGAAAGAATGACAACGGAAATTTTCATCTTCAACTCACTGGACAAGCTGGATCCCGGGGAGTTTCCGAACGATATTTTCATTTGCGGCGGCGCGCAGATTTATGAACAGGCGCTGCCGCTCTGCTCCGATCTTTACCTGACGCTGGTGAAACGCGAGGTGGAAGGCGATGCGTTTCTCCCGCCGTTCGAGGACAAGTTTGATCTGGCGGAAACGATTTGCGACGGGCCGGAGTTCAAAATCCTGCATTACCGGCACAAGTCGCTGCTGGAAAATTCATGATTCAAACTATGCCGCTACCCAAAGCCGGGTTTTGAAACAGAATAAAAAAACGGCGGACTGGAGGCCAGTCCGCCGTTTTGAATGGTTGCAACCGGGATTATTTCTTGTCGGTCGTTTTGACATCGTCGAGAGCGTCGAAGGCGTGCTGCAACGCCACGAGGTCTTCGCCGGGCCGGAGCGCGTCGAGGATCTTCTGCTCTTCCTTGAGCTGTTCGTCGCTGTAGGCGGCGGCCTTGATGGACAGGCCGATGCGGCGCTCGCCGCGGTCAATTTTCACCACGCGGGCACTGACGTCCTGGCCGACCTTGAGCACGTTCTTGATCTTGTCCACGCGCTCCTCGCTGATCTGCGAGATGTGGACGAGGCCGTCAATCTCCTGCTGCAGGCCCACGAACGCGCCGAAGCTGGCGAGCTTGGTGACTTTGCCGGTGACGAGGTCGCCGACCTTGTAAAGCGTCTCGATTTTCTCCCACGGGTCAACTTCGAGCTGCTTCATGCCGAGCGCGATGCGCTGGTTGGCGCGATCCACTTCGAGCACGGTGGCCTCGACCTCGTCGCCCTTCTTGAGCATTTCGGAAGGATGATTGATCTTGCGCGTCCACGACATGTCGGAAACGTGAACCATGCCGTCAATGCCTTCTTCCAGTTCGACAAACGCGCCGTAGCTGGTGAGGTTGCGGACCTTGCCCTTGACCTTGGTGCCGACGGTGTATTTCGTTTCGGCATTGTCCCACGGGTTGCTTTCCAACTGGCGGATGCCGAGGGAAATTTTCTGTTCTTCGCGGTTGATGCCGAGGACGATCGCTTCGACTTCCTGGTCCTGCTTGAGGACGTCGCTGGGCTTGGCCACGCGCTTGGTCCAGGAAAGTTCGGTGACATGGACGAGGCCTTCCACGCCGGGTTCGAGCTGCACAAACGCGCCGTAGGGCACGAGGCTGACGACCTTGCCCTTGACCTTGGTGCCGATGGGGAACTTCGCTTCGATGTTGTCCCACGGATTGGCCATCTTCTGCTTGAGGCCAAGGCTGACGCGTTCTTTCTCCTTGTTCACGTCAAGCACGACCACGTCGAGTTCCTGGCCGACTTTCAAAACTTCGGAAGGATGGTTCAACCGGCCCCAGCTCATGTCGGTGATGTGGAGCAGGCCGTCGAGGCCGTTCAAATCAATGAACGCGCCGAAATCGGTGATGTTCTTGACCGTGCCTTTGCG
>CAYVGC010000158.1:0-4020 GCA_964449815.1 uncultured Bifidobacteriaceae bacterium
GAGTCCAAGCTTGTGGAGCTTGTTGTTGCGGGTTCGAGTCCCGTTGGCCACCCCATTTTTCAAAATCACAAACTGGCGGAGATCACCGCCCAAACAACCGGCCATGGGCGTGCGGCATGGTGCTCATGTCATTAAGCTCAGTCGTTCGGCCAGAAATGGCCACATGAAAATAAACATTATTTCCGACAAAAACCTCGCTCTCCAACCATGAAACACACGAAGCACTCAATCAATTCGACCTTTATTCCCCGCGCCGGGCGGATTTTTTTCAGCGCGGCGGTCCTGCTGGCCGTCACGGCGGCCTTCGGCAAACCGGCGGTGGACGAGGTGAACCCCATGATCGGCACGGCGGAGCATGGCCATGTCTATCCCGGCGCCACGGTGCCGTTCGGCATGGTGCAGCTTTCGCCAGACACGCGCGACAACACCTGGGACGGCTCCTCCGGCTATCATTATTCCGACGGCAGCATCCTCGGTTTTTCGCACAATCACCTGACCGGCACCGGCTGTCCGGATTTGGGCAATGTTTTGCTGATGCCGACCGTGGGTGGTTTGAAGCTGACGCCGGGCGCACATCCGGGTGAAGGCTATCGCGCGCGGTTTTCACACGCCGATGAAATCTCCCGGCCCGGTTACTACGAAGTTTTTTTGCCGGATTATCAAGTGAAGGTCGAACTGACCGCCACGGCCCGCGCGGGTTTTCACCGTTACACCTTTCCGGCCACGCCCGAGGGCCACGTCGTTGTGGATTTGCAGCACGGCATCGGCAACAAAGTGACGGAGGCGCAACTCACGATTGAAGACGACCACACCGCCAGCGGCTATCGCCGGAGCGACGGCTGGGGCGGCGGCAAAGTTTATTATTTCGTGATAGAATTTTCCCGGCCGTTCGATTCAGCGGGCGCGGCGCAAGGTGACAAGGATGTGGCCGGCAAACTGACGACCGGCAAAGAAACCAAAGGCCATTTTGATTTCAAGACCAAGGCCGGCGAACAAATTCTCGTCCGCGTCGGCTTGTCCACTGTCAGCGTCGAAGGCGCGCGGAACAATCTGCGCACGGAAATTCCGAACTGGGATTTCGATGCCGTTGCCAAAGCCGCCAGCAAAGAATGGGAAAAAGCCTTGAGCGTGTTTGAAGTCGAATCGTCGGACAACAACCTCAAGCAGACGTTTTACACCTCGCTTTACCATTCGTTGATCGCTCCAACACTTTTGAGCGACGTGGACGGGCAGTTTCGCGGCCCGGACGGGAATGTGCATCAGACGAAGAGATATGATTACTACACGGAAATGTCCTTGTGGGACACGTTTCGCGCGGAAAATCCGCTGCTGACGCTGATTCAGCCTGCGCGTGTGAATGACTTCGTCAACACGATGCTGGCGCACTACAAAATTTTCGGTGAGAACACGCTGCCCGTCTGGCCCGAAGGCGGCAAGGAAACTTGGTGCATGATCGGCAACCACGCCATTCCCATCATCACCGATGCCTACCTGAAAGGGTTTCGCAACTATGATGCCAACGAGGCGCTCAACGACATGATTGCCTCCACCGATAAAAATCGCGAGCAGCTTGAAGCTTATCGCGACCGGGGTTTCATCCCCACCGGCAAGGATGTGCAAAGTGTCTCGAAAGTTCTGGAATATGCCTACGACGATGCCTGCATCGCGCGTCTGGCCAAGGCGCTGGGCAAAGCTGATCTGGCCGAAAAATATGCCAGGCGGTCGCAGAATTGGGAGAATGTTTTCGATCCGTCCACCGGCTTCATGCGCGGCAAAAATGCGGACGGAAGCTGGGTGACGCCGTTTGGTGAAAAGGAAATCAACAGCATCAATTTCAACGAATACACCGAAGCCAACGCCTGGCAATACAACTTTTTTGTGCTGCACAACGTCCCCGGCCTCATCGCCAAGCTCGGCGGCGACGATAAATTTACCGCCCGGCTTGACGAGATGTTTGACACCACGGAAACCATTCCGAACCTGGGTTCGATACCGGACGTGACCGGGGTCATCGGCATGTATGCGCACGGCAACGAGCCGGTTCATCACGTCGCCTATCTTTATAATTACGCCGGCCAGCCGTGGAAAACCCAGACGCGCGTCCGCCAGGTCGCCTCGGTGCTTTACACCAACACGCCCGGCGGCATCTGCGGCAACGATGATTGCGGCCAGATGTCGGCTTGGTATGTGTTCACGGCGCTGGGATTTTATCCGGTTGACCCGGCCAGCGGCATTTATGTTTTGGGCAGCCCGTTGTTTGACAAAGCAACCTTGAAGCTGGATTCCAAATTTGCCAAAGGCCGCGCCTTCACCGTCGTTGCCAAAAATAATTCCACCCAAAATCCTTACATCCAGTCCGCCGCGCTCAACGGCCAGCCGATCACCCGGAGCTGGATTTCAAATGATGAAATCACCGCCGGCGGCAAGCTCGTGCTGACAATGGGGCCGACGCCAAACAAATCTTTTGGTTCCGCGCCGGCGGACCGGCCACCGGGAATTTAGGCTGGTGAATATCAGCGACGTGAACTGAAATCAAGGGCGGGGAAAAATTGTTTGGCCGCCGCCAGGCGGTCAGTTTCCAGGCAATTCCCGGATCAAGGCTTTGGCCAGCAATTCATATTGCGGCAACGCGTTGTAAAGCTGCGCCGAAATGCGCAGCCAGCGTTTGGGCGGCACCGGCCAGGGAATGATGGGCACTTCAATCCGGTGTTTCATCCGCAATGCGTCTTGCAGCGGATATTCATTGAACGGCAAGCGCAGCCAGGCCTCCGGCGGCGCGTCCGGCAGCGGCACGGCGGCCAGTGAACCGATGAATTCCTCCGGGCACGGTTCGGAAACCGCCAAGGCGTCGCCCAGAATTTTTCTGGCCGCCAGCGCCAGTGCATGATTGCGCGTCATGATTTCCGGCCAGCCGCCCGGAAGAAGCGAGCCGATGAAACGGATGGCTTCCGGCACGCTCAAAGCCGCGGACGCATCCCACGTTCCCGGCCAGCCGAATTCGAGGAGAAACCGCGAGCGATCCTTGCGCGCCGAATTCGCGCCGTGACTGATCGTCAGCGGACGGATGAATTTTTGTTTATCCCGTCGCACATGCAAAAACGCCGCGCCTTTTGGCGCGCACAGCCATTTGTGGCAGTTGCCCGTGTAGCAGGAGGCCCCGATTTGATTCAGGTTCAGCAGCACCATGCCCGGCGCGTGCGCTCCGTCCACCAGCGTGTCCACGCCGCGATGGTTTAATTCATTCACCAACTGGATGATGGGCAGCACAATGCCCGTCTGGCTCGTCACATGATCGAGCAGCGCAAGCCGGGTGCGCGGGGTCACGCATTGCAGAATCGGCCCGATCAATTCATCCGCGTTGCTGAATGGGAAAGGAAGGCTGGCGACGACCACCCGTGCGCCGGAACGCTCCGCGACAAAATCCAGGGCATTGCGGCAAGCATTGTATTCCTGATTGGTGACGACGAGTTCATCGCCCGGTTTGAATTCAAGCGAGCGCAGGACGGTGTTCACACCGGTTGTGGCATTCGGCACAAAAACCAGATCGTCTGCGTCCGCCCCGGTGAATTGCGCCAAGGCTTCCCGCGCGGCATCGAGCTGCGTTTCCAATTCGCGCACGAGGAACTGCAACGGCTGCCGCTCCATCCGCGCCCGCCACTCACTTTGAAATTCCAGAACCCGCCGGGGACAGGCTCCGAAGGCACCATGATTCAAGAATACAATTTCCGGATCAAGCAACCAGTGTTGCGGATCAGCCGCCGGTCGAAGCAATGATGTTTCAACGGGATTCACAGGGAACAACGAACGGGACAATATGAAAACGATGGCGGTTGATCAATGGCCATCCACGTCATGCCTCGCGGCATTTCTGCAATTTTCCACTTGCCATTCGTCAGGCTTCCCCTATTCTTGCACCCTGCCTGAACGCCGTGTGTGCGGCTGTTCGTTTGAGGCTGAGAAAAAAAGTTAAACCAACAACCTAACCTTTAACCTCCGTTGCCCCGGCAGCGTTTGTTAGTT
>CAYVGC010000159.1:0-3474 GCA_964449815.1 uncultured Bifidobacteriaceae bacterium
TGCCAGACCAAAAAAGATGTGGGTAAGGACAAGCATTAAAATGCCGGGCTATTTTCTGCCTTCATCATTTGTATTTTTGAACCCCTGCAACCCGATGTCCGGGAAACCCATCGTGGCCACCGTCGCGTCCAGCAAGAGCGCTAAATAATTGGCGACAAGACTTGGTTTTTTATTAAACATTTGACCCATGGAAGATGCTTCGTATCCGGCTGACGAACCACGTTGCATTCCGGAGTCCGATTTCGAAAGTGCGGCGGCAACATTCAAGGGAGAGGATATTCCTCAATCGTGTGACCGTGCTGATCCGTCCGCCAGGCTTTTTGCAGTTTCCACGGGCCGCGCCTGGACGTGCGGGTAAGAGTGTAGTGGTAAACGGACGGATCACCATTTTTAAGAATATACCAGGTCGCCGAATCGAGATAAGGCGAATCATCATGGTTGAAATTAAAATCCGTAGTTCGGCCGTGGACATTTTTGGACCAGCCGGGCAGTTGATATTTTCTGTGCAATTGAATCAGGAATTCAAGCGCTGATTTGGCCATCGTCATCGCCGTCGCGGTCGTCTTTTTATCCACCAGCGGCCAGTTGCTCGTGCGCTTGAGATACATGGTTCGTTTGGGAAAATCGAAAGTGACGAGATTTTCGGCCAGAACACGCAGGCCGACGCCATTGAATTTGATGTGCGTGTCGTCGCTCGCAAGGGATTGGGCATCCAGTTCGCGCAAATCAAGGTCATGATAAATTTCTCCACCCAGCGTGCCGTCCGGTGAATAAAATTTTTCATCCGCCGACGAATCTTGATTCGTCCATTGCCGGAACAAGGCCGGCTGCAGCCAGCCGCTGTCATTGCAGCCTGAGTCAATCACCGAACCCGGACTTTTCACGCCGGCCAGATTTTCGTTGATGGAAAAACAGCCGTCGCCGATGTCCGTCAGTGGAAACGGTTCGCCCCAATTTTTTTTGTCCGCGTGTTCGTCGTCGAGAAAGCGCATCTTGCCGGCGGCAAAATCCAGTTGGATGCAATAGTGCCGCAAGACGTCCATGCCGAGAAATCCCTGGATGGGATAATTAGTAAAGGATAGCTGCTTGGAATCAAAGGTGACGACGTTTGTGCCGGCCATCAACGGAGTGCCTTTCAAAAAGAGCCGGGGTGCGGCATAGACGTCCACTTTCTGTTCAACGCCAAAATTCCAGAGGGACCCGGTGCCGAGGCGTTTCACTAATTTTGGCTCATAGGATTTGTCGAAAGCGACGATTGGGCTTCCGGTGTCCACGACCAATGACGCCTTTTCGCCGTTCTCCAATCGGAGTTTTACTATCAACAAACCTCCGCGGCCGGCCTCTTTATTCATGGTCACGGTAGCGGGAAGTCGTGGATGAACCGAGTTCTCCGTCGCGCAAGAGCACAACAGCAGGATCATGAATAGACATAATCCGCGAGGGTTTATGATTCTTTTCAACGATTTGGTTGTTCTTGTTAATCAAAAGTTTCAAGCTGCATGGGCGAACGCTTGCTGCTCCGCTTTGGCCTTAGTCCATGCCGCTGGCGTGAAATCTTTGATCTGGTTGATCTTGGCCGCCGGGAGGCGGATAAGCAAGTCCTTAAGATACTCGAAAGGATTGATCCCATGCCGCTGGCAACAGCTCAGAAGGGTATAAATCACTGCGCTATGTTCGCCGGCTTCAGGGTGACCAATGAACATTCATTTGTTCTTGCAAGAGCACTCGGCCGAACCTTCGTCACAGTGTCGCCGCTTTGCCCCGTTCGTCCAACCCAAACTGCCTTTGGCCGGGTCTTGGCAGACGGCCACCATGGCGTTCCTGAACGGAGCTTGATTTGTTTTGCGACCGTAATCTACAAACATGCCAGCCCTACGGGCTTGAAAATCCGGGTTCATCCGCGTCCATCCGTGGTTGAAAATCAAACGCCAATTGCCCCAATCGTCCAACCCAAAATGAATTCAAAAAAGAGCCCGTTGCCCCTGCGGCATTCGGAATGCGGGCCGCCGGGAATGAACGGATTGATTTTCTTCGTGTCCATTTCGGGGAATTCATGGTTTAATTTCCGCACATGAGATTGTCGCTATTGTCTATTTTGCTCGGGGTCGGCCTGGGGTTGCCGCAGGTCTATGGCCTCGCCAGGCCGGCGCAGCTCGCCGCCGCCGCGCGCAGATTTCCACGCAGCCTCGCGGCCGGCGTGATGCTGATGCTGCTCGGCACGGCGTGGTTCGTCTGGCTCGTGAACTATGAACCCATCGCGGATTTTTCCGCGTTCAAGCCTTACATGATGGCGGGCTTCATTGCGGTCGGCGTGCTGTCATGCATCTTCGTGCAGGATTTTCTGGCGGTGCGCGGGCTGGCGGTGGTGCTCCTGCTGCTCGGCAAATTGATGGTGGACACCGGGCGGCCGCATCTCGGCGAATCACCGTTCGTGCTGGTCATCCAGGCGTGGGCGTATGTGTTGGTGGTCATGGGCATCTGGTTCACCATCACGCCCTGGAGGCTGCGTGACTTTGTGAACTGGGCGACGGCGACGGAGGCGCGCACACGGCTGTTGAGCAGCCTGCGGCTGGCGTTCGCGGCGTTCGTGCTGATCCTTGGGCTGACCGTTTTCCGCGCGATGTGACATGAACCTCGGCGACTTCCGCGAAAACTACCAGCGTGGCGCGCTCGACCGCGCGGCGCTGGCCGTGAATCCCATCACGCAGTTTGAATCGTGGTTCCGCGACGCGGCGGGCGAACGGTCGCAAAGCCGCTGGCGGAAAATTGGCATCGCGCTCTACAAGCTCTGGAGTGCGATTTGCAATCATCGTCCGCCTGATATCAACGCAATGACGCTCGCGACCGCAGATCCATCCGGCAAGCCTTCGACGCGCACGGTGCTGCTGAAATCGGTGGACGAGCGCGGCTTCATTTTTTTCACGAACTACGACAGCCGCAAGGGCAGGGAACTGGCGGAAAATTCCAATGCCGCGCTGACGTTTTTCTGGTCGGACCTCGAACGGCAGGTGTGCGTGGCGGGGACGGTTGCGAAACTCCCGGTCACGGAGTCCGAGGCGTATTTCAAATCGCGTCCGCGCGGCAGCCGTCTTGGCGCGTGGGCTTCAAACCAAAGCGCGCCGGTTCCCGACCGCGCCGCGCTTGAAACAAGGTGGCGGGAACTGGAAAAGAAATTTCCCAATGACATTCCGCTGCCGCCGAACTGGGGCGGGTTTATTTTAAGACCGGAACGGATTGAGTTCTGGCAGGGCCGGCCCAGCCGCTTGCATGACCGGTTTAATTACACGCGCCTGGCGGATGGTGCGTGGAAGATCGAAAGGCTGTCGCCGTAAATGATCTTGATCTGGTTTTGATGGAGCACCGGCTGACCACACGGTTTCAAAAATAAAAACGGCGGCTTCGGAAAATTCCGAAGCCGCCGTTGGCTGACTCCGGCTCAGAATTTGTAAGCCACGCCGGCGATGATTTTCGCGT
>CAYVGC010000160.1:0-3312 GCA_964449815.1 uncultured Bifidobacteriaceae bacterium
CCGCTGTCGCGGCTCACGTCACGAGTCGGCGGTGGCTCAGCTTTTTTCGTTAGGCACTACCTCCACAGCCATTATGAGATATGTTCTCGCTCTCCTGCTGATTGCCACGATGTCGCATCTTCATGCGGCTGAAACCAAGGTTCCTGCTATCGCACAGATCGCAGGCATACGGATCGGAGCAGACACCGTGGAGGCAGTGGAGCGCAAGCTCGGGCATGGCCGAGTCGCCATGGGAGGCCATCCGAATGGTGGGCGTGCGTGGCACAAGCCTGCCGAGTGGTCACTGTTTGTGGACGGTTTCAACTACGATGCGGCGGGTCATCGGATCACGGATTCGTTGCTCATTGAGCAGCTTTCCCCTGACACGCAGGACGATACGCCCGTGGCAAACATCCCCCGACAGCGGATGCGCTTTCTAGGTGTGGTTTCTCTGGGGATGACTCGCGCTGCGGTGCTGCAAGCCATCGGTTCTCGCTTGCCACCTCCGACAGCGACGAAGAATCACCTGGTTTGGACGGAGGCGGGCGTGCGATGGATCAATCATAAGCACTACCAGATCAAAGGTTGGAGAGCAGAGTTGCGCTTCACGGACGACAAGCTCCAGGCCATCTTCATTGAGGCGCTTTATGCCTAACCCCTATTAAGCCCGGACTGTCAACAGGCAAAAAGCATTCCGGACGGAAAAGATGTCTTTTCCGTTCAACGTCCAACGAACGAAGTTCTCCGGCTTGATTTCATCACGACGCGAACATCATGGACCGGCAGGGCCAGGTGGTGGCCCGGTTCCGGTTCGCGCACACCGGCCCCGGCTGGCAGCAATGGCGGGAGAAGATTCAAGGATGTCCGGCCCTGGGGGTGGCGATTGAAACCAGCCAGGGCGCGGCGGTGGAGCAATTGTTGGCGAGCGGGGTGACGGTGTATCCGGTGCATCCCCAGGCGGCGAAAGCGTATCGGCAGCGGCAGGCCCCCAGCGGGACGAAGGATGATGAACTGGATGCCTGGTCCTTGGGCGATGCGTTGCGGCTGGACGGGGCGCAGTGGCGGGCGTTGAGCCCCCAGGATGCGGTGGTGGAAGAACTGCGGTTGTTATGCCGGGATGAAGCCGAGTTGATTGGTCAGCGGACCGCGCTGGTGAACCAGTTGCAGGCGGCGTTGCACAAGTATTATCCGGCGGCCTTGGAAGCGTTTGACGACTGGACGGCCCCGTCGGCCTGGGCGTTTGTGACCGCGTTTCCGACGCCCCAACGACTGGTGCAATCAACGGGGCATCGGCGGCGGGTGTTTCTGCATACGCACAAGCCGTGGCGGCCGGGGAGTGCGGAACGGCGGCTGGAAATCTTCGCGCGGGCGGATCAGTTTTGCGGCGGCGCTGCGGTGACGCGGGCCAAGAGCCGGCTGGCGGTGGCGCTGTGCCGTTCGCTGGACGCGTTGCAACTGCAGTTGGAGGAGTATCGGCTGGCGATTGAAAAGCTGTTTGCCGAACATCCCGACCAGGACGTGTTTGGGAGCCTGCCTGGGGTGGGCGTGACGCTGGGGCCGCGGTTGTTGAGCGGGGTCGGAGCCGACCGGGAACAATATCCCGACGTGCAAGGGCTGCAATGTGTGGCGGGGACGGCCCCGGTGAGTTCAACAGCGGCCAGATGCAGCGGGCGAAGATCCGGTGGCATTGCGGCCGGTTTCTGCGGCACACGGTGCATCTGTGGGCTGGCTGTAGTTTGAAGCGTTGTGCCTGGGCGGCGGCGTATTATGCGGCCAAGCGGAAAGACGGCAAGAGCCACGCCTGCGCGTTGCGCTGTCTGGCCCAGCGCTGGCTCAAGATCCTGTGGAAGATGTGGCAGACGCACACACCGTATGATCCGGAATACCACGCCCGCAACCAGCAGCGCCACGGATCCTGGGTGTTGCAACTCAACCCAAAAACCACTTAACTAAACCGGTTAATAGAAAGCTGAAAAATGAAGTTTACAACACAGAGAACTTCTCAGCTTTGGAACATTAGGCCGATTCCACCATGAGCAATACCGACAAAGATGGATTAGTCGAGATCAGCGACCGGGAGATTATTTTCCGGAGCTACTATTTTCCCTTCGGCGGCGACAGACATGTTTCTCTGAGTGAGATCGAACGTATCGAAGTCCGGCCACGGTCGTTTTGGGGCGGGAGTTGGCGTATTTGGGGTTCGGGCGATTTGCGGACTTGGTTTCCTCTCGACGGTGCTCGTCCGAGCCGCGATAGGATTTTCATTACACATTTGCGGGGTCGCTTTCGTCGCATTGGATTCACAGTCGAGCATTCTGAAGAGGCGGCTGAGGTTTTGAAAGAGCATGGACTATTACACGAATCATCGGCCTAACCAGATAGAATGAGAAGGCAGAGGCCCGGTGTCGGTTGCTGGGTTATCCTCTCTGCCTATGAAAAAACCAACTAAAACCAACTCCGTCCGCCGTTCTAACTCCCGCTGTCGCGGTTCACGGCGCGAGCCGGCGACGGCTCTTTCTACGTTAAGCATACACTGCGCCATGCCCGGCATCGAATCACTCATCAAAGACAGCCAAAAGCTAACAAGCGTATTTGGTGCCTGGCCATCCTTTCACGACGCCGAGGTTATTGAGTTTCATTTCAGACGCGGTGAGGTTAAGCCGGATGATTGGGATGACAGCACTTTTCCCGAGCTCACCGCCAAGATTCGTGTTTTGGAGGCTACGCGACCGAGTGCTCATCATGCAGGCGATGATATTCTCGTCACGCTTCGCTTCCATTGCATTTGTGATTTCAAGATGGAACGATTTGATAACATCAATCAGATTGTAGATTTGGCCATCAGCACGGAATGTGTCAGTCCCTCCGGTGAGTGCTTGCCCTCATATTTTGTTGTGCGATTTGACTCAGGTTGCGGCAGCCTGACTGCATCATTTCGTTGTATTCACATCGAGGTTATTGAGGTTGCAGATGCAATTCCCCATCCTGATGTTTGAGACGTGCATGCCCAACCCCTATCTAGCCCGACAGGTCAACCGTCAAAAGCAATTCCCGGCGGAAAAGTTTTGGTTTTTCGTCTGGCGGCCGAAGTGCCGGCTTTCGTTCCGTTTTCGTGGCACAAGCCGAAGCGGCTTCTGGATATTCCTTCAAACCTCATCTTTAACAATGCAATGAACATGGTTAGTTTTGTGGAGGGACAGGTCAGCCATGTCATGTGTTTCGGAAAACTTCATGGCCGCCAACATCAAATTACGACCCGCCAGATGGCTATGATTACCTGTGGGTCCAAGTTAATTGTGAGACCAAATTTTGGTAAAGTGGTTGACACATTTT
>CAYVGC010000161.1:0-3002 GCA_964449815.1 uncultured Bifidobacteriaceae bacterium
GCGAACGCGACGAGGCGACCAGCAAAACTTCATCCACGGTCTTGCCCTGGGCGGCATGGGACGTGACGGCGTAGCCATGCGTGAAGGTGCGATAATCGGCAGGAATCACCCGGCCATCGGCCAGTAAAACGGAATCACCTTGAATCGCCCGCACCTCGACAAGTTCGCCATTGATAAAGTGCTTGCGCACGGCCACCGCGTTAGCTTGCAGCAACAGCTTATCGCCGGCGGCGATTTTCAATTTTCGCTTTTCGCCTACATCACAGGCGATGCCTGCACCCAATGGGAAAAGGTTTTCCGAACCATCAGCACGTTGAACTTTCAAGATGTCGTTTTCCACGGCGACCACCTGCACCGTTTCACCTTTTTCAAAACCAAGTCCTCGACGATGGAAATGGATGGCCATGCCCGGACGGTATTGCCGCGCATCGCGCTTCTGTGCTTCCGTCCATGAGAGTGAATCAAAAACTTGAAATTCTCTTTCCTCACCGGCCAGCCGACCGGTTGTTTTCAGGGCGGTGCGGATTTTTTCCGTCACCGCCTCAATTTCATTCCATGTCGGCGCGACCAGCAGCGCGGACTTATTCTCTGCCAACGCTTTCAGATACGAAAGCGCCGCCGAGTCGTGAAGATCATGGTGGCCGTCCGCAAGAACCTCAGTCACCGCACCCATGCGTTCCAACTGCGCGAAGGCTTCCACGGTGCGTTTCTGCGCCGCCAGTTCCACGGCCTTGCGATAGGCTGCCTTGCGTTGCCGCCGGATGGCCGTCAACTGGCCGGATTTGAAATTGGAATGCCGTTCCAAAATCCGCAGTGCATCGCCACGCGCCACCGAAGCGTGCTGCCCGGTGTCGCCGGACAAAATGATGCGCGCATCGCGCGCGCAATCGAACAGCCGTTTCAAATCGTCCATCCCCACCGCCCCGGCTTCATCCAATACAATCAATTGCCGTTCGGACAGAACCGGCTTGGACAGCAGCAGGCTTTGCAGCGTCTTCGCCTCGAATCCCTCTTTGCGTAAAACATCCGTTGCCGCCGCCGTTGGCGCGCAGAACAGTGGTTCAATCTTCGCCTCTTCACAGGCAGCGACCAGTTCGCGCAAGGCCGTGGTTTTGCCGCTGCCGGCCAACCCCCGCAGGCCGGTGATCCGGTCACTGGTGCGCAGGACATGGTAAATCGCGCGGCGTTGATCTTCGGCCAGCCAGGCGGCAGGCCGGTAGCCCGGATGCAACGGCGCGACCGAATCGCAGCCAGCATTGACCGTTTGGATTAAATGCAGTTCCGTAGCCAGAATCTCTTGAGTCGAGAATCCGCGTTCGGTTTTCACCAAGTCCGGCCGGTGTTTCACCTCCCCTTTCAAATCATCCAAATTCACCGCCCCCAGGCGGTGCGCCAACGCCACGCTCAACAGTTCATGCTCCGGCACGACCGATCTGCGCTCGAAGACATGGGCGACGGCATGGTTCAAAACCTGATTTTCCACCAGCGCAATGTGCGGCAGGCGCGATGGACGAGCCGACGCGCGGAGGGTTTGCAGCGATTGCCGTTCATCGGCTGACAACTCTGACAATTGCCGAGCGCGGACTTCAGCGGTTGAAATGCCTTTGAGCTTTTTAGCCCGGCTTTGATGCACCGCATGGGAAATTTCGTCGTTGGAAAGTTTGCGCCCCAACTTTGCTTCCATTTCCTGAACCACCGCGTCGCGCTGCTGCGCGCGTTTGGAAAATTGTTTCTGCACCGCATCACTCACCCCCTCGATTTCAAAACCGTGTTTGGCCGCGACAATCCGGTAGCCGATTTGTTGCACCCGCTTGGCCAGTTCGTTCCGATAGACCGCCGTGCCATAACGAATCGCGTCATACATGCCGCGCGCTTCCAGCGCCTTCCAGCAACGCTCCTCCTTGTCGAACGTGGCGTTGAACACCGTAAAATGCGTATGCAACTGCGGGTCGAGTGCGCGGGAACTGTCATGCACGAACGCTCCCGCCACTAGGTTGCCCGTCGTCCGATCCTTGCGAGCGCCCTGCTTGCGCACGCGCGCGGCGGCGAAGGATTCGAGTTCGCGAAACGCAAGTCTGACCGCTGCCTCATGCGCTTCAACCAAACGCTGGTCGTCCAGAGTGACCGCGAGCACCGAGACTGATTTCGGCGCGGAACAGGTGAAGTCATAAAACACACGGCGCTGGCCTTCCTTCTGGCTCCGCTGCGTCAACCGCTCGCCATCGTTTGGATTCTGATTTTCGCAGAGCGCATGAAACTGTTCGCGCGTGACTTCAGCCTTCAATCCCAACCGTTCCGCGCCCGTGCCAATCCACTGGCCGTGGCGGATTTCACCGGCGGCGTAGTAATCATTCTGCTCCAGATGCTCGTCGAAATACGTTTCGGCGTCCGCCAGATTTTTATGGGCAACCGCAGTAAACATGGAACGTGATTATATCGGTCTTGAAAAAAGCTTTATGCCCCGCTGGCACATTCGTTATTTTCGTCCCGGCACTCATTTCCCGATTGGTGCATCGTGCCTGAACCGGTCTGGCGCAGGGCGTGTCTGGCACACGAGATCAAAACTGAATCCAGTTTTATTCATGCCTGGCAGTTTGCCTGAACTTTCCCCCTTTGAGGTGTATGTGATACACCAAATGCACTTGGCGATGTTTTTTTTCATCCTGCAACCAGTTTGGCCGAGAAGAAGCCCGCTTTTGTGCAATCTTTACACAAAATGATGCCTCGCTTTTTTGGCTGTAAAAGCGCGTATCTCCATTGGTTTTATTGGGGATTATCACTATTCATCCGGCATGGTCTGAAATTTTGTTGAGGCTTTCGCATCTAAATGATGCTGCCCGGCGCTTTGACTGGCCGGCTTGCTTCCAGATATTCAGCAACCGGCCAGACAAATCGCCAGCAATGCGAACCTAGACGGCCAAGCACTCAACGGACGGTTTGCAAATCCCGCGACTCCACAGCCGTTCCGTCCGCTCCGATTTTCAAACCGCCCGTTCAGTGCC
>CAYVGC010000162.1:0-2735 GCA_964449815.1 uncultured Bifidobacteriaceae bacterium
GCTGCCGTTCCGCTGGGTCGTGGAGCGAACCTTCGGCTGGTTGATGCGGCACCGGTGCCTGGTGCGCGATTATGAAACCACCGAGTCTAGCGCCGAAGCTTGGATCCATATCGCCATGATCCGAATTCAACTCCGCCGACTGGCTTGATTCCTCATCGCTCATGGATGTTCAGACGCACACTCAGGCAGAAAAGCAAGGTTCTTAAGCCGCCAACGAATTAAAAAAACGTCTTGCAACTTCCAAAAAATCGAAGAGTGGTGCTCCCGCCCGGAATCGAACCGGGATTGGCGGATTAGAAATCCGCTACTCTGTCCATTTGAGTTACGGGAGCAGCCTAATAAAATCAATGCTTTTATGAGCATTGTAAAAATTATTTTGACAATCTGATACTGTATTCTGATACTGGCTGCATGAAAACATCGAGCGCCGGCCGAAGCAACGCGGGACCCGGCAAGGTTTGGCAGCCCACACAGTATTCAAATTTGATTCGCTATGTTCCATCAGGGACATTTTTTGCACGTTTGCGCGTCGGAGGCAATCTCATTCGCAAAAGTCTCAAAACCGATGTGCTGACGGTCGCCAAGCTCCGGCTGGCCGATCTGGAAAAAAACGAGCGTGGATTTGTAGAGACCCGCAAAACCGCCAGCAGGGGACGGATGACATTTGGTGATTGCCTGGCCATTTTCAAGGGCCAGACGGAGACCAGCGGTCTTTTGAAACCCGCCGGCAAACGCTACCATGCCGAGGTCATCAACAGCATTTTGAAGTCATGGCCGGGGCTGGAATCTCTGGACGTGCGGCGAATCAGCGCCAATGACTGCAACAGTTGGGCGGCAAAATTCAGCACGCAATATTCGCCGTCGCGGTTCAACGGCACGTTGGGCGTGCTGCGGGCAGTTTTCAAGGTGGCGATGGCGAATGACGTGATTTATCGCAACCCGGCGATGGGCATCAAGCGGGCCAAAGTGCGCCCAAAAATTCTGGCCTTGCCGGAGCCGCAACAATTCGAGCAGTTCGTGGCCGAGCTGGAAAACGGAACCGGGCGGTTCTCAAAAAACTGTGCGAACCTGGTGTGCTTTCTTGCCTTCGGCGGTTTCCGCCTCAGCGAGGCGGCGAACATCACCTGGGCGGACTGTGATTTTGAGAAAAAGGAGATCATCGTGCGGGGTGATCCTGAAACGGGCACCAAGAATTGGAGCATCCGCCGCGTGCCGATGATTCCCGACATGCTGGAACTGCTGCACCGGTTGCGCGTCGAACGCCCGGATGAACTGCCGGGCGATTTTGTGATGCGCGTCCGGGAATGTCAGAAGGCGATGGATCGCGCCGCCAAAGTCGTGGGCATGGCGCGAATCACGCACCATGACCTGCGGCATCTGTTTGCGACACTTTGCATCGAAAGCGGTGTTGACATTCCGACGGTGAGCCGCTGGCTGGGACACAAAGACGGCGGCGCGCTGGCGATGAAAGTTTACGGGCATCTGCGGGACCAGCACTCGGTGGCGATGGCACAGCGGGTAACCTTTGCCCTTCCTGAAAAAATTGCGAAATGAATTTTTATGGCACACAAACGAACGAACAGCACACCCTTGCGGGGCGGCTGATTCCGCTTTTGGAAGCGCTGTGGCTGGCGATTGCAAAAGCCACCGGACAACCTGCGATGGAACCTCGCTATTCAGAATTGTTGCCCGGCTGGACACATAACCTTTGCGCCAAAACCACCACCACTCTTTTCAAGGGGCTGGTGGAAGCTGCGCCGAGGGACAATGTGGTCAATGCACGAAATTACGGCTGCATGATTGGCATCCTATTGCGCGGGGTGGTCTTTTACATGAAAGAAGTTCCGGCGATACTGGAAAAAGATGGACTGTTGAATTTAACGCCCGAACGGGAATCCAAACTTGAACAACTGGCGGGCTTGCCGCAGCTCTTTGCAATGGCGTCGGACTTTTTTAATAAACCGATCAGCGACGGCGACACATTGATTGAAGCTGGGGCAGAGCAGGTGAACAAGAAAGCGGATGAATTGGCGGCTGGCTTCGGACAGGTTATGCTCTATTTACTTAATCGTCCTGTGTCGGAGCAAAGTGCTTTTTTGGATGGCATAGCCAGGGGCTTCAAGATTTTTCTGAACAACGACGGGGAATTTGCTGGTGACAAACGCCGGCTGGAGGCGTATCTGGCCTTGTTCGCCTATTGGCCTGAAATAGCCGAAATGCAAAAGTCTCAGCCCCCGAAAACGCGCCTGACCTTGCTCAATTGGCTTGAAGCACAAGAGGAAAAGCAACTATTTGACGATCCAAAGAATTTCTTCTTTCTGTGCGATGAGATCGGCCTGGACATGACCGCGCCGGGCCACCCGTCAAAAACGCCTTCCGGCTAATTATAGATTTCGTTTTACGGCCATTCAGTTGATGCGCTGAAAAATATGTAAATTATATGCGGTGCTATGATTTATCAAAGCACCGTAAACGACGAGCCGCCAAAACTGGGTTTTAACCGCGTCGAAGCGGCTCAGGCGCTCGGCGTCAGTCCCGCCACGCTGGACCGGCTCACCGCGCGCGGACTGCTGCGTCCGTGCCGCGCTACCTACCGCCCCATTTACTGGGTTGGCGAACTGGAGCGCTTCCTGCAGGAGAACTCCAAATCCGCGGAGTGGCGCGTATGAACACCGAGCCACGCAACTGGATGACGGCGGCGGAATTCCTGGCGGCAGTCGAAGCGCACCGGGCGG
>CAYVGC010000163.1:0-2532 GCA_964449815.1 uncultured Bifidobacteriaceae bacterium
AAAATGTCGGTGACATCGAAACAAACAACTCAAACAGCCTTTTTCAGAGGTCTCAACCGGTGATCTGGCGCATGGCGTCGTGGAAGGACAGGCCGAAGACTTGGACCTGGAAGTCAATGGCGTTGCCGGCCAGATTGCGTTGGGGACAGCGCCAGAAGCTGTCCTTGACGATGAGGCCGGGATAGTGTCACCGAGCGGATCAAAACTGGCCAGCGATGAACGCGCCGAGACACAGATTGCGTTCGTGGCGCAACAAACCCGAGCGATGAGCGTCAGAGCAGCCGAATGACATCTCTCGACTGTGTAAAACCCAACAATCATCACCTGTGAGGTTTTGGAAAGTTTACGCCGGCATCGAATGACAAAAGGGTGCTCAACGACTGCCATTGTCTCTCATCGGGCGTGCTGGTGCCACGTTCCCAGGCCGAAACGAGCGAGGCTGCAATCCCCAGTTTAGCCGCTACCTGATAGGGGTGAAGGCCTTTTTCATACCGTTTGGCTTGAATATAATCGCCGAGTGTCTGGATGACGCTCGGAAGTTGTTTCCGGCGGTGGTGATTCAATGGAATATGCCTGCGGGATACGCGTATTTGCCGTTGTGCAGAAGCCAACAGGGCTATTCTCCCCACGGAGAAGGAGAAATGAGCGCCGTCCCCTTGAAAATCCGCGCGCGGGATGGGCAATTGATATATCGCCCATGCCTGACACATCACGGCATCCGTGTCCGCAAAACAGACATTGTGTCCAGGCATTTTGGACACCGGGGTCATATCCATGACCATGGACGGTTTATCCTTGGTCATGGATGGAGCATCCTTGGGTATTTATGGGGCATCTCTGGTCGTGGATGATTCATCCATGGTCATGGTTACGGCCTGATTTCCTCATTTTCGCCCCCTTGAAAGACGGCTTTTGCCCGGCCAAAACGTCCAGATCCATTGCAAACAAAGGCTGCCAGCGGATTCACCTCATTGGTTGCCGGATCAACCATTACCGTAACGAGACGTGATTAAAAAATTTCATTGGAAAACCACAGTGCACCGTAGCGTGACTTTCGGAGGGTGATTTCCGAAGGAAACGAGCGACGGAATCAAAATTGGGATTAAGAATATTTGAGTGTTTGTGTGAATATGCGAAGCGGCTATCCCATAGCGTCAACTGAATCCGGCGAGAAAGGCCTGCTCTGGCGTGCCCAGAAACCAGCCGCCGCCGCCGGCTGTCCCATAGACTTCGAGCAGGCTGTGCAGTTCGAGTTTTTGCCACAAGGCCGAGCGCAACAGGGCAAAGAGGCGGGTGAAACTGTGACCCCACTGGCTCAACCAAGCCGCGAAGCGCAACCGCACATAGGTCAGCAGGGCCGTCCACACCTGCCAGCGGACAGCGTTGGCGGGGTTGCCGCGGAAGTCGGCCAGTTGGAGGGTCTGTTTGATTTGCTTGAAGAAGACCTCGATCTGCCAGCGGCAGCGGTAGAGGTCGGCGATGGTCTGGGCGCTCCACTCCAGGTTGTTGGTCAGAAAAACCATTTCCCGAAGTTCGCCGTCCACCGCGACCAAAGCCACGACGCGGCGCAGTTCGACCGGACAAGCCTTGGCCGAAGGGCCGCTGGTCAGGACGATCCAGTCGTCCCGCAGGATATTCCCGTCCGCCCCGTGCTGAAATTTGCGGACCACCCGGCAGCAGAGATTGTCCTTGGCGCGGGTGCCCCAAAACACGTCGCGCGCGGACAGGTCGGCCAGATGGGCGAAGTCCATGTAAGCCTTGTCAAAGATCACAATCTCCCCGGCCCGCACGCCCGCGCACACTTCGCGGGCACGGAGGCTTTCGTGTTCGCCGGCAGTGTCCACAAGGGCGAAGCGGGGCAAGAAGGTTTGCAGGTCGAGCCGAAGGTGGCACTTAGCGGCCGCCTTGCGGCGGCGATGTTTGGCCCAGTCCAAGCAGCGGGCGACCCGTTGGATAGTGGTGGCGTCCACCAAGTGGATCACGCGTTTGAAGCGGAAGGCAAAGCGCGGGCGGCGATCCCGGCCAAAACCGGGGTGGAGTTTTTCCAAATGTCCGAGGACGGCATAGAAGAGGTCTTGGGCCATTTGGGCGGAGCGTTCCCGATTGGCGCTGGAGAGCGCATTCTTGCTGGGCGGAGTCGCGCCACGCACCGCCGAGAGCGGTCCCGAATGCAGCCGCAGGGCATCGCAGACATCGTTGAGGCCGATGGCGTGGGTCAGTTGAGCGTAGAGCAGACTCACGACATGACTCCACGGCGTGAACGTGCGGGCGCGTTTGGCGACGCCGGTGTCCCGCGCCAGCTTGGGCACCAGATGCGCCGGAATAAGATTGCAGAGTGGTGCAGGAGCGAGAAGCTGCTGCGCGTTGGCTTGTGCGTTGTGGTTTTATTCATCCCCTGCCTTGTGGCAGGTTCACACGCGGCAAGCCAACTCTTTTTTACCTCTCAACCATCAAAACCGTGGGACTCCTGTGAAAAAATTTCTTAAAGTTTTTTTCAAACTGCCGTTAGATATGGCGACGGAATGTAAAATA
>CAYVGC010000164.1:0-2053 GCA_964449815.1 uncultured Bifidobacteriaceae bacterium
CCGTGCCCTTCATCCAGCCGAGCAGGTGGATGCCGTTGGTGATGTGGCCGATGGGAACTTTTTCAACGGGCGTGCCCGGATAAAGTATCTGCCACATCTCGCGGCTCACCTCGCCGTGCAGTTCGCTCACGCCGTTGGCCGCGCGCGAAAGCTTCAGCGCCAGCACCGTCATGCAGAATGTCTCCGTGGCGTTCTTAGGATCCACGCGGCCCAGGCCGAGGAGTTCCACGAACGGGACGGACAACTGCCCGAAATACCGCTGCATCGCGTAATTCATCAGGTCGGGCGAGAACCGGTCGTGTCCCGCCTCCACCGGCGTGTGGGTGGTGAAATGGCAGTGCGCCTTCGTCTCCGTCTGCGCGTCCGCATAACTTTTTCCCGCCGCCATCTTCTCGCGGATCAGTTCCAGCGTGAGGAACGCCGCGTGCCCCTCGTTCATGTGGAACAACGACGGCTCCACGCCGAGCGCGCGGATCAGCCGCACGCCGCCGATGCCCAGCAAAATTTCCTGCATGATGCGCGTGGTGCTGTCGCCGCCATAGACGCGCAGCGTCAGGTCGCGGTAAAGCTGCTCGTTCTCCGGCAGGTTCGTGTCCAGCAGATACACCGGCACGCGGCCCACGTTCACGCGCCACGCCTGGAAGGCCACCGCGCTCATGCCGATCTCCACCGTGCATTTCAAACGTTCGCCGTCCGCATTCAACACCGGTTCGATCGGCACGTTCTTGGGGTCCACCGGATTGTAAAATTCCGTCTGCCAGTTGTTCGCGTCAATCGCCTGCTGGAAATATCCCTCGCGGTAGAACAGGCTGATGCCGACGAATCCGATGTTGAGGTCGCTCGCGGATTTCGCGTGGTCGCCGGCCAGGATGCCGAGGCCGCCGGCGGAAATCGGCAGTGATTCGTGGAAGCCGAACTCGGCGGAGAAATACGCCACGGGATTCTTGTGCAGTTCCGGAGCGTGGTTGTGTCCCCACGTTTTGCCGTCCGCAAGATAGGAATGAAAATCGGCCAGCACGGCGCGGGCGCGCCCGGCGAAATGGCTGTCCTGAAGCCGCGCGCGCAGTTCCTGGTCCGAAACCTCGCGCAGCACCGCCACCGGGTTGTGAAACATGTTCTGCCAGCCGCGCGGCGTCAGCTCGTAAAAGAAGTCCTGCGCCTCCTGGTCCCAGCACCACCAGAGGTTCCGGGATAATTTGTTCAAGCCCGCGATCAATTCATTCAATTCCGCGCCCGTGAGAGGTTTTTTAGTCATAGCTTTGGTTCCTTGTTTCCACCGACGCCGAATAATTAGCGGCAACCGTCCCCTTGCGCAATAAAATTTCAACCGCTTGGCAAAAATACCGGCCGGGCCGGGTTTCGAGTTCCGGCCGCCGAAAAAGAAATTTTCATTCGCAACGGTTCCTCTTTGGCTTAACTTCGGCGCGTGTCGAAGCAAAGAAACAACGCCGTCATCGCCGGAAGCCTGCTGTTCACCATTTTTCTCTGGGGCGGCAACAACACCGGGACCAAGTGGCTGGTGATGTCGTGGCCGCCGGTCTGGATGGGCTGCCTGCGGCTGCTTTGCGCCGGGCCGATGCTGCTGGCGGTGCTGCGCTTCACCGGCTGGCTGGGCGAGTGGCGCGCGCTGACGCCGGTGCAATGGCGGCAGTTGTGGCTGCGCGGCGGCCTGAGCCTGGCGGCCTACATCATCGCCTTCAACTGGGCGTTGCGTCTGACGGCCGCGTCGCATGTGGCGCTGTGCCTCGGCGCTTCGCCGGTCTGGGCGCTGGTCTGGGAGGAAAGGCCGAAACGGAACTGGGCGAGCGGGCGGCGTTATGGCGCGGCGCTGCTGGCCGTGGCGGGCGTGGCCGTGCTGTTCTGGCCGGCGTTGCAGTCCGCGAAATTGAGTTTGCTGGGGGATTTTCTGGGGCTTGTCTCGAGCATCTTGTGGGCGGTGTTCAGCAAGCAGGTCCGCTTCCTGGGCGCAGGCTTGAGCGGCGTGGAAGTGGCGGCGCACACGATGTGGATGGCGGGCGTCTGGCTGTTGCCGGTGGGATTGATTGAGATTGCG
>CAYVGC010000165.1:0-1983 GCA_964449815.1 uncultured Bifidobacteriaceae bacterium
ACTCCGTCTGATAAAACGCCGACTGCGCGCAAAACCGGCAGTTTTCCGAACAGGCGCCGGCCTTGATGTTCACGATGGAACAGAGATGGATCTTGTTGCCCTTGAACTGTTCGCGGATGCGGTTGGCCCATGACAGCAAATCCAGGATGTCGGCGGACGTTTCGAGATGGAAAAGCCAGAGCGCCTCGTCGCGGGATATTTGTCCGCCGCCCAAAACCCGTTCGCCAAGCGTGGAGATTTGGCCGTGATTTTTTACGTCAACCAGTTTTTCTGTCATGGTTGACAGCATACCGCGCGGGCGTAATTCCGCAAGCGGACATCATTTTACCGCCGGGACATTTGTCGGCTGCGGCGGGAAAACGCGCGACGGCATCGCATAGTTCAAGTAGGCGGCGAGCGAGGCGATTTGCATGTCGTTGAGCGGGCCGCCCTGCGAGGTGGCGAACGCGGGCATGAGCGTGCCGGCCTTGCCGGTGGTGATCCAGGTGCGCCAGAATTCCTCGCTGGTCGGGTCTTTGAGATTGTGCAGGTCGGGCACCATGGTGGCGCGGGGATTCGCCTCGTGGCAGACGGCGCAAACGGCGGCAAAAAGTTGCTGCCCGTATTTGCCTTCGACGTTTTTGGCGTGGCAGTTCATGCAGTCGCCCTTGAACACCGCCTGCCGGTCAAGCTTGGCGGCGGCGATCCCGGCAGCCCGTTCTTCCGCGCTCATGGGTTTGGGCGGCGGCGGCGGGAGGACATTGATGCGCAGCATGAGATCCTTTTTGCCATTGTCGGTGGTGATCGCGACGGACTTGAAGAGCGTGCCGCTTTTGCCGGCGAGGTTCACACTGACTTTGATGGTGCCATTCGAGCCGCCAGGAATTGTCCACGGCACCGGCGGCAGTTCCGCCGTGGTGCAACCGCAGGAAGGATGCACGGCAAGAATCGTGACGGGAAGCGGCGTGATGGAATTGGTGACCGTGACCGTGTTGGTGCTTCTGGTTATGCTGGCCACATGGGTGATTTTGCCGCCCCGGAATTTTGCCCAAAGACTTGAATTGGTGACCGACGTGAGGTTGGTGATGCTGGTGATGTTGGTCGCCAGTCCGAGGTCAATTTTTTGCGCGACGTTGGTGAAAGTGAAAACAAACCGCGCAAAATCCTGTCCGTTGGTGGCGTCCGCTGTTTTGGTCAGCGCATCCCACATGATGACGCCATCCGGCAGCGGTTCGCCCGCGTGCGTGTAGCTCGGCACGTAAACCGGCGCGGACGTCACGGCGCTGGACGGCTGCGCGGCGGCGGTGAAGATTCCGATGGCGGAAGCCAGCAGTGCAGCAGTGTATGAATTGATTAAATTCAGTTGCATATCCGGTGGAAAATAGCGGCTTCGTGAAAAATTGACAGCGGGAATTACGGCAGCCGGTTCAGCGCGCTCAACACTGCACGCACCGAGGCCAGTTCAATGTTTGTGTCCGCGCCCGCGCCCCAGCGCGACTTGCCGTCGGCGGTCCTGATTTGGATGTAGGCAATCGCCATCGCCGTCTCACCAGTGCTCATGGCGTGCTCGCTGTAGCTCGTGATTTCAAAACGCGGAACGCCCGCCGTCGTGAGGCCGTGGACGAGCGCGGCGAGCGGGCCGTTGCCTTCTCCCTTGAATTCCACCGCCTTGCCATCGCGCGACAATTTCGCGCGGCATTTCACGGTGCCGTTTTTGCTTTCCGTCTCGAATTTCTTGAGCTGCCAGGGCGAAACCCGCTCGATGTATTCGCGCCAGAACATTTTTTTAAGTTCCGCGCCGCTGACTTCGCGGCCGAGCCGGTCGACCTCATCGTTGGCAATCGGGCCGAACTCGCGCTGCATGTCCTTGGGCAATTCGATGCCGAATTCGCTTTCGAGCAGATACGCCACGCCGCCCTTGCCGGACTGCGAGTTCACGCGGATGACCTCGCGGTATTCGCGCCCGATGTCCGCCGGGTCAATCGTGAGATACGGCACGTCCCA
>CAYVGC010000166.1:0-1866 GCA_964449815.1 uncultured Bifidobacteriaceae bacterium
AGGCGTATTGCAGATACGGCGCGGTGTTGCCTTGCAGCGCGAGCATCTTGTCCCAGCTGAAAATGTAGTCGCTCTGGCGGTTCGGCAAAAGATCGGCGTATTTCACCGCGCCGAGGCCGATGACGCGCGCGATTTCCCTGCGCTGCGCCTCCGGCAGCTCCGGGCTTTTCTCGGAGACGATTTTGAAGGCGCGTTCTTCCGCCTCGTCGAGCAGGTCGCCGAGTTTCACGGTGTCGCCGGAGCGCGTCTTGAACGGCTTGCCGTCGTCGCCCATGATTTTGCCGAAGCCGACGTGGACCAGCTTCACTTTTTTCGCGGCGTCGGGCTGCCAGCGCGCGAAAATTAAAAACAGCTTTTTGAAATGCGGACTCTGCCGGTCGTCCACGACATAAACAATCTCATCCGGCGACCACGTCTTGAGGCGGTAATCAATCGTCGCCAGATCGGTGGTGGTGTAATTGAAGCCGCCGTCGCTCTTGCGCACGAGCGCGGGGTCGGCGGTCCATTCGCCATCGCGGTTGACGAGAAACGGGTCTTCCTTCGGCGGCAGCGAGCCGTCGCTGAACACGCCGACCGCGCCTTCGCTTTCGCGCGCGATTTTTTTGGCGAGCAAATCATCCACGGCTTCGCCGAGCCACGGATTGTAAAAACTTTCGCCGAGCGCGTGGTCGAATTTCACGCCAAGGCGCGCATAAATCGTGTCAAACTGGATTTGCGAGAGGCGGATCATTTCCTTCCAGATGGAAATGTTTTCGGGATCACCGGCCTGAAGCTTCACCAGTTCCGACCTGGCCTCTTCGAGCCTGGCCGGATTGGCATCACATTCGGCGTTGATGATTTTGTAGAGGCGTTCGAGTTCAGCGATGGCGTCGCGTTCCAGCGCGGCTTGATCCAAATTTTGTTTCCAGCCGAGCAAAAGTTTTCCGAACTGCGTGCCCCAGTCGCCGATGTGGTTGTCGCTGATGACACGGTGGCCGAGCAGCCGCAGCGTGCGCTGGAGCGCGTCGCCGATGCCGGTGGAGCGGATGTGGCCGACGTGCATCGGCTTGGCGACGTTCGGCGAACTAAAATCAATGACCACGGTTTTGGGTGACGCAGCTTTGGCGAAAAACAAATGCTCGCCGCGCGCTGCGGCTTCCAGCCGCTGCGCGAGGACGGAATTTTTCAGCCGGAAATTCAGGAAGCCCGCGCCGGCGATTTCCACTTTTTCGCAAACGTCCGCAACGTCGAGCCTCGCGAGCGTGTCGTTGGCGAGCTGGCGCGGATTCAGCTTCCGCACCCTGGCGAGCGACATGAGCGCGTTGCTCTGGTAATCGCCGAATTTCGAATCCGGACACGGACGGACTAGAACGACAGAAATGTCGGCGTCCGGCAAAATGGCGCGGACGGCGGCTTGCAGCTTTAATTCAATTTGTTTGTGTGGCAACACCCGGAAACTTTAGCCACAGATGGCCACGGATGAAACACAGATTTTCCAAACCAACCAAATCGAAGGGGAAATTACTTTTTTCCGTGTTCGCGGATGGCGGCGAGCATGGTGTCGGCGTCGGGGGCTTTTTCGAGGGTTTCGCGGAAATCGGCCTTGTGCAGCAGTTTGGCGATGTTGGCGAGCGTGTGGAGATGTTTTTGAAACTGGCCCTGCGGCACGAGAAAGAGCATGACGAGTTTCACCGGCTGGTTGTCGAGCGCGTCGAAGTTGACGCCTTTGGCGGAGCGGCCGAGCGCGCCGACGACCTCAAAAATCAAATCCGTCGAGGCGTGCGGGATGCCGATGCCGAAGCCGATGCCCGTGGACATGGAGGTTTCGCGCTTCTTGACGGCGGCGGTCACGGCGTCGCGGTCGCCGGGCTGGATCTTGCCGGTGGC
>CAYVGC010000167.1:0-1804 GCA_964449815.1 uncultured Bifidobacteriaceae bacterium
GCTACGTGGACATGCCGCTCCAGCACATCCACGAAAACATGCTCGAACGGATGCGGCGCGAAACCTCGCAGCAATACATCGTGGATTTGATTAAAAAAATTCGCGCCGGCGTTCCCGGCATCGCGTTGCGGACGACGTTCATTGTCGGCTTTCCCGGTGAAACGGAAGCGAGCTTCAAAACGCTGCTGGATTTCATCCTTGAAACAAAGTTCGACCGGCTTGGCGTTTTTGCTTATTCAAAGGAAGCCGGCACGCGCGC
Organism: uncultured Bifidobacteriaceae bacterium; assembly: GCA_964449815.1. Taxonomy (GTDB): domain Bacteria; phylum Verrucomicrobiota; class Verrucomicrobiia; order Limisphaerales; family UBA11358; genus UBA11358. The sequence continues at coordinate 260 of CAYVGC010000167.1, forward strand.
CGGTGCGATGGCCGGCCAGCTTGCCGACAAGGTGAAGCAGAAGCGCCGCGAGCTGGCGATGGCCGCCCAACACAAGGTCGCCGTGCAAGTTTCCGAATCTTTCGTCGGGCGCGAAATCAAGGTTCTTGTCGAAGGCGAGGCGAACGCGAAGCAGCTTCAAAAGGCCAACGTCAGCTCATGGGAACACGGCTTGATCCGCGAAACGGACAAGCACCTGGGCCTGGGCCGAATGAAAGGTCATTACGCTGTCGGACGCGGCGAAGCGGATGCCCCGGACATTGACGGCCGCGTTTATGTGCGTGGCGAGGCGCTGGTGGGAGAATTTGTCCGGGTCAAAATCATCGGTCATACGGATTATGATCTGATTGCCGAGCCAGCCGCTTGACGGGTCACGAAGTTGGTGCAACCGCAGGCTGATTCAGCAGGATTCACAGCCGGCCTTTGACGGCGACCGGTCGAAGGCAGTTTAGGACAGTTTGTTTCGGAATTATGTCCGGGAAATCTGACAGCCGTCGTTCGTTGTTTGGTAACATTTTCTATTGACAGAAGGTGATTTTTGGTTAAAGATTTGTCAGTTGCTCAAATAAATGGGGTTAATAGCTCCAAAAAAAGTCTATGAAATCATTAAAATACACGATGTTTCTAACAGTCGCTGTTGCCATGGTGATGGCGGTTAAAGTGAGCGCGGGTGATAATGCCAGTGCCAGTCCTTTCCTGGGCGTTTTGACCACAGTCACGTCTGCTGAATTGCCGACCAAGGCGGGTGAATTGGTCGCGCAGGCAGATGTTAAAACCCTTAAGCAAACAACTGTTGACGTCGTCAAAGCCGCCGTGGGTTTAAATCCCGCCGCCGCCCCGGCGATTGTCGGGAGCATCGCGCAAGCGTCGCCCGCAATGACCGCGACCGCAACCGCAACCGCTGTTGCTTTGGTGCCGAACCAAGCGGTTCTCATCGCGCGGGCCGCCGCTTCAGCGGTGCCGGCCAAGGCCGGAGCGATTGTTGAAGCCATTTGCCGCGTGGTGCCGGCGGATTATCAAAAAGTGGCGGCTGCGGTGGCAGAAGTGGTGCCAGGCGCCGGCGAACAAATTTTGGCCGGTGTTGCGGCGGCCATTCCTGAACTCAAAACAGCGATCAGTCAAACCTTGGCAAGTTATGATGGTGAAATTCCTTCAGTGGCTAAGGTGCTTAACCAGGTGGCTCAAATTGAGGGTTCATCGCTTGCAACGACGCCGCAGGGATCACCTGACACGCCGGCTCGCGGGCCGTCAGCAACTCCCCCGTCGGTTCCGATTTCTGGCACGTTGCCGGTGCTTAATCCCTTGTCAGGAACACCAGTGCCGCCTGGAGGGCATAACTATTCCGCACCGTAACTGCCTTTTTTATTTTATCAACCCATCTTCGCTGTTGCGAGGGTGGGTTTTTTATTGCGAATCTCCAAGGCATAAATTTCAGGCGAAAATTAGTGTCAATATGAAATGCCATATCATGCCTAGAGCATTTACTATTTAGATAGACGCATATTGAGCATGACGGAAGAAGCCGCG
>CAYVGC010000168.1:0-1664 GCA_964449815.1 uncultured Bifidobacteriaceae bacterium
AATTTCCGCAAGATCAGCGACGGCGAGCGCACGGATATTGGATTGACAAAGGCCGCGCCAAGACCGAAGGCCGCGATGCGGGCGAGCAGTTGGTTTTGGAAACCTTGAAGGCGCTCGCCGAGCGCTTCAAGCCGGCGCTGTTTGAATCCTTTCGCTGGCCGTTCGCGCAAATCATTGCGGATTCACCGCTGTTGGTTTCTGAACGCGATACCGAGGATCAATTTCGCACCTGGCTCAAACTCTGGCCGGCGCATTGTCACGTCTGGATCGGTGACATTTACAGTTCGGGCAAACCGGAACACCGGACGCATTTCCGGCCGGTGGCCGACTGGTATCAAATCGGCCCTGTGATGGGCAGTTTCACCTGCGGCTTGTCGTTCAAGCCGGGCAGTTTTCAGCGGAGCAACGCGAATTGTAACGGCACGCGATTTTTGGTCATCGAATCCGACACGCTGGTGAAGGATGAGGTCGGCGCGGTGTTCCGGTATTTGCAGCAACGGCTGCGCTATCGGTTGCACTGCATCATTGATACGGCCGGAAAATCTTTGCACGCGTGGTTTGATGCTCCGCGCAATTTGCTTTTGGAAAGCCAACATCAAGGACATCTTGGGGCCGCGATGGGCATGGAAGATGGGGCGGCTGTTTGAATTCGTGCGGTTAGAGGCGGGCGACTGGCAGGCCGAAGCCGTGCGCGCGGCCATCAAGGAGCACAATTTGAAAGTGCAAACTCGCTGGCTGGCCGCCCGTGGCGATCCGGCCCGGTCGGCCTGGGCGCAGGTTGCGGACATCACGCTAAGGCATCTGCGCCCGTCGCGGGCCTGGAAAAAGAAACTGCTGGCTGACCTCACGGATTCATTGCCCGCCAGCAGCCAGGGAGGCCGGCCATGAACGAGCAACAAAATCAATTCCTGCGGCTGTTGGGGCAACTGCCGGCGCGGCTGACAGTGGAGCAAGTGGCCTGGGTGGTGAACTGCCAGCCGCATGATGTGCCGACGTTGGTGGCGGCGCGGCTGCTCAAGCCGCTGGGCAATCCACCGGCCAACAGCGTCAAATTCTTTGCGGCGCTGGAACTGCTGGAACAGGTCAAGGACCGCACCTGGCTGGCAAAAGTCACGAATGCACTGAATCAGCACTGGCAGAAGAAAAACGGGGCCAGGCAAAATCATCCGGCAACGGGGTTGACAAAGGGGGGGCTTCCGCTACCAACTTGGCCATGGCCGAAAGCGGTCGGGATGCTTCAAGCACCTGAACCGGTGCGTGTTTCCGGGTTGACCCTTTACGACTTTAACCAGGTTAAACCGTTGCCGGCAAATGAGCAAGTTAGAAAAATGATTCAAATCCTCAAACCGGACAGGCGGAACTTGGCCGAGGATAGGCGCAACAACCGTCTGTCTATTATCTGTTAGGCCACGAGATACTTTTGAGATTTTTGGTGAGTCAGATTGGCAGGCGGAGATTATCGGCAGTTCGGTTTTCGGTGAGATTGACAGCAGACATATATGGACGGCGCACGGCTCGCGCTGATTGGTCGGCGGCGGGCAAGTGCGGCAGCGTCGGGTGATTTCGGCAGAGATTTTTGTCGGATGTCATTATGAAGATTCACACGACGTGGCCTAACCAGTCGGGAGGCTGTGTGAAAACTATTGAACCGAAGATGTGAAGCA
>CAYVGC010000169.1:0-1640 GCA_964449815.1 uncultured Bifidobacteriaceae bacterium
CGCCGCCACGGGCCGGATCGTCCACGAAGGGCCGCTGCCCAATGACCGCGCGGCCCTCGCGGGAGACTCGTAAATCGTAAATTCAGTCAGCGCCTCACGTCGTTGGCTACGGCGCTTCCCCGATGCGTTCTTAAAACTTGGTCTCGCCGGTCTGGAGGTCCAGCGTCCACGGCTTCGGCTCCGGCAGCCAGAGTTTGCCGCCGCCGATTTGCAGCGGCATCCAGAGATAGCGCGAATCCCATTGTGTCTGCGGCTTCCAAATATCGCCCATGAAAATCACCGTCGTCGTTTTCGTGCCGACGACTTTCAGCATCAGCGTGGACTGCGAGCCGTAGGTGTTCGTTTCCGGCGGCGCGATGTCCTTGAACTCCGACCACGGGCCGGCGAGCGCTTTTGCCGTGGCGTATTTGTTTGGATTCGGATTCCAGCCGGTCAGCGCCGAGCCGAGCACATAATAAAGCCCCTGGTAATGCACCAGCGCGCCGCCTTCCATATGTTCGGGAATCAGGCAAATTTCTTTTTCCACCGTCAAATAATCGTCGGACAGTCTCGCAATGCGGAAACCGAACGGGCGGTCTTCAAAAATCAAATATGCCGTCCCGTCGTCATCCACAAACTGCCCGATGTCGCGGCTTTCGTGGTCCAGCGGGCGGAAGCTTTTCAGATACTGATAATCGCCGGCCACCGTGTCGCAGGTGAACACGGCCACGCTGGCGAACTTGTAGCCGCCCCGGCCGTCAATGTGCGCATACATCACGAACTTTTTCGTCTGCTCGTTGTAAAAAACCTTGGGCCGCTCCAGCACCCAGCCGCGTCCGAGATTTTCGGGGTCCGTCAGCCGGACGACCTGGTTGCGAAACGTCCATTGCGCCAGATTGGTTGACGAATAACAGGCCACGCAACGATTGGTCCGCGCGTTCGTTTGTGAACGGTCTTCGCCGAACCAGTAATAAACGTCACCGAATTTGAGGATGCCGCCGCCATGCGCCTGCACCTGCTGGCCCCGGTCATCCGGCCAGACCTCGCCCGGCTTGATCACCGCCGGTCCGGCGGCACATAAAACGTGCGCCAGGCCGCAAACGCAGAAAATGACGAACGCCCGGAAGCTGGTTTTTTTCATTTTGAATTATTTTCTAAAGCCGCCGCCCGGCGGACGCTGGTTGCCGTTGCCTGCACCATTCAACTCTGGACGGAAGCCGGCCATGTCTGCAATTCAGTATCTTCGCAAAGCACGCCGTTGGCAACGCCTATCAAATTCAAGCGGATGGTGTAGCGGATGGTGTTTATGGCTAAACCGGCTAATCTTAAAGATTATTTTCACTGTCGTATTTTCATCTTGGTCTCTGGCCCCAAATCGGATATTTAACCATCGGTTTCCAACGCCATGAAAGCGCGTTGACGCCATTTTCTAATGACAAAAATTCTTTTGCTCGGCCTCGGCCGCTGGGGCGCGAACCATCTGCGCAATCTGCACAACCTGCCCGTCGAGTTGTATGTCGCCGAAATCGGCGGGAAACAACTGGAACCGGCGCGCAAGCTCGGCCTGCCCGCCGAACGGCTCACGACGAACTACAAGGATTTCATAGGCAAGGTGGACGGCGTGGTCGTCGTCACGCCGGCGCAGACGCATTTTCCGCTGT
>CAYVGC010000170.1:0-1616 GCA_964449815.1 uncultured Bifidobacteriaceae bacterium
ACCGTCGTCTTGAAAAAGCCGCCGAGCTTGGAATTGAACGCCGTCATCGCGCGCGTGCCGTTGATGCCCACCAGCCAGTCGGCCTCGCTGCGGCTCATCGCGGCGTCGGAAAGCGGCTGCATGGATTCATCGCTGCGCAACGCCGTAAAACCTTCGCGGATGGACGCGGGCGTCATGGACTGCAGCCACAGCCGTTTGATCGGCTGCTTCGCCTTCGTGTGGCGGACGATGTTGCGGAAGATCAGTTCGCCCTCACGCCCGGCGTCGCAGGCGTTGATGAGTTCGGTCACGTCGTCGCGCTTGATGAGTTTTTTGAGCACGCGCAGGCGGGCTTCGCTTTTCTCAATCGGTTCGAGATCGAAGTGCGGCGGGATGACCGGCAGGTTTTTGAAGGCCCATTTGCCCTTCGCGGCCTCCACGCCCGGCGGCGGCACGATGGTGAGCAAATGGCCGACGGCCGACGAGATGACGTAGTCGTCGTTCTCGAAGTAGTCGTCGTGTTTCTGGAACTTTCCGAGCGCCTTGCTGATGTCGCTGGCGACGGACGGTTTTTCTGCAATGATGAGGGCTTTGCCCATAACGCGGTCATTCTTTAAGCCGCGCGAGGCCGGTTGCGCAACTTAAATTTTTTCCCGGCAGCAGATTTTCCACTGCGGTTGGACATGGTTTCCGGCTTCAAAAACGCCTTGAAACCGGGGCAGTTGGCCAGCATCGGATACTCCTTTTCTATTTGCTCCAGGGGCAGTTTGCCCCGCAGAAAATCCATCCAGCGATTTGGAAAATCGCGGCATTGTTGCGGCTTCACGGCCTGCACGGCGCAATTTTCGCCGTCCAGAAAAATGCACGCGCCGTCCGGTTTTTCCTGCAAGGCCAGGCCGCGGCGGTCCTGGCGCAGGCGGGTGAATTGCTGGATGAAACCAGATTCGCCCAGGCCTTTGAACGCGGCGAGCCGGGTGATTTCCCCCTCCGTCAAACGCACCTGGCCCGGCCAGCGGCAGCAGGCCGTGCAGCGTTGACATTCCAGGACAATCGGCACGCCGCAAGCATACTTCAACTGGTGATGCGCGCCAAGCCCGCCACGCCGGGGCGGGCGCAGACGCCGCGAGTCGGGACAACTCGCGCTCCGGGGCCGGATTTTAACCACGAAACACACCAAGCACACGAAAGGAAATTGGCCGCCAAGCCCGCAGGGCTGACATCGTTGTAGCTTGCGCCAACAAACTGAATCAAGCTCCGATAGGAGCGACATCCCGGGAATGTGGGGGATATGCCGCCCCGACGGGGCTGATTTTATTTTGGTTTGGGGTTCTACAATAGATGCCGCGCCGATGGCGCTGGGGAACGCCACGAAAATAACCCAGCCATTTATGGCTGGGCATCGTCGGACCTATCCAACCAAGTCCCGGCAGGGACGAAAGAAATCCCGGCAATTGCAAAGATTCTGCCGTCCCTGGACGGGACTTTGGACGCTTCCGAAACGTGAACCCAGCCATGAAAGGCTTGTCCTTACCCACATCTTTTTTCGTCTGGCATTGGATTCCCCGATTTGGAAAGAATAGCTTAGCTGGGGCGTGGCTGAGGCGCGCCCGGTCGGTTCCTCACCGGTCGGTTTATGA
>CAYVGC010000171.1:0-1509 GCA_964449815.1 uncultured Bifidobacteriaceae bacterium
GGGTCCACCCAATAGCTCGGCGCAATCATCTGGTCGGAAGTCAGCGCGGTGATGACGTCGCCGACGACTTCCTTTTCATTCAGGCCAAGCTCGGAGGTGCGCAGCCGGTCAATGTCCAGTTGCAACGCCGGATAATCAATGTCCTGCGGCACGAGCACATCGCTGACACCCGGCAGCGCCCGGACTTTTTTAGCGATGTCCACCGCAATTTTGTGGGTGTTGTCCATGTCATTGCCGGTGACCTGGATGTCCAGCGGCGCGGGCATGCCCAGATTCAAAATGGCGTCCACCAGGCCGCCGGTCTGAAAATAAGCGGCGACCTGCGGCAATTCTTTTTTCAGCCGCGCGCGCACCAGGTCCATGTATTGAAAACTGCTCAACTGATGGCCGGCATTTAACCCGACCTGGACAAAGGCTGTGTGCGGGCCGGAATTGGGCGTGTAAATCGAGGAGAATCCCGCCGTGACGCCGATGTTGGAGACGATGATTTTCAAATCGTTGGTGGACACCGTTTCGCGGACAATCTGTTCGACCTGCTGCACCAACTGGTCGGTAAGTTCGATGCGCGTGCCAGTCGAGGCTTTGAGATTGATGACGAACTGGCCGGGATCGGTGCGCGGGAAATAAGCTTCGCCGATGAACGGATACAGGCCAAGGCTCAAAATGAAGATGCCCGTGATGCCCAGCACCGTCGCCAGCGGACGGAGCAGCGCCCGGCCCAGCACGCCTTCGTAACGGTCGAGCATCTGCGTGAACCGGTGGTTGAACCAGCGGTTGAAACGCGATCCCCAGTTTTTTGGCGGAGCGGTTTCTTTTTCATCGTGGCCATGATGGCCTTTGATCAGCTTGGCGCAGAACAGCGGCACCACCGTCATCGCGACCAGATACGAGGCGAACAATGAAAGAATCACCGACGCCGCCAGCGCCATGAACAAAAATTTGCTCACGCCATAAAGAAAGATGACCGGGAAAAAGACGATGGCCGTCGTCAGCGTGGCGGCGAGCACCGGCAGCGCGACTTCCTGGCCACCGCGCTCGGCGGCGACTTCGGGCGCTTCGCCCATTTCCATGTGCCGGAAAATGTTTTCCAGCACGACGACGGAATTGTCAATCAGCCGTGAAAACGCCAGCGCCAGCCCGCCGAGAATCATTGCGTTGACGGTGCTGTTGCCCATGGCCAGCGCGATGAAGGCGGCGAGCGCGGACAGCGGAATCGAAAGAAACACCGCGACGGTCGCTCGCATGCTGCCGAGGAAAACTAAAATCATCACGCCGGTGAGCACGAGGCCGATCAAGCCTTCGTGGATGAGATTTTCAATGGCATTGCGCACGAACACGGATTGGTCGAAGACAACTTTGGTGACGAGCTGTTTGGGCATGTCAAACAAGTGGGCCACGGCGTTCTTGATGCCGTCCACGACGGCGATGGTGTTGGCGTCGCCGCCCTGTTTGAGCACGGGCAGATAGACCGACGGCTGGCCGTCCACGCGCACGATGTTGTATTGGATT